>JAZSPK010000007.1:0-11656 GCA_045537405.1 Acetatifactor sp.
GAAACAAAGTTTTCGTTAAGCGTATCTATGCTCTTTTGAATAACCTGCATATCTTGCTCTGTTTTCTTCTGTCTGTCAGCCATATTTGACATTTGCACAGAAATTTCTGATACTCTCGCACTTACAAGATGCATCTCTGACTGTGTAACAAACTGTTGATTTTGCTTTATATAATGACGCATCTCACGAAATGCACGCATAATGAATATACTTTGTTGCTCTGCTAGCTCACCTCTGAGAACTGTAGCAAGCATATAAATGCCTTGTTCCGTAAATGCATACGGAAGCTTTCTTTTTCCACCCCAACTTGAAGTCGCAATTTGCGACTTCAAGATCTCATCTTCCTCTGTTGTCAACTGAAACATAAAATCTTCCGGAAATCTTGTGATATTACGCTTTACCTGCTCATTCAAACGTTTTACTTCATATCCATAAATCTCAGCCAAATCATAATCCAGCATCACCTGCTGGCCTCTTATGAAATAAACTCTATTACATATATTATCTATCGTCACTAATTCCGTATTTTCTGCCATAGCATTTCTCCTACAAATTGCGCAACAGCTGGCAGCACAATTGCCAACACACTATCGATTAGTTATGCATTTTCCTTATCATCCTTATTTCTTTTGTCCGCCAACTGCTCTATCTCAACCTTATATGCCATCAAGCGTAAAAGATACTGCGGAACCCTTCTGTTTCCTAATTCCCAATCCGTCATCGTCATATATGGAATTTCAAAGTATTCACAAAATTCTTTTCGATTCATTCCGGTACTTTCTCTTAATTTTCTTAATTCTTCTTTAGCTTCCATAGCCTCTCCTTTATGCATTGCATAAATTCATTTTATAATTATTATTACATCCGGTCAAGATTTTTTTCCAAACAAAAAACTCCCACCGAAGTGGGAGCACCGATGGATTGGCAAATCCACCATAACTGTATCCATTTTACTTTTCAATCGCCGGCTTGACCGAACCACAATATTAAATTCTACGCAAGTACCCACTGCAATTCCTTGGCCGGTAAAATAATATAATTATCCGCGCCTTCCCCCTGACGCATAATTACATTGTTAATTCCTGCTTGTATTATAGTTCTTGCGCAAATCGGACAAGGTTTTGCTTTATGAATGGAATTATCATCCGGATTGATTCCTGTTAAGTACAAATCCGCTCCTATGGTTTGTTCTCTGGAACAGTTTAAAAGGGCATTGGCCTCAGCATGAATGGCCCTGCATATTCCGTATCCCTCTCCTTGATGCATATCTTTTTCCACGCGAGGGCACTTTCCTATATCACAACAATTCTCAAAACCTCTGGGCGAACCATTATAACCCGTGGAAATTACCACGTCATTTTTTACAATCACAGCTCCATATTTACGTTTCATGCAAGTACTTCTATACGCAAAGTTTTCCGCACAATTCAAGTACATATCAATCTTTGAAATCCGATTCCCATCCTTCGGTGTTACCATACGCAGCCTCCTATTGCATTCATCACTGTCCTTATTGTTCTTCGTTCTTTTTCAATGCGAGCGTTTACGCGCCTAGGACTTCTTTAGCAAGCAGATTGTCTCGACTATACTTTCATTGTCCCAATCCAATTCGTATATCTCTTTCCCATTGAAAAACACAGGGAATCGGATATCTTTTTCCGCCTAATATTATACAGTCTGGATTCTACTCCTTCAATCAAAATTTCAATTTCTTCCACCTCTTCTTGTATGCATGCTTACTTGTAGTCTGCAAGAATATCTCCTACGGAATGTATAAAACAAACTCCATCCCTTCCGCATCTTTCATATATCGCCCAAACACATCTCCCGACAAACGCAACGCAATTTGTTTGGCTTCATACAAACCGATACCGCTTCCTTCTTTCATTTCTGCATTAGAGCCTCTCCAAAAGCTGTTAAAAAGATAAGGAAGTTCACTCTCAGACACAATACCTCCTTTATTTCTTACCGTAAAATAATGTCCTTCTTCCTGTTTCTCAATCACAACAGAAATTCCGGTGCCGTCACCGTACTTAATCGCATTTTCAAGAAACTGCGATAAAATCCGCAGAATACCTATTTTATCCGAATCCACCAAAGTATTATTGACGCATTCCACTTCGCAGGGAATTTTAAGTACTTTTAATCGATTGGTGTACTCTTCTTCTATGTACTCCTCAATCTCCTTGGAATAAAAAGATTGCGGGTTGGGTTCAAAATCCACCAACCCTTCCATAGAGGTTTGAATCATCTCCTGTACAAGAATGGTGATATCATCTGCGTTTTTATTAATCTTGACTGCAATTTCCGCATCCTTTTCATTGGGCATGCCATCCGGCTGGTACAATCCCGTCTCCACTGCATTTGCGTACAGTTTAATATTCGACACCGGTGTTTTGATTCCGTGAGCTATGGTTGCAAGAAGCGTCTGACGTTCTTCAATCAGACGATTGATATGCTTTTTATCATAGGTCATTTTATCACCCAGCATATTAACACTCCATACGAATTTACCAAAATACCGGTTCTTCGTTTCCGGTAACTTATCCGTAAAAGAACCTTTGGACAGACGCTCCGGATACTGGGAAAGTGTTTGGAAAGGTTTTAAAATTTTAAAATGGATATATACAATTATCCCTATCGTCAGTACAAAAGATGCAATGATACACCCATTCATAATCACTGCTTTCTGCCCATAAGATTCATCCCCAAAAGAAAAAACAAGAAAGCCCGCAAGCCGTTCCTCTTCATAGAGAACCCAGACACTTTGCGAACTTGTCAAATCCGTTACATTATTCACACCGCTTTGCTCCGTATCTGCCGGAAGATAAACAATGTCCAAGGGCAACATACATTCATTATACGCCTGCTGCCATTCATCTTTTTTATCATAAAAGCACAACTGCACAATCTCCTCCGGATTCGCACCTGAGGCTTTCATCTCTGTTTCCACCAGGCCGGCAATACGGTTCATTACCACATTACGCCCCTGATTGGACTGCTCCTCCCGATTCTTCTGCAGTATATTAGCAATTACAAGCAGTAAAGCAAAAAGCAGAAACGTTCCCGCATACAAATACTTTAAGCGTTTCATTTATCGCTCCCTCCTCCGAATCGGTACCCCACCTTCCATACTGTCTGGATCAGCATGGGATTCTTAGGGTCTTCCTCCAATTTCTCACGAAGCCATCGTACATACACATTCAAGGTATTGATTTCACTAAAACAATCGCTCCCCCAAACCGCATTAAAAAGTGTTTCTTTATGAATCACCTGTTCAGGATGTTTCATAAAATAGCATAAAATATCATATTCCTTTCCTGTTATGGAAATCTCTTTACCGGCTTTCGTTACCGTTCTTGATGCAACATCCACGGTAATATCCTTATACACAAGCAGTTCCTTATCTTCCGCCATCCCATAGGTTCTGCGGAGAATTGCCTTTACCTTGGAAGATAAAACAGGGAAAGAAAAGGGCTTATCCAAATAATCATCCGCCCCTACATCAAGGCCCAGTATTTTACTTTGATCATCTGTTCTGGCACTCATCATAAGCACCGGAATACTATGTTTCTGCCGAATAATCTGGAGAATTTCATAACCGTCCATTCCCGGAAGCATAACATCAAGAAGCAGCATTTTATATGCTGCCTTCTCAACGCACTCCAACCCCTCTTTGGCACTTTCTTTCCAATCCACGCTAAAACCGTCTTTCTTCAGAAAGTCACAGATTAAAGTTCCCAATTCCTTATTATCTTCAATTACTAAAATGTCAGTCATAATAATTCCCCACATCCAGAAACTCTGGCTTGTCCACTACGCCTTCGTCCCCCGTGAATGCCACCTGAATATTGCCGGTAGCATAGTCAATCAACACGATATGTACCACACCCTGCCTGTGCACATTTTCTACCTCATACTGGTCGGTTTGCTCCTGCGTTATCATCTCTTTCACTTCAGCTACCGTAAAGTTCTCCTCGGCAGCCACCCAATCATTGTACTTGGCAAAGCGCACCAGATTCGCCACAGAACCCGTAAAATCATCTTTATTGCCAGCTGTCATATAAGAATTCAGTACGCAGAGACTGTCCTCACTCTCCCAGTTAAGACCTTCCATAATGGGAGTATCTGCATCTCGCAGAACAGAAAATCCATCTCCCGCTTCCGTAACTTCCCGAACACAATTTTCTGCACAATAGGAATGCTCGGCATCTGTAATAATCAGGTTATGGCACCATGTATAATCACCGCTGTTTGCTACCATATAATTCCCTAAATCCGTTGCATTGTCATATTCCTCCAATGCATACCGGATATCATAAGTGTAACACTTTTTCCCTTCAGATACAAAGGGATAATCCGATGCTCCAACATCCAGAATTGCCACGAAAACACCATCATCATTTATTGCAGAAATCGTAGTGTAAATTCCCAGCATTCCAATGGTTATAACGCTTCTTTCTCCCTTTACCATATGAGTCACTGCATTGACCTTACCCATTTGATTTTCACTGCCCAGATTCCATTCCAGACTTCTTAACGTAATACCCTCACCGGTTTCGGTTTTACTTCCCCAAAGGGACAGTGCACTACAAGAAGTAGGACGCAGGGCATCCGGTATCATCTGGACAATCACGGCTTCTTCATAACTGATTTTACCATTCTCCACAAAGCCGTTTTCCCCATTTGAAATGGTGGTTGCAAAAGCCATAATTTCTGTCCTGTAATCCTCCGGTATGGATGACAGTAACACATTCATTCTTTCTTCCAAAACTGCATAATCAATACTCTGTCCAGAAAACGCCAACCTTATATTCTCATAAATATACGGCTCCATACTCTCCTCATACGCTGGAAAAGCTTTCAGCACCGTATCAGCATATGCCTCGCCTACTTCTTCCGGAGTTCCACTCTCATAATCCAACGTCACGTCATAATAATCCGGATAAACCAGAATAGTGCACAAGCCATCCTCTGACACAAAAGTCTCTTCCACATTCTGCTTTACACCTTCATTGGTATACGCATACTCTTCTTCCGTGAGATAATTCCCTACAGGTTGTAACCCATAATTTTCATTATCGTTATCTTGATTTACGATTACCTCGCCCTGTGTGTTACAGGCCGTCAAAGTTATAAGCATTATTAAAAGCACACTAAGACTACGAGCTTTTTTTATCCATTTATTCATCACGAATCCTCCAGATTTGTATTCTGTTCACTGCCTGTAATATGGTCAGCATACAAAGTGCAATCAGCAGAATGACACTAACCGGCACAATCACATAATTAGCCCAAAACAGGGTAATCATCTCAAATTCACATACGTGGATAATATGATTTACAATATTACCTATCACATAATTTCCGATTGTTTTACTAAAAATAATTGCCACAACATAAGATGCCGCCACCAACAAAAGCATTCTGAACAGATGCCAACATTTTATTACTCCATTTTGAAAGCCTATGCTTTTCAGTACTGCCACATCTCCTGTTTCTTCTTCCATAAAAATATTCTCATACAATATGGTAATGAGACTGAGCACCACAGCCACTACTACGGATACTACCAGAATCAACAGATTAAACATGAAACTAAAACCTGCAAAGAATTCATCATAAGCGTCTTTAGAGCCCTTAAACTTTATTTCGTCATCCGTAAACAATGTATCCATTCTGTCATAGTATTCCTGATATTCTGATTCCGGACAATCTAGTTTATATTGATACAGCGCATTCCCTGTAGATACAGCACCCTCAAATGCTTCGCTCATAATAATGGGAGCAACACCCCAGCTCTGTCCGTCAAAAAATGCGGTTACCACAAACTCTTCCTGCACCTTTTCATAGGATATATGGTCGTCAGTATACTTGTCGTATTCGATGGTAATAATATCTCCTAATTCAATTCCCGCCTGCTTGGCAGTATAATACGCTATTGCCACCTCATTCTGTAGCATAGGTGCCGTTCCGCCTTCCACATAGATAAGATCTTTGGCATAATCAAAATCACCAAATTGCATGGTAGCTAACACTTCCTGCTCCTCAAAGAAAATTGTGACAGACTGAGTAGAAAAGAAATCGATTCTCGCAGGAATATCATTTGTCGCCAACTTTTCATTTAGCGACTCATATACTGCTTCAGCACTTCCTTCTTTGTTATAGAGTCTTGTATAATAAGACTCATTGATTTCCATATAAAAATCCAGTGCATTGACCTGCAAATATTTCTGATAATACTCCATACTGCAAATCGAATCTTTTATTTGGATAATAAGAAGTACAATAAAAATACCGCAGACATAAGCAAGAATCAGATAACTGTATCTTTTTACTCTTCCCAAAATATCACTTAACGCAAGGAACAAAGGTATATTGCACTCTTTCTTTTTATGCAAAAACAAGCCCGGCATTTTTCGGAACCGTTCTCCTCTATTATCTCCGTGAATGGCATCCATTACACTGATTTTATTCATAGAGCGAAGGGAGAGAAATGTAAAAAGCACCATAACAAGAATCATGCAAACAACGGCGATAATTGCCATGACGATTCTCATAGTCTGTGTCGGTAAGATAATATGTATCATAAACTGATTCATCAAAAGTTTACCCAAAGGCATTGCAATTGGAATTCCGATGATACCTCCCACAATGGCAAAAGCAATATATTTGACAGCAAACAAAGTCCGATAAGAAAAGGAATATACTCCAATGGCTTTCATAATGCCAATTTCTTTTTCTTCTCTTTTAATAGCAGACTTCAGGCTAAAATGAATGGTCATAAAAATCATGCAAACCATAAAAATACCAACTACTGTTAATGCCAAAGCAACTACCAAACCAATCACACCATCATTAGTCGCAAATCGACTTTTATTACCCCAAAATTCTCTCCGGACATCATCCAGCTCAACAAGCATTTCGTTTCCTATTGACGTTAGTGTACTTACATAATCACCTTCCACATCCGACAGGAATATTTCATACACATCGCTTTTCACCGGAGATTCCTCAAATAAAACCGCATAATCTGCCTCCGAAAAAAGCATACGGTCGTATACGTACGCAGACGGATCTTTGTAGAAATCCAAAATGATAAACTCATATACATTTCCCATCTGGGTCGTTATGCGGACAGTATCTCCCGCTCTTGCCTCGGTATCATTCAGGAGATTTTGAGGAAGTGCCACATAACCATTCGGCACTTCCAGTTTCTCATTCTCTGAATTATAGGGAATGTTCTGTTCTGTTTGTACCGTCGCAAACATCAGCGAAGTTGGTGACAATGGTTCTTCTACTCCCTCGACTATTACATACTCTACCATTGTTCCGGGATAAATCACTCTTTCATTGAAATACATTTTGTCATATTCCGGAACCTTCTCCCAAAAGGCTTCTATTTCTTCACGCTGTCCTTTGCTGTCAGAAATACTGTTTTGAACAATCATGGTAATGTCAGAGGTATTACATATCTCATAAGTATTCTCGCTCCCCACAAAACTGCTGTACAGAAGATGGGTACTTATGACAATAAATGCAGAGGCCAATATCATAAAAACAAACAGCGTAATGTTTAGTCCGACTTTATCCGTCAAATCTCTTTTTAACATTCTAAAATACATTGCTCTTTCTCCACTTCTTCAAACTACCAATTCATGTCTGACAGCCAGTTTTTTAACTTTCTTTCACGTACGGATAAATCCTGCATATCGTTCAGTTTCCCCAATACCAATTCCCCCTGTATGTTTCCGTCCACCAGATAAATAATACGCTCTGAAACCGCTGCCACACGTTCACTATGAGTAACCATCAGAATGGTTGTTCCGTTTTTATTTGCTTCTGCAAGTTCTTTCATCACTTCCTTGGATGCCTTGGAGTTTAATGCTCCGGTGGGCTCATCTGCAAACAAAACCTTAGGATTGTTAATTAGGGCTCTGCACAAACAGGCTCTCTGTAACTGTCCGCCGGACACTTCCGTAATCTGGCGTTCTGCAGTATCTATGATCTCTAATCGGCGCATCAGCTTCTCTGCCTCTTCATTCACTTTTTCACGACTTTTCAGTTTCGCCTGATAACCCGGAAGTACAATATTGTCCATGATACAAAGCTTTTTCATCATATACATCTGCTGAAAAATAAAACCCATCTTGGTCAGTCTGATGTAAGACATTTCTTTTTCGCTTTTACCTGAAATATTCTCTCCATCAAAAATCACTTCCCCAGCGGTTGCGCGATCCATGCCGCTTACTGTATAAAGCAAGGTGGATTTACCGGAACCACTGGGACCCATAATGGATACAAATTCGCCTTCTTCTACGTTTAAATTCACATTCTGTAAAACATTATTGCTCTGTTTTTCTACAATGTAGGTTTTACACAAATCTTTCGTTTGAATAACTGTTTTATTCATTGCAATTGTTCTCTCCATTTCTACTTACCTTATTGCGAAATGCTCTTCCCTATAATCAAGAAATAGGTGTTTTCTACATCACTTACAGGTCGATAGTAACATTTCAATTCTTAAAAAATCTTTAAAAATTTTAAGAAACATAAAAATTTTCAATAAAAAAGCAGCTCCAAATTAATTTCTCCTGCACTACGAGTAACATAATCAATTTGGTTCTGCTTTCATGTATTTTATATAAATATTAATGAAATGCTTTTAGAAGAGCCTAATTCCCGCAAACTTCTAATACTATAAATGCCCTTGTTCCATCATATATCGTGATAATTTCTATTACTCACCTCTCTAAACCATCCCAAAATGCTCCAGCGCATCGTTAATCTCCGCATATGTCGCCTTACTCTCTGCGGAAGTCAAATCCAGCTCATCTAACTCTAATTCCACTTCAATGTAATCATCAGGCTTTTATTGGGACAACAGAACTACCGTCTCCAAATACAAACCTCTTGCACAACCATCTACGATGTACATATCTATAAGCACAATTTTTCTGATTCCCCAAAAGTTCTCTAGGTGGCTTTTGCTAGATACGCATTTTGTATATCCATTCCAAAATGCATCTAGTTAGGGGCAAAATCCCCTAAAACCCCTAATATTTTCATAGGTGCGCCACTTTTTGACACACTTTTTGGAAAAGTGCGCCACTTTTTGACACACCTTTTGAAAAATGGCTCCACTTTTTGACGCACCTTCTAAATTATTCTCCAGATAACCAAATCTATAACCAATTCATCCTGTTTTCAAACTTTACTTTGCTGCTTCCCCTTTCTATTGTACCAATTTCATAGCAATCGTAGAACTGATTAATATGATTCATAACCGCATCTTTATCTTTTCTTGAAACTACAATATTGAATCCAACTCCGCAGTTAAATGTCCGTAGCATCTCTTCATCACTGATATTCCCATTGTTTCGAATATATTTAAAGAGATTAAGTATTCTTAACTTTGACAAATCTATCTTAGCACTGAGTCCTTCTGGAATCACCCGACACAGATTTCCTTCTATACCACCACCTGTAATATGCGCCATGCCATTGATTACGTTTTTATCAAATAACCCCTTGATTGCTTTATAGTAAGGTGTATGCGGCTTCATAATCTGCTCAATAAATGTTAATCCATCTATTTTATCTAATTTGATTTGAGGCATTTTATCCATTAATAATCGCACTAAAGAGTAACCATTTGTATGTAATCCGTTTGAAGCAATTGCCAAAACTACATCTCCCTCTTCAATTGCAGAACCATCAATTACTTTAGATTTCTCTACAATACCGGCAATGCTTGAGGTAAGCACGTAAACTCCTGCATCTACAACCAATGGCTGAATAGAAGTTTCTCCCCCGACAAGAGAACACTCATTTTCTTTACAAGCATCAGAAACACCCTTAACCAAAGTCTTTATGGTATCTTTTTCTGCATTTCCACAAACAATGGTATCCAATACTGCCAGAGGTGTTGCTCCCATAACTACGATATCATTCACCAGATGATTAATCATATCGTGACAAATAGATTCTGTATACCCATATTCCATAGCAAGTTTTTGCTTAGAACCCGGTTCTTCCGACTTTAATACTAAAACAGGATTTTCAATATTAGGGAACTTAATATCATATAAAGACGCAAACGGACCTAAACCATTCAAAACACGCCTGTCTTTTGTTTCCAAATGCTTTGCCATTTCTTTTTTAATAGTATCTGTATATGTAATATCAATTCCTGCTTTACTGTAGGATAATCCGTCCTCATCTCTTTCGTTTCCCGCTAAAATCTCATCAACAGACACATCTAACACAATTGCCAAATCTCTCAATAGTTCTATATTAGGGTATGTGGTTCCATTTTCCCACTTCGAGATTGCCTGAAAAGAAATGTTCAATTTATCCGCCAACTGTTGTTGCGTCATACCTAGGCTCTTTCTCTTTTCCATTATAAAATTTCCAACTTTAATACTATCAAGCATCCTAATACCTCCGTTTTTGTTTTATAATAGCTTATACTTCAGTAACCCTACAATAACCGCAAAAGTGAGTTTATTATACGAACTCAACCAGTTGTTGAATTTAATATGCTCCGCTATCTTTGTCTTTAATATCCCGTAACCTCATACGCCACATATTCGTGACTAAAATGATATCCAAGCTTTTCTGCCAAAGCTACTGACCATTTATTCTGTGCATCCCAACTAGGATATAAATCTCTTTTCTGACATTCCAATATCAGTTTGGCACCACAGGCGTATGCCAATCCCTTTCTTCTGTGGTCTTCTCTGGTATCAATTTCTATCTCAATACCTTTGTCATATGTACTGTAAGATGAGGCTCCGGCAACCAGTTCGCCATCTTTTAAAACAGCCACACCTAGCCCTAGCTTTTTGTATGTTTCATAGTCTTTATATTGAGACACCAAATCCCCTGACCAGCCGTTTCTTTGACACATACGATATTCCGGTTCTTCTATCAGTTTTAGTTCATAACCATCCGGTACATTTAAAACCACCTGTTCCAATTTCTCTTTATCAAATGCATCCGGTTCTTTTTTGATTGCATATCGTGTTACTTTCTTCGCTTTGTCGCTGTAACATTTTTCAATTAATTTTCCCCATTCCACATTCTGCGGAACCATAATGATAAAGTCCTGTTTACATTTCTCCGGTTTGAATCGGACTAATTCTTCACTTGGATTACCTGCACAAAAAGCAAAATCTCCCAATATTGCCATGGCAGCATCTTCTGCATCATTCGTATATACATCTCCCATTATGCCTTGTAAACAAGACCATATAATGGTTTCTTCCCATGAATTAAACACATTTGTTATTATTTTCTGTTTCATTTGGCATCTCCATTTCAACGTCTGTACAAATTGTGCAACAGCCCGTTGCACAATTATAATAGACACACGATTATGTACTCACACTATTTGCATTACTCGCCAAGTTTCTCTAATGTATCCTTCCGGATTTCTTCTCTTAATTCTTTCAAATATTCCGAAAAAACAACCCTATCATCTGCATAAGTTTTATTCAACTCATACTCCTTTGGAATCCATGTAGACAAATCCGAAATATTATGCTGAATCAATGCCTCTAAACTATCAATAGCCTTATACACTTTTGCTTCAGTTGATTCTCGTTTTGCCATTTCATCATATAAATCAAACATTTCCTTTGCGTAATTTTCA
>JAZSPK010000028.1:0-40293 GCA_045537405.1 Acetatifactor sp.
CTTCTGTATGGATGCCACAATAAAGTCTGCGTTTGAAATGGGGCTCAAGGTAATTATCCCAGAGGGAACAAATACTACTTTTGATAATCCATATATGGACAAAGAGAATACTTATAAATACTATAATGAATTTATGTGGCCGGGAAGATTTGCAGAATGTATTTCGGTTGAAGAAACTATTCAGCGGATGAAAAACGCTAAAATTTGAAGTTGATGGAGGATATGGGATGTTACAAAAACTTGATAAGGTACAGTATTCCAAACTAATTGATATTGCAAGTACTCATGATTGTGGCTGTGTTTATCCTCTTTCGGTTGCAGAAGGAATTCAAGAGGGAGAAATTTACACAGGTTCAGAAGGGAACTATAGTAAGATTCTTTTTTGGGTACAAAGTGGATTTGTATATCTTTCGAGAAATATTGATGAGGACTTTCTGAATGATATCTATGATTTTATGATAGATAGAAGCAAAACAGGCGACAAACGATTTCTTTTAATGTCAAAAGATAAATATATACTAGATTTTTTTAAGACCAAAGATGATATTAGCATGGAAGAAAGGTATTTGTTTAAGTATGTAAGGAAAAACAATGTACTTGAATTGCCTACAGAATATGAATTAAAAGAAATAGATAGGGACCTATTAGCAAAGATTTTTGGAACGATTGTTCCTTCCCTTTTTTGGAAGGATAATAATGATTTTTTGAAAAATGGGAAGGGGTATTGTATTAGTTGTGGCGATGATATTGTTTCTTGGGCATTTTCTGCTGCTGTAAGTACAAAAGAGATAGACATTGGTATAGAAACGAATCCAAAGTATAAAAAGAAAGGCTTAGGGATGATTGTGGCAAATAGAATGATAAATTATGCTCTTGAGCAAGGCAAGAATCCTGTATGGGCGTGTCACTACAAAAATATAGCGTCTGAAAAAATGGCAGAAAGTTTGGGATTTGTTAAAGAGGACGAATGTACTATTATAAAAGTTGCAAATTAAGTAATATTAAGCACTTGAAACTTTCAGTTTCATGGAGTGATAAATATGGAAGCGAACGGACTTTTACCCAAAGCAAGCGGACGAAAAGGCTAAAAAGTGTGAACTGCACCGCTGGCAGAGGAGTAAAGCAAGCAGACTAGCGGACGAAATAGCCGAAAATCAGGAAGTGCACCGCTGGCCAGGGAAGAAAACCAGCAAACCGGCGGACGAAATAGCCAAAAATCAGGAACTGCACCGCTGGCGTAGAAGAGAAGCAAGCAATTGAGCGGACGAAATAGCAAAAAAGCGAGAAAAGCACCGCTCACCACGAAAAATGAACCAAGCAAATGAGCAAAAAATAAAAATAAGGGCGGTTGTCGCATTTGCGGCAACCGCCCGTCCATTTATTCGGCTAACATTTATCCAGCTAACATTTGTGAAGCCTTTATTCCACCGCCTGCTTTTTTACAATCTCCATAGCCTTCTTAACCGGTGGAAGTAACAATATTACAGTAGTTACAATCGCTTCAGCGAAAATATAAATACCATTATAAACTATAGAATACAATAGCGGATTCCAGCCTTCCCAAGCATACATGCCAAAGAAAATCCAGCCGGAAAGTACGGCAAAGATATAGCGTCCAACAACACCGGTAATATATCCGGGAATAAGTCCGCCTTTGCGACGAGCAAAAAGTCCGGCCAGACCAAGTGCACCGAATGCCAATAAGTAGTCGATTACTAATTGCATGGGGAACAGAATATACGGGTCAATTAACATTTGTAATACACCGTAGGCTACACCGGTCATAATACCGGCACCCAGACCGAACCAGTAACCGGGCAGGCAGACAATCAGCATGGAAAGTAAGGTAATAGAGCCACCGGTGGGGAAACTGAACACCTTAATATAGGACAGTACGGTTCCCAGTGCAATGGACACTGCGCAAAAGGCCAACTGCTTTACAGTCATCTTTTTGCTTCTCTTACGGATAAAACACATGGCGATACCAAGTAACGCCAGAATCAAGATTACAAGGCAAATATTGCCCAGAGTGGTGGGGACATAAGTAGTTTCGCCCCAGTCGTTTACGACTACTTCATAAAACATAAAAAAATCCTCCTTTGTTTGCTAAAGGAGGGGCTACATCAATAAGAACACGCAGAAACAGTTCTGCGAATTCTTGTTGCTTCCTTACGCCGGTATTACCCGGTTCAAGTAATGAGGGTCAGAAGTACGTGACTTCAGTCTCAGCGATGTGCTCCCCTAGCGCGTATTTATTTTACAAATAACAATATATAAGAAATAAATAGCAATGTCAAGGTAGACATTCGCATTTTTTGGAGGTATTCTATACATAATCGGAGCAATTTTTGATAAAGGAAGGTATAATGAAATGGCAGAACCCATGATTCAGGCAGAGGGCCTTGTAAAGATTTATAAAACTAAGGAAACGGAAGTTTTGGCTTTACAGGGGTTGGATTTAACAGTGGAGGAAGGCGAGCTTACTGCATTAATCGGTAACAGTGGTAGTGGTAAGTCTACCTTTTTGAATATGATTGGCGGATTGGACCGCCCCAGTGCAGGTTCATTAATTGTAGGTGGTAAGAATCTGTTTACCATGACGGAGAAGGAGTTGGTATCCTACAAGAGAGATACGGTAGGTTTTGTATGGCAGAACAATGCCAGAAACTTATTGCCTTATTTATCAGCACTTGAAAACATCATGCTCCCTATGCATTTGTCCAATGAAAAGAAGAAAAAAGACAAGGCATTGGAGCTTTTGGAATTGGTTGGATTGTCAGACAAAAAACATAGCAGACTGAATATGCTTTCCGGTGGTGAGCAGCAGAGAATTGCAATTGCCATTGCACTCGCCAACTCTCCCAAGCTTTTGCTTGCGGATGAACCTACCGGTAGTGTAGACCCCAAGACTGCAAACTACATATTCGACGTATTTACCGAACTGAATAAGCAGGGACAGACCATTTTGATTGTTACCCATGATGTGGCTTTGTCCAAGAAGGTTAAGCGTGTTATCGCTATTCGTGACGGTAAAATCAGTAGTGAGCGTATTTTGAAGGAAAGCTATGCAGACCGTTTGAAAGAGGCGGCTATTGACTGGCGTATGGAGGATACCCAGGAGGAGTATGCAATTATTGATAAAGCAGGACGTGTGCAGATTCCCAGAGAGTTGTTAAATATATTGAATTTGACTGATAACAAAATTAAGCTTGAACTGAAGGGACACCAGATTATCCTTAGTAATCCGGCAGGGAATACACATATTCAGACAGGAGAATAAGTTATGACAAGGATTAAGAACCCGGTTATCTGGGCAGACGTGCCGGATATTGATACCATCAGAATCGGAGATACTTTTTATATGGTGAGTACCAGTATGCATTCCATGCCCGGTTGCCCTATTATGAAATCCAAGGATTTGGCACATTGGGAGCTTATTGGCTATGTGTATGACAGTTTTGAAGACAATGCAGGTCACAATTTGGAGGATGAAAAGGGCATTTACAGTAACGGTAGCTGGGCCGCAAGTCTCCGCTATTATAACGGTTGCTGTTATGTGGTATTTAATTGTAACGATACCAGACGTTTTTATATTTACAAAACCGAAGATATTGAAGCTTGTAAGTGGGAGCGCCTGGCGCGACTGGATGCCTTTATGCATGACCCGGCATTGTTTTTTGAAGATGACGGAACTCCCTATATTATCTATGGCAACGGAGACATCCGCATTGTAGAGCTTACAAAGGATTTGACCGCTATTAAAGAGGGTGGTATTAACCAGCTGCTTTTCAGTACTCCCAGAGAAAATATTATGCTTCCCTGCGAAGGTGGACATGCTTACAAGATTAACGGAATATACTATAATATATTCATAGAATGGCCTAAGGACGGCAATCACAGACGTAGGGTGATTTGTTATCGTTCCGAGGCACTGCTGGGACCTTATGAAAGGAAACTCCTTTTGGATGACGATATGGGCTATAAGAACTGTGGTGTAGCTCAAGGGTGTATTTTTGATACTCCTGCAGGGGACTGGTACGCTATGTTATTCCAGGATCACCATGCAGTAGGCAGAATTCCTTATGTGCTTCCTATGACTTGGGAGGACGGTTGGCCAGTAATCGGTATAGAGGGCAAGGCACCGGAGCAGTTTGAAGTAAATTTGCCGGAAACAGAAAGTTTTCCCTTGGTAATCAGCGACGAATTCGATTATAATGAAAATAAATTGGCACTGCAGTGGCAGTGGAATCATAACCCCAATCCGGCAGGCTGGTCTGTTACAGAAAAGCCCGGTAGTTTGCGTCTTCGCACAGTAAAGACAGTAAAAGAAGGCATTTGGGGTGCGCAGAATACTTTGACTCAGAGAACAGAAGGACCCACCTGTGAGGCTGTGACCAAAATGGATATCAGTGGTTTGAAATGTGGTGACAGTGCAGGCTTGGTAGCTTTAATGGGTAAGTTTGCTATGGCAGGCGTGCGTAAAGATGAAACCGGTCGCGTGCAGGTAGTTATGTGTGACCGAGGCGAAGGCCATGGCGAGAAAATCGTGGATGCTGTGGATTTTGAAGGTGATGTGCTCTATATAAAGGCTCATTTTGATTTTGAAGAAAGTGTGGACAAGGCATACTTCTTCTATTCTACAGATGGTATGAACTGGAAACAAATCGGCAAGGCTCATAAGATGATTTATACATTGGAGCATTTCATGGGTTGCAGAATCGGTTTGTACTGCTACGCCACAAAAGAAACCGGCGGTTACGCTGATTTTGAATACTTCCGCTATACAAAGTTTGAATAGGGGAAGAAGGGTATGCATATAATCAAAAGGTATGCAAGGCCTTGTATAAAAAGAATTGGAGAAGATTGATACATGATTTTGCAGTTATTGTCAGAAAATTTCGTTTCCATAGGTGCGTTTGCAGGTATTTTATTTGCTTTTCTTACCACCATTATTGCAACGGATAAATTAAGCGACTTGTTGCCCAAGGATGCAGGAAGAGATTTTGCCCATGATGGCAAGAAATCAGCCGGTAAACCCCGTGGTGCGGGAATTGTATTTGTATTTGCTTTCGTGTTGGCGGCACTTTTGTTTGCACCTATGTCTGCTGAAAACATTATTTATCTGGTACTGATTGTAGTCAGTATGATGACCGGATTTTTGGATGATGCCTCGAAGAATCCTTGGGGAGAATACAAAAAAGGCTTCTTGGATTTATGTGTGGCGGCCATGGTGGCAGTGACCTTTTTAAGATATAATTCCAATGTAATAGAGCTTGCCATGTTTGATGTGAAGTTTGAGATACATCCGGTGCTTTTTGCATTATTAACAGTGATTTTAGTATGGACCTCTGTAAATGTAACCAACTGTTCGGATGGTGTGGATGGTTTGTCGGGAACCTTGACGATTATTACACTGATGACTATTTATGCTATTGATACCATTAAGAATGTGGCGGGAGAATTCTCTTTCCTGATTCTTTTGTTCGCCGTATGTATTCTGGGATATTTGTGGTATAATGCCACTCCCAGTCGCTTAATGATGGGAGATGCGGGATCCAGAGCCATGGGGCTGTTTATCAGTATTGCTATTTTAAAGACCGGTTCTCCTTTGTTGTATGTTCCGGTAGCGTTGGTGCTGATTTTGGACGGAGGTTTGGGAATCTTGAAGGTATCTTTAATTCGTTTCTGCAAGATTCACATTTTAAAAAATGTAAGAACTCCTTTGCATGATCATGTACGTAAAGTTTGGGACTGGTCTAATACCCAGACCGTATATCGTTTTGCCATTATTCAGATTATTTTGGCAGCCGCTACGATTTATGCAATTAAATAACCGGAAATAGAGGTGTAAATATGTTTGATAAATTGACGGCCAAGGACATTCAACGCATGCAGGAGGAAATAGAGCATCGTAAATTGGTAATACGTCCGCAGGCGTTGGAGGATGTGAAGGAAGCTAGGTCTCACGGAGATTTAAGTGAGAATTTTGAGTATTACGCGGCTAAGAAATTCAAAAATCAGAATGAAAGCCGCATTCGTTATTTGGAAAAAATGATTAAAACCGCACAGATTATTTCAGATGAGTCCGCTGAGGATGAAGTGGGGTTAAATAATACTGTAACCGTGGAATTTGTGGATGACGGTACTATCGAAGTATATAAAATCGTGACTACCGTAAGAAGTGATTCCCTGTCAGGCTTAATAACCAATGAGTCTCCTTTAGGTAAGGCTTTGATGAAGCATAAAGAAGGGGATGTGGTTCATGTGCAGGTGAATAATAATATTGGTTATGATGTGAAGATTCTTAAGATAGAGAATACCATAGATGATGGCACTGATAAATTAAGGAGTTATTAGGATGAAGGAGTACTTGCTGTTTGATTTGGACGGTACATTGACAGACCCTAAGGTGGGAATTACCACCTGTGTTCAGTATGCCCTGAAATCCTTTGGGATTGAGGAATCGGATCTGGATAAACTGGAACCCTTTATCGGACCGCCCTTAAAGGATAGTTTCATGCAGTTTTACGGATTTAGTGAAGAAGATGCAGAAACAGCCGTGGACAAGTACCGAGAGCGCTTTAAAGATATCGGTCTATTCGAGAATGAAGTCTATGAAGGTATACCCCAGATGCTTCGTACTTTGAAAAATAAGGGAATGCATTTAGCAGTAGCATCCAGTAAACCCACGGTATTTGTAGAACGTATTTTGGAGCATTTTCAGATGCTGGAATACTTCGAGGCAGTAGTAGGAAGTGAGCTGGACGGACGACGCGTAAATAAGGACGAAGTGGTGGCAGAGGCCTTGAAACAGCTGTTTGGAGAAAAAGAAATAGAGTACTCTAAGGTATATATGATTGGTGACCGCAAATTTGATGTGGAGGGCTCAAAAGCACTGGGCGTGGAGAGTATTGGTGTAAGCTATGGTTACGGCAGCTTGGAAGAACTGAAGGAAGCCGGAGCCGATTACATGGTACAAAGTGTAAGTGAATTGAGCTATGTACTTTTAAGAGAATTTCGGGAAGTGGAGCCACGAGGAATGCGACAGATTGTTTTTCCGTTTGTAGGCTCCCTGCTGTTGTATTTTCTGGCCGCAGCCTTTGCCTCTAATATTTTCTTTATTGTAGCCACTTGTATGTTAGTACTGCCTTGGGCCGCACACTTGACAGAGTACGCCAAGTACGATATGTATATAGGACATGTGAAGAGGCAACCTATGGTTTCTTATTTGGTATTATTGTTTAGCGGAGTAGCCTTATTATTTGGAACGCATATGCTCATGAATTTGAGCATAGAGATACCTTTTCTGCGGGGATGTCCCTTTGTAGAAGAAATTACGGAAAAGGGCAGCTTGTGGAAGCAAATCCTCTATGTAGGTATTTTGGTACCGTTTTTGGAGGAACTGGTATTTCGCGGTATTGTATATAATGTGTTCCGTTTCAAAATGAATTTAATGTTGGCCATGAGCCTTTCGGCACTTTTGTATGCATTGTTCCAAATTGGTTTGGAAAAGACGCCTTATTTAATTGTATTTGGCTTTTTACTGGCGTATGCTTATGAGTATTTCGGGACCTTTGCCGTACCTGTATTGTTACATATAGTCTGTGCTGTGCTTCACGTGTTTATGGAACGAATGGCTGTGGCAGATTCTATTTTGTATAACTGGCCTCTTTGTGTAGTGCTTTTGTTGGCAGCATTGGTGGGAACGGTCATACTAAATAAAGAGAAAAAAATAATTTAAGATTGATAAGTAATCCCCAATATAATTTCCTACAAGCAAGACCTCGCGCGAGCGTTCTGCGGTAGGAAGTTATATTGGGGATTGCTTTTGATATTTTTAAATAATGGCATTATGATAGTTCATGGTTCGATACTCCTTGGGAGTCATACCGGTAAGCTTTTTAAAAGTGCTGATAAAGGAACTTTGGGTGGAAAAACCCAGTGCAAGCGAAATATCCAAATAGGAGAAGTCGGAGTTTTTCAGCATGTTTTGAGCAGTATTTATCTTTGCATGCGTAATAAATTCCTTTATGTTACTACCGGTTTCTTTTACAAAAAGCTTGGAAAGGTAAGAGGTATTTAATTTTAAATAGTCTGCCAGATCTTGAATGGTAAGCTTTTCATGCAAATGCTCGTAGATATAGTCGATGCATTTGCGGATATGAATGGAGTTCACGTTATTCTTCTTGGCTTCACGCATACGTTTGGCAAAATCTACCTGCATCTCTTCAAAGACGTCCAGGATTTGTTCGCAGGTAGTACACTTGTCGCCCCGTTGAATGTAGATATCACTTAAAGTATAAGCCTCATCATGTCCCATGCCGCCTTCCACACAGATTCGGGAGGTAAGTGCTACGGATACCACCAGATGATACATCATATTTCGGATGGGGTCATTGGAGAGAGTGCCCTTGCCCGCAAGAAAGTTTTTGCGGATATTGGCAAAGTTTTTGCGGACCTGCTCCACATCGCCGGATTGTATGGTTCTGTATTTTTCGAATTCACTATGGAAGGGGGTTCTGGTAAAACCTTCCATCTTTTGTACATATAATCGGTAGTTTAAATCTCGGTTTGTATTCATATAATCACCTCTTCTTATTTATACCACTTTTTTGATATGGAAGCAATGTTTTTGATATAATGCGAAGTTGCATTTGCATATAATCGAAACGATTAAGAAATAGGAGATTTGGAATGGCACAAACATATGATTTGACACAGGAGAAGGTATCAAAATTAATTTTGAGATTTTATTTTCCCCTTCTTTTCACAAATATGTTGCAACAATTATATACCTTGGCAGATACCATTATTGTGGGTAAGGGATTGGGAGACCAGGCACTTGCGGCAGTGGGTAATATGTCGTCCCTTTCGTTTTTGATAATGGGCTTTTCCATGGGGCTTACCAATGGTTTTTCGGTTTCCATCGCCCAGCGTTATGGTGCAAAGGATTATGATGGCCTTCGCAAAACCATTGCTTCTTCCATAACACTTTCGGTGGGCATTGGTGTAATCCTTACCGTTATCAGTACCTTCTTTTTAAGGTCTTTGCTGGGAGTATTGCAGACTTCGGATCTGATTATGAAGGACAGTTTGACTTATGGTTATGTGATATTCGGGGGATTGATTGCAACTTTGGCTTATAATTTGTGCGGTTGTATTCTGAGAGCTTTGGGAGACAGCAGAACTCCTTTTATCGCAATCATTATTTCTTCCGTAGTGAATGTTTCTTTAAATTATGTATTTATTTTCCCTTTGCAGATGGGAGTGGCAGGAGCAGGATATGCAACCGTTATTTCTCAGATTATTTCTGCGTTAATTTGCTTTATAAAACTTAAAAAAGTTGATATAATTAGATTGGTTGCAAGTGATTTTAAGGCGGATTTTTCCAGGTATGGAAAGCTTCTTACAAACGGAATTCCTATGGCAATCATGAATTCTATTACTGCAGTGGGATGTATGGTAGTACAGTATTTTGTTAACGGTCTTGGTGTTGTTTATACTTCTGCATACTCTGCATGCAGCAGATATATTAACTTGTTTATGCAGCCCGCCTCTACGGCAGGGCTTGCCATGTCTTCCTTTACCAGTCAAAATTATGGTGCAAAGAAGTATGAGAGAATCAGAGAAGGCTTACATGTTTGTTTAAGTATTGCTCTAATTGCCTATGTGGTGCTGGGAAGTGTTATGTTTTTCTTTCCGCGGGAGTTGGCACTTCTGATGTTAAACGGAGAAGAGTCCGTTGCATTGGTAGCAGAATTCTTACCTGTATGCGGTTTGATGATTTGGGGTGTGGATAGTCTTTTCGTGTTCCGCTGCGGTTGTCAGGGTATGGGAAAACCGTTGATTCCCATGATTTCCGGAGTTGCAGAAATGGTATTACGAATTGCAACAATTGTCCTGCTGGTAAATGTGATTGGCTTTAAGGCCACTGCTTATGCAGAAGTGGCAGCATGGTTAGGAGCACTTGCTATGAACTTTACGGCTTTTGAGTATAGTTTGCGCAAGGAAATGAAGAGCGTTGAAAGCGAGCAACCGGTTACAAAGAAATATTGCTATAAATTAAGGAGAGGGTAAGGTATGAATAATTTTAGTTTTTACAGTCCTACTGAATTTGTATTTGGTAAGGGAACAGAAAATGAATGCGGAAAGTATGTGAAGAAATACGGCGGAAGCAAGGTACTTATTCACTATGGTTCCGGTTCTGTAGTAAGAAGTGGTCTTTTGGAGCGTGTAGAAAAATCATTACAGGAAAGTGGCGTGGAGTATGTACTTTTAGGTGGCGTACAGCCTAATCCCAGAGATACCTTGATTTACAAGGGTATTGAGCTTTGCAGAGCAGAGGGTGTGGATTTCATCCTGGCAGTAGGTGGCGGTTCTTGTATTGATTCTGCAAAGGGTATTGCCTTAGGTGTACCTTATGACGGAGATTTCTGGGACTTTTATGGTACTGGAAAGCCCGTAGAAAAAGCACTTCCCATTGGTACGGTGCTTACTATTGCAGCAGCAGGTAGTGAAGGTTCCGGTGCATCCGTAGTAACCAAGGAAGAGGGGATGTTAAAGCGTGATGTGGGTTCCGATATGCTTCGTGCGAAATTCTCTGTTTTGAATCCTGAGTTAACTCAGACATTGCCTGCATATCAGACTGCATGTGGTGCAACGGATATCATGGCTCATGTTTTTGAAAGATATTTCACCAATACTCCGGAAGTAGAAGTAACCGACAGATTGTGTGAGGCACTTTTACTTACCATGATTAAGGAAACTCCGCGCGTAATTGCGGATCCAAATAACTATGAAGCACGTGCTAATATTATGTGGGCAGGAACCGTAGCACACAATGATATTGTAGGTGTGGGAAGAAGCCAGGATTGGAACAGCCATGGTATTGAGCATGAACTTTCCGGCTTGTACGATTGTGCACATGGTGCAGGTTTGGCAGTGATTATGCCTTCTTGGATGGAGTTTGTATATAAGCACAATGTAATGCGTTTTGCACAGATGGCAGTGCGTGTATGGGGTTGTGAGATGAATTTTGAAAATCCTGAAGCGACTGCATTACAGGGTATCGCAGAATTTCGTAAGTTCTTGCATGAGATTGGAATGCCTATTAATTTTGAGGAATTGGGTGCAAAGGAAGAGGATATTCCTGTTCTTGTAGAAAAATTCGGATTAGGTGATGGCAAAACCGGCGGTTTTGTGTCCCTGTCTTCAGAAGATATTGCGAATATTTACCGGATTGCCGTGAAGGCAACCATTTAGTGGGGGTATACAAAGAGAGCAGCGTGATAATGTCACGCTGCTTTCGCTTTTTTATAATAATTCAATTCCTTTTTCTAATGCTTCCTGCATAAAGTCATCGGGCCACAGTGAACACTGTACTTCTCCGATATGAGCCTTTCTTAAGAAGAACATACAAATACGGGACTGTCCGATACCGCCACCAATGGTGAAAGGTACTTCTTCGTTGATAATGGACTTCTGGAAAGGAAGCTCTGCACGTTCCGGGCAGCCTGCCTTTTCCAACTGACTTAAAAGCGCATCCTTATCTACACGAACACCCATGGAGGATAATTCCAAAGCAATATCTAGTACCGGATAGTAAACCAAAATGTCTGCATTCATGGACCAGTCATCATAGTCCGGTGCACGACCGTCATGGGGCTCGCCGTTTTCCAGCTTATCACCAATCTGCATAATGCAAACAGCCCCCTTAGCCTTGGTAATGTAGTATTCACGCTCCTTGGGAGTGTTGTCAGGGAACATATCTGCAAGCTCCTGAGAGGTAATAAAGAAAATCTCATTGGGGAGAATTTCCTGAATATAATCGTAATGGATGGACATGAACTTCTCAGTTTTACGAAGAACCTTGTATACATCTTTAACAGTTTCGATTAAGGTATCCAAAGTACGTTCTTCTCTGGTAATTATTTTTTCCCAGTCCCACTGATCCACGTAGATGGAGTGAATATTATCCACTTCTTCGTCACGACGAATGGCACTCATATCAGTGTATAAGCCTTCTCCGGGGGTAAAACCGTATTTTTTCAGGGCGTAACGTTTCCATTTTGCCAAAGACTGAACGATTTCTGCTTCGCGGGCATTCTGTTCCTTGATGTCGAAATTAACGGGGCGCTCGATACCGTTTAAGTTGTCATTCATACCGGAAGAAGGGTCTACAAACAAGGGGGCAGATACACGGAGCAAATCCAAGCGATCTGCCAACAAACGCTGGAAGAAATCCTTTACGGTTTTAATGGCAACCTGTGTTTCGTATAAATTCAATTGTGATTGATATCCTTTAGGTATATATGATTTTGACATAGTCTCCTCATTTCTACGCTTCAGCGTAATTTACTACCTTACTATTTAAACTTATTTTTGTTCGTTTGGCAAGTGTTTTCTTGAAAATAGATTACCGAAAGGCAAATTAATTCTTGAAAGAATCGAACATATGTACTATAATAAAAACAAACGTATGTTTGGAGTGAGAAGATGGGTGAATTAAGTATTATCAGCAGTAATTCGAATATAGAAATAATCGGCATAGGGAAGGCTGACACCATGCCCCTAATGGAGAAACTAGGTATCCTGGCGGATAGTGCCAAGTATGATGTGGCCTGTACCAGTAGCGGTGTGGATAGGAAGGGAAACGGCACAGATTTGGGAAATAGTGTGAAGGCGGGCATTTGCCACAGTTTTTCGGCGGACGGACGTTGTATCTCCCTTTTGAAAATCCTTATGACCAATGAATGTATTTATGATTGCAAATATTGTATTAACCGTTGCTCCAATGATGTGCCCAGAGCCACTTTTTCGCCGGAGGAGATTTGTACGCTGACTATGGAGTTTTATCGGAGAAATTACATAGAGGGGTTGTTTTTGAGCTCCGGTATTCTAAACAATCCTACTTACACCATGGAGCTTTTGTACCGTACTTTGTATCTTTTGCGGAATAAATATCGATTTAACGGTTATGTGCATGTAAAGGCCATTCCCGGAGCGGACCCCAGACTCATACAGATGACCGGTTTTCTGGCGGACAGAATGAGTGTGAATCTGGAGCTTCCCACGGGAGAGGGCTTAAGGGAATTGGCGCCCAATAAACATCGTAAAACCATTCTTACACCCATGCGTCAGATACAAAATGGTATTCGGGAAAATAAAAATGACTTGGTGGTGTACCGTAATGCACCGAAATTTTCCTCAGGGGGACAGTCTACCCAAATGATTATAGGTGCCACGGCGGAAAACGATTACCAGATTTTAACTGTGGCAGAGAATCTGTATGAGAAGTTTGAATTGAAGAGAGTGTTCTATTCTGCCTTTGTGAAGGTTAATGAGGATAAGCTGTTACCCAGTTTGCCGGGAGGGCCGCCGTTACTTAGAGAGCACCGCTTATATCAGGCAGACTGGTTACTTCGATTCTATGGATTTAAGGCGTCGGAGCTTTTAGATGAAAAAAGACCTTTTTTCAATGTTATGCTGGATCCCAAGGAGGATTGGGCGGTTAGGCATCTGGAGTATTTCCCTGTGGAAGTAAACAGAGCAGCCTATGAAGAACTTTTGCGTGTGCCGGGAGTAGGGGTAAAGAGTGCCCAGAGGATTTTAAGCGCTCGCAGAACCGCGAAGCTTAGTTTCACCGATTTAAAGAAGATTGGTGTGGTGTTAAAGCGGGCGGTTTACTTTATTACCTGTGAAGGTAGGATGATGTATAACACCAAGCTGGAAGAAGACTATATTGTGCGAAATCTGACTACGGATAAGGACAGAATACGATTTGGTAGCGACGGAATGACTTACAAACAGATGTCTTTATTTGATGATAATCTGTTTCAGGGACAGATTAGCGCAGAAGACCGCTATCGGTCCGCTGTGGGAATGTTTTAGGAGGCTTTTATGTCATACGTGTATCGATGTGAAGATTCTTTAGAAGGAATTTTTACCGCCATATACAATATTTATAGGGATAAAAGAAATCTACCGGATACCAGGATTACGGTACAGGAGGAATATGTCCTTTTTGCAGAGTACATACCCGTAGAAAACAATCAGGAGAGTGCGGGGAAGGTGATGAATACTTGTAGAGATTTGTTTGGAGAAAGGGATTTTTACGGGCTATATATGGCACTGGGCTCCTATGATACCGAGAAAGCACAGGCAGTATACAAAACCATTGCTTATGGGCTGAAAATGAGGCCGGCTAAGGGGCATTTATTTGACCATTTGTCCGATGAACATGTTTTAAAGGCATTTAAGCTTAGTAATACGGTATGTCGGGAACATCATCACTTAATGGGCTTCACCAGGTTTAGAGAGTTGGAAAACGGTATTCTTTATGCAGATATATCGCCCAAGAATAATGTGCTGGTGCCTCTTATGGAGCATTTTTCGGACAGGATGCCTTCGGAGAATTTTGCTGTGTTTGATACGGGAAGAAAACTTTTTGGAATTCATCCCGCCAGGGAACAGTGGTTTTTGGCAGGAGGGGAGGAGTTGGCAGAGGACATGCCGGAGCTGGCAGAGACTAGTGAAGAGGAAATGTATGCAGAACTGTTCAGGCATTTTTGCAAGCGTATTGCCATAAAAGAGAGGAAGAATCTTGAACTGCAGAGGAATATGCTGCCTCTGTATTTTAGGGAATATATGACGGAGTTTCAGTAGAATGCCTCTTTTGTGTACTGGTCCTGTATGGTATAATGTACGCGGACACAATGAGCCAAGCGTCTGCAAGGCAGACATTTGGCGAATGTGCGCGAACCATGATGGAGTGAAACGGAATCATGGTATGATGTATGCGTAGAGAGAACCAAGCGGCGCTAAATGCAGCATTTGGAAAAAAGGAACGGACATGGAAGTAACCAAGGAGCAAATTAAAGTCTCAGTCAGACAATTAGTAGAATTCATATTGCGAAGCGGTGATATTGATAACAGGCACCATACCTCTGTGGAAAGTGCTATGCAGGAGGGAAGCAGAATACACCGTATGATTCAGAAGCGAATGGGGTCAGAATATCAGGCGGAAGTATCTTTGCGATATACGCATCCTACACCTAATTATACCTTGGTGGTAGAGGGCAGGGCAGATGGCGTGATTGATAAGGGGGATAGTTTTCTGATTGATGAAATTAAGGGAACGTATCGAGACCTTTATCGTATGAAGGAAGCCAATCCGGTACATTTGGCACAGGCAAAATGTTATGCATACATTTATTCTGTGGGTAGGGAAGCTGCCAATATTCAGGTACGAATGACCTACTGTAACATGGAAACCGAAGATATACGTTATTTTAATCATGAATACTCTTTGGCAGAGTTGACAGAGTGGTTTCAGAAGCTGGTAGGAGAGTATTTAAAGTGGGCAGATTATGAATATGAGTGGCGCAAGGTACGAGATGAATCTATTTGCGGTTTAGAGTTCCCCTATCCTTACAGAGAGGGGCAGAAGGAACTGGTTACTTATGTATATCAGACCATTTATCACAAGCGAAAACTCTTTTTAGAGGCTCCGACAGGTGTCGGAAAGACCATTTCTACGGTATTTCCGGCAGTTAAGGCTATGGAGAAGGGCATGGGAGATAAAATCTTCTATTTGACCGCTAAAACGATTACCAGAACGGTAGCAGAACAAACTTTTTCCCTCCTTAGACAGAATGGACTGCATTTTAAAAGTGTGGTACTGACTGCAAAGGATAAAGTCTGTTTTATGAGGGAAACACAGTGTAATCCGGAGTATTGCCCTTATGCCAAGGGGCACTTTGATAGAATTAATGAAGCGATGTATGATTTGCTGACACATGAGGAGAACTTCAGTAGAGAAATCATCGAGCAATACGCACATAAGCATCAGGTATGTCCCTTTGAATTTTGCCTGGATATGAGTTTGTTTGCAGATGGTATTATAGGAGACTATAATTATTTATTTGATCCGCATGTGTATTTAAAACGCTTTTTTGGCGAAAATAGCAGTGGTAATTACATTTTTCTGGTGGATGAGGCCCATAATTTGTTGGAAAGAGGCCGGGAAATGTACAGTGCAACTCTTGTGAAAGAGGAGTTTTTGGAGTTAAAGAATAGTATGCTAAAGGCGGCGGAAGAGGAAGAAGATGCCTATAAAAGTATATTATTTAAGCAAGACTATGCGTCTCCTATCCTAAAGCAACTGGAGAAATGTAATAAGGAAATGCTGGTACTAAAGCGGGAGTGTGAAGGTTGTTGTATTGTAGAAAATATTGATAATGTGGTGCAGCCGGTGATACGCTTACATGGAGCAATAGATAGTTATTTAGAGGAAAATGAAGAAGGAGTTTTACCTGTAAAGGAGCAAATTCTGGATTTATACTTTAAATTGAAGCATTTCCTGGAAATATATGAAGGTTTGGACGAAAAGTACGTGAAATACATGCAGTTAAGAGAGGACGGAAGCTTCTTTTTGAAGTTATTTTGTGTGGATCCTTCCAATAATCTGAAGGAATGTATGCAGCGGGGTAGGAGTAGTGTACTGTTTTCGGCAACCTTTTTGCCCATTCAATATTATAAAAAACTCCTTGGAGGAGAGGGAAAAGACTACGAAGTATATGCAAATTCTGTGTTTCAACCGGAAAAAAGAGCGTTATTAGTGGCAAAAGACGTTACAAGCAAGTATACAAGGCGTTCGGAAGAGGAATTTTATAAGATTGCAGAGTATATTGATGCGGTGGTGAAGAGGAAACACGGCAATTATATGGTGTTTTGCCCTTCCTATGCACTGTTAGAAGAGATTTTTGCGATATATCGAGAGGAATTTATCGATGAATCGACAGAATGTATCATGCAGACGGATTTCATGGATGAAATCTCCAGAGAGGATTTTTTGAAAAAATTTGAGGGGAATTTAGAGTGTGATTTGCAGTCTGATATTAGCATGGAAATTGAGTACGATGAAGACCGATATTTAATCGGTTTCTGTGTCCTCGGTGGAATTTTTAGTGAGGGCATTGATTTAAAGAATGATAGCCTTATCGGTGCAATTATTGTGGGTACCGGTCTTCCCCAGGTTTGTTATGAACGTGAAATTCTTAAAGACTATTTTGATGAGCAGGGTGAATTTGGCTTCGATTATGCCTATCGCTTCCCAGGTATGAACAAGGTACTTCAGGCTGCCGGCCGTGTAATCAGAACGGCGGACGATCTCGGAACTATTGCATTATTGGATGAACGTTTTTTACAGCCATCTTATCTGAAACTCTTCCCCAGAGAGTGGGAGAATTTTCAAATAGTGGATCGATTAAGTGTTGCGAAATGTGTTGAGCGTTTTTGGGACTCCTGGTTATAGTTTTTTTCAAAGCGGATAGAATTTTGATTTTAGATTCTATCCGCTTTTTTACGGCTATTTTTGAAAATAGTCGTTTTTTCGTGTGTTTTTTGCTATTATTGTTAACATATTATGTAATACAAACCCATGTTTGAAATTAGATATAAATGCATTAGTGACATGCAAAAATTATAATTATGACGTCATAGATGCAATATTTATGACAAAATTGATATGTGGATAACTTTGTGGATATTGTGGATTATTTTTCTAGAATATTGTAATTATCGACATTTACGTTATTTTTAAGAGAAAATGTAATTTTTCAAGTAATCCTGCAAATAGACTAATATAGTCAACGTTATTATGTCAACTATAAAATGCCCTATTGTAATACTTTTTTATACATTTTTCCCAGAAATCAAATGCACAATACATTCGTATTCAATTATTTTTCGTGGATTCTAAAGAATTGCTTTACAAGAGTTCCTAATTAATATATAATCTAGTAATGAAAACTACATGCGAGGAGAGTTGATCATGAGTGAATTTGTCATTAGTTGTTGTTCTACGGCAGATTTGTCCAAGGAACATTTTCAGAAAAGAGATATTAAGTACATATGTTTTCATTATGAATTAGATGGGGTGCAGTATCCGGATGATCTGGGCGAAACAATACCCTTTGATAAGTTTTATAAAGCTATGACAGACGGTGCCGATACCAAGACGTCTCAGATAAATGAGGCAGAGTTCACAGAGTACTTTGAACCTTTCTTAAAGGAAGGAAAGGATGTTATACATTTTTGCTTATCATCTGGAATTACCGGTGTAGTAAATTCTGCTAATATAGCAAAGAATATGTTGAGTGAAAAATATCCTGATAGAAAGATTTACATTGTAGATTCTCTGGCAGCTTCTTCAGGATTCGGTTTATTAATGGATAAGATAGCGGATTTAAGAGATGATGGTATGGGAATAGATGAGATATATCAGTGGGCAGAGGATAATAAGTTAAAAATGCATCACTGGTTTTTCTCCACAGATTTGACCTTCTATGTAAAAGGAGGACGTGTGACAAAGACTGCCGGTTTTGTAGGTGGTATCTTAAATATTTGTCCCTTATTAAATATGGATCATTTGGGACGATTAATTCCCCGCTATAAGATCCGTGGAAAGAAGAAGGTTATTCAGGCTATTTTTGAGCAGATGACGCAACATGCACAGGATGGAAAGGATTATAGCGGAAAATGTTATATTTCCCAGTCTGCGTGTTATGAAGATGCAAAAGCAGTGGCAGACCTGGTAGAAGAGTATTTCCCGAAATTAAATGGAAAAGTGGTTATTAATAGTATCGGAACTACCATTGGTAGTCATACGGGTCCCGGAACCGTTGCATTGTTCTTCTGGGGAGATGAAAGAGTAGAATAAATAATAAAAGGTTAAAGCGGCATTACTTTGATAAAGTGGTGCCGCTTTTTGCGTATGGGCTTTAGTCTATTGAGCGTATTGTTACGCTTTTTCAAGATAGAAACAAAATATGCATGAAATTAGAATCTACCTGCTATGCAGGAAGAAGGAACATAGTGATTTCTTTAGGTATAGAGGGCAGGCAAGGAAATATTTTTGATAATAAAATAAAAAAACATTGACAAACAAGACCACAAGGAGTAGTCTGTATACAAGACCACTTGTTGTGGTCTATTCATTTCCAAGGAGGCGAGTTATATGGAAATTCAATTAGGCGTTATTGAAGCACGCTATGCAGATATGATATGGGCGCATGAACCGGTTACATCATCGGAGTTGGTTAAAATGACTGCGGTAGAGTTTAACTGGAAGCGCACTACAGCACATAATGTTTTGAGGAGATTGATAGACAAAGGACTGTTTCAAAATGAGAATGGTTTGGTGACAGCTGTTATTTCCAGAGAAGAATTTTATTCAAAGCAAAGTAAGCAGTATGTAGAGGACACATTTGCGGGTTCTCTTCCTGCGTTTATTGCAGCCTTTACACAGGATGCGAAGTTGACACCGGAGGAAGCGGAGGCCATTCGTAGGATGATTGATCAAGCGGAGGAAAAGTAAGTATGGGGGATATTTTTTTAAAGGTTTTAAATATGAGTATTACTGCCGGATGGCTGATTTTGGCGGTTCTATGTGTTCGTATTTTGTTCCGGAAAATGCCTAAGTGGGTTAATTGCTTGCTATGGGGAGTGGTGGCAGTCAGGTTACTTATTCCCTTCTCCATAGAAAGCATATTCAGCTTACAACCCAGTGCAGAGCCTATTAAGACACAAACCATAGTGGAAGGAGAGATATTAACCTATGTGCCATCCATAGAAAGCAATTTCACTATTGTAGAGGATACAGTGAATCCTATTTTGGCGAAAAGTTTTGCATATGAGGAATCAGAAAGTGTAGCGCCATTACAAGTATTTACAGAGGTTCTGGGGTACATTTGGCTGAGCGGAATGATTATTCTTTTAGGGTTTGCAGCAGGCAGTGTGATAAGGTTACGACTTAGCGTAAGGGAGTCCGTGCGCTACAAGGAGAATGTATTTATCTGCGATGCAGTAAAATCACCTTTTATTTTGGGGATTATTAAACCTAGTATTTATCTTTCTTCTGCTTTGGGTGAGGATGAGATGAAACATATATTAGCACACGAGAACGCTCATCTCAGAAGAAAAGACCATCTATGGAAACCATTAGGTTATTTGTTTCTTAGTATTTATTGGTTTAACCCGCTTTGCTGGATTGCATATATTATGTTGTGCAAAGATATTGAACTTGCCTGTGATGAAAAAGTAATTAAGGCTATGGATTTTGGTGACAAAAAGGAATACTCCCGGGTATTGCTTTCATGTGCGACACAGAGGCGCTTGGTTTCGGTATGTCCTTTGGCATTTGGCGAAGTAGGAGTGAAGGAAAGAGTGAAATCCGTATTGAATTATAAAAGACCTGCATTTTGGATTACAATGATGGCGATTGTGGTAGGCATCATCGTGGCGGTTTGCTTCTTAACAAATCCTTTAAGTGAGGATGAGCGGATTGCTGACCACGAGTCCATAGCGGAAATGGATAACGAGTCCATTGCAGGAATAGAGGATGAATTGCAGGGGGAAAAAGAAGAGTCTATAAAGGAAAACGATAATGTCGTTGGTCAAGAAAAAATCGAATTGATTACCGAAGAAATCAACGTAGAGAAAAGTGACGTAACCCATGATGGAGTGGCGGATTATATCGTTACTTCCATGACCTATAATCCGGCTTATGTGGATATAAGTGCTACACTGCAGGACAGAATCGCACAGCAAATTATGTTTGATATGATTCATGTTAAAGTATATGAGGGACAGGATTCTTCCGACACCTATAGTGAAGATAATTTACTCTGGAGTTACGAATTTTCGAGAGTACATGTGGGAAATGGACAATTAAGCATCGTACAATGGGAAGGTCAGGATTATCTGCTGTTGAGTAACCTTTGGGGTGGTCAGGGAATTGCCGGATGGGATTACGAAGTATTCTCTTTAAGTGAGTCAGGAGAAAAGCAAGTGGTAGACGAACAGACTGTATCATTCGAAATGGAAGAAGGAAGTTCTGCAGAAGGTTATGGAGAGTTTCAGCGTTCCTTAGAGAAATATATTTTCGATGGAATACTAATAGTAGCCTGTGATATTGATATGGAGCATCAGATGGTCCGCACAGGTGAAAGCAAGTATAGGCCACAGGATTATTATAGTCATGCATTTTCAAAGTATGACTATGAGGAGGTGTCTATGGAGAATGAATACGCCGGTTTTCCGATTAATGATTTGCAAAATGTGACCATGACCATGGAAAAGTATAAATCCTGGGAAGGGGAGATTTTGATTGATAATCAAAGTGGTAGCAAATTAGTAACCGAAGAATGGTACTGTATTCAGAAATTGGAGAATGGTGAATGGCACCGTATGAGCGAGCTGATAGATGGAATATGGAAGCAAGTGGGATATGCTATTCAGGATGGAGAAACAGCAGTATTTCAGATAAATTGGAAAACGTGGTTTGGAGAATTATCTCCGGGAAAATACCGCATCTTAAAGGCAGTATACCTTTCTTCATCAAAGAGTTTGGATCCCTATTATTTAGCAGTAGAGTTTGAGATTAAATAAAAAAACTTTACCACCAGTTCATTGTGTTATGAACTGGTGGTTTTTATATGTTTTTTATCTTGTGGAGTGCATTGTTGCCGCTTTCTTTAACTTTTAGTTGAAGTGCCCGTCATAGGTAGGCATATTAATAATGTATTCATCAGGAAGAGCCGGAACATAGTAAATGCCATAGGTTTTTAATGCTTTGCCAGATGCATTGGTGTTGAAGGAATCAGGAAGTAGCACATAAAAACGATAATAAGGGAGTAATATCTCTTCTAACCGTCCCGTACGATATACCAATTCTACCTTGCCGATAGCCTCTTCACCGGGGAATGCTAAGGGAACACTGCTTTGATAATTGCCGTTACATAAACGTTCGGTTGCTTCCGACACGGTAATAATCGGATAATCCTTGATTTTTTCTGCATTATCCAGGTTGTTTTTCATCCGAATCAGAGTTAAATGTCCCTGCTCATTAGGGTAGAACTGAATACGACAGAAGTTGTAGTTCAAAATAGCATTCACATTATCTTCGGAGGCTTCATAGATGCTGTAATTACGATGAAAATTTCCATATATGTCATAATCTCCAAAGGTATTAGCCCGAGGGTTAGACAAGTTTAGAAGATCTTTGTATTCTTCCATAAAATAAGATAGTACCTCGGTGGCTTCTTCGGCAGTAGTGCCATTGTTGGTAAAATGATATTTGGAAGGAAGTGCCATACCATCTTCAAACAGGCAGTACTCTATAGAACCATCTGCTTCTACTGTAATTATCCCGTTGTTGGTTACAGTCTCTATTCGGGTGGGCGTTTCATCCAAAACCCAGTCGCCTTCTTTTTCTACATAGGCATCTCGGATTGTTTCTGTTTCTAATACTTCTAAATCCAAAGCATTCGCAACTAAGTTAAGTTGTTCCATCATTTTAGCTTCATCCAGTCCTCTGGGGACACCTGCACCTGTGGCATCAAATGCCAGGTTTTTATAAACCGGTAAAGATGTGATGCTCATATCTTCCGACCAGGGATTGCCATTGTCTAGTTCAGAAATATCGTAACACATATAACCTTCAAAACCTGCAGTTACCTGTAATGGAGGTATGGTAATGGCATCCGGACTAAGGGTGACGTTCGGGAGTGTTTCAACCAAAGCAGGCGGTGTGATAAGCGGAGTCGGCTCTCCATCGGGGCCTTTCGGTTTGAGTTGTTGCCTAAGAGCGAATGCACTACCAACTATAAGAAACAAACAGGCAGCCGTTACTCCCCATTGAAGCCAGGTGTTCTTTGAGGTGTGAGGTTTTTTGTCTGCTACTTCCACATAGGCCGGATCTATCAGCCCCATTTTATCTAAAAATTCATTTCCTCTCATAGCGCGAATCCCTCCATTTCAAGATACTCCCGAAGTCCATTGCGACAACGGAAGAGTGTGCTTTTAACTTTGCCTTCAGAGATAGAAAAGCGTTTGGAGATATCTGCTATGGAATCTAAATACCAATATCTGCGAATAAAAATGTTGCGTTTTTCCTGTTTAAGTGAACCTAAAAAGCGGTTAATAGCTTCGCGAAGTACCATATCGTCAATGCGACAGCTCACATCGTCGGGAGCGGGAATGCATTGTTCCATTTCTTCGCTGAGTTCACAAATAAAGGCGCTTCGCTTCAAGCGATTACGGTGGCGGCAACAATTTATGGCAAGGTGACGGACAATACATGCCAGAAAAGCATATAAATGTTCCCTTGGTTCGTTTGGGGGAATGGAATTCCAGGCACTTAAATAAGTATCGTTTTCACATTCTTCAGCTGTTTGGGAGTCATTTACAATTCCGTAAGCCAAATTTTTCAGGCGTTTTCCGTACTTGCCGGCGGTCTGCGTAATGGCGGTTTCGTCCCTTCGTAAGTATAATTCTACGATTTGATTATCATCCATGGCACTCTCTCCTTTCTTTTTATTTTGAAAGGCCTTCACCCTAATAAGCACCGTTTGGAAGGGGGAGGTTTCACTTTTAAGAAAATCATATCACATTTTCTTTATTTTAACTACTTGACAATCCATATTATACGTCGTATAGTATGCACAAAAGGATATTATATGGCGTATAATATTGTATGAAAAAACAGTATCAAGAATAAGGATAGGTGATTAGATGGTATTTAACACAGGTGCAGCATTATTAGATGCAATTGTGCTGGCGGTAGTATCCAAGGAACCGGAAGGTACATATGGTTATAAAATAACCCAGGAAGTTCGCCAGATTATCGAGTTGTCGGAATCTACCTTGTACCCTGTGCTTCGCAGACTGCAAAAGGATGAATGTCTGGAGATATATGACATGGAGTGCAGTGGACGAAACAGAAGGTATTACAAGGTAACCAGCAAGGGTTGGGCGCAGTTGCAGTTATACGAAAGCGAATGGAAGAGTTATTCTTCTAAAATTAATATGTTATTTGAACACAAATTGTAAAATGAGGGAGTGTATATTATGGATAGATATGAATTTATGTGGAAATTAAAGAGCTTGCTCAGTGATATTCCTTTGCAAGAACGTGAGGAGGCTTTGCAATATTATAATGATTACTTTGAGGACGCGGGCAAGGAAAATGAAGCGGATGTAATTGCATCGCTGGGAAGTCCGGAAAAGGTGGTAGAGAATATTAAGAAAGATGCGCAGCAGAATCACTATATGGATGGGTATGAAGAACCCAAAGTAGAGCGGGGCAATGAAATCATAGAATATTCCTATGGTCAGCAGGAAAAGGAAGAAGAACAGAAACAAAGTAAGCTGGAAAAGAAGCGTTCCGGTGGGATGACTGCATTAATCGTAATTCTTTGTATTTGTGCGTCACCTATTTTGGTGGCATTAGGAGGCGCGGCATTGGGGCTTTTGATAGGATTACTTGCACCAATAATAGTCATAGTAATTACAGGTATAGCAATTGTAGCAGGATTTGGTTCGTCAGCCCTTGGTTTACTTCTTGGAGGAGTGTTTTTAGTAGTATTGGGTATTATTCTTTTGCCCTTCCATATTGTAGCCGGTTTGGCATTGATGGCAGCAGGATTTTTAGTGGGAGTGTTGGGAATCTTGTTTTTAATGGTTACCGTAGCAATGGGGGGTTTTGTAATTCCCAAGCTGTTTCAGGGAATCGGCTGGTTGTTCAGAGTCTGTTTTGGAAGAAAGAAGAATAAGTAGGAGGAGTAAAAATGAAGAAGTTTTTTAAGGGCTGTTTTATTACAGCGTTAATATTTTTAGTTTTGGGTGTGAGCCTTGCAGTAGTGGTAACATTGGTAGGGGATAAAGATAAAATTGCAGGGGCAATTTATGATGCTACAGAGGGCAAAGTGGAGATACATATGGACTCCTGGGATGATTTCGGCATTCATATTAATGGAGACTGGAATGGTCGTTATGACATTAATGAAGCCAGCGTATTTGACGGGGACCATGAAGTTTGGACGGGCGATGTGAAGAAGACTCAGATAAATCAGACAGAAGTGGATTCTTTGGAGATCAATGTCGGTGGAAATAATCTGGAAGTAAAGCTGTCAGAGGATGAGTATTACTATATTGAACAAAAAGGAGAAGGTAAGTTGCAGGCATATGAAGAAAATAATGTTCTTTATATAAAGGCAGTTGTGAATAATGTAGTATTTGGGAATCAGGAAGAGACGGAGATTATTCTTTACGTGCCCAAGGGAACCACATTAGAGAAGATAGATGTGGAGTTGGGAGCAGGAATGATAAAGGCTTCAGATTTAAATGGAAAAGACGTAGAGTTTGATTTAGGCGCAGGCTATATGGAGTGGGATGCATTAAATGCAGATTCTTTGAAGATAGAGATGGGAGCAGGTAAGGTTGTGACAACCAATGCAGTGCTTGGTGATTTGGATGTGTCGCTGGGAGCGGGTGACTGTCAGGTACAGGGTAAGTTTCAAGGAAATGTAAAAGTGAATTGTGCGGCAGGAAAAGTAAATCTGAAGCATATCGGTGAAGAAAGTGAATTTAATTATGAGTTAGATTGTTCTGCAGGTAGCATTCAGGTAGGAAATGAAGAATTCTCCGGCCTGGGAGAAGAAAAGGATGTGGATAACAACGCCTCTAAGACCATGGAGCTAAGTGTTTCCGCAGGAAATATAGAAGTGGAGTTTGAATAATGAAAAAGGGAAAACGATTGTGTGGGCTGTTATTGGCTTTGGGGATGTTTGGTACGCTTTTTACAGAGGTGCAGGCTGGGGAGACCCTGCCGTCCGGTACGGAAAGTGAGGAAATAGGAGCGCAGATTGAGAACTATGTAGAGGAACATAGTGAAACCACGGCAGGAATGAGTGTCAGTGTGTTTTGTGGAGAAGAGACCATTTATACCGGTTATTTTGGATATGCGGATAAGGAACAGGGCATTCCTTTAAATGAGGAATCCGTGGTAGAGTGGGGGTCCGCAACCAAGCTTTTGGTATGGATCAGTGTGATGCAGCTTTGGGAGCAGGGTAAGCTGGATTTGGAAAAGGATGTGCGGGAATATTTGCCCGAGTCCTTCGATGACATTTTCACCTATGATACTCCGATAACCATGCTTCATTTAATGAATCATAATGCCGGTTTTCAGGAAGTTTACGCGGATTTATTTGTAAAGGACGCTAAAGATATTTTGCCTTTGGAAGAGGCACTTCTTAGTCATGTACCGGCACAGATTTATGAGCCGGGAACAGTGGCTGCGTACTCTAATTGGGGCTGTGCCTTGGCAGGATTCATTGTGGAAGAAATCAGTGGCATGAGCTTCGCTGATTATGTACATAAAAATATTTTTGAGCCTCTTGGGATGGAGCATAGTGCTTTGGCGGCAGACTTAAGTGACAATCCTTGGGTGCAGGAGAAGCGTAAAGAATTGCAGTGTTATTTGCCGGACGGCACATTGATACCGGATTGCTTTTACTATATTACTTTGTATCCGGCAGGCATGTGCACGTCCACACTTTCGGATTTTGAGAAGTTTGGAAAAGCATTGCTTGCAGAGGATGCGCCTTTGTTTGCGAAAAAGGAAACACGACAGGTACTTTTTACACCTACTGCTTATTCGGGAGATAGCATGCTACCGTCCAACTATCATGGTTTTTGGGTACTTCCTTACGGAGTAGAGGTGATTGGGCATGGTGGAAATACGGCAGGTTGTTCTTCTTATCTGGCTTTAAATATAGAAAGTGGTATTGGGCTGGTGGTTATGACCAATCAGTCCAACGAAGCAAATTATAACGGCGAAATGCTGGAGCTTGTTTTTGGAAAGTATTCTACTGAAGAATGGTTTCCCGAAGGACGAGAGGACTGGGAAGGAATATTCAGACCGGGCAGAACCGTGCGAAAGGGCCCCTTTAAGCTTATGAGTCTGACTTATATGATGGGAGAGCCGGAAAGGGAAGATTACTGGGCTATAGGCAATGATGGTGTAGAGAAGGTTTGTTATCCTTATGGAGACTGGGTGGATGTGCCGATTTGGGAGTTTGTATTGGAAATCGGGCTGGTACTTTTGTGGTTAGTTGCGGTAGTATTGGCAGTGGGTAGTCTGCTGATTAAGATTATCGTGAAGTTAGTACTACTTTGCATGCGAAAACGTGACCGGGTACCTCTAAGCTGGTGGAGTACACTTGCTTGTGTTATGCAGGTGTTAAATGTTTTACTTTTGGCATTTGTGGCATCCAGGGCGCTTAGTTACACCCCTGCCTATTCTTATGTAGGATGGATTGTGGGATTTGTGCCGGTATTGGTGATGATGCTTGGGCTGGCTGTTTTCGGGATTATGAAAATGCGTAAGGTGAAACTGTCCAAGCTTTGTAAAGTATATAATTGGTTGACCATTGTATTTTTAGTGGTTGGCTGTGCGAATATATTGTACTGGAATTTATTTATGTGGTGGTTAGTGTAAGGGGATTGTCGCATGAGTAGTAATCCCATGGAGGCAGAAAAGTGCGATATGGGAATAGTGTTGTGGGAGAACGTTGAAAGAATTGAGTGAGAAGTAATCCCATGGAGCCGGAAAAGTGTGGCGTGGGAATAGTGTTGTGGGAGAATGCTGGAAGAATTGAGTGAGAAGTAATCCTATGGAGCTGGAAAAGTGTGGTGTGGGATTACTGCGATGTATAGCATGATAAGTGAAGAACAGGGGAAAGATACTACAAAGATGGTGAAGGCCTATGAGACCTTTATGAAAGAAAGTACCATAATAAACAATGGTAAGTTACGCAGACTTACGGTGCCTTATCACAAAATGCCTCGTGCCAAGAACGCGATTTTGATTGGCGTAGTTTCACCATATTTGACATGGAAGGCGGTTAAGTGGCAGTGTTTGAAGGCTGTGGACATAGCCCTAATTATGATGATCCGGAAGAGTTTGCAAAGTTGATGAAGGGATTGCTTGAATCGTGAGAAATGTAATTGAGATTTTTAATTTTATAGCAACACAGACGAAGACAACTAAAAAATATAATTTTGCCGATAAGTACGGAAAGGCAAACCTAATCATTGCGGCAATCTGTATGATTTGTTTAATTGCGAATTCCATATTTATAAGCGAAGCAAAATTAAATCAGATTGAATCCAGCAAATTAATGGTTTATATTGTGAATTTTCTTGTAGGATGCCAGGGTGTGCTGGGAGATATAGGAACCATGTCTTATACAAAAGTGTTTGCTGACGGAGAATGGTGGAGACTAATTTTACACATGTACCTGCATGCAGGTATTTGGCATGTGCTTTTCAATGTTCTGGCATTGTTATACGCAGGAAAAGTGGTTGAGAAAAAGATTGGCAGTCTGCCTTATTTGTTACTATACCATGTGATTGCAATTGTGAATGCAATACTTATGTGTTTGATTTTTCGGGACAGCGTATCTGTGGGTGCTTCCGCAGGTATTTTTGGGATGATTGGTATCGTGTGTGTCCTAAAATGGAAAAAGGATGTCGTATGCAGTGAAAATCTGGGAAGAGGAGAGTTTAGATACATTATCTTTTTCTCGTTAATATCACTTGTACTTGGCCTAGAAAGTTTTGTTACCCATGCAGTCGCTTTTGTATTCGGAGGGATTGTAGGGGTGGTACTACAGAAGATAAGTAAACGTGAATGATAATTTAAGTATGTTGTGAGGTGAAAGAGGTTGAATTATATAGAATACGGAAAAGAAAATAGTGATGTAATTATCCTTTTACATGGTGGCGGTTTATCATGGTGGAATTACAAAGAAGTTGCAGAGATGCTACAGACGGAATATCGTGTGATTTTGCCCATATTGGATGGTCATGCGGGAAGTGATACACCATTTACAACCATAGAAAGTAATGCGGCTGAGATTGTAGCGTTTATTGATGAGCGGTTTGGTGGTTCCGTTTTGCTCATAGGGGGACTGTCGCTAGGGGGACAGGTTTTACTTGATATTTTGTCAAGGCGAAAGACTATTTGTACATATGCCATAGTGGAGAGTGCGCTTGTCATACCCTCAAAGCTTACACATGCTATGATTAAGCCTATATTCGGATGTTGTTACGGCTTGATACATTATAAGTGGTTTTCAAAATTACAGTTCAAATCCCTTCGAATAAAGCAGGAGCTGTTTGATGATTATTATAGAGATACTTGTGGTATTTCGAAGGGGGATATGATAGCCTTTTTGGAAGCTAATGCCATGTATCCGCTAAAAGAATCTATAAGGGATTGTGAGGCAGAAGTCCACATATTTGTGGGAGAGAAAGAAGCTACCGTGATGAAAAGGTCGGCAGGGATCATTCATGAAAGTTTAAAAGGGAGTTCTTTGCGGATTCTTCCCAAAATGTATCATGGGGAATTGTCGATAAATCATTCAAAGACTTATGCGGATATTATATTGGAAATTGTAAGGCATGGGATTTTGATATAACGAAGATGAATAGATATTATTTGAAGGAGGAAGAAAGATTATGACGTTAGCCGGAATGATTGTGATAGGAGCGGGCGTGCTCGTTTTGGGTATAGGACTTGTATTTATCATTCCATATAAGAATGTGAAGCGTCTTGCGGGGGATAAGGTACGGGGAGAGATTGTAGATATGGTGTGGAATGCCGGATTATATAATGCTCCTTTAGATGAGGCGGCAGGAGTGGAGCAGTCTAATGTAGCCGGTGTGGAATTTCCGGTGGGTACAAGAACGCGTGGATTTGAATCGGGTGTCACCCATATTAGTGTAGGAGATGGTCAGCCGGATCCTAATAAAGTTGTGCTCGGACGGGGAACGGTTAATATGTACCATAAGGTTTATCGCTATGTAGTGAATGGAAGAGAATATACCAGAGCCGATGGCGTGCGCTATGATAAAGGGACAGTACAGTCTTGGATTGGGAAATCGGTGACAGTATACTATAATCCGGAAAACCCACAGCAATCCACTTTGTCTAATGGTGGAGGATATAAGCTTACCATGATTATTCTTTACGTTGTAGGTGGTTTACTTATGTTGTTGGGGTTGTTGTTTATTGTGTTGGGGTAGTTGCATGTGAATGCGTGGAGTCTTAAGCCATGCAAAATAGGATGCTACATATTATTTTATGTATTTGGGAGTTCTTATGAAGAAGGTAAAAAAGTGTATGAAAGTTATAATTGTTTTACTGATTATCCTTGTCGTTTTTTTAGTGGCAATCTACGTAAACCACAGGATTCAGTTGAATAAAGAGACCGGACTAAGAACACCGCTGGGAGTGCTTGTTGAAGTAAACGGACATAAAATGAGTGTTTATGTAGAGGGTAATGGTGACAAGACAATCATTTTCATGTCGGGTGGTGGAACTTGTTCTCCGATTTTAGATTTCAAGTCTTTGTATGCAACATTGTCTGATAGCTACAAAATTGTTGTGGTAGAAAAGTTTGGTTATGGATTCAGCGATGTGGTTAACAAGGAGAGAAGTATAGATTCCATATTAAAAGATACCAGAAAAGCGTTGGCAAAAGCAGGTATCGGGGGTCCTTATGTGTTATGTCCTCATTCCATGTCTGGGATAGAGGCGTTATATTGGGCACAGCAATATCCTGAAGAAGTAGAAGCAATTATTGGGCTGGATATGGCGGTTCCGAAAGCCTATGAGGATTACAAGATCAATATGCCAATGCTAAAACTCAGTCAGTTTGCGGCAAGAGCCGGAATTACAAGATTTTTACCGGGTGTTGCAGAGAGTGATGCCATTAAACATGGAACGCTTACTGATACTGAGAAAGAGATATACAGGGCTATATTCTATGAAAAAACTGCTACAACAACCATGTTGAGTGAAGTTAAGTGGGTTAAAGAGAATGCGGAAATAGTTCAAAGGAATGGAGTACCACAGGTTCCTATGCTTTTGTTTGTATCAAACGGAAGTGGAACAGGATGGAACGAGGAAGAATGGCGAGGATATCAAGAAAGTTTTCATGAAGATGTTGAAAATAGTAAACTTATAAGCTTAGATTGTCCTCATTATGTTCACGATTATGAATATGAGACAATCAGTGAAGAAATTAAATTGTTTTTAACAGGAAAGTCATGACATTAAACATGAGAAAGCATTATATTGATAATTTGAGGTGGATAATCCTCTTAATACTTATACCATATCATACAGCGCAGGCGTGGAATACTTGGGACGAACCTAACTATATTTTCTTCGAGGGAAACAGATTGATAAGCAGCGTCATTGTGTTTTTTAGTCCTTATTTTATGCCACTATTATTTGTGTTGGCAGGGATAAGTACCAAGTATGCGCTGCAAAGAAGGACTTGTAAAGAGTATTTGCTTGAAAGAGCGAAGAGGTTGCTTATTCCGTTTCTGTTTGGAACAATCGTATTAATGCCAATAATGACATATATAGCCGATAAGTTTAATTATTCTTACGGTGGCGGATTTTTTGAACACTATGCCATATTTTTTACAAAATACACCGATTTGATAGGCGCTGATGGCGGATTTTCAGTAGGACAATTCTGGTTTTTGCTGTATCTGTTGATTATTTCCATTGTGAGTGTTGGAGTATTAACACTATTAAAAAAATGTACTTCCAACTCAGAAAGAACCATTCCGTTTTGGCTTGTTTGTGTTTTAGGATTGCCATTGCCGTTGCTGAGCGATCTGCTTTCCGTAGGTGGAAAAAGTCTTGTAGAGTATACATACCTTTTTATGATTGGATATTTGGTATTTGCTGATGAAAAAATAGTAAGCAAAGCAGAGAAAAATAGCTGGTTATTGTCCGGTATTGGATTAGTGGCAAGTGTTCTTAATGTGTATCTCTTTATTTGGGCAGAGAAAGAATACATTTTACTTAATGATATTGCGAAATATGTATCAAAGTGGATTATGGTAATTGCTTTGATCGGCTTAGCAAAAAAGTATTTAAACTTTAGTGGAAAAGTGTCCAATTACATGAACAAAAGATCCTTTTTGCTTTATACCTATCATTTTGTATGGGTTGTTTTGTTTCAGTACATATTGTATGGAATGATTGGAAATTACACATTTGTCTTGTTTGTGGGTACCGTATTATTGTCTTATTTTGTAACGTTCGTTTGTTGTGAAATAAGTATCAGAATACCGGTTTTATGCTTTCTTACAGGGACAAAGTATAATTCTAGTAAATAAGAAGTTTACGGAGAAATTAAGATATGACAAATGGAGAAAGAGCAAAGCAGATTATTGATAAATATGGTTTTGATTTTAATAATATACCCAAGAATGAAGTAATTGAATTGATACAAAATGAAATAGCAAACTATCAGCCAGGGAGTTCGGAATATATCCGCTTATTATGTGGATATTTGTATTGTCTTGGGGATGTCTCAGATGTTTCTTTGCTAGAGAAAGCAAAGTATGGTATCAATATGGATGTGGGTTGTATGATTGATGGTGAGTGGATTGAAAGTTTAAAAAATGGTGGTTGCAAAACGCAATACACTAATTCTCGTCAGGAAATTATAGATGGTTTTATTTTATACTATCAGGATTTTCAACCTGAAGACGAATGGTAAATTACATATTCAACGGAGCGATTAAAAGCGCACGAATATTTGAAGTTTATAGTGTATATAGAGGCACATCATTAAGGAGGGTGGAAGAATATGGAACAAGCTAAAAAGATACTTTATAAAGCGTTTGACTTGAAAGATTTGAATGGAAAATGCACAAGTATTCCTTTAAGTGATGAGGAATATTCATATGCTATGCAAAAAGGTATAATGTTTCCATATAGAAAAACCATTGGGCATGATGAGTGCATTGAGCAACTTCAGGACTTAACGAAGCAAATAACACATGAAGAAGTTGCAAGTGCATTTTTATATAGCCTATCAACAAGAAAACTAGAGTACAGATCAGCATTAGGAAGCTATTGGTATGCGATAGCTATCCCTACACATGTCAGTACAAGTGAAAAAAGATGTTATATTTGTGATTGGGATACATTCAATGATTCGAGTTGCTCCAAGGAATATAAAAACCATTACAACTGTCTAAATTATGAAAGATTCAAATATGGAGGAGTAAGGCACACAATGGCACAGTATGCGTTGTTTGATTTAAGTGAATTTCTTAAATTGCCAAAAGTTAATCATACCAAGCAAGATGAAGATATTATGATTGATATATTAAATTGTGTATATGAATTAAAGCCAGATAATAAAGTAGGTGCGTTACAAAAGTTAATATCTTCAAAAAAGATATTTAAAACTAATAAAGATGAAGTTCAGGTAATTATGAATATGTTAGGTATATGTGGAATTTTGGAAACTGAAGAACATCGTTGTTACGCCGAAGGTATTTATGATTGTATTGATAGGAATCCACCAGAACTTACAAACGATTATGCATATCCGGTTAACTGGTGGAGAGCAAAAGATGGAATTAATCTGGAGCGTATACAAAAGGTGTTTGGTTCGTACCTAGAAGCATTTTTAAATAAAGAATAAGGCGAATATTTCAGTTTTAAAGTGTATTCGCCATGCAGCAAAGCGCAGAACATTGAAGGAGTTTGAAGAATTATTATAAGATAAAGCCGGCTACAGGAGCCGGCTTAAATATTTTTGGAAAGGTATTCCGAAATCTCTGGGGATAGCATTATTTGTGGCATCTTCAATAGCAGGCTGCAAAAAGTCTACTGTCCGGTCCATGGCCTCCTGTAAAGGTGTACCGTTTACCAGATAGCCGCAGATGGCAGAGGCAAACAAATCGCCCGTGCCGGAGAAACTGACGCCGGTATAGGGGGTGCTTGTGCAAGCGAATTCCTCACGGGAAACAGCCAGATTGGTCACAAACATACCGTCTTCGTCATCCTGTAAAATACCTGTTACAATAACAGTTTGGATTTTGGTACTACGTTCCAGTAAGGTAATGCACATGTCCTGAATGCGCATTAAATAATCCTCTTCGTAGCGATGAGCATACAAATCCTCATAGGAAACATCCGCCAACAGACAAGCTTCTGTCAAGTTGGGAGTAATAACCGTAGCCAGTTCGCTAAGTTCCCGCATGCCCTTAATAAAGGCATCATTACAGAAGGGGTGAGGGCGACCGTGGTCACCTAAAACCGGGTCCATTAAATAAAGGGTATCCGGTTTTTGAAATTCTGTTAAAAAGTTTTTTACTTTTTCAATCTGGGAAGGATTTGCCAAATAGCCTGAGCAAATACCGTCAAAGGATACCTTCATTTTTTTCCACTCCAAGGTAAAGGAGTCCATGCGGTCTGTATAATCATCCAGATAATAGCTGGGGAAGCCGGTTTGCGCGGTCAGTATGGCAGTGGGAAGGGGACAAGCCTCGATTCCCAAAGCAGAGATAACCGGGATGGCAGCAGTCAAAGAACATCTGCCAAAGCCGGATAAGTCATTGATCAATGCTATTTTTTTCATATCTCACACCTACATTAAAAGTCTTTCTCTTCTTTTTTCGGTTTCTTTTCCTTGCTTAACTGAATAAATAGTCCGGATTTTTTCAGCGCCGGACGCAGTGCCAAATAAATGATGGAGGCGCTAAATACTGCTACTACAGCATTTACACTGGTGGTCAATGCGGCCACCTTTGCTAAAGCTTTGGAGATATCCTGAGGGACACCAAGCAAATAGGTCTTGTAGAAGTATCCTACCAGGGGATCAGCCACGATATTAAATGCCATGCCACATGCGCAGGCAGTAATAGTTGCGCCGGTTACATATTTTTTTGTATTCTTACGGGTGATTTTGAAAATGGTATGGGCCACGAAACCAACAATCAGACCAATGCACAATTTTAATAAAAAGGTCTTAGGTGCACTGGTAACATAGGCGGTAGTCAAATCACCGATGGTCATGCCGACAGCGCCTGATAAACCACCCCAGAAACCGCCTAACAGAAGCGCAGCCAATACACAGAATACATTGCCGAAGTGGAAGGCAGTCTTTTCGGGTCCCACCGGAATATCGATTTTAAGGAAGGCAAAGCCTATGTAGCAAAGTGCAGCAAACAGGCCAGCCTGTGCCAGTTTGGCAGTGTCGGTTTTGGTAAAGTTTTCGCTGAAACCGTGCAAGGCATTGTAGAGACTTTTAAACAATAGTAATATACTTAAAAATACCAAGGTTAGGGCAAAGGAATAAGGCTTTTCTTGTTTCAACTTAGTTTCGGAAAGGGAATCCGCCTGCTTCTGCAGTGCCTCTAAATCGCCGGTAGTAAATCCATCTTTGATATCTTTGATTTCTGCATTAATACTACTTAGTTCTGTGCCGGTAATAATGGAATCCGCATAAGAAGTTTTGTAGGCAATCACAGCGAAAATAACTCCTGCAATTAATAAAATGCAGCTTACAATTAATAAACTAAAACTTTTTTTCTTCTTCATAAAAACATCTCCTCAAAGTGACTTGTGTAATCTTACTTTTTATACTTTTACACCCCAAGTGGCACTATGAAAAGTGCCAAAATGATATTTTTTAATCATGCCAGTTCGGGCAAGCGACAGGCTGAAGCTAACAAAAGATAGGAGGAAATCAACTGATAGTATATAATTTAGCAATAACATGAAAAAATGTAGCAAGAAATCAGTAGTTTTAGAAATAGGAAAACTGGTATGATGTGTACAATAAGTAAATATTTTTATGTGAGGTGTTATAATGAAAAAGCAAGCATTTAATCCATATTTACCCTCTTGGGAGTATATTCCCGATGGAGAACCTTATGTATTTGGGGATAGAGTATATGTGTATGGTTCTCACGATTTTTATAATGGTTATGTTTTCTGTATGGGAGACTATGTGTGCTGGTCTGCGCCGGTGGATGATTTGTCTGATTGGAGATATGAAGGGGTAATTTATCCCAAGACAGCAGATCCTTTGAATAAAGACGGCAAGATGTGTCTGTATGCACCGGATGTAACAGTGGGACCGGATGGCAGATATTATTTGTATTATGTTTTGGACCATGTATCCGCAGTTTCTGTGGCGGTATGCGATAGCCCTGCAGGAAAGTATGAATTCTATGGCTATGTACATTACGAAGATGGTACCCTTTTGGGAGATAAGCCGGGAGATGAACCCCAGTTTGACCCGGGTGTACTCACCGAAGGAGATATTACCTATCTTTACACCGGATTTTGCGGAAGAGGCGATAAGTCCAGACATGGTTCCATGTGTACTGTGTTAGGAGCAGATATGTTGACCATTAAGGAAGCGCCTGTATTTGTGGCACCCGGTTGTGAATACGCTGAGGGAACAGGATTCGAAGAGCATGCGTTCTTTGAAGCACCTTCCATCCGTAAGATTGGTGATACTTATTATTTTATATATTCTTCCTCACCAATGCACGAATTGTGCTATGCTACCAGCAAAACTCCTACCAAGGATTTCGTATATGGTGGAGTAATTGTAAGTAACTGCGATATGCACATTGATACTTATAAGCCTGCAAAGCAGCCTATGGCTTATGGTGGAAACAACCATGGAAGTATTGTGGAGATTAACGGTGAGTGGTACATTTTCTATCATCGTCAGACCAATGGTACCTGGTACAGCAGACAGGGTTGTGCAGAGAAAATTCAGGTACTTCCCGATGGTACTATTCCTCAGGTGGAGATTACCTCTTGCGGCTTAAATGGCGGGGCTTTGGTGGGCAAGGGAGAGTATCCCGCATACATTGCCTGCCACTTGTTTACTGATAACCCTTCTGTCTATGTGGGTGGCGACAAGTTCCCCAAGATTATGCAGGATGGCAGAGACGGAGATGAGAATCCGGGCTATATCGGTAACATGCAAAACAGTGCTACCGCAGGTTTCAAGTATTTTGATTGTAAGGGAATTAGCGAGATTACCATAAAGGTAAGAGGCTATACAGGCGGCGCCTTTGAAGTGCGTACTTCATGGGATGGCGAAGTGTTGGCTTCACTACCGGTTATCAATGCCAATGTATGGGAAGAGTACAGCGCACCTGTAGCGATCCCTGATGGTATTCAGTCTATTTACCTGACTTATCGTGGCGGCGGAAACGCAAGCTTACTTTCTTTTGAGTTGAAGTAGAATAAAATTATATAGCCCCTCTCCAGCGGTAGATACAGTCCTTTGCTAAGGTGGTATCTGCCTCAGGAGGGGGGCTTTTTGTGTTTTGTTTCACTGCTGTATTATTCTATTTTTGTACTGTTTGGGCGTTGTAGCGGACTAGTTTGGACTTTTTACTGTTTTGCACCGCTGGAAATGGAGGGATGGGGTGTGGTGAGCGGACGCAAAGGCTGGTTTTAGTGGAATGCACCGCTCAAAATTGTGAGATAGAGTTTTGAAAGCGGACGAAATGGGTTGTTCTAAGGGAATGTACTGCTAATTGAGGGACAAGGTAATGAGCAGAGCTTGAGAAATAACGGATAGAACCATAGGAACAAAAAGATTGAGTTCTGCTTTGTCTTGGGATATACTGAAAGCAAGTGCTTTCTGTTTAGACAGTATCACAAGTACCGCGATTAATAGATTAGGGGAATAAGATGAATAATTGGATTTACAAGGAATCCTTTACCATGTTATTAGTGGGTGTTTGGCTGATGCTACAATGCTATCACATGGTAATCAGGGAAGAGAGGAAACTACATATATTCTGTGTAATAGGGAAGCTCCTGGCAACAGTGGGCTTATTGGTGTTGCATCCGATTCCGTTCCTGGCCCTTGCTTTGTTCTTTGCCTTTTATCCCAAGTATGAGCCGGAGGGGATTCGTTATGGAATATTAAGTTTGCAAATTCTGCTCCCCATAGGTGGAGCGTTGCTTTGTAAGGTGCATGGATCGGCAGGACAAGATTTTCCTCAAGTACTTTTGGTAGTGGTGCTTGCGGTGCTGTTTGTTGTGGCGGATTTGGGTGTGCGCAGCATGTTATTAAAGAATAAGCAGTTGTATCACCAGATGGAAAGTACTGCCTTAAATGAGCAGAAGGTGAAGAATCTGAATCGTGAGATTTCTCTACGCTCCCAAGTGGCAGAGCGAAATGCCAGACTGGAGGAGAGGGAGAACATTGCCCGCAATATTCACAATGTAGTAGGGCATACCATTACTTCCGCATTGGTATCCCTGCAGGCTTATGAAGTACTGAAGGAAGCAGATCCCGATAGAGCGGAGGGGAAGCTTTCTGCTACTTCCGAAAGGATGCATCTGGCCTTGGAGGAGATACGTCGGGCGGTTCGTGTGCTGGATGCGGAGACGGAGGATATCAGTTTGCAGGACTTCTGTAGCTTGCTGGCTACGGAGGCGGACAAATTTTCTACGGATACGGAGATTCAGATTGTACATAATTTTGCAGAAGGTCATGACAAGGAACTGCGAGTGGAAAAGCGCACTTGTGAGTTTTTACATTCTGTGTTGACGGAGTGCTTGAATAATGGTATCCGTCATGGAGGTGCCACGCAATTTTTCGTACATTTGACTTATGATACAGCTCATATAAAATTGGTGGTTACAGACGATGGAAAGGGCTTTGAAGGAATGTCCGAGGTGGAACAGAAGAAACGTTTGGAAACCGGTTACGGACTGCGTAAAATGAAGGATTACGTACAAACGCATGCCGGAACGTTTAAGACGGACGGGAAAGATGGTTTCCAGGTACAAGTGGAACTACCTTTGGTTGTAGGTGTAGAGGAAAAAGGAGAGAAGTAATGGGGATTCGGATATTTTTGATAGATGATGAGGAGCTTCTCACGGAAAGTATGGAAATCATACTGAGTGTGAAGGGACAGATGGATGTGGTAGGTATTGCCAAGGATGGCAAGGAGGCACTGGAGAAGCTGGAGCAGGTAACAGCAGATATTGCGCTGGTGGATTTGAATATGAAGGGCATGGGTGGCATCGAGTTGATTCCAAGGCTAAAAGAGAAGTATCCTGACATGAAGCTTCTGGTGCTGACCACTTTTTATGACAATCATTATATTACGGAGGCACTGGCAGGAGGGGCGGATGGATATTTGCTCAAGGACAGCGCGGGAGATACCATTATTAAGGCCATTCATCAGTTGCTGGCGGGACAGAGTGTGTTGGCGGGGAAAGTGCTGGAGGCACTGACAAGAATGATGGCGGGGCAAAATACTGAGAGAAAGAATGCCACGGGAAATCAGGCAGATGTTTCTGGACAAATGGTGGCTGGCGGGAATGGTGGGAAGCTTCCCAAGGCGAAACTTCCCAAGGATTTAACCCCCAGAGAACTGGAAATTTGCGGGTTGCTTACCAAGGGCTACAGCAATACAGAGCTTGCAAAGGAACTGTTTTTGGCAGAGGGTACGGTGAAGAATTACATGATGTCCATCTATGATAAGTTTGATATTCATGACCGTACGGCACTGGTATTATTTTTGAAAGAATTGATAACGGATTAGGGGTGCTATGTAGTTGTCAAGGATAGATATGTAGACATGACTGAAGTCACAGGGGAAGAAATTTCTTTGTGACTTTTTATGACTTTTGCTACTGTTTTGTGGGGGTAAGATTTGCTAGACTTAGGACAAAGGAAAAGAGAGGAGTAAGAAAGATGCAACGATTGAGTGCATGGTTTTACCTGAAAAATAATAAAAAGCGGGCGGCCATATTGATTCTAAGTTTCGGACTGTATTTTGCATTATTGTATGGAGTGCAGTTCTTTATGTATCCAACAACGTATATGGATGAAGTGATTGCTGTTCATGGTGCAGAGCGGATGCAGAGTGGGTATATAAATGGTCTGGAAAAACTGAATGAAGCAATGAATTTGGGGATAGATATGTCCTTGTGGGAACCTGAACGTGAGGCTACCTATGAAGAATTGGTGGCGGAAATTAATAAAGGGACAGATAGATTTGCGCAGCTGTTGCAAGAGGAAGGTTCGGCAGACCATGTGTTTATTTGTAACAGCTATGGAATCGCAATCAGTTCTTTTGGAGGAGACAGTTATTACAATGCCCCCATGTTGACCCAAGAGGAGCTTGTTACTTTCGTAGAGTATGTGGATTTAAAGGTAAAAGAGGGACGGATGCCTAAGCAGCCGGGAGAACTTCTGATGGATGAAAGAATGGCAAAAAACCAGGGCTTTTTAGTTGGGGATTGTTTATATGATCAGGAAACGAAACTGGTGGGCATTGTGGAGTATGGTACGTATGTGGCAGCGGGGATTGACTATGAAGAAGAAAAACACCCGGATCGGAATATATACCTTTTGGGTAAAGGTACAATACAGGATTTAAAGGAATATTTTGCCGGGTTTGGCGTTGATGCTGATACAGAACCATTTAGCACTATAGAAATTTTGGCAGACAAGGTAAATGCAATAACAGAAGTGGAGGAGTTGGCGGAGGAGGTACAAACCCCTTTAAATGTTATGACATATTCCATTGCCTTTGTACTGGGACTTACAGTATTTTTTGTGTACCGTC
>JAZSPK010000002.1:0-99626 GCA_045537405.1 Acetatifactor sp.
CAACATTAACCTTAGTGTTTGAGAGGGAAGTCGCTTCACCGGATACCGCATTGGATAGTTCCGATGAGGAAAATGACTGTGAAGGCGATGAACTCGATTTCATGGAAGGTTATCAGCTAAATGTAGAGACTTTTGTGTACAATGAAATCTTATTAAATTGGCCGATGAAGATTTTGTGTCGCGAGGATTGCAGAGGAATCTGCAGTGTCTGCGGTAAGAATCTAAATCTCGGGCAGTGCGGATGTGACAGATTTGTTCCGGATCCTCGTATGGCAGCAATAAAAGATATCTTCAATGCAAATAAGGAGGTGTAACGATGTCTATTTGTCCTAAGAATAAATCTTCAAAAAGTAGAAGAGATAAGAGAAGAGCAAACTGGAAGATGAGCGCTCCTACTTTGGTAAAGTGCAGCAAGTGTGGTGCACTTATGATGCCTCACAGAGTTTGTAAAGCTTGCGGTTCTTACAATAAGAAGCCGGTTGTAAGCGTTGACTAATTAATTTCAACATGATTGTAAAGGCTTTTCCGATGGAAAAGCCTTTTTCATTACATAAAGAATTGTAATGCTATAAAAAGAAAAAGAGGGAGGAAATGTTTTATGAATTGTCCAAAATGCGGTATCGAGATGAAAGACGATGCAAAGGTATGTGAAAAATGCGGCAATGAGTTAAACGCAGAAAGTACTACAGGGGCTCCGGTGCCGGAAGCTACTAAGAAGGAAGCTGATGCAAAAGAAACAAAATCAGAAACACCCAAGAAAAAAGGAAAAGGCGGATTAATTGCCGGTATTGTTATTGGTGTAATTCTTCTGGGGGCTATTGTAGCAGCGGTATTATATTTTACGGGTGATAAGTACAATAGCCAGAAAAACATGAAGCTTGCGGCAGAGTGCATGGCATCAGGAGACGAAGAAGATGCGTTGGATTACTATTTGGATGCTTTGGATTATGATGACACTATTGCAGAAGCTTATGTTAAGGCATCTGAGCTTTATGTTGCAGAAGGTAAATTTGATAAGGCCTTTAAGCTTTTAGAGGATGGTGCGGATGAGGTAGAAACTAAAGATGATGAAAAGAGCATTGAAAAGGCATTAACTAATGTATATAAAGCTGTGATTGCTGATTGTATAGCAAAGACTGATTATGCACAGGCGAAGGCTTATATTGATGAAGCTGAGAAATTGCTTACCAATGATGAGCGTGTGGCATTCCGTACAGATATGGTGATTGCACAGGCGAAGCAAGAGGTAGAGTATCAGAATTTTTATGGTGCTCTTAATATTCTTAATGATGGATATGCGCAGACCCCGGATCAAAGATTGTTGGATGAAAAATATAATGTTTATGTAGCATATGCGGATTATTATGTAAGTAGTAGTGACTATTACTATGCTCTTTATGTAATTGATGAAGCAATTAATAATGGTGTAGATGAGTCCATTTTAACTAAGAAAACAGATATTTATCTTGCACAGGCACAAATGTATTTGGATAATGAAAATTATTCCGGTTCTTTTGATACATTACAAACCGCTTATAATGTTACCGGTGATGATGCTATTCTGGATATGGTTCCGGAAGTGTGTATTGAATATGCAGATTCTTATTTGCTGTATAATCAGTACACTGAAGCATTGGATGTTCTTAGCAAGGGTATCAATATGGTAGACTCTGAAGATATTCGTAAAAAGGTAGAAGACATTCAGGATAATCTGGTTGTTACCGGTTATATTAGATATATAAATGGATATACTGTAATTGATGAAACCTATGATGAAGAGGGCAGGTTGATTAAGGAAGGCTCTACGGAATATTATGGTTATAAAGTAGATAGATATTATCTTTATGAATATGATAGCAAGGATAGAATTATTTCCAAAGGCAAAATGTTTATTTATGATTCTTCTTGTTATGAGGTTGAAGAATATACCTATGATGATAACGGTAATATAGCTAACATTCTTATTTCAGACCAATATGGAAATGTTACAACTTCCCAGGATAATACTTATGATGAGAAGAATAGAATTCATTCTGAGATTTTCTATGATAGTTATGCCAATATGACAAGCTGTACTTATTATACCTATGATGAATATGGTAATGTCAGCCGTAAAGCTTCTTTTGACGGTTCTTCTAATCCTACCGATACCGAAGAATACGTTTATGATGCAAACGGAAATCTTTTGAGCAAGAAGGTCTTTGATAAATATGGTTTTGTGTCCTTTGAGGAGTATGAGTATGATAGTAAGGGTAATAAGACCGCAGAGATTTATCGTTATGAAGACGGAAACTTAAAGAATTGTACTTATTATGATTTTGATGAAAAGGGCGATATGATTGGTACCCGTACTTATAACTGGAATGCTGAATTAACAGATCAGAGAGCTTACGAGTATGACAATAATCATAATCTGATTAAAGAAATGTATTTGGATTATGATGGAAACCTTGTAGATAAATCAAAATTTGATTATGATGATAATGGTAATATGATATTAGAGTTTTATTATTATTCAAATGGCGAATTTGACCATGGTAATGAGTGGGCTTATGATGATAATGGTAACTTGACTTTAAAGATTGGCTATGATGGAACTAAAACCAATTTCTATGAAAAATACGAAAATACCTACAATGAAGATGGACAAATTCTTCGTGTAGATATTTATGACGCGTATGATAAGAGTAAAGGATATATAGAATATAACTATAATGCATCAGGTGAATTGAGTGAATTTATCAAATATGATGCAAATGGATATCAAAGTTATAGAGGTTATAATACCTATGATGCTATGGGTCAGCTCGTGGGCACCTATAATCCTGAAACAGGAGAAAACTTTGAAGACAGATATACTTATACTTATGTAGATTAATATTTAATCCGAATGTGGAGAAATCTTCACATTCGGATTTTTTTGTGAAAAGATTGATTTTTGATTTATGGTTTAGTATAGTTAATAAAGATTGAAGTTAAGTATTATATTATATAAGGAGTATGACATATGTTTTGTACAAATTGTGGTAAAGAATTATCAGATACAGCAAAATTCTGTACCGGTTGCGGGACTAAGGTGGAGGCTAAGCCGGTGGTGGAAGTAACACCTGTAGTGGAGACAGCACCTGCGGCAGAGGCAGCACCCGTAGTAGTGGTGGCACCTGTGGCAGAAACAGCACAGGAAGAACCTGCTAAAAAGGACAAGAAAGAGAAAAAAGCTAAAAAAGAAAAAGTGAAAAAAGAGAAAGTGAAAAAAGAGAAAAACAAGAAGTCAGGTGGTAAAGTGGCAGCTGTTATCATTACGCTTGTGGTTTTGCTTGGCGGCGGAGCGGCGGCTGGATGGTATTTTTATGGCGATACCCTGCTTAGCCAGTTTAATATGAAAAAAGCAGAAGAATGTTTTGCGGCAAGTGAATTTGAAGATGCTTTGGATTATTATGAGAAGGCATTGGAGAGTGATGATACTTTAGTGGATGCCTACTTGAAAATGAAAGATATCTATCTAAAAGACGGTAAGTATGAAGACGCTATTGCTATTTTGGCTAAGGGTTTGGAAGCAGTAGAAACTGATGAGGATAAGTCTGTGCTTCAGAATGCTTTAGAAACTACATATAAAGCAGGAGCCCTTCAATATACCAAGGACAATGATTTTGACGCAGCCTTTGCATTGTTAGAAGACGCAAAAGATAATCTTTCTCAAGCTCTCTATATGTCAGAGAAGACAACCTTGTATATGTCTAAGGCAAGTGTGAAGGCCGCAGAAGGAGATTTTTATAGTGCATTTGCAATTATTGAAGAAGGAAAGGCAGATACGGCAGATCCTTCCTTTGATGCACAAAAGATAGCGATTTATCTGCAGTCAGCAGACTTCTATTTAGGAAACGACGAGCACGATTTTGTTATTTCCATGTTGGACGAAGGTTATCATGCGACCGGTGACGAGGCATTGCTTTTAAAAATGAAGGATGTCTACAAGGAATATGCACAGAGAGGATTAGAAAAGGAAAATTATACTCATGCACTTTCTCTCTTATATGAGGCTTATGACAAAACAGGCGATGAAACTTTGTTAGATGACATTGCAAATGTGTATCTCGCTAATGCGGAAAACTTTATGGAAGATGGTGATTTTGAGGAGGCATTAACTGTATTAGATAGCGGTATTTCTGATCTGGATGCGCAAGTTTTAAAAGAGAAGAAAGAAGAAATTCTCGAAAATGTTTATGTTTATGCAAAAAAGGTATATTTAGACGACATAATATCTACCATGTCAACTCACACCAAGGATGGTAGTGATTTGTCAATTTATTATTATGATGAAACCGGTCAAATATCCAGCTATATTGCTTACGACGGAGAAGGAAACATTGTAGAAGAAGGATACCCTATTTACGAGGAATATGTAGAGTATATTTATGATGATGAGGGTCTTTTACGTACGATAACTACATATGATGATGAGGGTAATTTCTGTTCAGAGTTTGCTTATGAATATGACGAGAACGGAAATAAGATTTCCTTTGTAAATTATGGAGCAACGGACCCTTCTGTAATAAGCACCGGAGAATATGCTTATGATGATCAGGGAAGAATGATTTCGGAACATATTGTTTTGATTCATAGTGATGAGGAGTATTCGAATGAATATGCTTACAATGATGATGATTTCCTGATTTTGGTTAAGGAGATTTATAATGGGGAAGTGGAAACCTGGGAAGGCTATGAGTATAATGAGAACGGCATGAAGTCTGCTAATCTGACCTATGATGCAAATGGAGAATTGCTATCCAAGTCAACCTTTGCTTATGATCAAACTACTAATAATATTCTTCAAAATATTATTTATGATGCAGCCGGAAATATGACCTACTATTCAGAGTATACTTATGATGATAATGGGAAAGTAACTTCCAGTATCTTCTGTAGCTATGATTTGGAGGGAAATGTAACTTGGGATTCTACAAGTAATTATATGTACAATGAAATGGGCGATACTGTTTGGGAGGAACATAGTTCTGTAAGTGACGATACATACTCTGAAAGTAAATATAGCTACGAATATGATGAGTTTGGAAACAGAATTTCCAGAAAAGTTTATTTGAATGGTGAATTTACCATTGGATATGAATATGCCTATGATTATTATGGTAATATGACTTTAGAACGTATTTATGGAAGTGAAGATACATTTGATTACAGATACACATATGAATATGTTTATGAATATGCTGAATAAAATAGATAAAAATGGGTGCTTCCAGGCATCCATTTTTTGTTGCTTTTGCTTATAAAATATGCTTGCTTTTTGGAAAAGCGTCTAGTATAGTAAAATAAGGTGTTTGTGTGATTGCACAAATAGCGAATTTCTATGTGGAGGTACGATATGGTAAATGTAGCAGTGGATGCTATGGGTGGAGACAATGCACCGGTAGAGATTGTTAAAGGTGCCATAGAAGCCATACAGGAGTCAAAGGACTTAAAAGTCTTTTTGGTAGGTCGAGAAGAGGTTATCAAAGAAGAAGTAAAGAAATATTCTTATAATTTGGAACAATTGGAAATTGTTCATGCGCAGGAAGTTATTGAAACAGCAGAACCACCGGTTATGGCAATTCGAAGAAAAAAAGATTCTTCCATTGTTAAGGCTATGTATATGGTGAAGGACGGAACCTGTGATGCGTTTGTGTCAGCAGGAAGTACCGGTGCTATATTGGTCGGCGGACAGGTGATTGTTGGTCGTATTAAAGGAGTGGAAAGACCACCGTTGGCGCCCCTCATTCCTACGGAAAAAGGTGTGAGTCTGTTGGTAGACTGTGGTGCGAATGTGGATGCAAGACCTTCTCATTTAGTACAGTTTGCTAAGATGGGTTCTGTTTATATGGAACATATCATGGGAGTGGAAAATCCCAAGGTTGGTATTGTAAACATCGGAGCAGAGGAAGAAAAAGGAAACGCTTTGGTTAAGGAAACTTTTCCGCTCCTTAAAAATTGTCCGGAAATTAATTTTGTAGGCAGTGTGGAGGCCAGGGATATTCCGGCTGGCGTGGCAGATGTGGTAGTTTGTGAGGCTTTTGTGGGTAATGTGGTTTTAAAAATGTATGAAGGTGTAGCCGGTTCCCTTATAAAGAAGGTTAAGGAAGGTATGGTTTCTACCTTTAGAAGTAAAATCGGTGCCTTATTGGTAAAACCTGCGTTAAAGAAGACCTTAAAGAGCTTTAGTACAGACCAATATGGCGGAGCTCCCATGCTTGGTTTGACAGGTCTGGTGGTAAAGGCTCACGGTAGCAGCAAGGCTGTGGAAATTAAGAATTCAATCCTTCAATGCATCGCATTTAAGGAACAGAAGATAAATGAAAAAATTAAAGAAAAAATAATTTTAGAGGACTAGGAAGGAAGTTTTAAGTATGGAATTTGAAAAGTTAAAAAAAGTTATTGCAGAAGTATTAAGTGTTGATCCGGATGAAATCACAATGGATTCAACCTTTGTAGACGATTTGGGTGCGGACTCTCTTGATGTTTTCCAGATTATTATGGGAATCGAAGAAGAATTCGATATCGAAATCCCTGCTGAAAGCGCAGAAAGCATTACAACAGTAGAAGAAGCGGTTGAAATGATTAAGAATGCTATCAATTAATTTGTGGCTTAAATAGTAATTCGAATTTATATAGCGTTCCGGATACTCCTTTGAGCTGCGGAACGCTATCTTTTTTAGAAAGGTTAATAAAATGCAGAACAAATATAATTTAGAGTTGTTGCAGGAACGTATTGGCTATCATTTTGATAATGAGCCCTTACTCTTTCAGGCGTTAACTCATAAGTCTTATGCTAATGAGCGGCAAATTAATAAGACGGAGAGTTATGAGCGTTTGGAATTTCTGGGGGATGCAGTACTGGAACTTGTCAGCAGTGAGTTTTTATTTCATAAACATGAGGATTTGCCGGAAGGTGAATTGACAAAGATGAGAGCTTCCATGGTATGTGAACCCGCATTGGCATTTTGTGCAAAGGACTTAGAACTGGGTGAATTTATTTTGCTTGGTAAAGGAGAAGAAAGTACAGGCGGCCGTTTGCGTGATTCTATTACTTCAGATGCGATGGAAGCTGTTATCGGTGCTATTTTTTTAGACGGTGGCTTAGATAAAGCAAAAGAGTTCATTCATCGTTTTATTTTGTCGGATCTGGATAATAAAAAGTTGTTTTATGATAGTAAAACAACTCTTCAGGAGCTTATGCAGGGAAAACTTAAAAAGCAGTTTGCGTATAAGCTTATAGAAGAGTCCGGACCGGAGCATGATAAAACTTTTAAGGTACAAGTGATTGTAGAGAATGAAGTAATCAGTACCGGTGTAGGACGAACCAAAAAGTTGGCAGAGCAGAATGCGGCGTATGAAGCACTACTCATTTTCAAGAAACAGGAAGAAAAGAATTAAGCGAAAGCGGGAAAAGATATGTATTTAAAAAGTATTGAGATACATGGTTTTAAATCATTTGCAAATAAGATTACCTTTCAATTTCATAATGGTATTACCGGTATTGTAGGCCCTAACGGTAGTGGTAAAAGTAATGTTGCAGATGCTGTCCGTTGGGTACTGGGGGAACAACGTATTAAACAACTTCGTGGTGCAAGTATGCAGGATGTTATTTTTTCCGGTACAGAGACCAGGAAGCCCCTTAGCTATGCCTATGTTGCCATTACTTTGGATAATTCGGATCATCATCTGGCTATTGATTATGATGAGGTTACGGTTGCCAGAAGAATCTATCGTTCCGGTGAAAGTGAATATCTGATTAATGGTTCAGTTTGCAGATTGAGAGATATCAATGAACTTTTTTATGATACCGGTATCGGTAAAGAGGGTTATTCCATTATCGGACAGGGACAGATTGATAAGATTTTAAGTGGTAAGCCGGAAGAGAGACGAGAGTTATTTGATGAAGCTGCCGGTATTGTTAAGTTTAAACGCAGAAAGAATACTGCTCAGGCAAAGCTTGAAAACGAAAAACAGAATTTAGTTCGTGTTAAGGATATTCTTTCAGAAATCGAAAAACAGGTAGGTCCTCTTGAGAAGCAGTCTGAAGTGGCCAAAATATACCTGAAGAAGAAAGAAGAATTAAAAACCTTGGATGTGAATGTTTTTCTTTTGGAAAATAAACGCATTAAGGACCAGCTGGATGCAGTGGATGAAAAGCTACATATTGCTATCGGTGATTTGGATGATACCACTTCTAAGTATGAGGGGATTAAGGAAGAATATGAGCGTATTGAGCAGGAAATAGAACAGCTTGATGAGGCTATTGAAACCTCCAGAACTCAGGTTACGGATGCAGATATCATGCGTGGCAGACTGGAAGGGGAAATCAATGTTTTAAAAGAGCAGATTAATTCTGCTCATTTAAGTGAAGAACATTTGATAAATCGTAAAAATAGTGTTCAGGCTGAAATTCAAGGTAAGAATCAGGATAAGGAAGGTATTCTTGCTGATAAGGAGGCTATTGATAAAAAGGTTCAGGAACTGACCAAAACCAGAGATGAAGTAAAGAAACATTTGGAAGAGGTTCAGAATAAGATTGAAGAACTGAACAATAATATTGAGTCCGGTAAAAATACTTTTATCGGTGAATTAAACCAGAGGGCAACCATTAAATCTAAAATGAGCCGTCTGGATTCTATGCTGGAACAAATTAATATTCGTAAGAGTGAATTGAATTCGAGAATTCTGCGTGCAAAAACGGATGAAGAAGAGCGTACAGAGAGTATAAAGCTGTTAGAAGATTCCTTTGAAGATATTTGTGAACAGATGAAGATTCTTCGCCAGAAGGAAAATGATATGGAGAAGGAGCTTGCAGGTTTCAGGGAAGCTTTGAGCACAAAGGATCAGAAGCTTCGTGAAACGCAGACTAAGTATCATCAGGAGAAGTCCAAGCTGGAAGCCTTGGCTAATATTACAGAACGCTATGATGGGTATGGCGGAAGTGTAAAGAAAGTCATGGAACAGAAGGAAAACGAAAAAGGTATTATCGGTGTAGTTGCTGATATCATTAAAGTAGATAAGGAATATGAAATTGCCATTGAAACCGCTTTAGGCGGTCATATTCAAAACATTGTTACCGATGATGAAGAAACTGCTAAAAAAATGATTGATTTCTTAAAGAAAAATCGTTTGGGACGTGCAACTTTCCTTCCATTGACCAGTATTACCAATCCGCAGGAATTCAAGAATCCCGAGGCCTTAAAGGAAAAGGGCGTTATCGGTATGGCTGATGAACTGGTAAAGACTGATAAAGAATATCGTAATGTGGCTAAAGCTATGCTTGGTCGTATTATGGTAGTGGATAACGTGGATAATGCTGTTAAGATTGCCCGTAAGTTTGATTACGGTATCCGAATGGTCACCATTGAAGGAGAGCTTTTGGCTCCGGGTGGTACTATTAGTGGCGGTGCTTTCAAGAATAACAGTAATCTGCTTGGAAGACGTCGTGAAATTGATGAACTTGAGAAAAATGTCAAGAAGCTTCAGGCAGCTATTAATGAAGCAAATAAGGCAATAGAGGACATTAAGAATAATCGTAACAGACTTCGAATGGATATTGAGAAGATTAAGTTAGAGATTCAGCAGAAGTCCATTGAACAGAATACTTTACGAATCAGTATTTCTCAAGCCAGAGAGCGTATGGCAGAAGAAGAACAGGGCTATGATTCCATGAAGAAAGAGCAGAATGAAATAGAGGCTCAGCTTTTGGATATTAAGAATAGCAAGGAAAACATTCAGGCGGAACTTGCTGCCAGCGAAGAATTGGAGAAAACCATTCAGGACAATATTTTACAGTTCCAGAAAGAATTGGAAGAGAAGCGTAAAGAGGAGTCGCAAATCTCCGCTCGTGTTACCGAATGGGAACTGAAAGTAGAGAGAATGTTGCAGACACAGAAGTTCCATCAGTCAAATGTGGATCGTATTGAGGGTGAAACAGAGCGCTTTGTAAAGGAGCTGGAAGAGATTGAAGGAGCAATTGTACAAAGTCAGCAGGAGGTTGAAACAAAGAAGCATAATATTGAAGAGATTAAGGCTACTATTGCAGCTTCTTATGATGTACAGAACAATGCCCAGCTAAAGCTTAAGCAGGATACAGAACGTAAAGAACAATTAAGTGCAAAGCAAAAGAATTTCTTTAACTCCAGAGAAGAATTGTCGCAGCGCATGAGTGTTTTGGATAAAGAAGTGTACCGATTAAATGCACAGAAAGAACGTTTAGAGGAGTCTATTGAATCACATATTAATTATATGTGGGAGGAATATGAGATTACTTTAAACAATGCTTCTGGCATGCGTGATGAAAGTATGACTGATTTGCCGGCCATGAAACGTTCTATTGCCTCTATAAAGGACGATATTAAGAAGCTGGGACCTGTTAATGTAAATGCAATTGAAGAATTCAAGAGCTTAATGGAACGCTATTCTCATATGAAGACCCAGTATGACGACTTGGTGGAAGCGGAGAAAACCTTAGAGGATATTATCCGTGAATTAGATGAAGCCATGAGAAAGCAGTTCTCAGAGAAATTCGCAGACATAGCAAAGGAATTTGATAAAGTATTCAAAGAATTGTTCGGAGGCGGTAAAGGTACGCTGGAACTTATGGAGGATGAGGATATGCTGGAAGCAGGTATTCGTATTATTGCTCAGCCTCCCGGAAAGAAATTACAGAATATGATGCAGTTGTCCGGGGGTGAAAAAGCCTTAACTGCGATTGCACTTTTATTTGCTATCCAAAATTTAAAGCCTTCACCTTTCTGTTTGCTGGATGAAATTGAAGCGGCCTTGGATGAATCCAATGTAGGACGTTATGCAAAGTATTTACATAAGCTTACAAAATATACACAGTTTATTGTTATCACCCATAGACGAGGTACCATGGAAAGCGCAGATCGTTTGTATGGTATTACCATGCAGGAAAAGGGTGTTTCAACACTGGTAAGTGTGAATTTGATTGATAAAGATTTGGAAAATTAAAGGAGTTTTGCATGAGTGAAGAAAAGAAAGGTTTTTTTAGCCGGTTAAAGGCCGGTTTAACAAAGACCAGAAATAACATTGTTCGAGGCATTGACTCTGTTTTTAGCGGATTTTCAGCGATTGATGAGGATTTTTATGAAGAATTGGAAGAAATTCTGATTATGGGGGATATTGGGATTAATGCCACCTCCGAAATTATTGACCGTTTGAAAATACAGGTTAAGGAACAGAGAATCAAAGAGCCTGTGGAATGTAAGCAAATATTAATTGATAGTATTAAAGAACAAATGCGTGTGGATGAAACCGCATATGAGTTTGAAGAGAAGCAGTCCATTGTAATGGTTATCGGGGTAAATGGTGTGGGTAAGACTACTTCCGTTGGAAAGCTTGCCGGTAAGTTAAAAGACAATGGCAGAAAGGTTTTGATTGCAGCTGCGGATACCTTCCGTGCGGCGGCAGGAGACCAGCTTGCAGAGTGGGCAAGACGTGCTGATGTGCCCATGATTGGCGGACAGGAGGGTTCTGACCCTGCCAGTGTGGTTTTTGATGCTGTAAATGCTGCCAGAGCAAGAAATGTGGATGTGCTTTTGATTGATACTGCCGGAAGACTTCACAATAAGAAAAATTTGATGGAAGAATTACGTAAAATGAATCGTATCATCGATCGTGAATTTCCCAATGCACATCGTGAAAATTTGATTGTTTTAGATGGTACTACCGGACAGAATGCATTGGTTCAGGCTAGAGAATTTGGCGATGTGGCCCAGCTTACCGGTATTATTTTAACCAAGATGGATGGTACTGCAAAGGGTGGTATTGCGGTTGCAATTCAATCTGAATTACAGGTGCCTGTTAAATACATCGGTGTGGGTGAAACCATTGAAGATTTGCAGAAATTTGATTCGGATGATTTTGTGAATGCTTTATTTGACATTAATCAGGATAATGAGGACGGGTCAGAAGAGTAACGTAAAGACAGGAGATTGTTCATGTTATCATTAGAAAAATTTGAAGAAGCTTCGGAAGTAGTTAAAAAGGTCACTTTAGAAACCAAGCTGGTTTACAGTGATTATTTAAGTAAACAAACCGGTAACAGAGTTTATTTAAAACCTGAAAACATGCAGTTTACCGGTGCTTATAAAGTTCGTGGTGCTTATTATGCCATGAGTACGTTAAGTGATGAGGAACGTGCCAAGGGTGTGATTACGGCTTCGGCAGGTAATCATGCACAAGGCGTGGCTTATGCAGCAAAATGCTATGGCGTAAAGGCGACCATTGTAATGCCCAACACCACACCTTTGATGAAAGTAAACCGAACTAAAGGATACGGTGCGGAGGTAGTGCTTTTCGGAGATGTATATGATGAGGCTTGTGAAAAGGCCTATGAATTAGCCAAAGAGTATGGATATACCTTTATTCACCCTTTTGATGATTTGGGTGTGGCTACCGGTCAGGGTACCATTGCCATGGAAATTTTTAAAGAGCTTCCTTTGGTGGATTATATTTTAGTACCTATTGGCGGTGGTGGTTTAGCTACCGGTGTTTCTACTTTGGCAAAAATGTTAAATCCTAAGATTAAAGTAATTGGTGTAGAGCCCGCAGGTGCAAACTGTTTACAGGAGTCCCTTAAGGCCGGAGAAGTAGTAACCTTACCTAAGGTAAGTACCATAGCAGACGGTACTGCGGTTAAAACTCCGGGAAGCAAGCTGTTCCCTTATTTAAAAGAGAATTTGGATGATATTATTACCGTTGAAGACCAGGATTTGATTGTAGCATTTTTGGATATGGTGGAAAATCATAAAATGGTGGTGGAAAATTCCGGATTATTAACGGTTGCTGCATTAAAGCAGTTAAATGTAAAAGATAAGAGAGTGGTTTCTATTTTAAGTGGAGGAAATATGGATGTAATTACCATGTCTTCCGTTGTACAGCAGGGCTTGATTTTTCGTGACAGAATTTTTACGGTATCTGTATTACTGCCGGATAAACCAGGTGAATTGTGTAGAGTTTCCGGTGTAGTAGCAAGAGAAAATGGTAATGTTATTAAGCTGGAACATAACCAGTTTGTAAGCACTAATAGAAATGCTGCGGTAGAGTTGCGTATTACTTTGGAAGCTTTTGGTACAGAACATAAGCACCAGATAATAGATGCTCTTGAAAAAGAGGGTTATATGCCTAAAGTAGTGCGTACAAATATTTAATGCAAAATTGTATATAATGTTATTAATGTGTTCCCCGGTTTTCATGAACCGGGGAAAAATATAATGAAGAGGTTTTCGAAATGAAACATCCAATATTACAAAAAATGAAACGTTTTATAATGATGACAATAGGAGCGTGTATTTATGCTTTTGCCATTAGTACCATTGCGGACCCCAATTCTATGGCTCCCGGTGGGGTGGCGGGTTTGTCCATTATTATAAGCAGACTGATTCCGGTGCAGACAGGTACCTTGATTTGGTGTTTTAACATACCGATTTTGTTGCTGGGACTTTGGAAGTTTGGTGCGAAATTCATTGTGACCACTGTATATTGTACGGCTCTTACATCTGTTATGACTAATGTGTTTGCCGGAAGGGTACCGCCTCTTACTAACGATATCTTACTTGCAGCAATAACGGGTGGTGTACTTATGGCAGTGGGAATTGGTATGGTATTTAAAGCGGGTTCTACAACCGGCGGAACAGATATTATTGTTAAGGTGTTGAGACTGAAATTTCCCCATATGAAGACCAGTAAGCTGTTTTTAACCTTGGATGCAGCTGTGGTGGGAGCATCTGCTTTTGTGTTCCATAATGTTGATGCGGCATTGTATGCGGCGATTATGGTGTTTGTATGTTCTACGGTTTTGGATATTGTTTTGTATGGTAAGGACAGCGCGAAATTTTTATATATTATCAGCGACAAATCGGAGCAGATTGCAAAGCGTTTATTGGATGAGTTGAACATCGGTGTAACTTACGTAAAAGGGGTAGGCGCATATAGCGGCAAAGATAAGAATGTTATCATGTGCGTAGTAAAAAAACATATTGCACCTAAAACAGAGGATATTGTAAAAGAAGAGGATCCCATGGCGTTTATGATTGTAACTTCCGCCACGGAAATTTATGGAGAGGGATATAAAAATTTGTTTAGTGAAAAAATTTAACATGGTATGAAACTTTTTTGTGGTTTCAAGTGTTTTATTATAAAATACAAAAGGAATACTTTGTTTTTGAAAGGGCGAGGGAATTATGAAAAAGAAATTGTTGTCAGTAGCTATTGCATTTAGTATGGTATGTGGTTTATGTGCCTGTGGCGGAAATTCCGGTGAAAAAGCTGCAATTATCATCATCGAAGATGAAACCTATAATTTGTCGGGAGATTTCCAGGATGTAGTAGGCAGTATGGTGGAGAATGATCTGCAGGTAATGTCGACTTTAAGTAATGGGTTTGACGCTCATTGCTATGATGATGAGGGTAAGATTTATAAGAATGAGAATTTTGACAGAGAAGAACCATTTATATATGCTATTGAGAAATGTGTAGTTCCTCAAGAAGATGATGAACTGGGTTTCTTTGTTCAAAAAATGTTTTGGATAGATACAAATGCAGGTTTTGAGTCAAAGCTTGGCTTTGATTCAGATTCTGAGAAAAAGGATATAAAAGAAGTAGATGGTTTTATGAAATGTACTCCTATCAGAAACATGAAGAATGATGCTTATGTTGCTATGTTTGTGAATGGTAAGGCTGTTGATTTTAGTGAGTATGAAGAAGCGTTTGAAGAGTGGAAGGATATTCTGGACGAAGACGGATATACTGAAGCTTACGAGGAATTCTTTGATGAAAAGAACTATCCGAAAACGGTCTGCCGTATTTTTAGCACAGATATGGCAAGAATGTGTAATACCTACGATGAGTTAGAAACACGTATGGAGAATTATGGTATTGTCTTAAAAGAGGAAATGTTGCTTGCATTTTCCATGCAGGAGGCTTGTGAACTTCTGGAAGACGAGGATATTGAAAATGTGGTTGTAATTAGAGTAGAGCTTGACGAAGATGATGGTGCAATCATGGAGTATGATGAATTCTACTATGATAAAGACTGGGATGACGACAAGTTCAAAAAATAAATAAGAGTGTAAAGAAAAAATACTTGACACCTTTGCTTATCTGTTGTATGATGGCAAAGGTGTTCGTTTTTTGTGTTGGAAAGATGAGTGGAAAACATGGAAAAAATAGTAAAACAGACCCTTCTGTATGATTTTTACGGAGAACTTCTTACGGAGCATCAGCGAAGTGTTTACGAGGATGCGGTTTATAATGATATGTCTTTGAGTGAAGTGGCAGAGGAATACGGCATCAGCAGACAGGGCGTACATGATTTGATGAAGCGCTGTGACAAGATTCTGGCAGGATATGAAGAAAAGTTACATCTGGTAGAAAAGTTTGCCGGGGCAAAAGAAAAGATTTCCTTACTTGTGGAGCTTACCAACGATTTGGAAGATACTGGAATGGATGAGCAGGCCAAGAAAAAGTTGCAGGAAATAAGAACACTTTCTATAGATTTAATGAATGAGTTTTAGTATTGGTGAGGAAGATACATGGCATTTGAAAGCTTAACCGATAAATTGCAAAATGTATTTAAAAAGCTTCGTGGCAAAGGTCGCCTTACGGAAGAAGATGTAAAGGAAGCCTTAAAAGAGGTTAAAATGGCTCTTTTAGAGGCGGATGTTAACTTCCGTGTGGTTAAACAGTTTGTAAAGACTGTGGAAGAACGTGCCATCGGTCAGGATGTTATGAGTGGCTTAAATCCGGGTCAGATGGTTATTAAAATCGTTAATGATGAGTTGGTTGCTTTAATGGGTAGTGAAACTACGGAAATTCAGTTTCAGCCCGGTAAGTCTATTACAGTAATCATGATGGCCGGTCTTCAGGGCGCAGGTAAAACTACTGCTACAGCCAAAATTGCCGGAAAATTAAAACAAAAAGGTAAGAAATCTTTGCTGGTTGCCTGTGACATTTATCGTCCTGCGGCAATCGAACAGTTAAAAATAAACGGTCAGAAGATGGAAGTGGAAGTTTTCTCTATGGGAACGGATCATAAGCCGGTGGCGATTGCAAAGAATGCAATTGCCCATGCAGAGAAGAATGGACACAATGTAGTAATCCTGGATACTGCCGGTCGACTTCATGTAGATGAAGACATGATGAAGGAACTTCAGGATGTAAAGGAACAGATTGCGGTTCACCAGACTCTTTTGGTAGTGGATGCCATGACCGGTCAGGATGCTGTAAATGTTGCGAAGCAGTTTGATGAGCAGATTGGTATTGACGGCGTGGTTTTAACCAAGCTTGACGGTGATACTAGAGGCGGTGCCGCGCTTTCTATTAAGGCTGTAACAGGCAAGCCGATTTTGTTTGTAGGTATGGGCGAAAAACTCTCCGATATGGAGCAGTTTTATCCGGATAGAATGGCTAATCGAATCCTTGGCATGGGAGATGTACTTTCCTTGATTGAAAAAGCTCAGGAAAACCTCGACATGGATGAAGAAAAGAGCAAGGATATGATGGGCCGCATGAAGAAGGGTAAATTCGATTTTGAAGATTACCTGGAAAGCATGAAGCAGATGCGAAATATGGGCGGTCTTGGAAGCATCCTTAGCATGTTACCCGGTATGGGTATGAAAGCCGGTGATTTGGAAGGCATGGTAGACGAAAAGCAATTAGCCCATATGGAAGCAATTGTTCTTTCTATGACGCCGGAGGAACGCCGTAATCCTAAGCTTTTAAATCCCAGAAGAAAACATCGTATTGCCAAAGGTGCAGGTGTGGACATCAGTGTGGTAAATCGCTTTATCAAGCAATTTGAGCAGAGTCAGAAGATGATGAAGCAGTTTGGCGGCGGAGGCAAAAAGGGCAGAGGCATGTTCGGAGGATTTCCCGGCATGGGCGGAAGAGGAAGATTTCCCTTCTAAATTATAAAGCAGATAATGGACATTACGTTCTTATCATAAATAACCTGTAGATGACTACAGAGAAACAATAAACAAATTATATTATGGAGGTAAACAACAATGGCAGTTAAAATCAGATTGAGAAGAATGGGACAGAAGAAGGCACCTTTCTATAGAATCATCGTTGCTGATTCTCGTTCACCCAGAGATGGTAGATTTATCGATGAAATCGGTACTTATGATCCTTCTACCGACCCCAGCACCTTTAAGATTGATGAAGAAGCAGCTAAGAAGTGGTTGGCAAATGGTGCTCAGCCTACAGAAGTAGTTAGTAAGCTTTTCAAAGTTGCAGGTATTGTGAAATAATCACTGACTTATCTTTTGGAGGTGGAATATGAAGGATTTAGTAGAAGTTATCGCAAAAGCACTTGTAGATAACCCGGATGAAGTGGTTGTAACAGAGAAGACCGAGGGAAAGAATACGGTAGTAGAACTTCATGTAGCCGCATCCGACATGGGCAAAGTCATTGGAAAGCAGGGAAGAATCGCTAAGGCAATTCGATCCGTTGTGAAGGCAGCATCTTCCAAAGACAATAAAATTGTAGATGTTGAAATACTCTAATTATCAGGCGAAGCATACAAAAAGTGTGTTTCGCCTGTTGTCCTATTGAGAGAATGGTTCATATTGTAAACAAAAATACAAGAGGAGCAGGAATGGAAGATTTATTTCAGGTTGGTATTATTACCTCAACACATGGTGTGAAAGGGGAAGTAAAGGTTTATCCCACCACTGATGATGTGAGAAGATTTAAAAAGTTAAAGGAAATTATTCTGGATACAGGAAAAGAACATGTTGCTTTAGAACTGGAAAGTGTTAAATACTTTAAGCAGATGGTAATTCTTAAGTTTAAGGGGATTGATACATTAAATGAGGTTGAGAAGTTTCGACAGAAAAGTCTCTATGTAACAAGAGCCAATGCAGTCCGTTTACGCAAGGATGAGTATTTTATTGCGGATTTAATCGGACTTAAAGTAGTTGATGAAGAAAATAAAGAATTGGGAACACTGGAGGATGTTATGCTTACTGGTGCTAACGATGTTTATGTGATAAAGCTGTTAAATGGAAAGGAACTTTTGCTTCCGGCCATTAAGCAATGTATTTTAGATGTGGATATGGAAAACAGGTGTATGCAGGTACATGTGTTGGAAGGTCTGATAGAGGAGAACTAAGCATGAAATTTCATGTGATGACTTTGTTTCCGGAAATGATTGAGAATGGTTTGAATACCAGTATTTTGGGACGTGCGGCTTCTAAGGGGGTATTGGAATTCCATACAGTCAATATTCGGGATTATACGCAGGATAAGCATGGAAAGGTAGACGATTATCCTTATGGAGGCGGTGCGGGAATGTTAATACAGGCACAGCCTGTTTTTGATGCTTATCAGCATATTGCCGGAGCAAAAAAAGAGAAAATTCGTACCATATATTTAACACCGCAGGGACGTACCTTTGATCAGAAGTTTGCTAAGGAACTGGCTAATGAAGAAGAATTGGTTTTTCTCTGTGGACATTATGAAGGCGTGGACGAGCGTGTTTTAGAGGAAATAGTTACGGATTATGTGTCGATTGGGGATTATGTGCTTACCGGCGGTGAACTTCCGGTAATGGTAATGATTGATGCCATCTCCAGAATGGTACCCGGGGTGCTGAATAATGATATGTCTGCAGAAACGGAGACCTTTCACAAGGATTTGTTGGAATACCCGCAGTATACAAGGCCAGAAATTTGGCATGAAAAAAGTGTACCGGAGGTTTTGTTGAGTGGTAATCATAAAAAAATAACTCAGTGGCGTCTGGAGCAATCGGTCGAAAGAACACAAGAACGACGCCCGGATTTGTATACAAAGTATCAGAAGAAACAAGAAGTAATTAAGCATTTATTGAAGAAAAAACGTACTTTTATACATATGGCAGAATTCTTAAACAGAGGTTTAGGCGAATTGTATTATGCAGAAGGCTATAATATCTGCATGGGTAATACAAAGCTCACTTTGCTTTCGGCAGAGACGAAAGCAGAGGCTGAAAAACTTCTTAAGAGTCAAGGCAAGAATTTTTCTCAAACCATTATTACGCCTCAAGAGTATATAAAAGATTTATTGTTGGAGGAAAATGGTACCTGGAAGGCAACTGCTTATGTACAGGCTTGCTACACCAATAAAGTACCTCTTTCTGTGCCGTATAAGGATATTCGTGTTACGGAAGAGGGTATTATAGCCGCCTACGAGAATGGGCATATTATTGGGCAGATAAAGGTTATGGCAGACGGAAGTCTGGGATGTCCTTATATACAGCCTATGTGTGATAAGGCAGAATTGGCAGAAGCTTTGCTTGCTTATGCTATAAATCAACAAGTTTTTGATATGCAGACTCCTTTTATTCGTGTGGAGCAGAAGGAACAGGATTTAATAAAGGTTCTTGAGAAAGTGGGACTTTATTTTTCAGAGGTTTCCATATGGTTAATGACAAAATAGTGATTTAGTACTAGAAAAAATGACAAAAAAATGATAAAATATATTGATATTGTAATTTGTTATATTGAGGATGAACTATGAGAATAATAAATAATTCTTATTCTCTGCGCAATGCGGCCGGACTTTATTGGTTATTGGATATGAAGCAGGTAGGCATACCCTATAAACGCCCCATGTCTTTGAATGAAATAGGTGCTCAGATTTGGGATTTGCTGGAAAGAGAATACACGCTAACAGCTATTTGTAGGGAAATTGCTGCAGAGTATAATGTAGAGGAAGAAGAAATACAAAAGGATGTTTTTGAGTTTGTGAATCAGCTCAAAGCATATGGAGTACATATAGAGGATTAATTTATGAACATTTTACTGATTGGTGGTTCTGGGAGTTTTATTAACAACTTAATCATTAAGCTGAATAAAGAGGGACATAGACTTTATTTGCTAACCGGTAGTCGCTATAAGCAGGCACCTTATCAAAAAGTCTTTGAACGCTATGATTTTACCTATGATTGTTCCTGTCTGGATGAAATTTTTGAAAGTGTTAATCCGGATGTGGTGCTTTACATGGGTGCTTTTGATACCAATTACAGATGGGTAGAGGAAGAAAGAGAAGCGGTACGCTATTCAACCAATTTGATGAATATTTTAATGGCCTATGCTAAGAATTGTACGGGGCAGTTTATTTATTTATCTTCTCATGAGGTTTATTCGTTGAATTATCCGGAGAATATTGAAGAAGGGGAACCGCTTACTCCCAGTGGATTTCGCAGTATGGTACTTGCACAGGGAGAGGAAATTTGTGAGAGCCACAGAGGTTACAGAGGAAAAGATATTATTACTCTTCGTTTGGACCATTTATACAGCATTCCCAATGAAAGAAAAGATGTAGATAATATTTGTTCAAAAATGTGTCTGGAGGTATTAGAGGATCAGACGATTACAGTGACCGAAGGGAATACTTTTACACTTTTGTATGAAACGGATGCGGTAGAGTTTATTTATCGAATCATTAAAGCACGCAGACATGAATATCCAGTTTATAATATTGCGACAACCCAGGTAATGTCAGAGTTTGATATTGCCTCTTTGATTAGCGATTACATGGGGTTTGATGTAACTTTACAGTCCACTCATGTAGAAGGTACGAGAAGAGTTTTATCCTGTGTGCGTTATGTAGAAGAGTTTGGCAAACCTTTTGCCTGCGAAGTTCGTCAGATAATTAGTAAAATGGTTAGTTATATGAAGAAAAACCGTTATATTTTCCTGACCGGTGCACCAGCTAATGAGCCTTTTTGGAAACGTCTTTTTGATAAATCCAACTGGTTCATAAAAGCAATTATTCCCTTTGCGGAAAATTTATTATGCTTTTTTGTATTCTTTATTTTGCATGTTATTTTAATGAACAGTACTGTGTTTTCGGGAATGGATTTCTTTTTGTTGTATGTGCTTATATTTGCCATTGTATATGGTCAGCAACAGGCGACTTTTTCAGCAGTACTTTCGGTTATCGGATATTTTTATGCCCAAACCGGGCAACGAAGCGGTTTTGATATTATGATGGATACGCATACTTATGTGTGGATGGCCGAGTTGTTTATTCTGGGATTGTCAGTGGGATATATGCGCGACCAGCTAAAAGCCGTAAAGAATGAAAATGTAGAAGAAAGAGAGTTTCTATCTGAGCAGTTAAGTGATATTCAGGATATTAACAGCAGTAATGTGAGAGTTAAGGATGCGTTATCCACTCAGATTATTAATCAGAATGATAGTGTGGGCAAGATTTTTAGTATTACCTCTGCACTGGAGCAGTATAGTCCTGAAGAAGTATTATTCTATGCAGCAGATATCCTTGCTAAACTTATGAGAAGTAAGGATGTGGCGGTTTATACAGTTTCAAACAGTGATTACGCCAGATTATTTTCGTATACCTCCTCCAAAGCCAAGGTAATGGGGAATTCCATCAAGTATAAGGAACTTGGCGAGGTATATGAAACCTTACTGGAACGTAGGGTATACATTAATCGAAAAATGGATGAACAATATCCTTTGATGGCAAGTGCCATTATGGAAAAAGATGAAATTCAAATTATGATTTTTGTGTGGGGTATTCAGTGGGAACAGATGACTTTAGGCCAAGCCAATCAGTTGACGGTAATCAGTGCATTGATTCAGAATGCCTTGCTTCGTGCAAATCGTTATTTGGCAGCCCTTGAGAAGCAACGTTTTATAGAGGATTCCAGAATGTTAAATACAGAAGCCTTTACTACGCTTGCAAAAGCATATATGAATGCGGAGAGTAAGCAACTGACGGAGTGTACCCTGTTACGTATTTTGGTAGATACTTCGCAGTATGTGGAGGTTGGTAAGATTTTTGCAGCTAATCTAAGACCCATGGATTATGTGGGTACATTACCGGATGGATATATGTATGCGCTGTTATCCAATACTACCGCGGACGAATCTGTTCATGTTATGAATCGTTTTGTGGAACGTGGATATCGCATGGAGATTATGGAGGATGAGATTGCATGGCAAAGCAATTAATTGTATTTGGAATCATTTTATTCATTAATTTGCTGATTGTCATTCTATATCTGCTTTGGAATCTTATACTTCGAAAGAAGGAAAATAAAGGTTCCTATTGGATGAGAGCAATTGTTATGCTTCTGTGTCCGGTGGTCGGAATAGTGTTTTTTGCGCTATCTCAGGCTTTGTATGTTTTGTTCTTTTCCGAACCTGTGGATTTGGAAGACGTTATTTTCAGTAAGGAGCGTGTGCGCACTTTTGTTCATGCAGATGAAGAAAGTGAACGTAATATGGTACCTTTGGAAGAGGCAATTGCTATTACGGATACGGATGGACTGCGTAAATTAATGCTCAATATTGTCCGTGGTGATATTAGTAAGACCTTATCGGCCATTTCGCTGGCATTGAATAGTGAGGATACAGAAACCGCACATTATGCTGCGTCAGTGCTGCAGGATGAGTTAAATGTTTTTCGTATGACGGTGCAGAGACAGTATAAATATATTACCACAGAGGAAGACAATCGTTTGTTATATGCGGGGATGCTTGTGGATTATATGAATAAATTTCTGGAGCAGAAGGTATTGACGGATATTGAACAACAGTCTTATGTGAAGATGATGGATGAAGTTTGTGATATGATTTATCACGAAGAAAAAGAGCGGTTGGGCAGCACTCAATATGAAGCGGTGTGTTTACGTTTGATGGAAGTGGAAGATTATGAAAATTGTGAAAAATGGTGCAGACGTGCCATTTATGAGTATCCCAATACGTTATCTTCTTACACCTGTCAGTTAAAATTATATTTTAACAGTGGTCAGAAGGAGCGTTTCTTTGCTGTTGTTGAAGAGTTAAAGCAGTCTACAATAGTAATTGATAGTGAGACACTGGAATTACTTAGAGTATTCCGATAACAAAGGAGGAGAGATATGATCTCTCGTAGAAAATTTTTTAGTATTTTTCTAATGATGGCAGTGGTATTTGTTATGTTTCAGTTTTCTCAGATTGTTATAGAGCAAAGTGGAGAATTTGATATAAATGCATTTATACCAAAGGATGCTGAGGTTTTATCCGGCGAAAATGCATGGCAAGGAAATTCCGGTAATTATCTGCTTAACGAAAACGGATATGTGCTTTATATATCACCCGAAGAAAGTGAAATTGACAATATTATTACCCAGTGGTGCACCTATACCAAAAGAGGATATGTTAAAAAAGATACTCTGGAGAATTTACAGTTAGCGTCTTCTTTGCCGGAGTTTATATTATTGGATGGTGCAAATTTAGAATATGGTATTAACTGTAAATGGCTGCTTGAACTTACCGAATATAAGATACCGCTTATTTTTTGCAGCATACCGGATTCTTACGATATTAAAGTCACGACCAACCTTCGTTCAGTGTTAGGAATCAAAGAGGTTCGTGCCTTAGAAACAGAAGTTGAGGGTATATATTTATTTGAAGATTTTTTCTTAGGGGGAGAGGCAATTTATAAAGCCGAAACCGAGAAGGAACTGAAGCGTCAGGATATGGAATTGACGGTACCTTGGTACATAACAGATAGCGGAACCAAAACTTATATGGTGGGCATGAAGGATGACAAAGTAGTGAAAAGAGAGCAGTTTCCTTCTTTGTTGTGGCGTAATTACTATAATGGTACCTATGTTTGCGTAGTATGCGGTGATTATATGTCAGGTCTTGCAGGCATGGGAATTTTAGATGCGTTTGATTATGAATTAAATTCTTATCAGATTTATCCGGTAGTAAATGCGCAGAATATTGTAATTGCTAATTATCCGGGATTTGCAGAGGAAAACGCAGAGAAAATGATGGAAATATACAGTAGGTCACCCCAGATGGTTTTCCAAGATGTTATGTGGCCCAGTATTGCTTCCATGGCTAGTAATAGTAATTTGAAAATCACTTGTCTGTTGAATCCACAATATGATTATTTGGATGAGAACTATCCGGCAGTAGAACCGGTAGCTTTTTATTTAAAGCAATTAAAGCAAATTGATGCGGAAGCCGGATATTCTTTGAAGTATAAAGATACGGTTGATTTACAAACGGTACTAAATGAGGATCAGTTATTTTTTGAAAGCTTAAACAGTAATTATGCATATCGGGCTATGTATTTGGAAGAAGAGGATATGGATGGAATTGTGTCCGGTTTGGAAGGTAATCCATTCTTACAAGGTATAAGTACTATATCTATGGAGCAATCCCCTAAATATCCCCTGTTGTCTTATCTAAATGCAGATATTACATTGCAAAATACTACAGGAATTGCCAGAGAACATAGTTATATGGACAATTTTACGGCAAAGAGTGTCCAAACGGCATTGGGTTATTCCAACGTGTTATTAGATTTACATCCTTCGCTCTGGCCCACATCTTTAAAAGACCAATGGCAGTATTTGTATGATGACATGTCAAGTAATGTGCTGACCTATTGGTCGGGTGGTTTAGATTTTGAACGTACTACCTTATCGGAAAGTGATGTAAGAGTCAGAAGCTTTTTAAATTTAGATTATAAGCATAATCGTGTGCAAGAAAAGATTGTTTTAGAAGTTTCCGATTATGGACAGGAGGCATGGTTTGTACTTCGTACACATAATGAAAAAATAGTTTCTGTAAGTGGTGGAACCTATTATGAGTTGGAACAAAACGCATATTTGATTAAAGTTTTGGAAAATCAGGTAGAAATCAGTTTAAAAGCTCTTTCTTTAGAGGAACAGGGAGCAAAGACCTGGTAATAGATTGAAAACATACGTTAGAGTATAGGTGAACATATGAGAATTTGTTTGGTTGCAGAAGGCTGCTACCCCTATGTAGTGGGTGGTGTGTCCGGGTGGATTCATAGTATGATAAAGGCATTTCCGCATATTGAGTTTGTGGTGCTTGCTATTATATCCAATCGTTCCCAAAGCGGTAAATTTGTATATGAGCTTCCGGAGAATCTTACCGAAGTATATGAAGTGTATTTGGATGATTATGATTGGGGTAAAAAAAGAAAATATGGAAAACGTACAACCTTAAGTAATAAGCAGGTGGATGCGCTTCGAAGTGTTATTTTAAATCAAAACGTGGATTGGGATACCTTATTTGACATGTTCCAAGATGACAGTCTTTCGGTGGATGATTTGCTGATGGGAGCAGACTTTTTGCAGGTGGTTAAGGAGTCTTATAATTTGAAGTATCCCCAGATGGTTTTCTCGGACTTTTTGTGGACGGTGCGTTCTATCTATTTACCTTTGTTTTTGACTTTAAAATCCAAGCTGCCTAAAGCAGATATATATCACTGCGTAGCCACTGGTTATGCAGGTGTGTTGGGAAGTATGGCAAAATATTTTTATAATTGTGGTTTGATTATATCTGAACATGGTATTTATACGCGAGAGCGTGAAGAAGAACTGTTAAAGGCTTCCTGGGTGGCAGGTGTATATAAAAATATTTGGATTGAACAGTTCCGTAAAATGTCAAAGCTTGCATATGTAAGGGCGGATGTGGTAACCAGTTTATTTGCACATGCTCAAAGTCTTCAGATTGGTTTGGGGTGCTCGGAAAAAAAACTTATGATTACCCCCAATGGTATTGATATAGCTCGTTTCGAAAACCTTCCCGGTAAGAAACCAGAGGATGAGGGCTATATTAATATAGGAGCAGTGCTTCGTGTAACTCCAATTAAGGATGTGAAAACCCTCATTCGAGCTTTTGCTTTTGCCAGTGAAAAAGTGAGTAATTTACGACTTTGGATCATGGGCCCTCTGGATGAAGATGAAGAATATGCACAGGAGTGTTTTGATTTGGTGGAGCAACAGCATATTCCCGGCATTTTCTTTGTGGGAAGAGTGGATGTACGCGAATATTTAGGGCGAATGGACTTTACGATATTAACCAGTATTAGTGAAGGACAGCCTTTGACTATTTTGGAAAGTTATGCTGCTCATAAGCCGGTTATTGCCACTGATGTAGGTAATTGTAGAGAACTGATTTTTGGTGAAGGTGATGGCTTTGGCACTGCCGGAATATTGACTCACATTATGAATGTAACAGAGATTTCAGCGGCAATGGTGGAAATGGCGGGGTCAGAAAAAATGCGTGAGGAAATGGGAGAATGCGGATATCAGAGAGTAGTAGCCAGATATCAACTTTCCCAGATGCGTGAAACCTATAAGAATTTATATAATAGCGTTGGAGAGATGGTTGGTTGTAAACCACTTGATAATGTATAAACAAAAGTTTTAGGAGATTAACTATGGCTGGTATAGGGGTTAAATTGAATAAAATATTCAATAAAAATACCATAGCGACAAATCTGTTTGGATTTGGATATAGTGCGGTAATAACGGTTGCCCCCATGTTTTTGGTAATAGGAGCAGTGTTAATTATGGCTCTTTTGTTAGGGGTAGCCAAGATAGATTATGCAAGTAGGGAATTATATTCTTGTACCTTATTGTATATTTTTATTTTCGCATTACTAACAGCATCCCCTTTTAATGCAGTATTATCCAGATACATGTCGGACGTAATATATAATGAAACCTATGATGATATTTTACCCTGCTATTTTGTGGGATTGCTTATGAATCTTACGCTTAGCTGCGTGATAGGTATTCCCTTTTGTATTTGGGAATTCGTTGTAGGAAAAGTTCCCTTAGCGTTTGTGTTTGCAGGATATTGCGGATATGTTTCTTTGGTATTAGTTTTTTACTCCATGCTATACTTGTCCATTTGTAAGGATTATAAGAAGATTTCGGGCTTTTTCTTTGTGGGCATGTTGGTAACGGTTTTGCTTTCCTTATTATTTGTTTATGTATTTAAAATGCCTATTACCATTAGTATGTTGATAGCACTTGACATTGGCTTATTATTGGTGGCTTGTTTAGAATGGGCGCAGGTAAAAAGTTATTTTAGAAATAATAGTCGAAAATATAAAGAAGTCCTTAGATATTTTAAGAAATATTGGCAATTGGTCGGAACTAATTTCTTATATACCTTTGGATTGTATATTCATAATTTTATGTTTTGGCAGACAGATATGAGAATGGTTGTAGCAAATAGCTTTATATGTATGACGACTTATGATATGGCTACCTGCCTTGCAATGTTTACAAACATATCTGCTACAATAATCTTTATATCACGAGTGGAGATGCATTTCCACGAACGATATAAGGCCTATTCTGAGGCAGTTATCGGTGGAAGAGGCATGGATATTGAAAACTCCAAAAGACGTATGTTTAGACAGTTGTCCGATGAATTGATGAGTTTAACAAGATTACAATTTATCATTTCTGTAGTAATATACTTCCTTTTTATTGTCTTTTTACCCAGATTGGGCTTTGGCGGTAAGGTAATGCAGATATATCCATGTTTGGCTGCAGGGTACTTTATTTTGTTTATTATGTATTCAGCAATCATCTTTTTGTATTATTTTAATGATTTGAAGGGTGCATTGATTACTGCCGGAAGTTTTTGGCTCGCCACACTTACTGGTGCATTTATTTCAACTCATTTTACACCTTCCTGGTATGGTGCCGGATTGGTATTTGGTTCTATGGTGGGATGGATAGTATCTTATCTTAGATTGCGTAAAATGGAACGAACATTGGATATTCATATTTTCTGCGAGGGAAGTATTATGAAAAAAGGAAACGGTGTTTGTCCTTCAAATAAGGTGTACGACAGAGGTACACTACTGGTTAATCAGAATGATGAGAAAGGAGCGAAAAACTAATATGTTGTTAATTGATATATTAAGATTGATTATTGCACTTACAGGAGTGGGTATATTTGCAGTAACCTTATCCTCCTTGGCTAGAAGAAAGATGACAGAGTCTTTTTGTTTGACCTGGGGATTGGTTGCGGTGATGCTGATTATAGCAGGTTTGGTCTTGAGACCTTACGGTATTGCCAATATGATGAGTGTTACTGCGCTGGTGGTTATTGTAGTTATTGGATACTGTTTATTGGGTGGATTTTATTATATTACAGCAAAGGTTTCGGAATTGACACGCAAAAATCAGGAGTTGGCAATACAGGTTTCACTAATAAACGCTGAAAACAGAATTATGATGGAAGAAATTGAGGAATTAAATAAGCGTTTAGGAATAGAAAAGGCAGAATAAAATGAAGAAAATTTTATTTGTTATGAATACCATGGGAAGAGCAGGTGCGGAGATGGCACTCCTTGAGCTTCTTCGTGCATTAAAAATAAGAGGCGTTGAACTATCCCTATTTGTATTAACTGGACAGGGGGAAATGATAGATAAGTTACCGGATGGGGTGACATTGTTAAATAAAGACTATCACAATGTCTCAGTGTTAAGTGCGGAAGGTAAGAAGGTGCTGGCGAAATCTTCTTTAAAAGCATTATTTAAGCGAGCTAATTGTATTCGTTTATTGCCCTATCTGTTAAAAAACCTAATGCCTATGTTAAAGAATAAAAAAATACTTCCGGATAAATTATTGTGGAGATGTTTTTCGGATGCAGCACCACATTTTGAGAAAGAGTATGATTTAGCTGTGGCATATATAGAGGGTGGTTCGACTTACTATGTTATGGACCATGTAAAAGCAAAAAAGAAAGCTGCTTTTTTTCATGTAGACTATAATATGGCCGGCTATACCAGAGCATTGGATAAAGAATGTTATCTGAAATATGATGCTGTATTCCCTATTTCCAATGAAGTAAAGGATTCTTTTTTACAGACCTATCCGGAATGTGAGAGTATTACAACTGTATTTAATAATCTAATTAATAAAGATAGAATATTGGAAATGTCAAAACAGAAGGGCGGTTTTGAAGATGATTATAAAGGACTTCGTATTCTTACAGTAGGACGTCTTACCGCACAAAAAGATTTTGCCCAATCCGTAGAAGCTATGAAACTGCTGAAAGATAAAGGCATTAATGCCAGATGGTATATTCTGGGTGAGGGTGAACAAAGAGATGAATTAGAAAAATTAATCTCAAAGTTAGAATTGCAAGAGGATTTCTTTTTACTGGGGGCAGTAGATAATCCTTATCCCTATATGCTTCAATCGGATATATATGTACATGCAACCAGATTTGAAGGAAAAAGTATTGCAATACAAGAAGCGCAAGTATTGGCATGTCCACTATTAGTCTCAAATTGTAGTGGCAATAGAGAACAAGTTATTCATGGAGTGGATGGTTTGATTTGTGAACTTACGCCTTTGGATATTTGCGATGGTGTAATAGAACTTGTTTCAGATATGGAAAAGGCGAAGCGCTATGGCAGGGAAGCTGCTAAGAGACATATGGGTAGCGATGCAGAATTAGATAAATTGCTTTCTCTTATACAATAATACGAAAGAAGGTAATTCTATGAAAAAAGATTTATTAATTATTATGCCGGCTTATAATGAAGAAAAAAATATTGGGGCTTTTTTGGATGAACTGGAAAAACCGGAGATTGCAGATTTTGCAGATATTTTGGTAATGAATGATGCATCTAAAGATAGGACGGCTGAAATTGTTCGTTCCAGAAATCATGCAGTAGTAACGCATGTATTTAATCTCGGTTACGGAAGTGGATTGCAGGTGGGCTATAATTATGCTTTAAGAAAAGGCTATAAGTATGTCATTCAAGTAGATGCAGATGGACAGCATGATGCAAGCAATATTCCGGTAATTTATAAGGCGTTAAAAACACCTAATGAACAAGGAAAATATCCAGATATCATATTAGGTTCTCGTTTCTTGGAGGGAAGTGTGACGTTTCCTATTTCTACAGTTAAGAAGATAGCGATTCGTTTGTTTCGGTTCCTAATAAAATTAGGTACGGGGAAGAAAATATTAGATCCTACGACAGGTTTACAGGGACTAAACAAAAGAGCTTTAGAGTATTATGCAGGTTTCGGACATTTCGACGATAAATATCCGGATGCTAATATGATTATGCAGATGTTAATGTTAGGTTTTAGAGTGAAAGAAATTCCGGCGGTAATGCATGCCAGAACAGAAGGGGTGAGCATGCATTCGGGCTTAAAACCGATTAAATATATGTTTCGTATGATGTTTTCAATTATTGCAGTATGGATACGTGTAAGATTGTATAGGGTTGATGTGGGGGCTGCAGATGAGGATTGCACTACATAGGCTTTTATCCAAGGGGAAAAAGTGGAGTTTTCAAAAAGCGGAATTTGAAGAAAATACAATTGAATTACAGAATCCTACAAGAGGATGGTATAAGATTTTTCCGTTTATGGCGGAAGCGGAACCTGATTTTGAAGGACTTTCCTGGTGCGATGAGGATTGTAATACATTAGCGCTTGTTATCATAAACATCGGTGAATATCGTGATGAGACAATGCCGGAAAAAGTACTGCAAAATATTCGCAGCATATTAAATTTTTTTGTAGAAAAAAATTACGATGTGATTCTAAGAATTACTTATGATCATTTAGGCTATGCTTTGGAAAGGGAACCTTTTTTCTTTTCTCAGGTTAAAGAGCATTTAGAACAGTTAGTTCCTATTATTCATGAATTTAAAGATTCTATTTTTGTATACCAAGGGATGCTGATTGGTAATTGGGGAGAAATGCATACCTCAAAATTTGTGTCCCCTCCAAAGCTTAAGGAGTTATGGCAGATTCTTCAGAGTAATATTGGGGAAGATGTTTTTTTTGCTGTTAGAAAACCTTCTTTTTGGCGTTTGTTGCATCCTCAAAGTTGTGATAGGCCTAAGTTATTGTGTGATAAAATGGGACTTTTTGATGATGCTATTTTTGGCTCCTCCACACATTTAGGAACATTTGGTTCTACTCCCAGAGAACATTCCGGGTGGGATGCATTGTGGAGCAGAGAGAGTGAACTGGATTTTGAAAATGAATTGTGTTTAAATGTTCCCAATGGAGGCGAAGCTTTATCCGGTGAAAGTTTTTTAAAAGAAAGCAGTATCCCGCAAATAATAAATACTTTGCAAAGGATGCATGTTACTTATCTGAATGAAGCCTATGATAAAGTGATTTTAGATACTTGGAAACGGTGGAATTGTGCACAAGGTGGCATTTGGCAGAATAAGAGTCTTTATGAGTATATAGGTGCACATTTGGGGTATCGTTTTGTGGTAAAAGATGTTTCTTTTACGTTATTAGAGGAAATGTCTAAACAGATGAAATTACAAATTTTAATTGAGAATGTAGGCTTTGCAAATTTTTATCAGGAAGCAGAAGTGTATTTGTATTGGATCGATGAGGACAATATAATGCATAATAAATTACTAAATACAGATGTACGTGATTGGAATAGCAGAACTATTTCGTGTATTGAGACGGAAATTAATATTGGTATGTATTTTTTATATTTATCAATTGTTCGAAAAAAAGACGGTAGAATAATATATTTTGCTAATCCTTGTGATAAAAGCGGCAGAGTATATTTAGGACAAGTTAATGAAATGTTGTTAAGGTGAGAATTTGATGGAAAACAGTTTGTTGTATTGGATAATAGAATATATAAAGGTATTTTTGGGATATGGCTTTGTAATGTTTGTATGGCCATTAGTTGTATTCCGTAAATACCTAAGCGCAAAGTCCGTTACATTTCGGTTTTGTTTTTGTTCCACGGTACAGGTGATTATTATAAATTCCGTGGTACTGTTTTTAGGCTTATTTCATTTGTTGAACAAATGGACCATGTGCATTTTCTTTTATGGAACTCTTATTTGGTCTCTAAGAGAATATTACCAATTAACAGAAGAACGAAAAAAGAGAATGAAATATGTTATTACCGGAACTATGGGATGGAAACAATTTTTTCTGACTTGGTTCAATGGAATTAAGAAGAAAACGAAGATCAATTCCAAAAGTTTCAAAAAGTTTTATAAAAAGCATTTCATTGAATATACTTTGCTTATATTAACTTTGCTCTATGGAATGTTATATTTCTCCTATGGTGCATTTAGAGATTATTCCTATGGTTTTGGTGATATGTATGTGCATCATTCGTGGATTTATGGATTAATTCAAGGAAAAATTTTTTCGGCAGGTGTTTATCCGGAAGCAATGCATTGTGTAATATATGCGATACATACTTTGTGTGGAATTAATGTTTACAGTTGTATGCTTTTCTTGGCTGGAATACATATTGCTGTTATTTTGCTTGCTGCCTATTGTTTGATGAAAGAAGTATTTCATTGGCGTTTAAGTTCTGTTTTGGTATTAATTCTGTTTTTAATAATAGATGTGGTTTGTATCGATGAAGTGTTTAGTATGTCCCGTTTGCAGTGGACTTTGCCCCAGGAATATGCCTTTCACACAATTTATATTTGTGCATTATATCTTATTTTGTATCTTAAAAGCTACAAAAAAACAGTTATTCGCGAAGTGGAATTAAAGGCCTGCTGGGATGAAAATCTTCTTTTGTTCATGATGGCTTTGGCTGCTTCTATTGCGATACATTTTTACGCAACTATTATGGCATTCTTTGTTTGCTTTGCATTTGCCATTTTTAAACTGAAAAGTATATTTCACAAGAAACATTTTGTGCCATTAGTGGTTTCGGCGATTATGGGTGTTATGATTGCTTTTGCACCAATGGGAGGCGCATTATTATCAGGAATACCATTTCAGGGCTCTATTGGTTGGGCGTTAAATGTTATTAATGGTACAGATAATAAAGGTGTAGGTAGAGGACAGAATACTAAAGCAGAAGATGCTATTGAAATACAGAATACGGTCCAACAATCTGTAGAAAATAGTGTTAAGGAGGAATTGGTAGAGGATAATTTGGCCAAGGATTCTGTAGAAGTAGGGGAAGCGGAGAGTCATTCCGGTAATACAAATGTTCAAACAACGCCTATTAAGAAAAGTGCTTTTGTTAAAATAAAAGAAAAAGCGCTTTCTATCGGAAGTAAATTTATAGAAAAGATTAAAGGGGTATATTCGTATGGATATGTGACCTTATATCAAAAGGATAGAGCGGAGTGGATTGTAGGTTTTACTCTTATTTCAACAATTCTTTATCTAATATACAGGGTAATCAATTTTATACGTTTTAAAATACTAAAACAACCCGGAAATAGAGAAAATATCTTTTCGGAGTATTTACCTATTGTACTAGCTTCTTTTCTGTTTATGTTTATTTATGCTGCGCCGCTAATTGGTTTGCCTGAATTAATTGCAGGTGCCCGATTGTGTACAACAGGACAAATGCTCATTTTGATGGTTATGATTATGCCGCTGGATATGCTATTTTCCTTTTTAGTGATTTTTTTTCGAGAGGATACATTAGAGATGTGTTCTGTTGGTGTGATTATTGCTTTGGTGGCGACTATTTGTATTTCCGGTTCCTATCATGGATACTTGTATTATGAACTTACGAGATATAATGCAGCTGTTAATGTTACAAATGCAGTAAAAAATTCTTTGCCGGAAAATACATATACAGTAATTTCAACAACGGATGAAATATATCAAGTTATCCAGAATGGACGCCACGAAGAATTATTAACTTTTGTCCAAAATCAAAGTAAGGATTATTATACAATACCTACCGAATATTTGTTTATTTTTATTGAGAAGAAACCAATAAAATATGCTCAGAGTCATTTCTTCGCAGGTCCTAAATGGCTAGCAATTGATAAGTATCATGAAATGTATAGTACCAATTTTAGCTGCTGTAAAGATATACTTTCTTCGCAGATTTCAGAACAATATGCTGAAGAAACTATAAGATACTTTAATCGACCTTCGAAAGCCTATTCAAACTTAGAGAGTAGAACCATTCTCGAATCTAAAATGTACAACTGGTGTCAAAAATTTGCGGAAATGTATCCAAATGAATTGCAAGTATATTATGAAGATGAGGACTTTATCTGCTATTATATTCAGCAAAATCCGCAGTTTTTGTATAATTTGGTGTTAGAATGATTAAGAAAACAATTAGATTTTTGAGTAAAATTTTTCTTACAATAATTTGCACGATGCTGGTAGGTATAGCATTATATTGTTCTTTTAGGATGGGCTATAGTATTGCTTTGCGAAACCATGGAAATGTATATATTACTGAAGTGGGCCGCTTTTCCGAGTCTGCAAGAGAATTAAAGAATCCTAATCGTGGGTTTTATTTCATGTGCGGTTTTCGGATAAGTGATGATAGACCAGTAGATTATTATGCTTCTTTATTCAAAAGTTTTTCGAACTCCAATGCATCTCTGGTTATGATTCAAATAAATTTGCAGGAGTATGCGGAAGGATTGATTTCAGAAAAAGGCTTGGAAGAAATTAATAATCTTTTTCATGCTATGAGTCAGTTTGACAAGCAGTATATCGTTCGTTTTTTGTATGACTGGAATGGAGAGAATGAAATTGTTGAACCTGAAAGGGTTGAAACCATTCTGGGCCATATGGAGCAGCTTCGCATTATTTTTTTGGAGTATCATGACATCATATATTTGCATCAAGGTTTATTCATAGGTAATTGGGGTGAAATGAATGGAACAGCACATTTAAGCAGTATGAAGGAATTGACCGAAAAATTGTTGGAAGTAACTGACAATGAAATTTTTCTGAGTGTTCGTATGCCGGCACAGTGGAGAAAAATCACACAGATAGCAGAACCCAATATTTCCTCCTATGCAGAAGAACATATTTCTCGTCGGATTGGCTTGTTTAATGACGGCATAATGGGTAATTATAGCGATTACGGAACTTATGGAAAAATAAGCAGAAGCGAAGTTGGAGATTTTACACATTGGAATCGAACAGAAGAACTAATCTTTCAGCAGGAACTGTGTAAATACGTTCCAAACGGAGGAGAAGTAATAAAAGATAATGAATATAATGACTTTGTTAATGCTCTTGCTAATTTGAAACAGATGCATATTTCTTATTTGAATTGGGATTATGATCGGTCAGTGTTAGATAAATGGAAGGAGTATGTTATTGCAGATGATTCTGTTTATCATGGAATGGATGGATTGACCTATATTGAAAGACATCTGGGTTATAGATTATTGATTAAAAATGTGGGATTAGATTATAAGAAGACAGAAGATGTATTAACCGTCAAGATTGATTTGCAAAATGTAGGATTTGCACCTGTTTATAAACCGGAGGAAGTTTACTTGCAAATAGTAAATGTGGAGACTAAAGCTTCACAGTCTTATTTGCTGGAAACAGATTTAAGTAAATTATCCGGCGGAAATGAGGACGAAACGATTTTGCCAATAATTTATGAACAGAAGCTTACTGGCTTCAATGAAGGTACATATGAAATCTATTTTTGGATTAAGGATGTAGATTCTGCAACCCCCATTTATTTGGGAAATGAGCAAGAAATGGAAGAGTATGGGTACAAAATAGGAACAATTCATATTGAAGGTTTAAGAGAAAGCATTGACAAATTTTTGATTAAGATAAAAAAGAAATGAGATGAATCTATGAGTCAGGGAATTGATTTTGTTATTACTTGGGTGGATGGAAATGATCCGGCATGGCGTGCGGAAAAGGCTAAGTATTCACCTAATAAAGATACGGACGATACAGATATGCGATATAGAGATATGGAGCTTTTGAAGTATTGGTTTAGAGGTGTTGAAAAGTATGCTCCTTGGGTAAGAAAAATTCATTTTATTACTTGGGGGCATGTGCCGGAATGGCTTGAGGTAAATCATCCCAAATTACATATTGTGCGTCATGAGGATTATATTCCGACAAAATATTTACCTGTCTTTAACAGTAATGTGCTGGAAATTTATATGAACAAAATAGAAGATTTATCCGAGAAATTCATTTACTTTAATGATGATTTCTTTTTGATTAACAAGGTTCAAGAGGAGCATTTTTTTAAAGATGGAAAACCTTGTGATATGTTAGCATTTCAGCCAGTAGTAGCTAATCCTACTAATCCTGTTATGTCTCATTTGTATATGAATAATTCGTTAGTTCTGTGTAAGTACTTTAACAAGAGAGAGAATATAAAAAAATATCCACATAACTACTTTAAGATAGGCTATCCACCTATGTATTTCATTTATAATTTTTTAGAATTAGCCTTTCCTTTATTTACAGGATTTTATACCGTACATGGACCCTCTCCATATTGTAAGCAAACATTTGATGAAATTTGGGAAAAAGAAAATGAATTATTGACTAATATGTCAAACAATCGTTTTCGTAGCAATACGGATGTGACTCCTTATTTATTTAGAGAATGGCAGAAGTTATCTAATAATTTTTATCCTACTAATTTGCATAAGTATTTTCAGTATTTTAATCTTTCGCAGAAAGATAATAGTAAATTACTAAATACAATTACTAAACAAAGGAAAAAGATGATTTGTGTGAATGATGCAGAACTTGGTGATTCCTTTGATAAGGTTAAAATAGAACTTAAAGCAGCATTTGAACAAATTCTTCCGGAGGTATCTTCTTTTGAGTGTTAATTCAGCTTATCAACTGAATATGGAAGAGAAAAGCAGAACAGAGTACTCTGCTCGTAATACTACCGTTGCCATGTTTGCAAGAGTTATCGCCATTCTGATGGGTTTTGCTACGAGAGTGGTATTTACGCACACCTTAAGTGAGGATTATGTAGGTGTAAATGGATTGTTTACGGATATTCTGAATGTGCTTGCTTTGTCTGAATTAGGTATTGGAACAGCAATTACCTATGCTTTGTATAAGCCCATTTCTGAGAAAAATGTGGAGAAGCAGAAATCGTTAATGCTTTTGTACAAGCGTTTGTACAGAGGGATTGCATCGGTTGTATTAGGTGCAGGTCTTTTAGTAATACCCTTTATGGATGTTCTTATTAAAAATCAGCCTAAAGTGGATAACCTGATTCTGTTATATTTATTATACTTAGCAAATTCAGTAGTATCTTATTTGTTGATTTATAAGAGAACTCTGATAGATGCGTATCAATTAAGTTATATAGGGGTATTGTGCCAAACGGTATTCTTGGTATTGCAGAATATAATACAGATCATTATTTTATGCATAACACATAACTTCTTTTTGTTTGTTATAGTTTTGCTTTCGTGTACATTACTTAATAATATTACAATTTCTGTAAAAGCAAATAAAATGTATCCATTTTTGAAGGATAAGGATGTTAAACCACTGGAAATAGAAGAAAAAAATAGTATCAAGCAAAATATTAAGGCAATGCTTATGCATAAGGTGGGTAATGTTGTTGTAACTAATACGGACAATTTACTTTTGTCATCTTTGGTAGGAATTGTTAGTGTCGCAATATATTCAAATTATTTTTTAGTAATAGGATCAATACGTCAAGTGTTGAATCAAGCATTTCAGGGCATTACAGCCAGTGTAGGAAATTTAGGCGTAGAAGAGAATAAAGAAAGAGTAAAGCGTATTTTTGAAGCTGCTTTTTTTATTGGACAATGGATGTTTGGATTTGCTGTAATATGTTTGTTTGAATTATTGACTCCTTTTGTGGAATTGAGCTTTGGCTCACAATACGTTTTTAGTAAACCTATTACATTGGTATTATGTTTGAATTTTTATTTTACCGGTATGCGTCAGGCTACGCTTGTTTTTAGAGATTCATTGGGGCTGTTTTGGTATGATAGATATAAGTCTTTGTTTGAAGCAATTATAAACTTGGTTGTTTCAATTATTTTAGGATATCATTTGGGGGTCATAGGCATTTTTATTGGTACACTAATAAGTACATTGACAACATCGCTATGGGTGGAGCCTTACATGTTATATAAACATAGGTTACAGGCCCCGGTTCGTTTTTATTTCTTTAAGTATGCATTTTATGTATGTATAACTGCTATTGCGTGGTTGATTACTGATTATATTTGTTCTATGGTGAATGGTACGATTATACATCAGTTAATTATTAAGTTTTGTATTTGTATTACAATTCCTAATGTCATTTATTTGATAGTATTTTTAAAATGTAAAGAATTTATTTTTTTGTTTAAAAAGTTTAAGGATGTAATTCTCAAAAAATGATAAAATGTCGGGGAAGAGAAAAGGAGTGGAGGTTGTGGAATTATCACTTCAGGAAAATGTTTTGTTTGAACTACTCAAATTAAGTATACATTCGGAAAATAATGTTGTTAATACTTGTGATTTAAGTGCATTACAATGGCAAGAAATATTTAAAATTGCAGAAGGGCATAGTATATTATCATTACTTTTTGACGATATAGATAATAAAAAAAATATTCCGGATGAATTGATCAAAAAATTAAATATTGTTTCAAAGCAAACAGTACTACAACAATATCACCTGCTCTTTTTGACAAGGTATATTATAGAATTATTAAAACAAAAAGGGGTTGAAACAGTAGTATTAAAGGGAGTTGGCATCGGTTCTTATTATCCCATTCCGGAATTACGTAAATCAGGTGATATTGATTTATTATTATTAAATCCTTTACAAGAGGATATTGTAAAAGAAATAATGATAGAAAATGGATTTTGGGTAAGTGAAGAGCAGTTAGCGTTACATCATATTACTTTCGAAACCCAAAGTGGTATAGGGATTGAAGTACATACTTTGTTGGCTGAACCATTTGATAATCAGAAAATTAATAATTATTTAATTAAGCTCTTAAGGAGTGGAGAATGTAAAGCTGAAAATCGTAATGTTATGGGAATAGACCTTCCGGTTTTAACAAAGCCATATTATGCCTTCGAATTGTTGTTACATATGTTGCAGCATTTTTTACGTTCGGGTTTTGGTTTAAAGCTTCTTTGTGATTGGGTAGTGTTTTGGCAGGAAGAAATAACAAAAGAGGATAGGGAGTGTTATTTAAATCTGATAGATGAGGCCGGGATTAAAGCTTTTTCCGATGTTATTACTAAGACTTGTATACAATATTTGGGATTAAATGCGGAGAAGGTATTGTGGATGAAAATGGCAGAAGATAGTCCGGTGGATGAATTCATGCGAGAGGTATTGGATGCAGAAGAATTTGGGAAATCCGGAGAAAATCGTATGGTTATGATGAGGGGAACTGGATTTATGGATTATGTAAGAGAGTTTCATCATCAGATGCATCTTAATTTCCCGAAAGTCGGTAAATGTGTTCTGTTTTGGCCTGTTTTGTGGATAATTACATTTGTAAAATTTTTGTATAATAACCGAAAAGTTCGTAACATTTCCACAAAAGAAATCCTTAAGGAAGCCCAAAGACGTAGCAAACTGATGGAAAAGATAAAAATATTATAATTAGGACAAAAAAATGGTTTACAAGTGTCGACTATTGTGGTAAAATTTTTTTGATGTAAAAGTGAGATTTTTCATTAGGGAGGAAAAATTATGAAAAATTATGAAAGACCTATAGTAATGATAAATGAAGATTTGGCTGAAGGCGTGTATGCAGCAAGTGGTGATTGTTATACAGTTACGGCACATATTACACAAGGTCCTGGACTAGCCGCTGTTTTGGAATATTATGTTATTCAGTTAGATGGAGTACATGATGCGAAAGATGGACATCATAGCAGTACAAGAGTTATTAGAGTGGTGTTCAATAAGAATGTAACATACAGATCAAGTAATGCAGAATCTGTATCAGGAAGTGGTAGCAATGTTCTTGATTTGACTTATGTACAAGGAAATGGTTCATATCATAATAATGCTTCTGATACATTAGGTTTGGGTAATTTATCAGTAGACGCTGAGGTTGGTTTGGCGATTGAATCTGTTAGTTGCACATATTGTAGTAGATCATGTTTTGATAATCATTAAGATGTGTTTTGATGAAAGAGGTTATGTGTTCATAACCTCTTTTTATAATAGTAAAAGATAAGGTTTATTATGATAAAGAAAATTTTATTTTATATAACTAGGATAAGAGAAGGACGACTAAAAGAATTTTTTTTACAGACAAAATGGATTTATCAATATGCTAAGCAACATAAATTAGCTATTTTGTTTTATACATTACTTGGAATGGTGAGTACGGTTATTGGTCTCTTTTCGAGTATTATTTCAAAAAAATTAATAGATATAATAATAGGGCATGAAACCGGAAATATTATTCTTATTTTTTCAATTATGATAGGTATTAATATTAGTTCCAGCATTATGACGCAAATATCTGGGTATGCATCAAATTGGGTTAGTATGAAAATTGATGCGGAGATTAAGTCGGATATTTTTAATAAAATTTTAATAACTGATTGGGAATCTTTAATGACGTATCATACAGGAGATTTATTAACGCGATGGGGAAATGATGTTTCTAATATTTCTATAGGCGTACTTAATTATATCCCTAATGCAATAATTTATTTTTTCCGTTTTGTCAGTGCGTTTCTGGTTGTTGTCTATTACGATTGGACTTTTGCTATATTTGCGTTTGCTTCTATTCCTATAAGTATGTTTTTTTCTAAAACATTAATGAATCGTATGATTAATAATAATCGTCGTAGTGCAGAAATGTCTGCAAAAGTTTCTGGTTTTAATCAAGAAACTTTTTCTAATATACAAACAATTAAAGCTTTCGATTTAATTAGTTATTATTTCAAGAAACTTAAGAATCTACAAAAAGAATATATCGATATGCGTTTGGAATTTCAAAGGATGTCTATAGTAATTTCTTTGTTATTATCTATTATTAATATGATGATTTCTTACTCGGCATATGGTTGGGGAATTTATCGAGTATGGAGTGGTGTAATTAGTTATGGTACAATGACAATGTTCTTGACATTATCGGGAACCTTAACGAGTTCAGTACATAATTTGACTTCTTTAATACCAAGTGCAATAAATCTCACCACCTCCGCCGGTCGTCTCATGGACATTGTAGAAATGCCCAGGGAAGACTACAGCAACGACGAATTGGTTGAGAAATTCTTGGAAAATAACAAGGCAACTGGTATTAGCTTGAAGATGAAGGACGTGGATTATGCCTACAAGAACGGTACCTTAGTTTTTGAGGGGGCTTCCATGGAAGTGAATCCTCATGAGATTATTGCGTTGGTAGGACCTTCCGGAGAGGGTAAGACCACCATGCTTCGTTTGGTTCTTTCCTTGATGCAGACCCAGAATGGTATAGCATACCTTACCGGTGAGCATACCTATTCAGATTTGTTTAATGAAGAGAATAAAGCTCTCGAGAGCGAGGAAATCTTTAGCAAATACAATGCAGTGCCTTTAACACCTTCCACACGTAAGCTTTTCTCTTATGTACCTCAGGGTAATACCATGTTTTCAGGTACTATTGCAGAAAACATGCGTAATGTGAAGGAAGATGCTACGGATGAGGAGATTATAGAGGCTTTGAAGGCTGCGTGTGCTTGGGAATTTGTAGAGAAACTGCCGGATGGTATTAATAGTGCCATTAAAGAGCGAGGCGGCGGATTTTCCGAAGGACAGGCGCAGCGTTTAGCTATTGCCAGAGCGCTTCTAAGGGATGCTCCTATTTTACTCTTGGATGAGGCTACTTCAGCATTGGATGTGGCAACGGAGCGTAAGGTGTTAAAAAATATCATGAATGATGAAAGACCACGTACCTGTATTGTAACAACCCATCGACCTACAGTTTTGAGTGCGTGTACAAGGGTATATGCTATTCGAGATAAGAAGTGTGTGGTTTTAAATGAAGAAGAGATTGATGAATTAGTGAGAGTATTTTAAGAAAAGAAGGATGCCTGATAATCAGGCATCCTTTAAATATGTATCAATATGCTCTTGCATAACTTCCAACGCACTTTGATTCTTCGTACAGTAGAGTCTACAGGACATAATTTTGTGAGTCAATTTTTCTACAAAAGTCATATTGGTCTCAAAAAGCTCAATAGTCCAATTGGGAGATATAAGTCGTTGTGATATTAATAAAATCTTCTCATCTTCAGTTAATTCTTTGATATAATCTCGAGGAGCTTGTTTTAAAAGTACAATACCCCCTAATTCATGGGTGTTGGTATCAAAGATTTCGGATGTGCCACACCAGGGAATTCCGTGGATAACCGGAGTACCTTCTTTAAAGGCCAGTAAATTTAAATCACCATTAATGGTAGGAACGTCCAAATATTCTTGCCATAAAGCTGCGTGAGTGGATTTGCCGGTACCGGAGCTGCCGGAAAACAGCCAAGCTTTGTCCTTATAGAGTATAGAGACAGAGTGCAATGCTACCATATGATGCTTCTGGGCCAAATATAAAAAGGGCAAACGAAGTGCATGAAATAAATCATATTTAAAGGTATCTGAAAGAGTAGGAACTCCATAAATATCAACTTTAGTGCCATCCTTGGATAAATGTATTTCATGTATATCTTTTGCTAAAGGAAGATTGAAAATGTATTTATCCTCAAACTCCATTATATTTAGTTCGATATTGCGAAGAATTACCTTACCATTTTCCAAAAGATAGGGACGTGTAGCATAAAAGGTTACAGTCTGGTCAGCATCCATTCTATCTTCTGTAAGAAAAGCATTAAATTCCTCCGGAAAGGCAGTATAGAAGTTGAACAAATTTAAATATAAGCCGGCAATACAAACGGTCTTGCAATCAAAGGTTTGTATGTTTGAGGAATGCTTATCTGCCAAAAGAATATTGTGTGCTAATAGGGTATTTAAGAAGTTTTTTACATCTTTTTCAAATTCGTTATAGTGTTCATCTTCCACTTCAAAATATTTTTTGCCTAAGGAAAGCACTTCGTCCATACTCATAGGAGTCTTAAGTAAATTCCAGAAATATTTGCCGGTTTCATTTATTTTCATGCCACGTTTATGGTCTGCAATCATTTGTCCATAGGGAAGCAAATAGGGCACACCGGCCAATTCTTTTAATACATAACTTGGATTTTGTTTCATGGAATCTTTACTCCTTTGAAAAAAACTTGTATAATGATTTTAACATTTTGTTTCACAAAAATCTACTAAAAAAGGAAGAACAGAATGCAGACTTATGCTCAGGACATAGAAAAACTGTTAAAAGAGGGAAATAGCATACAATTGAAGCCCCAGGGATACAGTATGTATCCGGTTCTTATACCGGGCAGGGATGAGGTGGTGGTTTCTCCTATTGAGGATATCAAAAACTTAAGAAGAGGCCAGGTGGTATTATATCGTCGCTATAAAGAAAATGGAGACAGTGATATATTAGTTCTTCATCGTATTTGGAGAGTGAAGGAACAGGGCATTTTTTTGGTAGGAGATAACCAGAAGGAAATAGAAGGTCCTTTGCAAGTTTCTCAAATGTTGGGAATTGCAACTACTCTTTATCGCAAAGGAATGGCTATTTCCACAAAAAATATCGTATATCGATTCCTAACTGGCGTATGGTTGAACATGCGTCCAATTCGCCCGATGATTTCGAAAAGTGTGGCGTTTTGTAAGAGAGTGTTAGGTAAAGTCAATAAAGGAAAAAAGGATTCTTGAAATCAATAAAAAATACTAAAAATTTGCTTGCATTCTATATTTAACTGTGTTAAAATATCAACGTTGCGAAAATGAGATGGTCCGCTGTTACGAAGTGTATTAAGAACATCCAGTTTAAGAAGGAGGCTCAATATGAGTGATATTATCAGAGAGATCGAAGCAGAACAGTTGAAATCTGACATCGCTGACTTTAACGTTGGTGATACCGTAAAGGTTTACGGAAAGATTAAGGAAGGAAACCGTGAAAGAATTCAGGTTTTCGAAGGTGTTGTATTAAAGAGACAGGGTGGAAGCAACAGAGAAACCTTTACTGTTAGAAAGTCTTCTAACGGTGTTGGCGTTGAAAAGACCTGGCCTTTACATTCCCCTAACGTAGAGAAGATCGAAGTAGTTAGAAGAGGTAAAGTAAGACGTGCTAAATTGAACTACTTAAGAGACCGCGTAGGTAAGAGGGCTAAAGTTAAAGAATTAGTAAAATAATTACGCTTCGAAGGGACAATTACAATATTTGTAGTTGTCCTTTTCTTATTGTAAAAAATGTGGTAGAATAAAATTCGTATGAATGTTTAGATTGTTGAGGTAAAATATGCCAAAAAGACACAGGGGTTTAAGCTTTTACCAAAGAAAAAAGAAAATTATTACCGTATCTCTGGTGAAGGAGATATTTTCTTATATCATATGTATTTTGACTGCTGTTTTGATTGCTGTGGTGCTTACCTATACATTGGGAATGTCAACCAATGTGATTGGTATTTCTATGGAGCCGAATTTAGAGAACGGGCAGAAAATTTATATTAATCGATTTGCATATACATTAACTACACCGAAGGTGGGCGATGTGATTGTTTTTCTTCCGAATGGTAATCAAAAGTCACATTATTATGTGAAACGTGTGATTGCCGGTCCTAATGATAAGCTGCAGATAATTGATGGAGTTTGCTTTGTAAATGGTTCGGAAAGTCCTTATGTGACTACTAAAATATGGGACGCAGGAATTGCTGAGAATGAAATTGTTTTGTCGGTGGGCGAATATTTTTGTATAGGAGATAATCCAAACAATAGTGAAGATAGCCGTTCTGCAAATATTGGTCCCGTGGAGTTAGAAGATATTATAGGAAAAGCCTGGTTTCGTATGAAAGGAAAAAGTATAGAAGCGGGCTTTATTAAATAGTTTTGGAGGAGAATATGAATTATCAGTGGTATCCCGGTCATATGACGAAGGCCAAGCGTATGATGCAGGAAAATATTAAGTTAATAGATTTGGTGATTGAGCTGGTAGATGCCAGAATCCCTCTTAGCAGTCGTAATCCGGATATTGATACTTTGGCTGCAAATAAATCCAGAATTGTTTTACTTAATAAGTCTGACCTGGCTGACCCGTCAGCTAATGCACAGTGGAAGCGTTATTTTGAGGAAAAGGGTATTCATGTACTGGAGCTTAATGCGAAGTCCGGTAGTGGTGTAAAGAGTGTAAATGCTTTGGTACAAGAGGCTTGTAAGGAAAAGATTGAACGAGACAGAAAACGTGGAATTGTGAATCGTCCTGTTCGAGCAATGGTGGTAGGGATTCCGAATGTAGGAAAGTCTACATTTATTAATACCTTTGCAGGAAAGGCTTGTGCGAAAACCGGTAATAAGCCCGGTGTTACCAAAGGGAAACAGTGGATTAAATTGAATAAAAACCTGGAATTACTGGATACACCGGGTATTCTTTGGCCTAAATTTGAAGACCAGGAAGTTGGTAAACACCTTGCCTATATAGGATCTATTAATGATGAAATTATTATAATGGATGAAATGGCTTGTGATTTGCTTGGTGAGCTTACGACCAGATATCCGGAAATGTTAAAGGAACGCTATGCTCTAGAGGAGTTGGGGAAACCGATAGAGATTTTGCAGGCTATAGCAGAAAATAGAAAGTGTTACAGTAAAGGGCAGGAACTGGATTTACTAAAGGCTTCAAATATGTTTATTGATGATTTTAGAAGCGGAAAATTAGGAAGAATTACATTAGAAAGACCGTAAGGTTTAAGGGGAAAAAGATGAAAAAGTTTTTAAAAGATGTTTTAAGCACCGGATTATATTTATTGGTGGTTTTGCTTATTACTTATTTGATTATTCTCTATGTTGGACAGCGCACTGAGGTGAGTGGTACGAGTATGGAACCTACCTTAAACGATGGAGACAACCTGATTGTAGATAAAATCAGTTATCGTTTTAAGGAACCGGAGAGATTTGATATTATTGTATTTCCTTTTCAGTATCAGAAGGATACCTATTATATCAAGCGTATTATAGGACTTCCCGGAGAAACCGTACAGATTGATGAAGACGGAAATATATACATTAATGGTGAAATTTTAGAAGAATCCTACGGCAGAGAGGTTATTGATGCAGACAAGCTGGGTATTGCAGCTGAACCTATTACTTTGGGCGAGGATGAGTATTTTGTACTAGGAGATAATCGTAATCATAGTTCGGATAGTCGTATAAGAGAGGTAGGAAATATAAAAAAGGATCAGATTGTGGGTAAAGCATGGGCAAGAATTTGGCCCATTAGTGATATGGAGTTTATTACACATCAGTAAAGGGGTTAGTTATGGCACTTAGCATGAATGAAGTAAAAGAAATATATCAGGCAGCTTGTGAGAATGAGCTGCCTAAATTTGTAGAGCGTTTTGAAAGCGATGAACGCAGTGGTGTAAGAAATCTGGTAGAAAATGCAAAGAAAAGAATCTTAGCATTAGAAGAGGAAAAACAGCGTATTTATGAGTTGCAGCGATACGAACGAGAATATGCTGAATTTGATTATATATGCGGAATTGATGAAGTAGGCAGGGGGCCGGTGGCAGGTCCTGTTGTAGCTTGTGCAGTTATTTTGCCCAAGGATTGTGATATTTTATATATTAATGATTCCAAGAAATTATCCGAAAAAAAGAGAGAAGAGCTTTATGAAGTAATTACAAGTAAAGCAATTGCCTGGGGAATTGGTATGGTTTCTCCGCAGAGAATTGATGAAATCAATATTTTGCAGGCTACCTATGAAGCTATGCGTGAGGCGATTTCGAATTTGAAGGTAAAACCTGACATTTTGTTAAATGATGCAGTTACTATTCCGGGCGTAGATATAAAGCAAGTACCGATTATTAAAGGAGATGCAAAGAGTATTTCTATCGGAGCTGCAAGTATTGTTGCAAAGGTTACCAGAGATCGAATGATGGTAGAGTATGATAAGGAATATCCGGGATATGATTTTGCGGGAAATAAAGGATATGAGAGCAAAAAGCATGCACAGGGACTTCGTGAAATAGGACCCTGTCCCATTCATCGAAGAACTTTTATTAAAAAGTATTTGTAAAAATTTAAAGGAAATATTTGAGTGTTAAGGAGGTGGTTACATGCGTTTAAATGATATGTTAAATACTATTTTCAGTCAAAATACTAAGGTTAGTCAAACTGCTGAAACCGGCGCAGTAACTACTAATTCAAATATTTCCGCACAGATTAAAGCGTTGGTTCCCGGACAAATTTTGCAGGGAGAGGTTCAGGATACTACCGCAGATTACGTGAAGCTTTTGCTGCATATGAATGGTGAAGACGTGTCTCTGCAAGCCAGATTAGAACAGAATATTGCTTTGTCGGTAGGAAAAAATCTGTTATTTCAGGTAAAAAATAATGGTTCTTCTTTATCCTTAAGTCCTTTGCTTGAAAATATGGCAATGGGTGAAACGGCCGCAAAAGCTTTAGATTCTGCATCGCTACCTTTAAACGAGACCACCTTAAATATGACAACCACGTTAATGCAGGAAGGACTTCCCATTAATAAGGAGTCTTTACAGGGGATTTATCAGGAAATTCTTTCTAATCAGAATGCTGAACTTATGGATATTGTGGATTTGCATAAGTTGAATTTGCCTGTAACAGCTGACAATTTGAGTCAAATACATGCCTATAAAGAAATGAGTCACCAGTTAACTGCCGGTGTGGAGCAGATGAGCGGTGAACTTTTGGATTTGGTGCAAAATATGTCTGCAAATGGTCAAGGCAAAGATGTTGTGACACTTTTGCAGAGTGTATTACAATTGAATGCTGACGGGGAAAGTGTAACCCAGGCGCCTATAATAATAGAAAACATTGCAGAAACATCCGGAGATGGTGGTAATTCTCAAACAGTACAGAATAATACAAATGGTGTACAGGAGAGTGATATAACTGGGATCAATACAACAGAGGGAATCCAAAAGTCACAGGAAAGTGTTCAGAATTTATCCCTGCAGGCAAAAACAATGCTTGCTACCTTGGAAGGTCTGGTCGGTGATAGGGAGGCGTTTTCAAAGCTGGTTAATAGTCCTGATTTCAAGGAAAACATTACAAAACTTTTGCAGGAACAGATGCTTTTAGATCCGGAAAGTGCCGGTAGTAAAGAAAAGGTGCAGGAACATTTTAATAAGCTTTCCAAGCAGTTAAATATTATGGCAGAAGCATTGACAAATGTAGCCGGGGAGCAAAGCCCTTTGGCGAAATCCGTACAGAATATGACTCAGAATGTAAATTTCCTGAATCAGATGAATCAAATGTATGCTTACATTCAACTACCCTTTAAGCTTTCGGAAAGCAATGCCAATGGAGAGCTTTACGTATATTCCAATAAACGTAATCTGGCACAGAAAGAGGGCGAAGTGAGTGCACTTTTGCATCTGGATATGGAACATTTGGGACCGGTGGATGTTTATGTACAGATGAAGGATACTAATGTAAGTACTCGTTTTTATTTACAGGATGATGAAATGTTGGATTTTATCAACGATCATATTCATATTCTAACAGAACGCTTAGAAAAAAGAGGCTATCATATGTCTTGTCAGATGACGGTAAGAGAGACTGTGGAAGGTGAAGATAAAAATGTGGTTTTACAGGAACTGATAAATGAAAATTCCAATCGTCCGGCACTGGTGAACTATTCTTTTGATGTACGGGCTTAAAGACAGAGGGAAAATATAATGGATATAAAACCTAAGAATAATAAACCGAAACAGGCCATTGCGCTTAGCTATGATCCAAATGAGGATGCACCTAAAGTAGTAGCTTCGGGACGAGGACTTCTTGCTGAAAAAATTATTGAAAAAGCCCAGGAGTTTGAGGTTCCTATTCATAAGGATGACAAGCTTGCAGATACCTTGTCTCGTCTGGAAATCGGAGAAATGATTCCGCCGGAGCTTTATGAGGTGGTGGCTGAAATCTTAATTTTCGTGGATTCCATGGATAAACTAAAGAGTAAAGTATATAAATAGGAGAGTGTGATTTGAACAAACGTAAAACAGGTACTGAATGGGAATTACGGGCCCATTCCTATTTGTCGGAGAAGGGTGTTCGAATCGTGGAAAAGAATTTCCGCAATCGTCATGGAGAAATTGATTTGATTGGTTATCATGAGGGGTATTTGGTATTTTTTGAAGTGAAATATCGTAAAAATAATAGCAAAGGTACACCGGAAGAAGCGGTTGGTTTTGCGAAACAAAAGCAGATTTGTCAGGTGGCAACATTTTATCGTTATGTGCATAAAGTGTCATGGAATATGCCGGTTCGATATGATGTGATTGCCATAGAGGGTAATGAAATTCGTTGGCATAAGAATGCCTTTGCACATATTGGGTAGGTAAAGGAAAAGAAGAATGTATCCTGTTATCAGAGCAAAAAACAGAAAAAAAACATTTGAACAAAAAGAGAATATTTTAGAGAATGGAGAAAAGTTAGAATATCTGTCATTTCCTTCATTGGAAAAAATTCCTTGGGTTGAGCAGGTTTTCAGTACTCGTATGGGAGGCGTAAGTAAAGACGAATTTTCTACCATGAATTTTAGCTTCATACGAGGAGATAAGCCGGAAGCAGTATTGGAGAATTACAGAAGAATCGGTGAAGTATTCAAGATGTCCAGTGATGCTTTTGTTACGACGGATCAGACCCATACCACCAATATCAGAGTGGTAAAAAAGGAAGATGCCGGAAAAGGTGTGACTATACCAAGAGATTACACCGATATAGATGGGCTTATTACGAAGGAAAAGGGAATAATTTTATCCTGCTTTTTTGCGGATTGCGTGCCTTTGTACTTTGTGGATGTTAAAAAAAAAGTAATCGGGCTTGCTCATTCCGGCTGGCGTGGTACGGTAGAGGGGATGGGAGCCTGTATGGTAAAACGGATGAAGGAAGAGTTTGGTTGTGAGTCCGCGGATATTATTGCCGGAATCGGTGCGTCCATATGTCAGGACTGCTATGAAATCAGCGAGGAAGTGGCCTGTAAGTTCAGAGAAGGTTTTTGGCAGAAGAAGGACGTGAAAGTATTTTGTACAGAGGCTTCTAATATGGGTAAATATCCGAGAAGTGAATATTTGATTCCGGGAAAAAGCCCTGATAAGTGGCAACTGGATTTGTGGCTGGCAAACTACGCAGTTCTTCGTAGTGCAGGCATTCCCATGGAAAATATTAGCATTACGGATATATGTACCTGCTGTAACGCACCATATTTATTTTCCCATCGAGCTACCGGGGGGAAAAGAGGTAATTTAGGAGCATTTTTAATGATAAAAGGATGATCGCACAGGCGACCATCCTTTTTATTAATGTCTTTCGCTATATTCTACTAAAAAGTGTTGAATCTTTTCGGTGGTATCAATGGCATTGGTTAAAGAAACATCATGATTCATAAAGTCAATAAGAGAAGTGATGAATTTACTCATATCTGCCTTGATAAAATAGGGTTTTTCATAAATTTCAGGGGGTAAATAATTTAAGTTTGTAGTGATTACTTTATCAAAGTAGCCTTTTTCATGTGCTTCATCAAAAGCAGCCAAACCATCGGTGAAAAGTCCGAAGGTGGTACAAATATAAACACGACGAGCTTTCATGTCCTTTAATTGCTTTGCAGTATCCAACATACTTCCGCCGGAGGAAATCATATCGTCCATGATAATAATATCCTTGCCTTCAATATTGTCACCTAAAAACTCATGAGCCACAATAGGATTCTTGCCGTTTACAATGGTTGAGTAGTCACGGCGCTTATAAAACATACCGGTATCGACACCAAGAACTGTTGCAAAATAAATGGCACGATCCAATGCACCTTCATCGGGGCTGATAACTAATAAATGGTCTTTGTCAATAATTAAATCATCTTCTTCATGAAGAAGTGCTTTAATAAATTGATAAGGAGTAGTGAAGTTGTCAAAGCCGCTTAAAGGAGTAGCGTTAGCAACTCTGGGGTCGTGAGCATCAAAGGTAATTAAATTACTTACACCCATATCACGTAGTTCGGTCAATGCATGAGCGCAGTCCAAAGACTCGCGGCCGGAACGTTTATGTTGGCGGCCTTCATAAAGAAAAGGCATAATAACATTAATACGGTGTGCTTTTCCCTGACAGGCGGAGATAACACGCTTTAAGTCTTGGTAATGATCGTCGGGAGACATGTGGTTCTCATAACCGTTTAATCTATACGTAATACTATGATTACATACATCTACCAAAATAAAAACATCTTTACCTCGTACGGATTCGTTAAAAACTGCTTTACCTTCGCCGGAACCGAAACGGGGACAGTCAACCTTCGCAAGATAGCTTTCTTCAATATATCCGTGAAATGCCGGGTCGTTCTTTACACGGTCATTATTGATGTAATTACGATAAATAACCATATATTTATCAATTTCCTTACCCATTTCCTCCATAGAAGCCAGAGGAACGATTTTTAAGGGTGCGACCGGCATGGCATTCTCTAATTCACGTAAATTAGGCATGATAACCTCCTGAAGTATATAAAAAATTTATAAAACGATAATTATTTTATAACATTGTGGTAGTGACACGTCAAGGGAAATCTTGTATACTAAACTTATTATATCGTTTTGGAGGAAATGATGAAAACGAAGCAGCATGTTATCCGTCGAGTGGTAGATGGCAGTATTGCCGAAGAATTGGAAATAGAAGTAGGAGATATTCTTTTAAGTATTGATAATACAGAAATTGAAGATATATTTGACTATCAGTTTTTAATACAAGATACCTATATTGAAGTGTTGATTCAGAAGCAGGATGGGGAACAGTGGCTTTTGGAAGTGGACAAGGACTTTGATGAGGACTTAGGAATTGAGTTTGAAAATGGTCTAATGGATGATTATCGTCATTGTCATAATAAATGTATTTTCTGTTTTATCGACCAGATGCCTAAAGGCATGAGAGAGACACTGTACTTTAAGGATGATGACTCCAGACTTTCCTTTTTACAGGGGAATTATGTGACCCTTACGAACATGTCAGATCATGATATTGATAGAATTGTACGATATCATTTGTCGCCCATTAATATTTCTTTCCAGACCATGAATCCTAAGCTTCGCTGTATGATGTTAAATAACCGATTCGCAGGAGAAGCGCTGAAAAAGGTGGATACGCTCTATGAAGCCGGCATTACCATGAATGGTCAGATTGTACTTTGTAAAGGGATTAATGATGGTGAAGAGCTGGATTTCAGTATCAAAGAGCTTACGAAATATTTGCCTAATCTGGAAAGTGTTTCAGTGGTACCGGTGGGACTTTCTAAATATCGAGAGGGCTTGTATCCCTTAGACCCTTTTGAAAAAGAAGATGCCGAAAAAGTGATTGATTTAATTGAGAGTTGGCAGAAGAAACTTTATGCAGAACATGGAACACATTTTATTCATGCCAGTGATGAATGGTATATTTTGGCGGAACGTGAAGTGCCGGAGGAGAGTCGCTATGACGGCTATTTACAGCTGGAAAACGGTGTGGGAATGATACGTCTGATGATGGAGGAATTTGAGGAAGGCTTGAAGGAATTAGCTTTAGAAAGAAGTTTTCCGGATACCAGTCTTGTTGAGGAAATATCTTTGGCAACCGGTGTACTTGCCTATCCCTATATAAAAAAGATGTGTAACCGATTAGAAGAACTTTTTCCAAATATAAAAATACATGTGTACAAGATTATTAATGACTTTTTTGGAGAAAGGATTACGGTATCCGGACTTTTAACCGGCCAGGATATATGTAAGCAGTTAAAAGAACAGAAATTAGGTACAAGATTATTGCTTCCCCAGAATGTTTTACGAAGCGGAGAAGAGGTTTTTCTGGATGATTATACCAAGTCGGACGTGGAAAATGCTTTACAAGTGCCCATTAATATTGTAAAATCAAGCGGATGCGGATTAATTGATTGTATATTAAAAAGAGATTTATTTTGTAGTTGGAGGAAACTATGAGTAAGAGAAAAAGGGGGCCCATTGTTGCAGTGGTTGGACGCCCTAATGTAGGTAAGTCCACCTTGTTTAATGTGTTGGCAGGTGAAAATATTTCGATTGTAAAAGATACTCCCGGTATTACCAGAGACCGTATTTACGCAGATGTATCCTGGTTGGATCGAAATTTTACATTGATTGATACCGGTGGTATTGAGCCGGAAAGCAAGGATATTATTTTGTCACAAATGCGTGAACAGGCGGAAATCGCTATGGAAACCGCTGATGTGATTATTTTTCTTGTGGATGTAAAGCAGGGGCTTCAAGATGCTGATGCCAAGGTTGCAGATATGCTTCGCAGATGCCAAAAGCCCGTTGTTTTGGTGGTGAATAAAGTCGACAGCTTTGAAAAATATATGGCAGATGTTTATGAGTTCTACAATTTAGGAATTGGAGACCCTCATCCTATTTCTGCTGCAAACCGTTTGGGAATCGGAGATATGCTGGAAGAAGTGTGCTCTTATTTCCCTGAAGGTGACGAAGAAGAGGAAGAGGATGACAGAATTCGTGTAGCAATTGTAGGAAAACCCAATGTAGGTAAATCCTCCATTATCAATCGTCTTCTTGGCGAAAATCGCTTAATTGTTTCAGATATTGCGGGTACTACCCGTGATGCCGTTGATACGGAAGTGACATATAATGGCAGGGAGTATGTTTTTATTGATACAGCAGGACTTCGTCGTAAGAATAAAATTAAAGAAGAATTAGAACGTTTTATGATTGTACGTACCGTAAGTGCGGTAGAGCGAGCAGATGTAGTGGTTATGGTGATTGATGCGGTAGAAGGCGTTACAGAGCAAGATGCGAAGATTGCCGGAATTGCCCATGACAGAGGTAAAGCAGTTATTATTGCTGTAAATAAGTGGGACGCTATCGAAAAGGATGATAAAACCATTTATAAATTTACAGAGAAAGTACGTAATACCTTGTCTTACATGCCTTATGCAGAGATGTTATTTATTTCTGCAAAGACCGGTCAGAGACTGCCCAAGCTTTATGAGACCATTGATATGGTCAGTGAAAATCATGCTATGCGTGTTTCCACGGGTGTCTTAAATGAAATTATGTCTGAGGCGGTAGCAATGCAACAGCCTCCTTCAGATAAGGGAAAGAGACTGCGTTTGTATTATATTACCCAGGTTTCCGTGAAACCGCCTACCTTTGTTATCTTTGTAAATGACAAGGAATTAATGCATTTTTCATATACTCGTTATATTGAAAATCAGATTCGAGATACCTTTGGGTTTAAAGGTACCCCGCTTCACTTTATTATACGTGAACGAAAGGAAAAAGAACAATAATGGTACGTATATTATGTTTGGTAATCGGTTATGTGTTTGGTTTATTCCAGACAGCCTATTTTTATGGGAAATCAAAAGGAATTGACATTCGTGAGCATGGTAGTGGTAATGCAGGAACCACTAATGCACTTCGAGTGTTAGGCAGAAAAGCAGGTTTGATTGTATTTGCGGGAGATTGTCTGAAATGTATTTTTGCAGTGGTGTTGGTACGTATTTTATTTGGTGAAACCTATGGCGATTCCATTTATTTACTTTGTATTTATACTGCTGCAGGTGCTATTTTGGGTCACAATTTTCCCTTTTATATGGGTTTTAAGGGCGGTAAGGGGATTGCTGCAACAGCAGGTTTTGTATTGTCTTTTCACCCAACCTTTATACCGGTAGGATTATTATTGTTTTTTGGTACATTTTTCTTAACACACTATGTTTCTTTAGGTTCTTTGCTGGTTTACGTTGGTTTTATGACCCAGCTTATTATCAGTGGTCAGTGCGGATTGTTTGGCAGCATGACCCAGGCGGAACTTTTTGAAATGTATATTGTAGGATTTTTGTTAGCAGTTATGGCTTTCTGGAAGCATCGTGAAAATATTAAAAGATTGCTTCGGGGAGAAGAACGTAAGACTTATTTATCAAAGAAAAATCGTGAATAGGAGGTGCTTGCAATGGCAAAAGTCGGTGTTATCGGCGCAGGAAGCTGGGGAACAGCTCTTGCAGTACTTTTACATAAGAATGGTCATGAAGTGACTGTTTGGTCTAAATTTCAGTCTGAAATTGATATGCTGAATACAGAGAGAGAGCATAAGGATAAGCTTGCCGGTGTTAAATTGCCCGAGGATATGGTTTTTACCACGGATTTGGAGAATTCTGTTAAAGGAATGGATTTGCTTGTATTAGCAGTGCCTAGTCCTTTTACCAGAAGTACTTCTAAATTAATGAGTGAGTATGTGGAAAAGGGTCAGATTATCGTAAATGTGGCAAAGGGTATTGAAGAAGATACCGTAATGACTTTGTCTGAGATTATTGAGGAAGAAATTCCCCAGGCTGTAGTGGCGGTATTGTGTGGTCCCTCTCATGCAGAAGAAGTAGGCAGGGGCATTCCTACAACAGTTGTTGTGGGTGCGAAAAAGAAAAGTACAGCAGAATTTATCCGTGGATTATTTATGAATGAAATATTCCGTGTATATATCAGTCCGGACGTACTTGGAATGGAACTGGGTGGCTCTTTGAAGAATGTGGTGGCTTTGGCTGCGGGTATTGCAGATGGTTTAGGGTATGGAGATAATACCAAGGCAGCCCTTATTACCAGAGGTATTACGGAAATCAGTCGTTTGGGTGTGGCTATGGGTGGACATTCGGAGACTTTTGCCGGTCTTACCGGTATTGGTGATTTAATTGTGACTTGTGCAAGTGTGCATTCCAGAAACCGTCGTGCAGGTATGTTGATTGGTCAGGGTAAAACCATGCAGGAAGCCATGGACGAAGTAAAAATGGTAGTAGAAGGCGTTTATTCTGCGAAGGCTGCTATGCAACTTGCTAAGAAATATAATGTACAGCTACCCATTATTGAACAGGTAAATATGGTACTCTTTGAAGGAAAGTCAGCAGATGAAGCAGTAAAAGATTTGATGCTTCGTGATAAGAAGATTGAAGTATTGAATGCACCTTGGGAGGAAGAATAAAAAACTCCGGCTATATGCCGGAGTTTTTTATGTCATAGGTATTTTTAACAAAAAATTAAGACTTTCTTGACATATTTTGTGAAAAATGATGTAATTAATATATGGAATTTCTGTATTAATATACTTTTCAAAGGAGTGAATTGTATGATGAAGGAAATGCAAGATAAAAATTGGGTTACAAAATTACCTGCATTACGTGAAGTTATAGATTGGTTTGGAAACTGTTTTGCAAATTCTTATGCAGATAGTTATTTTTCCTTAGGAGTTTATGAACTTACAAAGTATTTGCATATATTGGAGAACTATGGTATTTCTGCTGTAGATGAAATAATTAATGAAGTATCGGAAATGTTGCTTGGAATATGGGGAGAAGATTCTTTTGTAGGTCATATTTCAGACGAACGTTTTATTGTAATTAAGCATTATCCAAAAACAAGTAATCTGGATGATATTATCAAAATGATGGAGAGCGAATGTCGTTTATTAGATAAAGAGATTGAAAAATATAATAAAAATAACGGTATGCCTTATATTGTTGAGTTAGATTATGGTTATATTACCGCTGAACCGGGATGGCAGGGGGGATTTGAATCTTTTTTTAAACTTGCTAACAGTGAAGTGTTAATGAATCATCTTCAAAAAGATTTGAAGCAGACCAATAATTCAAAGACGGTTTTGTGGAAACATGAAGAGGTATTTAATCTTTTAATTGAAAAGAATTTATTCCATTATCATTTTCAGCCTATCGTGAGTGCTCAGAACGGAGAAGTGTTTGGTTATGAGGCATTAATGCGTACAGCACCTATTATTAACATGAATCCTTTGGAAGTGATTGACGTTGCAACTAATTTGGGAAAGCTTTACGAAATTGAAAAGGCTACCATGAGTAATACCCTGGAGTATTTGTTTCAAAATTCTGCTCTTTTTCAAGATAAAAAATTATTTATTAATTCCATCCCTGCATACATGTTACAAACAGAGGATTGGGAGGTCTTGGTAGAGAAGTATGGTGCATTGATGGATAAACTGGTTGTGGAAATGACTGAACAAACAGAAATGAACGATCATCGGCTTGCCAATATTAAAAATCGTTTAAAACGGTATAATATTTCTTTGGCTATTGATGATTATGGAACCGGTTTTTCCAATCTGTCTAATTTAATACGATACACTCCTGATTATGTTAAAATTGATAGAACTCTGGTAAAGGGGATTAATGAGAAACCAAAAGTGCAGAAGCTTGTTTCAGGGATTATTGAATTTATACATGAAAATGGGTATTCTGCCTTGGCTGAGGGTGTTGAAACCTATGATGAACTTAAAACCATGATTGATATGGAAGTAGATTATGTGCAAGGATATTATCTTGCCAAACCGGAAACGGAATTATTGCAAGAAATTGATGAAAAATTCCGAGAAGAAATTATTGCTCTTAACATTATGCGTTCGGAGTATAGCGTGAAGGTATATAGCCCGATGGAAAACGAAGTAATTGATCTTTCACAGCTGGCGACACAACATTACAATTCCATTTTAATTGATAAGGGAGATGTAGTGATAGAAGGTGTTAAAGGTACACCGATCAGCTGTGGCATTACAGTGAAGGATGGAGTAAATGCTATTGTTACCTTAAGAGATGTAAGTATTACTACGGAGAAAGAAGTTCCATTGATTGACATTGGTTCCGGTTGTAATGTTACTATAATTGTGGAAGGTCACAATGAGATTATTAATCGAGGAATCAGGGTACCGCAAAGTGCTGATTTGACTCTTAAAGGAGATGGAAACTTACATATTCATTGTGAAATGATGAATTCTTTCGGAATTGGCGGAGATACAGAAAGTACGTATGGTAATATTTTGATTGACCATTTGCCACATCTGCTTATTGATACTAATGGTGAAAACTGTATTGGTATTGGTGGAGGCAAGAATTTTGCAAATTCAAAGATTTGTATTATGAGGAGTGGTATTCGTATAGAATGTGCAGGAGGAAATGCATTAGGCATTGGAAGTTTTGATGGAAATGGATATATGGAAATCCTTAACAGTAACTTAGAGTTTAAAATGTCTTGTGCGAATGCCGTGGCGATAGGTGCATTAATGGGTAATATTGAAGTGTTATTGGAGAGTTACAATGTAGATATTATCGAATCCGGTAATAATCTATGTGGCATTGGTGTACTAAATAATGGTGAAGGTCATATCAAAACATTGTATGGTACCATAGAATGTGATATTCGTGGTAAAAATATTGTTTGTCTTGGTTCAGACTGTGGCGTGTTAAATTGTATGGTTGAGAACTCCAATACTATATTCTATTGTGAAGGAAATACAGTAGTAGGTATTGGTGATATAAACGGTCGAGGTGATATAATAGTACACGAGGCTAATTTGAATATGACCATTTTGGCGGAAAAGATTCTGGATATTGGTAGTAAGAGTGGTCGTATAGAAATAGCAGATAGTAGCCGAAATATTAAAATGAATGAATAAATAAAAAAGCCCTGGTTGGTGGCTGGTATATACCAGCCACCAACCAGGGGTTAATTTGTGATTATGAGATTGCTTTTACAATTTCTGCGGCTATAGCCGGCTTATTCATGGTGTAAATATGGATGCCGTCTACATTATTTTCTTTTAAGTCTAAAATCTGGCGAATAGCATAATCAATTCCTGCCTTATATAAATCTTCAGGAGAATCAGAATATTTGGCAATCATGTCTGCCATAGCCTTGGGTACACTGGAACCGGATAGGGAAACGGTGGTGCCTATTTGTTTGGCTGTAGTAATGGGCATGATACCGGTACAAATGGGGATTGCAATGCCTTTCTTGGCTGCCTTTTCTCTAAAAGTATAAAAGTAATCATTGTCAAAGAAAAGCTGTGTAATAAAGAATTCAGCACCGGCGTCTTGCTTTTGTTTTAAGTGATTTAAGTCGGATTCCATACTAAAGGATTCAAAGTGCTTTTCCGGATAGCATGCACCGGCGATATGTAAGTGAGCCTGTTCCTTCAAGTAATGGATTAAGTCGCTGGCATGTGCAAACTCTCTGGAAGCAAATTGTTCGTCGGTCATGTCTTTGGGACGATCTCCGCGAAGTGCCAGAACGTGATCTACATTATGGGCCTTTAATTCATTAATCACAGCCTCTATTTGTGCAGCTGTATTACCAACGCAGGTTAAGTGTGCCAAAGCTTGAATATGTAAAGTGTTCTGGATGTAAGAAGCCAGTTCTACAGTCTTTTTAGATTTACTGCCGCCTGCACCATAAGTAACGCTGATAAAGTCAGGATTTAATTTGCCCAGTTCATCCAGGATACTGAATGCCTGCTCCAGTTCGCCATCTTTCTTTGGGGGAAATACCTCAAAGGAGAGAGTTGGCTCTTTTTTGAAATATGATTGAATCATAAGAAAACCTCCTATGTAAATTTCTCGAAAAACTTGCTTTTCATTACGGAATATCGTAACATGTAACTAGTGAAAAAACAAGGATTATTTTAGTGTGGTAATGCAAAGAAGTGAAATGGTCCACTCTAAAAAATGTTAGAATGCTGAAATTTTGACAGAAGGTGAGGAAATATGAGCGACTTTAAGGGAACACAGGAATATGTAGCAAGCGAGCAATTGATGGCAAGTGTAAATATTGCCATTGCGTTAAAGAAGCCTCTTTTGATTAAGGGAGAGCCGGGTACCGGTAAAACTATGTTAGCAGAAGCGGTAGCAAAGTCATTGGGAAAAAGATTGTTAATCTGGAATATTAAATCTACAACCAAGGCACAGGAAGGTCTGTATGTGTATGATACCATCCAGCGTCTTTATGATGGTCAGTTTGGTGAAGAAGGGGTAGATGATATTGCCAGATACATTAAATTGGGTAAACTGGGAGAAGCCTTTGCAAGTGAGGAGCAGGTTGTCCTTCTGATTGATGAAATTGATAAAGCGGATTTGGAATTCCCCAATGATCTTTTATGGGAGCTTGACCAGATGGAGTTCTACATTAATGAGACTAAGGAAACTATTAAGGCAAAGCATAGACCTATTGTAATTATTACCTCTAATGCAGAGAAGGAATTGCCGGATGCATTCCTTCGTCGTTGTATCTTCCATTATATTGATTTCCCCGGAAAAGAGCTTATGGAGGAAATAGTAAAGGTGCATTTTCCGGATGTAGAAGAGAATTTGTTAAAGAATGCCATGGAGGTATTTTATAATATCCGTAGCATTCGTGATATTCGTAAGAAACCCAGCACATCAGAGCTTATTGACTGGGTAAATGCGTTGCAGATTGGCGGTATTCCTACGAACACTATTAAGTCAGCATTGCCTTTTATCGGTGTTGTGGTGAAGAAGGACGAAGATTTGGAAATCGTAAGAAATTCGAGGGGACAACTATAACATGTTCATTAATTTTTTTCATGCTCTCAGAGCCAAAGGCCTACGAGTGACTTTGGGAGAGTGGCTTACTTTGCAGGAAGCCTTGGATAAGGACCTGTGTGGTAGCTCCTTAACTCAGTTTTATTATGTAGCACGTATGATATTGGTGAAGAGTGAAACCGATTTTGATAAATTTGATATGGCGTTTGAAGAAACCTTCAAAGCAGTACAGAGGGAGACGGAAGTAGGTGCTGAAATGCTTCGATGGCTGGACAAGTCTGAAATGATGGAAATGGCCCACGAGGAAGCGCGGTCTCATCTAAATCAGGTAGAAGAGATTGTGGTGGATAAGGAAGACGTGGAGGAGAAATTCCGTCAACGTCTAAAAGACCAGGACAGCGAGCACAATGGTGGTAGCTTCTGGATTGGTACCATGGGTAAGACCTCCTTTGGTAATATGGGCGGTAATGTAGGAGGTGTCCGTGTTGGAGGAAAGACCGGCTATCAGTCAGCCTTTGCAGTGGTGGGGGCCCGTAAATATCGTGATTTTAGAGATGACAGAGTATTGGATAACCGTCAGTTCCAGATGGCCTTTCGTAAATTGCGTCAGTTTTCTTCGAGACTGGATATTCCGGAGTCGGAATTAGATATTGATGGTACGGTAGATAAAACCTGTAATAATGGTGGTTGTCTTCAGATTGTTATGAAGAAGCCCAGAAAGAATGCTGTGAAGCTTTTGCTTCTTATGGATTCCGGTGGAACCATGATACCCTTTAGCAATTTGTTGAATGATTTGTTTCAGGCTGTTCATAAGTCCAATCATTATAAGGATGTAAAGACCTATTATTTCCATAATTGTATTTATAGTAAGCTTTATAAAACACCGGAATGTGAAAATGGTGACTGGGTGGATACGGAATGGGTATTTCGTAATATAGACAGTGATTATAAGGTGATTATCGTGGGTGATGCAGCAATGGCACCTGAAGAATTATATTCTACCACGGGTAATTATCGAGGACCAAACGGCGGATTGTCCGGCTATGAATGGTTACAGCTTGTGAAACGCAAGTATAAAAAGGTGGTATGGTTAAATCCTAAAATGGCGCCCGGACATGCTCCTTGGAGAGAAGCGGAGACTGCAGTTAAGGAAATTTTTCCTATGTACAAGTTGACTGTGGATGGACTAAACCAAGCAATGATAAAACTGATGGTAAATAAATAATAGATGCATTATATACAAATTAATGGTTGACAAATTTATGTTACATTTGTATAATTCATTGTAAGTTGCAACAGAATATAAAAACGCGTTGAAGAGAAGAGTACCTTTATCAAGGTTTCAACAGAGAGTTGCCGGTTGGTGAGAGGCGCAGGAGCAGGTAGTGGGAAGTACATCTCAGAGCAGTAATCTGGAACAGTGTAATGAACACCCAGTAGAGATTGCCGGTAGGCACCGATATTTGCCGGAGTATTGTTAGATACTTGCTAAGCCATGTTTGTGTGAGCAGCATGGGAACATTAGGTGGTAACACGAGTTTTAGCTCGTCCTTTTGAAGAAAGGACGAGCTTCTTTTATTTTACAAGAAAAGGAGAATAGACATGACAATTTTTGATGAATTGAAAGCAAGAGGTCTTCTTGCACAGTTGACTGATGAAGAAGAAATCAAAGAAATGATTAACAATGGTAAGGCAACCTTTTATATTGGCTTTGATCCTACTGCAGACAGTTTGCATGTAGGTCATTTCATGGCACTCTGCCTTATGAAGAGACTTCAGATGGCTGGTAATAAGCCTATCGCTTTGATTGGTGGCGGTACTGCTATGATTGGTGATCCTTCAGGACGTACCGATATGCGTTCCATGATGACAAGAGAAACTATCGACCATAATGTAGCATGCTTTAAAGAGCAGATGAGCAAGTTTATTGATTTTTCTGAAGGTAAAGCGCTTTTGGTTAATAATGCAGACTGGCTTTTGGATTTAAATTATGTAGATGTACTTCGTGAGGTGGGAGCACATTTTTCCGTAAACCGTATGTTGACTGCAGAATGTTACAAGCAGCGTATGGAGAAGGGATTAAGCTTCCTTGAGTTTAACTACATGATTATGCAGAGTTACGATTTCTACAAGTTGTTCCAGGATTACGGCTGTAATATGCAGTTTGGTGGTGATGACCAGTGGTCTAACATGCTTGGCGGTACCGAACTTATTCGTCGTAAATTAGGTAAGGATGCATACGCTATGACAATTACCTTGCTTCTTAACTCAGAGGGCAAGAAGATGGGTAAAACTCAGAAGGGTGCAGTTTGGCTTGATCCTAACAAGACCACTCCTTTTGAATTCTTCCAGTACTGGAGAAATGTAGGAGATGCAGATGTACTGAAATGTATCCGTATGTTGACCTTCCTTCCCTTAGAGGAAATTGAGAAAATGGATAACTGGGAAGGTAGCCAGTTAAACGAAGCGAAGGAAATCCTTGCATTTGAACTTACCAAGCTTGTTCATGGTGAAGAAGAAGCAACTAAAGCAAAAGAAGCTTCTAAGGCACTTTTTAGTGCGGGTAATGCAGAAAATATGCCTACCTACGAGTTAAAGGAAGAAGATTTCCGTGACGGTACTATTGATATTATCGGTGTGGTTGCATCAGCAGGATTATGTGCTTCCCGTTCAGAGGCAAGACGTGCTGTAGAACAGGGTGGTGTAACTGTAGATGGCGAAAAGGTTACCGATGTAAAAACCGTGTATACTAAGGATGATTTCTCCGGTGAGGGTAAGGTTGTTAAACGTGGTAAAAAGAGCTTCAAAAAAGTAGTATTTAATTAGGAATGATAAAAAAACCTCTTGCATATACTTTTAACAGTAATGCAGGAGGTCTTTTTATGGGAAAAATGAATATTGACACCTATGAGCTTTATCGGGATATACAGGAAAGATGCAATGGGGAGATTTACATAGGAGTTCTGGGACCGGTAAGAACCGGAAAATCAACATTTATTAAGCGTTTTATGGATGAAAGTGTATTACCCTACATAGAAGATGAACATGAGAAAAAAAGAGCCATGGATGAGTTGCCGCAGAGTGCAGGCGGAAAGACCATCACTACAACGGAGCCAAAATTTATACCGAAGCAGGCGGCAGAACTGAAATTAAAAGAAGATTTGAATGTTAAGGTTCGCTTAATTGACTGTGTGGGGTATATGGTTGAAGGCGCGGCAGGACACATGGAGGAAGATGTGGAGCGTATGGTGAAAACTCCATGGTTTGAAGAAGAAATTCCTTTTACGAAGGCTGCGGAAATTGGTACGGATAAGGTAATGAATGATCATTCCACTATTGGTCTGGTAGTTTTGACAGACGGAAGCTTTGGCGAGATTCCAAGAGAAAATTATATTCCTGCAGAGGAAAAGACCATAACAGCCTTAAAAAAGATACATAAACCATTCCTTATTTTGTTAAACAGTATCAGACCTTATTCGGAAGATACAAAGGCTCTGGCTAATCAAATGCAGGAAAAATATGCAACCACAGTTATACCGGTAAATTGTGCACAAATGAAAAAAGAAGATATTTACAGCATATTAGAACGTATTTTATATGAATTTCCTTTAGCAGCCATGGAGTTTTATATGCCTAAATGGATTGAAATGCTGGATGATGACAATGGACTTAAGAAAGCGATTTTAGAACAGGTTAAGGCATCTATGAATACGTATAATACTATGTCTGATATAAAGAAAAATCCTTTATATATGTCAGATGATTATGTACAGGATGCACGCATTGAAGATATGAATTTGGCAAATGGTACGGTGCGTGTATGGCTGAATGTAGATGATTTCTATTATTATAATATGATTTCGCAGATGTTGGGTGAAACGGTTGAAGACGAATATCAGCTTTTAAGTAAACTAAAGGAATATTCCGCCATGAAAAAGGAATACTCTAAAGTATCAGAGGCTATGATGGCGGTGCGACATCGGGGCTATGGTATTGTTAAACCCATAAGGGAAGAAATTGTATTAAATCAGCCAGAAGTAATTAGACATGGTAATAAGTACGGTGTAAAAATTAAGGCAATCAGTCCTTCTATTCATATGATAAAAGCAAATATCGAAACAGAAATTGCTCCTATTGTGGGGACGGAGCAACAGGCACAGGATTTGATTCATTATATTCAGGAAAGTAGTGCTACCAATGAAGGAATCTGGGAAACTAATATATTCGGGAAGACTGTGGAACAATTGGTTAATGATGGAATTGCTGTAAAAACGGCATCTATTGGTGAAGAATGTCAGGTGAAATTGCAGGATACCATGCAGAAGGTTGTTAATGACAGTAATGGTGGAATGGTTTGTATTATTATTTAAAGAAAAGCTGTCCAAGGATTTTTTTCTTTGGACAGCTACTTAATTGTTGCAAAAATTATGGTCTTTCTGTATAATTATTTTGAAAATATTGAAAATATGTTTGTATTATCTAAGAATAGGAGCATGTTATGAGTACAGTATACGAGAAGTTAATGAACTGTTATAAAAGTGTAAGAGAAAAAATAGATTTTGTACCTAAGGTGGCTATTGTATTGGGTTCCGGTTTGGGGGATTATGCTAAGAATATTGATGTAGTAGCAGAACTTCCTTATGATCAAATTGAAGGTTTCCCGGTATCCACGGTGGTGGGACATGCAGGTAAATTCCTGTTTGGATATATTGATAAAGTACCCGTGGTTTGTATGAAAGGACGCGTGCATTATTATGAAGGTTATGCCATGTCTGATGTAGTATTACCTATTCGTTTGATGAAACTTCTTGGAGCGGAGATTTTACTTTTAACCAATGCAGCAGGCGGAGTTAATATGAATTTCCAGCCGGGAGATTTAATGATGATTACTGATCATATTGCCAGCTTTACTCCGAATCCTTTGCTTGGAGCCAATGTGGAAGAATTGGGAGTGCGTTTCCCTGACATGAGTACTGTTTACGATGAAGATTTGCAGGAGATTATCAGAGCTACCGCATCAGAGTATAATATTCAACTACAAGAAGGTGTGTATACTTATTTGACCGGTCCTTCTTACGAATCCCCTGCAGATATCAGAATGCTTCGAGTATTAGGCACTGATGCAGTTGGTATGAGTACTGTCCCGGAGGCTATTGCTGCAAATCATATGAAGATGAAAATATGTGGTATTTCCTGCATTACCAATATGGCTGCAGGTATTTTGAAACAACCTTTAAATCATGAGGAAGTACAGGAAACTGCAGATAAGTCTGCGAAATTCTTCCAGAAACTTGTTACAGAGTCTGTTAAGAAATTTGTTTAAAATTGGAGTTTTTATGTGTGTTTATGAAGATATGGATAAAATGCTTATAAAAGAAGCAACCGACGCCAGACAAAGAGCCTATGCTCCTTATTCCAACTACAAAGTAGGTGCCGCATTATTAACAGCAGATGGTAAGGTTTTCACCGGATGTAATGTGGAAAATGCTTCTTATGGTGCTACAAATTGCGCAGAAAGAACAGCGTTTTTTAAAGCTGTCAGTGAAGGGTATACAGAATTTGCTGCTATTGCTGTAGTAGGGGGAGAGAATAGTGAAGAAATTACGGAACGTTTTCCGGATTATGCATTTCCCTGTGGTGTATGCAGACAAGTTATGAAGGAATTTTGTGAAAATGATTTTGAAATAATTGTTGCAAAATCCCCGGAAGATTATCAGAAGTTTATATTGGCAGACTTGTTGCCTTATGGTTTCGGCGGCATAAAATAAATATTTGTATGAGGAATGGTTATGAATATTCGTTTATACAATGCAAGAATTCTTACAATGGAAGAGGACAAGCCTATATTTCGTGGAGAAGTATGGGTAAAAGAGAATAGAATTGTTTATATAGCCGGTGAAGAGGAAGTGGAAAGCGTTTGCGGGCCGGATTTTCCTAAACTTAAATGGGACAGGGAAATTGATTGTGAAGAGAATTTACTGATGCCCGGATTTAAAAATGCACATACCCATTCTGCTATGACTTTAATGCGATCTCTGGCGGATGACCTGCCTTTACAGGAGTGGCTGGAAACAAAGATATTTCCTACGGAAGCTAAGCTTACGGGAGAAGATATTTATGAATTGGCGAAGCTTGCTGTTTTGGAATATTTAACTTCAGGAATTACAGGAATATTCGATATGTATCTGACACCGGATACGGTAGCAAAAGCTTGTGAAGAAATGGGAATGCGTTGTGTGCTGGTAAGTGGACTGAATAATTTTACTTCGTCTATTGAACAGACGGAAAGGGAATTCCTTAAGTGGAATCAGCCGGATTCCCTGATATCTTATAAATTAGGATGTCATGCGGAGTATACTTGTGATTTAGAACTTTTGAAAAAGCTTGCCGATCTGGCACATCAATATGAAGCACCGATTTATGCACATATGTCCGAAACCTGTAAGGAAGTAGAGGAATGTATAACGAAATATGGCATGTCACCGGTAGCATTGTTTGAAAGCTTAGGATTGTTTGACTATGGTGGCGGAATTTATCACGGTGTATATTTATCCGAAGAAGATAGAAGAATAATAAAGAAACGAAATGTTTCCATAATAACGAATCCTGCATCCAATGCCAAGCTTGCCAGTGGTATTGCACCCATAAAAACTTATTTAAATGACGGGATTACCGTTGCAATTGGTACGGATGGTCCTTCCAGCAACAATTGTCTGGATATGTTTAGGGAGATGTTTTTGGTAGCCGGACTTAATAATTTGTTGGAGAAAGATGCATCTGCATTATCTGCCAAGGATATTCTGAATATGGCAACAGTGCATGGTGCGAAGACTATGGGGCTGGATGAAACCGATGTTCTCGCACAAGGTAAATTAGCCGACATGATTCTTATTGACCTTCATCAGCCTAATATGCAGCCTATTCACAATATTGTTAACAATTTGGTGTTTAGTGGCAGCAAAATGAATGTAAAAATGACCATGATTAATGGTAGGATTTTGTATGAAAACTATCAGTTTTACGTAGGACAGGAGCCAAAAGATATCTACGAAAAATGCAGGCAGATTGCGAGACGTGTAATTAATTAATAAGACTTTATTAGGGGGAGGTTACCTATTAAAGATAAAAAACTAGGAGGAGAAAACATGTTAGAGAAACTTTTCAAACTTAAGGAAAACAACACGAATGTAAAGACCGAAGTTATGGCAGGTATTACTACATTTATGACCATGGCTTACATTCTTGCTGTTAATCCTAACATCCTTTCTGCATCAGGAATGGATGCAAATGCTGTACTTTTGGCAACCGCAATTGCTTCCTTTATCGGTACAATATGTATGGCATTTATGGCAAATTACCCGTTTGCACTGGCTCCGGGTATGGGCTTGAATGCGTATTTTGCATTTACCGTATGCGGAATCTATGGTTACTCATGGCAGATTGCTCTTTTAGCAGTATTTGCAGAAGGTATTATCTTTATTATTCTTTCTGTAACCAATGTACGTGAGGCAATTTTTAATGCAATTCCAATGACCTTAAAATCTGCAGTAAGTGCAGGTATTGGTTTGTTTATTGCATTTATCGGTCTTCAGAATGCAAAACTTGTTGTAGATAATAGTTCTACATTAGTTTCCTACCAGAGTTTCAAAGAAAACTTCAGTTCTGTAGGTATGGGTGCATTATTAGCGTTGATTGGTGTAATTATTACCGGTATTTTCATGGTTAAGAAGGTAAAAGGCTCTATTCTTTTTGGTATTCTTGCAACCTGGGTATTGGGTATTCTTTGTGAATTGATTGGTATTTATGTACCGAATCCTGATTTGGGTATGTATTCCGTAATTCCTTCAGCATTTGTTTCTTTTGACTTTAGTGCATTAGGAAATACCTTTGGTAAATTATTTACTGCAGACTTTAGTGCTATTAAGATTTTTGAGTTTGTTGTAATTATTTTTGCATTCCTTTTCGTAGATATTTTCGATACTTTAGGAACTTTAATCGGTGTTTCTACAAAGGCAGATATGCTTGATGAAGAAGGAAAACTTCCCAAGATTAAAGGCGCTTTGATGGCAGACGCAGTTGCAACAACTGCAGGTGCTGTTCTTGGTACTTCTACAACCACAACTTTCGTAGAAAGTGCATCCGGTGTAACAGAGGGCGGTAGAACCGGTTTGACAGCTATTGTAACAGGTTTGTTATTCCTTCTTTCTGTTATTTTCTCGCCTTTGTTTTTAACCATTCCTTCCTTTGCAACAGCTCCTGCATTAATCGTTGTAGGTTTCTATATGATGGCTTCTGTTGTGAAGATTGATTGGGAGAATGCTTTGGAAGCAATCCCTGCATTCCTTTGTATTCTTTGCATGCCTCTTATGTACAGTATTTCAGAGGGTATTGCAGTTGGTGTTATTTCATGGGTACTTCTTCATGTATGTACCGGCAAAATGAAGGGCAAAGTAAGTGTTCTTATGTATGTTCTTGCAGTACTGTTTGTACTTAAATATATTTTCTTGTAAGATATATTGAATACGGAGAAGAGGGACAACACGAATATGTGTTGTCTCTTTTTTTATAGTTTTTTTATTTGCCTTTTAAGCTTGTTTATAATAGAATTAATATGAAAAAATTGGTAGGAAAAGGGAAAGATTGTGGAAAAAATTATTATGTGTGCGGCGTTTGCCGTTTTTGTTTTATTTGTTTTTGTGCAAGGGTATTTAAGTGAAAAGAAAAATGATAAAGCGTTTGCAAAGAAATTAGAAAACCTTCCCGGTAAAAAGCCGGATAAGGAATATAAGATTGAAAGATTTATGCGAATTTCAGCATATTTTGAGAAGCATCCTAAAGAATTTCAGATAGACGATATTACATGGAATGACTTGGATATGGATGATATTTTCAAACGTATGAATTATTGTTTATCCTCTACAGGAGAAGAATATTTGTACTATATGCTTCGTACTCCGGAATTTGAGGAAGATAAGCTGAAGCATCTGGATGATGTGGTTGAGCATTACGCTTCTCACAAAGAGGAAAGAGTGGCATTTCAGATTTTAATGAAAAAGCTGGGAAATACTGGTAAGTTTTCTCTTTATGATTATATTAATTACCTTCATCAGTTGCCTATACGCTCAAATGGCAAGGAATTTCTGCAGATTTTACTTGTGCTTGTAGGTGTGGGATGTTTGTGGGTACAATTATCTACCGGTATCATATTAATTGTTGCGTGGATGATTTTTCAGATATTTGATTACTTTAAAAAGAAGGGAGAAATCGAGGCGTATACGGTAAGTTTGGCGTACATTATGCGTATGCTGGATATTGCCGATAAAGTGGAATCGGTATTGCCGGATATTTGTACAAAAGAAAAAGAAGGAATTTCAGAGGCATCAAAGAAGTTAAAGAAGTCACGTCACGGAGCTTTCTGGCTGTTTAACAGTGGTAGCAGCAAAACTACCGGGAATCCCTTGGATGTAATTTTTGATTATTTGCGAATGATTTTTCATTTGGATTTGATTGTTTTTTACCGTATGCTTGGCGAGTTTATTCATCATCATGATGACATTGATACGTTAGTTACCAATATTGGATATTTAGAAGCTGCAGTAAGTATTGGACTTTATCGTTCTTCCCTGAATAACGGATATTGTAAACCGGAATTTACTTATGAGGGAATGGAGATTTCTGAAGGCTATCATCCTATGATAGAAACTCCGGTAAAAAACAGTATATGTGAAAAGGGTGGTGTACTTCTTACCGGATCCAATGCTTCAGGCAAATCCACATTTTTGAAGATGTTAGCTATTAATGCCCTTATGGCACAGACCATATATACAGCGGCTGCAAGTAAATATAATAGTGCATTCTGTTGTTTATATTCTTCTATGTCCCTGCGGGATGATTTGGAGAATGAAGAAAGTTATTTTATTGTGGAGATTAAGTCTCTGAAGCGTATTTTAGACCAATATGGAAAAAATAAGATTAAGATTCTTTGCTTTGTAGACGAAGTGCTTCGAGGAACTAATACCGTGGAGCGTATTGCTGCATCTACACAAATTTTAGATAGTATGAATGGTGCAGGTATTCAATGTTTTGCGGCTACCCATGATATAGAGCTTACACATCTTTTGGAAGAGCATTATGCAAACTATCATTTTGAAGAAGAGATAAAAGATGGGGATGTGCTTTTTAATTATCAATTAATGGAAGGAAGGGCAACTACCCGTAATGCCATTAAGCTTTTAGAGATTATTGGTTATGAGGAAGAGGTTATTCAAAGAGCACGTCTTCAGGCAGATATATTTTTAAGGGAAGGAATATGGAAACGCCCTTGACTACTTCCAATAAATGTTGCATAATAAATAATAGTGAATTGATAGACAGAAAGGATTTAGAATTATGGTTGCATTTTTAAATACATTCTTATCTTATTTACTTTTAATGCTTATTATTGTGGTTGTAGCAGCGATTGGTTTTTCTGTTGGACGTATATTAAGAAAAATGAAGAATAATAATCAGGTCAATGAAGTAAGCGAAGTAGAAAATATAGAATAATTGCGGAGGCTGTTGTATGAAAATACATCAGCCTTTCTTAACAAGTGGGGGAAGTATGAAAGGTACATTTACGACAATTCTTTGGGATGTTGATAATACGTTGTTGGATTTTGATTATTCATGCAAAGGTGCTTTGCGTCAGGGATTTTATGCTATTGGGCAAGAGCTTACAGAAGAAATGATTGCCCGTTATTTTGAAATTAATGATACATATTGGAAAATGTTTGAACGTGGTGAAATTACAAAAGAAGAAGTTTTGGTTAAACGTTTTGAACAGTTTTTTGGAGAATATGGGTTGCTTGAGTTACCCAATGTATCGGTAGAAGCCTTCCGGAAGGAATTTCAGAGAAGTTTGGGCAACATCTATTCTTATCTGGATGATTCTTTATCTATTTGCAAGGCCTTACAGACCAAATTTAAGCAATATATTGTTACCAATGGTGTTTCATCTACCCAAAGGAGTAAATTAGGCTTATCTGGCTTTACAGAGGTTATGACGGGTCTTTTTATTTCAGAGGAGATAGGCGCTCCGAAACCCACAAAAGAATATTTTGAGTATTGCTTAGAGCATATCGAAGAAAAGGACAGAAGTCGAATTTTATTGGTGGGGGATTCTCTCACCAGTGATATAAAGGGTGCCAATTTGGCCGGTATTAAGGCGTGCTGGTATAATCCCAAGGAAAAAGATTTGTCCGAAGGGTATCAGGTGGATTTTGAAATTATAGATTTGCATCAGATTTTTGAAGTATTAGAGATATTCGATAAGTAAGGATGAAGCTATGGCAAAGAATTCCGGTCAAAAACTTAAATTGTTATACATTGTGAAGATTCTCTCTGAAGAATCGGATGAACAGCATGTTGTCAGTACTAAGAGGCTGATTGAAAAATTGGGAACTTACGGTATTGCGGCTGAGAGAAAGAGTATTTATGATGATATTGCCCGTTTACAGGATTTTGGCTATGATATTATTCAGTCGGACAATCGTAATGGGGGCGGATATTATTTGGCTTCCAGAGAGTTTGAATTGGCGGAACTTAAATTTTTAGTAGATGCTGTTCAGTCCACCAGATTTATTACCCAAAAGAAATCCTCGGAATTGATTAAAAAGCTGGAACGATTGACAAGTAAACATGATGCAAAGGCTTTACAACGTCAGGTCTATGTATCTGGCAGAGTCAAAACGGAAAATGAAAGTATTTATTATTCCATAGATTCCTTACATAAGGCGATACAGGAAAATAAACAAATATCATTTACATATATGGCGTGGAATTCTAAAAAGGAATTAGTACCCCGTAAAGACGGTCAGGAATATAAAGTGAGCCCATGGACACTAATTTGCCAGGATGAGAATTATTATTTGGCAGCATTTGATGCTGATGCAGGAATTATGAAGCACTATCGTGTGGATAAAATGTCTCATATTCAGATACTTACTGAAGAACGTGCAGGTGCGGCTGAGTATGAAAAAATAAATCCGGCAGAATATACTAACCGTACGTTTAGCATGTATGGAGGTGAATTAGAGGATGTTTCTTTGACTTTTCCGGAGAGGTTAATAGGTGTGGTTATTGACCGGTTTGGTAAAGAAATTCCGGTAAGAATGGAAGATAATAAATTAAGAGCAAGAGTTAAAGTGGTAGTCAGTCCGCCCTTTTTTGGTTGGCTTGCTACAGTGGGGAAAGAGGTTCAAATTGTTTCACCGGAAAATGTGAAAGAACAGTACATTGCCTGGCTGGAAACTCTTTTAAAGGAATATAAATAGAAAGAAGGCTGAAATTATGCAGATTATACCTGCAAAAAGAATGAATCATTTTGGTGAAGGCATTTTTCAGGTGCTGAATGACAAAAAAAGAGAAGTGGAGACAAGCGGTAAGAAGGTATATAACTTTAGTGTCGGTACACCGGATTTTCCGCCGGCAAAGCATATTATGGAAGCGGTGGCAAAGGCTTGTGAAAAACCGGAGAATTATAAATATGCACTAGCGGACCTGCCTGAATTGACTGAAGCGGTCATTAAAAAATATGAAACTCGTTACAACGTGAAAGGATTAAAGTCTGAAGAAATTATGTGTGTATACGGTTCTCAGGAAGGAATTGCACATATTGGTTTATCACTGATTAATGAAGGTGATGTGGTGTTGATTCCTGACCCGGGATATCCGATTTTTGATGTAGGACCTGCTTTGGCGGGGGCAGAACTGGTAAGCTATGAGTTAAAAGAAGAGAATGACTATTTGCCCGATTTGGAACTATTGGAAAAAGAGTGGGGTAATAAAGCGAAATTAATGATTGTATCCTATCCTTTAAATCCTATTTGTAAGATTGCTCCACCAAGCTTTTATGAAAGATTAATTTCCTGGGCGAAGAAGAATAATATTATTATTGTACATGATAATGCGTATTCTGACATTATTTATGACGGTAATGAAGGACGTTCCTTCCTATCTTTTGAAGGTGCAAAAGAAGTAGGTGTAGAATTCTATTCCCTATCAAAATCCTTTAATTATACCGGCGCACGTGTAAGTTTTGTGGTAGGTAATAAAGAGATTGTGCAGAATTTTAAAAAGCTTCGTTCTCAGATTGATTATGGCATCTTTTTACCCATTCAATATGGTGCTATTGCCGCCTTGGAAGGCTCGGATACCTGCGTTTTGGAACAATGCGCTGAGTATGAAAAGCGTAGAAATGCGTTGTGTGATGGTTTGACCAATATTGGTTGGAGGATGGAGAGAAGTCAGGGAACCATGTTTGCGTGGACGAAGATTCCTGAAAAGTATGCGGATGATGTGGATTTTGTTATGGATTTATTAGAAAAAACCGGTGTATTGTGTACGCCCGGCAGTAGTTTCGGTAAGTTGGGATGTGGTCATGTAAGGTTTGCACTCACCATGCCCGTTCCTCAGATTGAAGAAGCAATTGCAAAAATAAGAGAAAGCAAAATTCTAGAATAGTTTACAAAAAGAAAAGGGTATTTTTGGTACAAATGCCCTTTTCTTTTTTTGTCCTCAATCTGCCTTGACTTTTCCGAAGGGTTTTCATATACTTAAAAATGTACAAAATATTGATGCAATCGAAAGTTTGAAATACAATATCTAGTGCGTTGAGAGAAAGGGAGATAGTGATATGTGCGAAACAAAACAAACGGAATATATAGATTATAGTGCCATGTTTTTACCTGATAAACAGGTATTTGTAATAAAAAAGGATGGTAGTAAAGAAGCTTTTAATGTACAAAAAGTTATCAGTGCCGTTGGAAAAAGTGCATATCGTGCCCTAACAGAGTTTACCGAGGATGAAAAAAAGCAGATTTGTCAATATGTTGTGGATAAGGTAAACGAAATAAATAAGCAGGAGATACCTATTCCTGTGATGCATAATATTGTGGAGAGCGCTTTGGAGCAGGTGAAGCCTGTTGTAGCAAAGAGTTATCGTGATTATCGTAATTATAAGCAGGATTTTGTCCGCATGTTGGATGATGTTTATATGAAGAGTCAGTCCATTATGTATGTAGGCGACAAAGAGAATGCTAATACAGACTCCGCACTGGTTTCTACCAAGAGAAGCTTGATTTTTAATCAGTTTAATAAAGAATTATATCAGAAGTTTTTCCTTACCACCGAGGAAATACAGGCTTGTCGTGACGGTTATATTTATGTACACGATATGTCTGCCCGCAGAGATACCATGAACTGTTGTCTTTTTGACGTAAAGAATGTATTGTCCGGCGGTTTCGAGATGGGTAATATCTGGTACAATGAGCCGAAAACTTTGGATGTTGCTTTTGACGTAATCGGAGATATTGTACTTAGTGCTGCCAGCCAGCAGTACGGTGGTTTTACCGTTCCCAGTGTGGATTTGATTTTGGAGCCTTATGCAGAGAAGTCTTACAAAAAATATGTGGACAAGTATCTTCGTCTTGCTATTGATAAAGATACCGCAGAAGCAGAAGCCTTTGCGGATGTGGTAAGAGATTTTGAACAGGGTTTTCAAGGCTGGGAATATAAATTTAATACGGTTGCCAGCAGTAGAGGGGATTATCCTTTTATTACGGTTACAGCAGGTACCGGTACCGGAAAATTTGCAAAACAGGCTACGATTTCTATGTTAAATGTTAGAAGACGTGGTCAGGGCAAGAAGGAATGTAAGAAACCGGTTCTTTTCCCGAAGATTGTATTTTTGTATGATGAAAATCTTCACGGACCCGGAAAACCATTGGAAGATGTATTTGAAGCCGGCGTTCAGTGTTCCGCAAAAACCATGTATCCGGATTGGTTAAGTCTTACCGGTAAGGGGTATGTGGCAAGTATTTATAAGCAATACGGAGAGATTATTTCTCCAATGGGCTGTCGTGCCTTCTTGTCACCCTGGTATCGCAGAGGTGGTATGCACCCTGCAGATGAGAAAGATACGCCTGTTTTCGTAGGCCGTTTTAATATTGGTGCTGTTTCCTTACATTTGCCCATGATTTTAGCAAAGTCCAGAAAAGAAAGCAGAGATTTCTATGAAGTTTTGGATTATTACTTGAATTTAATTCGTCAGCTTCATATTAGAACCTATGCGTATTTAGGTGAAATGCGTGCGTCCACCAATCCTTTGGCTTACTGCGAAGGTGGTTTCCTTGGTGGAAATTTGAAGCTTACTGACAAAATTAAACCTTTATTAAAGGCAGCAACAGCAAGTTTTGGTATTACTGCATTAAATGAATTGCAGGAATTATATAATGGTAAGTCCTTGGTAGAAGATGGTCAGTTTGCAGTAGAAGTTTTGGAACACATTAATGCAAAGATTAACGAATTCAAAGAAGAGGATGGTAATCTTTATGCTATTTACGGTACTCCTGCAGAAAATCTGTGCGGTTTACAGGTAAAGCAGTTCCGTAAGAAATACGGTATTATTGAAGGTGTTTCTGATAGAGAATATGTAAGCAATAGTTTCCATTGCCATGTTTCAGAAGATATTACGCCTATTGAAAAGCAGAATTTGGAAAATCGTTTTTGGGATCTGAGCAATGGCGGTAAAATCCAGTATGTAAAATATCCGATTGATTACAATATGGAAGCGGTAAAGACTTTAATCCATCGTGCCATGGATATGGGATTTTATGAGGGCGTGAATTTGTCTTTGGCATATTGTGATGATTGCGGACATCAGGAGCTTGAAATGGATGAATGTCCTAAATGCGGAAGTCGTAATTTGACCAAAATAGATCGTATGAACGGATATTTATCATATTCCAGAGTGCATGGTGATACCAGACTGAATGATGCTAAAATGGCAGAAATAGCTGAAAGGAAAAGTATGTAATGCGTTATCATAATATTACAAAAGATGATATGTTAAACGGTGACGGGCTTCGTGTGGTTCTTTGGGTGGCGGGATGTACTCATTGTTGTAAGGATTGTCAAAACCCTATTACCTGGGACCCGAATGGAGGTTTACCTTTCGATGAGGCTGCAAAAGCAGAGATTTTTGAACAATTAGAGAAGAACTATATTTCCGGAATTACTTTTTCAGGTGGAGATCCGTTACATCCTTCCAATCGTTTGGAGGTTAGAGCTTTCATGGCGGAAATAAAAGAAAAATTTCCGACAAAAACCATTTGGATGTATACAGGAGATTCGTGGGAAAATATTATGTATTATCCCATGATGCAATACATAGACGTGGTGGTAGATGGAGAATTTCACATTGAAGAACGTGATGTGACGTTACTATGGAAGGGCAGTAAGAATCAAAGAGTAATTGACGTAAAGAAGACCTTGGCACCTGAGAATACAGACCCCTCTGTACCGGTTTTACACTGTGGTGATTACAGTTATTAAGGAGAAATTTATGAAAAGAGTAGCGCAATTTTATAAAGTAAGTCTGGAAAATTTTATGCAGGCAATTAAAGATGATTTTCCGGAGTATACGGAAGATGATATTAAGGATATGTATGAAAGTATTGAATTACCTTCCCGTGCCACCAGAGGCAGCGCTGGATATGATTTCCATGCACCATTTGCATTTTCTTTGCCCGCAGGCAGCACTATTAAAATCCCCACTGGAATCCGTGCTAAGATGGATGAGGACTGGGTATTAAAATTGTATCCCAGAAGTGGTCTTGGTTTTAAATATCGTCTGCAGTTAAATAATACCGTTGGCATTATTGACAGCGATTATTTTTATTCGGACAATGAAGGTCATATTATGGCTAAGATTACCAATGATTCCAATGAAGGTAAGACGGTTGATATTTCAGCAGGTATGGGCTTTATGCAGGGAATCTTTTTAGAGTACGGAATCACCGTGGATGATGATGCACAGGGAGTCCGAAATGGCGGTTTTGGCAGTACTACGAAAGCTTAAGTAAGATATGTAAAACGGACCGTTTTTTTACGGTCCGTTTTTTGTGATTAAGATTAACACTTTGTATCAAAACCGGGGTTAAATGCATAGAAGTTCTTTTCGTCAAGGTGGTCCTGAGTCATACGAAGAGCTTCACCAAAACGCTGGAAATGAACGATTTCTCGTGCTCTTAAGAATTTTATAGGTGCATATACATCGGGATAATCTTTTACCAGACGAAGAATATTGTCGTAAGTGGTGCGGGCTTTTTGCTCAGCTGCCATATCTTCAAAAAGGTCGGTAATAATATCGCCTTTTGATTGGAACTGGTTAGCATTAAAAGGAACACCGCCTGCTGCCTGAGGCCAAATACCTATGGTATGATCGATATAATATTTATCAAAACCACTACGTTCAATTTCTTCCATGGAAAGATTCTTGGTAAGCTGATGAATGATAGCTGCCACCATTTCTAAATGAGCCAATTCTTCGGTGCCGATGTCAGTCAGCACACCGGCAACCTCTTTGTAAGGGGTAGCGTAACGCTGTGAAAGATAACGCATACTTGCACCCATTTCCCCATCCGGACCACCGTACTGGGAAATGATTGCCTGTGCTAACTTAGCGTTGGGCTCTTTAATATTCACCGGAAATTGTAATCTTTTTTCATAACTCCACATTAATTACATCCTCCTTCCCAGGGAAGAGGTGCATTTCCCCATCTCCATTCGTTGTTTGATTCTGCCAAATCTTTGGTCAAAGGATAATACATCATGGAAAAATCCTTTACCATTTTATTTTTTATCTTTGCATAATGGTTAAAATGTTCCATAGCTTCTTTGTTATCGGGATGTGTATCTAAAAAAAGCATTAAATCCACTAAGGTAAAATCTACAATGCCAATATCATTTAACATACGTTGTTGTTCCTTATTTACCATTTGCACATCTCCTTCCCATAAAAGGTTTGTTCAGCTCCATAAAAATGGTCCCTTCGCAATAACCTTCTTCCGGATTTTCATAGAGTTTATGAAAAGTTTGCCAAGGTACATACGCCATTGCTATTACCTTGTCATTACAGGGTTTTTCATAAATATAATTTTGCATATGAAATTCCTTTCAATAAAATATTCTTTGATATTATACTATGAGATTAATTTGCAAACGTGATTTAAAAGTGTTATACTAAATTAGATATTCTTAAATATAGAGAAGAAGGGTGAGGTTATTGCATATGGATCAGATGAATAGTAGTATTTGGCACAGTTTAAGTTCTAAAAGAGTAAAACCGGAAGATTTTATTTGTGTAATTGAGATTTCTAAAGGAAGCAGAAATAAATATGAATTGGACAAGGAATCCGGTTTTCTGATTTTGGATCGTATTTTACATACATCTACACATTATCCGGCTAACTATGGTTTTATTCCCAGAACTTATGGTGATGATGGAGACCCTCTAGATGTATTATTGCTTTGTTCAGAACCGATTCAACCGATGACCTTAGTCAGAGCCTATCCCATAGGTGTTATTAAGATGCTTGACAATGGGAAGAATGATGAAAAGATTATAGCAGTACCTTTTGATGACCCTAATTATAATTGTTACAAAGATATTGATGAATTACCAAATCATGTGGTGGATGAAATGAAGCATTTCTTTACGGTATACAAAGCATTGGAGCATAAAGCAACTGCTATTAATGAAAAGGGTAATCGAGAAGAGGCTATTAAAATTATTCGTGAATGTTTGGATAATTATATTAATACGTTTATTAAAAACTGGTAGTGAGAGGATTATATAATTATGAGTATGAGAGGAATCGATACGCCTGTACGTAAACGAAGACGTATGGTTTTTCGTGAGGTGGCGAATCTTGCATATAATTCCACAAATTTAAAAGATGATATGGAGGCACTTCCCTATAAGCTGGTTGATTATGATGAATCTGAATATTGGGAAAGTGTTTACAGAGACAGAGCGATTATCAGAGAGCGTATCCGTTTGGCAATGGGTATGAGTCTTCGTCCGGAAAACCGTAACAGACCCGGACATTTAACGCAAGGGGTGGAAGAAAGTAATATTGATGAAAAGTATTATGAACCTCCTTTAATGCAGGTAATCCCTTCCGCATGCAATGCCTGTCCTGAGAATGAATATTTTGTAACGAATGCATGCATGGGCTGTGTAGCTCATCCCTGTCAGGAGATTTGTCCAAAGGATGCCATTACTTTTGTAAATGGCAAGTCTGTTATCGACCAGGAAAAATGTATTAAATGTGGTAAATGTAAGGCTATTTGTCCTTATGATGCCATTACCCATAAAGAACGTCCCTGTAAGGCTGCTTGCGGAATCGGTGCTATTAAATCTGATGAACGTGGAAGAGCAGTTATTGATAATGATATATGTGTATCCTGTGGTCAGTGTATGGTAAGTTGCCCTTTTGGAGCTATTGCAGATAAATCTCAGATTTTCCAGCTGATTAAAGCTATGAAAAATGGTAAGAAAATTATTGCACAGGTTGCTCCTGCATTTGTTGGACAGTTTGGACCTAAGGTTTCGCCGGATATGTTTAAAACCGCTTTAAAAGAACTTGGTTTCGCGGAAGTATATGAAACTGCTATAGGTGCTGACTTGGGTTGTATGGCAGAAGCAGAGCATTATGTGAAAGAGGTTGCTACCGGTAAGCAGGCATTTGCACTTACTTCTTGTTGTCCGTCCTGGTCAGTAATGGCAAAGAATCTTTTCCCGGAAACCATTGATAAAATCAGTAATGAGCTGACACCAATGGTTGCCACTGCCCGAATTATTAAGCAGGAGCATCCTGATGCGCAGGTGGTGTTTATCGGTCCTTGTGCATCCAAGAAGTTGGAAGCCTCCAGAAGAACCATTCGTTCTGATGTGGACTTCGTTATTACCTTTGAAGAATTAACTGCTATGTTTGAAGCAAAGGGTATTCTATTAGATGAAATCAAGGCGATGGACGAGATGCAGGATGCTACCGGAGCCGGACGTGGTTACGGTGTAGCTGGTGGTGTTGCCAGTGCAATTGAAGAGTGTATTAATAAATATTATCCCGGCACGGAAGTGAAGATTGAACATGCAGAAAGCCTTGCAGAATGTAAGAAGATTTTGCTTTTAGCTAAAGCCGGCAGAATGAATGGTTGTCTGATTGAAGGTATGGCATGTCCCGGAGGCTGTATTGCCGGTGCGGGTACCAATATTGCGATTCCACAGGCAGCAAAAGAAGTAAGCAAGTTTAAAGCGGCAGCACCAAAGGCGTTGCCCGATATAGAGGAGGAGTAAATTATGACAAAAATCAGAACCAGATACGCACCAAGCCCCACCGGCAAGATGCATGTGGGAAATTTGCGTTCTGCACTTTATGAGTTTTTAATTGCCAAGCATGATGGTGGAAGTTTTATGCTTCGTATTGAGGATACGGACCAGGAGCGTTTTGTAGAAGGTGCCACAGAAATTATTTATCGTACCATGGCAAAGACAGGCCTTATTCATGACGAAGGTCCGGACAAGGACGGTGGTTATGGTCCTTACGTACAAAGTGAGCGTATGGCAACCGGTATTTATATGAAATACGCTAAGGAGTTGATTGATAAAGGCGAGGCATATTATTGTTTCTGTGATAAGGAAAGACTGGCTTCTTTAAAGAGTGAAGTAGTAGAAGGTAAGGAGATTACCATTTATGATAAACATTGTTTAGGACTTTCCAAAGAAGAAATTCAGGCTAATTTAGATGCAGGTAAGCCTTTTGTTATTCGTCAGAACAATCCTACCGAGGGAACTACAACCTTCCATGATGAATTGTATGGAGATATTACCGTTCCTAATTCGGAGTTGGATGATATGATTTTGATTAAGTCTGACGGTTATCCTACCTACAATTTTGCAAATGTTGTAGATGATCATACCATGAATATCACACATGTGGTAAGAGGAAATGAGTACCTTTCTTCATCACCTAAATATGTTCGTTTATATGATGCGTTTGGCTGGGAAGTACCGGTATATGTACATTTACCTTTGATTACGGACGAAAATCACAAGAAGCTTTCTAAGAGAAGTGGACATTCCTCCTTTGAGGATTTGATTGAACAGGGATTTTTGACCGAGGCTATTGTAAATTATATTGCACTTCTTGGTTGGAGCCCCGAGGATAACAACGAAATCTTCAGCTTACAGGAATTAATTGATACCTTTGATTATAAGCGTATCAGTAAGTCTCCGGCAGTTTTTGATATTGTAAAGCTGCGCTGGATGAACGGCGAGTATATGAAAGCTATGGAGGCGGATAAGTTCTATGAAATGGCGGAACCTTACTTGAAGGCTGCTTTAAGTAAAGACTTGGATTTAAAGAAAATCGCAGGTATGGTTAAGACACGTATTGAGACTTTCAATGACATTGCTGCACAAGTGGATTTCTTTGAAACCTTGCCTGAGTATGACGTGGAAATGTACACTCACAAGAAGATGAAAACTAATACAGAGACTTCTTTAGAGGTATTAACAGAAGTACTTCCTCTTTTAGAGGCACAGGAAAATTACAGCAATGATGCTTTATATGCGACACTTGTAAAGTATGTAGAGGAAAAGGGTTGCAAGAATGGTTACGTAATGTGGCCCATCCGTACTGCAGTATCCGGCAAGCAGATGACCCCTGCCGGTGCTACGGAGATTATGGAAATTCTCGGAAAGGACGAATCTCTTGCACGCATCCGCAAGGGTATTGAACTTTTGCAGAATGTATAATTCCTTGATTTTACAGGGTTTAAATGATGCACAGTGTGAAGCTGTGATGCATGGAGAAGGACCTGCCATGGTGGTGGCGGGTCCCGGCTCCGGTAAAACCCTAACCATTATTCGCAGGCTATTATACTTAATATATGAGTGTAATGTGCCGGCTGATAAAATTTTGGTCATCACCTATACAAAAGAAGCTGCGCTTTCCATGCAGCAAAAATTCTATGAACAAAAGGAACTGTTTTTTAACGGACATGTCCATCAAGGCTATGTGAATTTCGGAACCTTTCATTCTTTCTTTTATCAAATTATCAAAAATATCAAAAAATATTCAGAATATCAGTTAATTACTCCACAGGAAAAAATCAAATTAACAAGAAGTATTTTAAAAGAAATACAGGAAGAAGTCTCTGATTTTGAGGTGAAAAGCTTTTTAGAACAGGTAAGCTTTTTCAAAAATACAGGAAAATTTAAGGTGGAAGAAGATATAAGTAATACATTACAAAAATATATGGAAGCCATGCATAAATATAAGCGAATGGATTTTGATGATATGTTATATTTGTGCAAACAGGAATTTCAGGCTGAGAAAATATTATTGCAAACTTGGAGAGAACGTTATGAGTATATACTTATTGACGAGTATCAGGATATAAATCCTATACAATATGATTTAATGTATCTGCTTACTCAAAATAATCCCAATTTATTTGTAGTTGGCGATGATGATCAGGCAGTTTATGGTTTTCGTGGTTCGGATGTGGAATGTTTTCAAAAGTTCTATCAAGACTATAAAGATACCAAAACCATATACCTGAATATAAATTATCGTTGCACGGCTCAGATTACTGAAGTATCACAGAAATTAATCTCCTGTAATAAAAAAAGACTGGCTAAAAATATAATCTCCGGAGTTGATAATTCGAAAGGAGATATTAAAATAATAGGTAGTGAGACTACAAGGGAAATGTATCACAATATTATTGAAAAACTTCAGAAATTAACACCAGAGGAATTAAATAATCGAGCCATTTTGTTTCGTACTAATGCCACATTGCAAAGCTTTGCAAATCAACTGGTTGGAAAACAAATTCATTTTGTGGTAAGAGAAAAAATACAATCCCTGTATGAGCATTTTATAGTATGTGACATTTTAGATTTTTTTGAGGCTTCTAATGGTTGTAGAGACAGAGTACTATTTTTACGACTTTGTGACAGGTTAAAATTACCCTTTGGTAGAACCTTATTTATGGAAGAACAAGTGGATTTAGAAGTGTTGAAAGAAAGAGTATCAAACAGTATTTATTATGAACGTAAAGAGATAGAGCAAATAGATATATTGATGCAACATTTACATAGAATTTCAAAAATGCGACCGGCATTAGCGATTAACTATATATTGTATGCTATGAATTATCAAAATTATTTGTATTCTAAAGCCGGTAATCACACGATGATGCCTGAAGAGTGGCAAGAAGTCTTGAACTGGTTAAAGGAAGACGCCGAAGGATATGAAGATTATAAAAGCTGGAGGCCGCATATCCAAAGAAGTAAGGAAGAAGTGGATAAACAGATGACAAAGAAGAAACAGAACAAATTAGGAATACATTTGATGACTATGCATGCGACAAAGGGGCTGGAATACGAGCAGGTTTATGTGTTGCCTTTAAATGATGGTATCATTCCCAAAATAAAGAGAGGGGAAAAAGTTACAGATGAGCATCTGGAAGAAGAGCGACGTTTGCTTTATGTGGCTCTGACCAGGGCGAAAACAAACATAGAATTACATTATATTACAGGAACTAAGGAGAATCCCAGACTTAAAAGTAGATTTTTCGATAATATGGATATTTTTTAATAAGTAAGAGGATTCTTTGCACGATAAACTGTTTAATGTATCAAAATCATATATTGTATATATGTGAAAAATTGGTATGCTATATACTATCATAATAACTTACATATATGAGGAGGAATAAAATGAATAGTACTTATTGTGGTAAAAATTGTGAGGCTTGTGAGTACCGTGAAAAACTTCAGTGTAAAGGCTGTAAAAAAGGACCGGGTAGAGAATTGTACGGTGATTGTGAGGTTGCTTCCTGTTGCAGAGAGCATTCGTATAATCAGTGTGTGGAATGTGTCAACAGGACCGGATGTGAAAAATATAACAGCGCATCCAGAAAAGCGTATTTCAGGAGTATTCAGATTGGTTCAGAGGAAGAACAGAACGAAGCAAAGGTAGAGAGAAGTGAAAGTCTTGGTACAAAAGTAAGAATTATCTTCTTTTTATCCATCCTGCAAACAATCTTTAGTATTATGCAATTGTTTGAAAATAAGTCGATAATATATTTGACTGGTTCAATTGGATTAATTGTAATTGTAATTATTTATGCAATTGTTCTGCTATTAATGGCACAAGATTGCAATCGTTTTAAGACGGCAGGCATTTGCAATTTGATTGTAGCACTAGGTAGCATTGTAGTTGGTCTGTTTATTGGTGGTGTGCCGGGGGTACTTCTTAGTCTTGTCCTCTATATTTTGTCCTGTGTTGCTTTGTATCAGGAGATATATGGATATTCTGATTCTTTAAGTGGAATTAGTGATACTTTATCCATGAAATGGAGTGAGATCTGGAAATATCTGCTTATTTGTTATATTGTTATGGAGGTTTCCCCTTTTCTCGTTGCACTTTTCCCGTTATTAGGAATTTTGGCAACTATTGCAGGAGCGATTGGACTGATAATTGTAGAAGTTATGCGTTTAATCTCTTTGAATGATACAGCAAATACTTTTGATACTTACGCAGAATCTTATGAATAAAAAAGAGGCCTTATGGCCTCTTTTTATTCTTCAATCAACTCATCAAATTCATTTTCATCCAGATATTCATCAAATGCATCCGCAACCGCTTCATATTCATCATCATCTTCAATGTAGATTAATTCGGGCTCTTCATTAGGGTTGTCCGGGTTTTCACTGTATCCATAGAACCATACTTCGCCATCGTCGTTATTGCCATTTTCATCCAAGGGAAGTAGTACAATATAGTCTTTTCCGGCCACTTCTAAAATAGTAATCACTGCACAGGTAACCACCTCATCATTTTCCAAGGTAATATCTACTGTCATTTCTTCATCAACATTATCGTATTTTGCCATAAAAACCTCCTTTAGTTTGTTTCTTGTGATGATTATACAATACTCGTTATTTTCTTGCAATAGGCCGTAGAATAAAGTAAAATAGAGTTATCTAAAGAACAGGGTAGGTGAAATAATGGCTAATCAGGTAAATTTTTTACAAGCGCCTCTGGGTGTATTTGAATGCATCGAAAATAAAAAGAAAGGCATTCGAGTACATTTTGTTTCAGCAAAAAATAATTGCGGCATCATTTTATTTTCACGTAAGGACGGAAACGAGCTTGCGCGTTTTTCTTTTGATGAAAAAAATAAAACTGGTAACTTATATTCCCTGTTTTTAGAAGGGTATTCCTTGAAAAAGATTTCCTACCTGTTTTTTGAAGAAAACAAACCGGTTATTGATAAAAAAGCATTGTTGTTTGAAGGCAAAGATGAGTTTGGTGTAATCAAGACCTATGACAATTATCGAAGTATTTCTGTAAATCACACTTATGATTGGGAAAATGATAAATTACCGACATTAAAATATGAGGAATCTATTGGTTATTGTTTGCATGTTCGTGGTTTTACCATGCATAAATCCTCGAAGGTAAAGGCAAAAGGCACATTTAAAGGCATTGTGGAAAAAATCCCTTATTTAAAAGATTTAGGGATTACTACCTTGGAATTACAACCTGCTTATGAATTTGCAGAATGCCCTATAACTATGAATGTGGCAGAAAACACACCTGCCAGAAAAGTGAATTACTGGGGATATGAAGAAGGCTTTTATTATATACCCAAAAGAAGCTTTGCATATACCCAAAATGTTGTGAAAGAATTTAAAGATATGGTAAAAGAGCTTCATAAAAATAATATGGAGCTTATAATGCAGTTTTATTTTCCTAAGGAATTTCCCTGTACGGAGATACTTTCCATTTTACGTTATTGGCATACGGAGTATCACGTGGATGGTTTTCATGTAAAAGGAGCTAATATTCCTATTTATGATATTTTGAATGATCCCTATCTAATTAAAGCTAAAATATGGCATGAAGGTATTTGCAAGGCTATTGTAGAGAACTCAGAGTCCGACGCTACTTACAAAAGGGTGGCATTATATAATGATGTTTATTTATGTAATGTGAGAGGGGTGTTAAAAGCGGATGATGGCATGATGGAGTCTGCCATTAGATTAGTTTTAGATAATCCGAACGAATATGGTAAGATAAATTATTTGAGTAACTATTCCGGCTTTACCTTTGCTGATATGGTTGCATATCAGGAAAAACATAACATGGCCAATGGAGAAGAGAATAGAGATGGTACAGATTATAATTGTACCTGGAACTGTGGAGTGGAAGGTGTCACACGAAAAAAGGACGTTCAAGCTTTGCGTTTAAGACAAATCAAAAATGCTTTTGCTTTATTATTTTTGTCTCAAGGGATGCCCTTGATTTATATGGGAGATGAATTCGGCAGGACGCAAAAGGGGAATAACAATCCTTATTGTCAGGACAATGAAATCACTTGGGTAAACTGGACTTTTATCGTAAAAAACAAAGAAATTTTTGATTGTGTGAAAAAATGTATAAGTGTACGAAAAACGCAAAAAGTTTTTGCGGCACCTAAGGCTTATGCCATGACCGATTATAAAGAAATTGGCTGTCCGGATCTTTCTTTTCATGATAAGGAAGCTTGGAAATACTCATGGGAGAACAACGAAAGCAATATTGGCTTTATGATAAACGGAGATTATGTTACAGGCTGCGAAGAAACGTTATATTATGTGGCCATTAATACGCATTGGGAGAGTAGGGACTTCGCTTTGCCAGGTATGCCTACATATACTAATTGGGAAGTATTATTTCGAACTATTGAAGAAGACCTATTACCAACAGAAGGAATGGTAACCTTACCGCATCGGAGTATTTTTATTTTTTATTGCAAAAAAGATGCACAGTAATTATTTTCCGGAATAGTATAATAACAAATTAAAAATAGAGGCTTTTTTAATGAACTGTTTATTATGGCTTTTATTACTTTGCTGTTGTGGAAATAACAATAATGACTGTTGCCACAACTATAATACTTGCATTCAGTCCAGAGAACGTAATTATTACGATTTGAAGGAAAAAGAGACTACCTGGACACCATACATGTGTAAAACAAATCAGGAAGAATGTGGTTGTGAAGAGATACATCCTGAATATCATGAACACAATTGTTCTGAACATTGTCATTCATAAAGTTTACTTTGAAGTACCGGCAGTAACACTGCCGGTATTTTTGTGGAAAGAAAATCATAAAAAGTATTTCCTTCAAATCCTATTTATGATATATTAGTAAAAAGATTTTTAGGAGGCTTTTGTGTCATGAAAGATAAGTATGTGGCATATGTTTCAACCTATACTTCCGGAGATGCTCATGGTATTCGCATCTACGATGTAGATATGGAAAAGGGCATATTTTACGAAAAGGATAAAGTAGAGATATCCAATTCTTCTTATATTACGGTATCTCATGATAATAAATATTTGTATTCCATTACGGATTTTGGATTGGAAGCATATAAGATTTTGCCGGATGGAGAACTGGAGATCATTAATTTTGCAACCATTAACGGTATGAGGGGCTGTTATATATCTGTGGATTATACCAATAAATATCTTTTTGTTTCCGGATATCATGACGGTAAATTGACTGTCCTTAGAATTTTAGAGGATGGCGGAGTTGGATATATTACTGACGAGGTATATCATAAAGGATATGGAAGCCCGGTTGAACGGTCATTCCGTCCGCATATTAATTGTGCCAGAATGACCCATGATAATAAATATTTATTGGTTGCAGATCAGGGAATTGACCATGTGAATGTGTATTCCTTTGATTCTAAGAAAGGCAAAGTAAAACTTGCAGATATTATTCGTTGTGATTTGGATTCTGCACCAAGACATATTAAATTATCCAAGGATGGAAGATTTATTTATGTAGTGCATGAGGCGAAGTGTCAGATTGATGTATATACCTACGAAGAAAAAGATGGTTTGCCTTATTTTGAAAGAATTCAGTCCGTATCTACTTTGCGTAATCTTTCCGCTACACAGGGAACCGTGGCCAGTGCATTATCTTTCTCTAAAGATTACAACTATATGTTAAGTTCTAATGCCGGTGATAATTCTGTAGTTGTATATAATGTAGATCAGGAAACCGGCATGCTTAAGAGAAACTTTTGTTTACCCATTAGCGGTGCATATCCTAAGGATGTGGAGTTTTTCCCTAATAATAAGTACTTGGTATCTTTAAATCATGAGTCCAATACCATGACCTTTTTTAAGTTGGATTTGGAAAATGGTATTATGACCATGAATACAAAACCTTTAAAGATACAAGAACCAAATTGTATTCGTTTTTATAAATTGCCTGAGAATTAAAATAGACCCCTGTGAAATAATCACAGGGGTTTCGTTTTTTCTATTTATAGAATTGTTCTAAAGACTCCATTTTTGCAGACATATTTAACATCATAGCATCCAAGAGTGTGATACCAACCATGGCTTCCATTACAACCACAGCACGTGGAACGATAATGGGGTCGTGACGACCTTTGATGTTAATATCAATATTTTCCATATTTTTGTTTACGGTCTTTTGGGTAGTATAAATGGACGGAGTGGGTTTTACATAAGCACGTAAAACAATGTCCGAACCATCACTCATACCGCCTAAGATACCGCCACTATGATTGGTAACCTTAGAAACAGAACCGTTTTTATTGCAAAAGACATCATTATTTGTGCTACCGGTAGCAGTGGCAACCTTTATTCCGTCGCCGATTTCTACAGCCTTCACCGCACCAATAGACATAAGTGCTTTAGCAAGATTAGCATCTAATTTTTCAAATACGGTATCTCCAATACCGGCAGGAACATTTTTTATCATACATTCCATAACACCACCGGCAGAGTCGCAGGCTTTCATGGTTTCTTCCAAAAAGGCAAGTGCTCTTTCGTCCGCATCACGATCCGGCATAGCAGTTTTGGTTTCTAAAATAGCTGAAAACTCGAATTTATTATAGTCGATTTCAACAGGTCCGATAGAGCGGGTATATGCAGTGATTTCTACACCTAATTGTTTGAGAATTTTCAGTGCAACGGCACCGGCCGCCACACGACCAATGGTTTCACGACCCGAGGAACGTCCACCACCTCTGTAATCACGAAAACCGTATTTGGAATCAAAGGTATAGTCGGCATGCCCCGGACGATAGTAGTTAGCTATTTCCGAATAATCTTTGGAAATCTGCGAGGTATTTCTTACCATTAGAGAAATGGGTGTACCTGTAGTTTTGCCTTCGAAAACACCGGATAAAATTTCAACCTCATCAGCTTCTTGGCGAGGAGTGGTAATATTACTTTGTCCGGGCTTGCGTCTGTTTAAATAGTATTGAATATCAGTTTCACATAATTCCAAACCAGCAGGACAACCGTCAATAACAACGCCTAAGGCTTTGCCATGGGACTCGCCCCAAGTGGAAATCTTAAATATGGTACCTAATGTTGAACCAGCCATAATATGCCTCTTTTCTTATAAAAATACATATAAAACAATATTGATTATATCGAACTTGGTTTTGAAGTGCAAGTTTTTCTGAATTCCTTTGGTGTCATACCCATTACTTTTAAAAATGCACGATTGTAGTAACTTACATTGTTAAAACCATTCGTTAAAGCGATATCGGTTATTTTACGGTTTGTTTGGGATAATTCATTACAACTTTGCAAAATACGATATCGGATCAAATAATGAAACGGACTCATGCCGGTTAATTCTTTAAACGAGCGGCAGAACTGTCCCTTGCTTAAGTGTGCTAATTCCGCCAGAGAATCCAAAGATATGTTGGTTTTGTAATTATTATGTATATACTGTATCGCATCAGAAAGCTGTTCCGATTTATAAATATTTAAGGCCAGAGAATTATTATATATGATATTTTTGTACAATATATCCCACAAAAATAATGTATGTGCTTGAATAATTAAATCCTCATCTTTTTTACAGTTAACGATACTATCTAAATGCATTAATATTTCATTATGCCAGGAGGTATCCGGCGAGAATATGGTCACATATGTCAGGTTATTATGTAAAATGGGCAAAACATAAGAATTATATCGATTGGTATCCAGTGGAGATACTATAAAGTCCGGCGATAAAACGAAGGCGTAAAAAATCGGTTTAACATTACTTGTATTATAGGCATAGTGAATCAATTCCGGCGGAATGAAAACTCCTTCACCGGCGTGAAGTTCGAAAGTCTGATCTTCTACATGAAAAGAGAGAGTTCCCTGTTTTAAAAAGAGAAACTCCATTTCATGATGCCAATGTAAATATAAGGATAAATCCAAATCAGAACTTGCCTCCCAATAATGCAAGCAATAGGGAGCATTGTTTGTCTTGTGTGAAACTTTTTCAAAAAGTAATTGATTATCACTGGTTTTCATAGAATCACCTTCCTTTAGAAAAGTATAACATTATAAATATAAAATATCAATATTGTGTTATAATTTATCAAAATAAAAGTAGCATAATAAATACAGTAATGATATATTTATGATAGATTTTAAATATTTTGGAGGTTACTTTGTTATGGGTAAAATAGTGTTAGAAGAAAAACGATTGGTTTTTCAAAGAAGAGATGAATTAATCATCATCGAAGCTTATGGAGAAAATTGTCTACGTACCAGAGCTACCAGAAATAATAAAGTGTCAGAAGAAAAGTGGACATTGCTGGATCCTGTGACAGAAGATGCCTGTGTAGTGGAGGGGGATGAACGATTCGCTACTATTACAAATGGTGATATTAAAGCAACCATCGATGCAGGTTTTCCCTGGCATGGAGGCATTGTGTGCTTCTATCGCAAAGATAAGTTGATTTTAAAAAGAAAATACGAAGGCGATTATGTAAATAATTATATACATACAGAAGGTGACCATTATTCTACAAAGGTTATTTTTGAAGCCAATGAGGGAGAACACTTCTATGGTTTGGGTCAGGAGACAGAAGATGCTTTTGACAGAAAGGGCAGTACCTGCAATTTGGTGCATTATAATACTAAATCTGCATTACCTTTTTTGTATTCCTCACTAGGTTATGGTTTCTTCTGGAATAATCCTTCCCCTGGACGCTGTGAAACTACGAGAAACCATATTTTATGGCATAGCGAAAGTTGCTATCAGGCAGACTTTTTAGTATTCTCCGGAAATACACCGGCAGAGGTAATGAAAATTTATGCAGATTTAACAGGCTATGCATCTAAATTTCCCGATTGGGCGGCAGGTTTCTGGCAGTGTAAATTACGTTACGAGGATCAGGAACAGCTTTTAGAAGTGGCAAGAGAATATAAGAAACGCGGTATTCCCATTGATGCTATTGTAATTGATTTCTTCCACTGGACAGAGCAGGGTGAGTGGAAATTTGACCCGAAATATTGGCCGGATCCCAAAGCTATGTGTGATGAATTAAAGGAGCTTGGTATTAAGCCCATCGTTTCTGTTTGGCCCACTATTAACCCCAACAGTGAAAATTGGGAAGAAATGAACGAAAAGAATATGTTGGTTCGCACGGAAAACGGTCAGTATGGTACCTTTAATTTCTTTGGACAGGTGACCTTTATTGATATCATGAATCCGGAAACCAGAAGCTTTGTGTGGGACAAAATTAAAAAGAATTATTATGATTACGGTATTCATAGCTTTTGGTTGGACGAGGCAGAGCCGGAGGTGCATCCTCAACAGTTTGGACATTTACATTTTTATTTGGGAAACGGTTCTCAGACTGCTATGTTATACCCTTATTACTATGTTAAGATGCTCTATGATGGTCTTAAAGAAGCCGGAGAAACAGAGATTATTTCTTTAACCCGTGCCGCTTATCCGGGTAGCCAGAAATATGGTGCTGCAGTATGGAACGGAGATATTGTTTCAGACTGGAGAGCATTAAGACAAAGTGTAACCAGTGGTCTTTCCATGGCGATGTGTGGTATTCCCTGGTGGAATAGTGATATTGGCGGTTTCTTGAACGGAGATACGGAAAACGAAGAATTCCGTGAGCTTATGGTGCGTTGGTTCCAGTTTGGTTTGTTTTCCCCTATTATGCGCTTACATGGTGATAGAAAGCGTACCAAAGACCAGCCCAATCCACACCCTGAGCTTATGTGCAAGAGTGGTGGTCCTAACGAAATCTGGTGTTTTGGTGAGGAAAACTATGAAACTTTAAAGCGTTTGATTGAAACCCGTGAAAGATTAAAACCATATACCATTAAATACATGGATATTGCCAGCAAAACCGGTTCGCCCATCATGCGTCCCATGTTCTATGATTTCTATGAAGATGAAGTGTGTTATACCTTGGAAGATCAGTATATGTATGGTGAAGATATCCTCTTTGCACCTATTATGGAAAAGGGGCAGGTAGAAAGAAAGGTATATTTACCGGAAGGAAGCTGGGTATCTGTTATTGATAAGAAAGTATATACCGGAAAGCAGTGGTTGAATGTACATGCCAATCTTCATGAATATATTGCATTTGTAAAGGAAGGTAGCCAAGTATTAGTGGTTTTTTATGTGTAATTTAGAGGAGGGGGGATAAATACATGGAGAAAGTAATTCTTTCAGTATATACCAGAGAAGTGGATGTGGATTGTTATCCGGCGGGACTGGCGAATAGTGTACATTTTTCTTACAAAACAGAAGCAGGAGAAGAAAAAGTCTTCCATAAAAACTATGGTATTCTGTTTATGAATGGTGCCATTACTTCAGAAAATACCATTGCACCCCGCGGAGTGAAAAATCCCATGCTTTTTGCCATGGAGGATAATACTTATGGTGTTTGTGCAGAGGTGATTTGGGAAAATGGTGAGCCTGACGAAAATTGTTTGGGAAAGGTGTTTTGGTGGAGCACAAAAGATTTTGTTGATTTCAATGAAGAAGGTTTCTTGACTTGGGAAGAAGTGCAAAAGTGGAACCCAGCTTTATCATTAAAATTATCATACGATGTGTTAAAGAAAGCGATTTTATATTGGACACCTGTTGTAAATACTGGCGTGGAACTTCCCACATATGTAGAAGTGAGTGATGAAGACCAGTTGCATAATGTAAAAGCAATGCTTTCATACAATGATGGTTCCAAACATGAAAAAAAGGTTCTTTGGAATTGTACTGATATTGATTTTACTAAGTCTGGTACTTATACTGTGGAAGGAAAAGTACTGTGTAATCAGTATAAATTTCCTTTGGCAAAGGGGTATGGAGATCCTGTGCTTCTTAATTGGGAAGGCAAATGGTACTTTATTGCCACCAATGATAATCTAAATGATATTGGTTTGTATGTAAGAGAAGCAGAGGATATTCATGGTTTATTTGAAGAAGGCGTGGTAGAACATTTGATTTTACCCTTTGATAAAGCGCGTGGATTTGAACAAACCTTCTGGGCGCCGGAGTTTCATATGATTGGTGGGGAGTTATATATTTTATTTGCGGTAAGCGGTGAAATGTGGGGACCTCAGTGCCATGTGATGAAGTTAAAAAAGGGCGGTAGTATTATTGAGGAATGCAGTTGGGAAAATCCGATTCCGGTACAAAGAGTGGATGGAACACCTTTAGCACCCGGTGCCATTACTTTGGATATGACATATATTAAGGCTGATAAAGCGTCTTATATGGTTTGGTCTTATCGAAAGGGTATCGGTACACCTTTGGATACCGGTTCCATGCTTTATATTGCTACTGTGGATGAAGCAGAACCATGGAAACTAACCAGCGAACCTGTGCTGTTGACCAGACCTTTGTATGGTTGGGAGAATGTAGAGGGAACTATCAATAACGAAGGCCCTTATGCTTTTATCAAGGACGGAAAAGTATATTTAACTTATTCCGGTGGTGCTGCAAATGGTTATACCTATGCACTTGGTCTTTTAACAGCGGATACAAGTGCTGATTTGCTGGATTTAAGCTCTTGGACTAAAAATATTACACCGGTGCTGACATTTTACTCTGTAGATGGAGAATATGGTCCCGGTCACAATTCATTTTTTATGGACGAAAACGGAGATTTAATGATTGCGTACCATGGGGAAACCGATATTAAAGAACATTTACGCTGTGATGGTATCAGAAGAGTACATTTCAGGGCGGATGGAAGTCCGTATTTTGGTATGGCGTCAAATGAGGATTTGAGAGAAGACTTAAAGGTAGTCAAATGCACCATTCTTGTAAAATAGTTCATTTGTTAAAACAAAATGCACTTGTGATTTTTTCAAAATCATATATAATATTATTAGAACCTTCCAATGCAACAGGTATTCGGAAGGTTCTTTTATGAAATACTTTTAGAATGGAGAAAAGTATGTATAAAATCTTAAAACAGGAAGGGAATGCCAAGAGAGCAGAATTTCATACTGTACACGGTACCATTCAAACACCGGTTTTTATGAACGTTGGTACTGTGGCGGCTATTAAAGGCGCGGTTTCTACGGCAGATCTGGAAAACATTAAAACTCAGGTGGAGTTGTCAAATACCTATCATCTGCATGTGAGACCGGGAGATAAAGTAATCAAGCAATTAGGCGGTTTGCATAAGTTCATGTCTTGGGATAAGCCGATATTGACCGATTCCGGCGGATTTCAGGTTTTTTCCCTTGCAGGACTTCGTAAAATCAAAGAAGAAGGCGTGTATTTTAATTCTCACATTGACGGTCGTAAGATTTTCATGGGACCGGAAGAGAGTATGCAGATTCAATCTAATCTGGCATCTACTATTGCCATGGCTTTTGATGAATGTCCTCCCAGTAAGGCAGAGCGTAAATATGTGCAGGCTTCCGTGGAGAGAACTACGCGTTGGCTGGAACGTTGTAAAACAGAGATGAAGCGCTTGAATGGTTTAGAGGATACCATTAATAAAAATCAATTATTGTTTGGTATTAATCAGGGTGCTATTTTCCCGGATATTCGTATTGAGCATGCCAAAATTATTCGCGAAATGGATTTGGACGGTTACGCAGTAGGTGGCTTGGCAGTAGGTGAAAGTCACGAAGAAATGTATTATATTCTGGATGAAGTGGTACCGTATTTACCTAAGGAGAAACCGACTTATTTGATGGGCGTAGGTACTCCGGCCAATATTTTGGAAGCAGTGGAACGCGGTGTTGATTTCTTTGATTGTGTATATCCTACCAGAAATGGACGTCACGGTCATTTGTATACCAATCATGGCAAGATTAATTTGTTTAATGCGAAATATGAGTTGGATAGCAGACCTATTGAAGAAGGTTGTAAATGTCCGGCATGTCAGAGATACTCAAGAGCTTACATCCGTCATTTGCTAAAGGCTAAAGAAATGCTGGGTATGCGTCTTTGCGTACTTCATAATTTGTATTTCTATAACACCATGATGGAAGAAATCAGATATGCCTTAGACAAAGGTTGTTTTGCAGCATATAAGAAACAAAAGCTTGAAAATATGGCAACTCCTTTAGAATAGAGTATATTTACAAAGATTTTATGTTTTTTACGTAGAAATGACTTGTCCTTAAGAGATTTTTTGTGTATGATATGTATCAGTGTTTAATGAACTTATTTAGGAGGAAATAGAATGAATATTATTTTGACAGCAGACCCTTCAGCAGCAGGTGGAAGTTTGATTGCAATGATTTTAGTTTATGCAGCTTTTTTTGCGGTGTTATATTTTCTTTTCATGAGACCTCAGAAGAAGGAACAGAAGAGAGTGACTGCCATGCTTGCATCTTTGGAAATCGGTGATTGTGTATTGACCACTTCCGGTTTCTATGGTGTAGTTATTGATATTTCAGACGATACTGTTATTGTTGAGTTTGGTAACAACAAGAACTGCCGTATCCCTATGCAGAAATCTGCAATTGTACGTTCCGAAAAGCCGGAAATGTAATAAATAATTAAGTATAAGGGTGAATAAAGCGATACCGAGGAAATTTTTCCGGAAGGTATCGCTTTTTTATAACCCAAAGTTATAACAACCATAAATAATATGTATTTGAAGAATACCTTGCCTTATGTTACACTACAGATAAATAGAAATTAGCAGAATGTTCTGCAGAAAATGTGAGGATAAAAATATGGAATTAAAGATTACCTGTATTCCCGGTGATGGAATTGGGCCCGAAATTGTAAATGAAGCTAAAAAAGTACTTAATAAGGTAGCAGAAAAGTATGGTCATACCATGAATTATACAGATATTTTAATGGGTGGAGCATCTATTGATGTGCATGGTGTACCTTTAACGGATGATGCTATTGCAACTGCAAAAGCAGCAGATGCAGTGCTTATGGGGTCTATCGGTGGAGATACCAATACTTCTCCCTGGTATCAATTGCCTCCCAATTTGCGTCCGGAAGCAGGTCTTTTAAAGATTCGTAAGGCGTTGAATTTATTCGCAAATTTACGTCCGGCATATCTCTATCCGGAGCTTGCTGATGCATGTCCTTTAAAGAAAGAAATCAGTGAAGCAGGTTTTGATATGATGATTATGAGAGAGCTTACCGGTGGTTTATACTTTGGAGAACGCAAAACCGTAGAGGAAAACGGAGTAAGAAAGGCAATTGATACTCTTACTTATGATGAAAATGAAATTCGCAGAATTGCCATTCGTGGTTTTGATATTGCCATGAAGCGTCGTAAAAAGGTAACCAGTGTGGATAAGGCAAATGTTTTGGATTCTTCCAGACTTTGGAGAGCAGTTGTTAATGAAGTGGCAAAGGATTATCCGGAAGTAACTTTGGAGCATATGCTGGTTGATAACTGTGCGATGCAGCTTGTAAAAGATCCGGCACAGTTTGACGTAATCTTAACCGAGAATATGTTTGGTGATATTTTGTCCGATGAGGCAAGTATGGTAACCGGTTCTATTGGTATGCTTTCCAGTGCCAGCTTAAATGATACCAAATTTGGTTTATATGAACCCAGCCATGGTTCAGCTCCTGATATTGCAGGCAAAGATATCGCAAACCCCATTGCAACCATTCTCAGTGCAGCAATGATGCTTCGTTACAGCTTTGATTTGGATAAAGAAGCAGACGCTATTGAAGCAGCAGTAAAAAAAGTATTGGAAGATGGTTTCAGAACAGGTGATATTTATTCTGAGGGCTGTGAAAAAGTAGGTTGTGCAAAGATGGGCGATTTGATTGCAGAACGTGTCTAATTATGGTATTATGTTGATAAATGTTGATTTACATAGTGAAGAAAAGAAGAGAGGTTTAGGTATATGAGAAGTGATGCAGTAAAATTTGGAACCGCGCAGGCTCCTCACAGAAGTTTATTTAATGCATTGGGCTATACGGAAGAAGAAAGAAAACGCCCAATGATCGGTATTGTAAGTTCTTATAATGAAATCGTTCCCGGACATATGAATCTGGACAAAATTGTAGATGCAGTTAAGATGGGTGTTGCCATGGCTGGAGGTATGCCTGTTGTATTCCCCGCTATTGCGGTTTGTGACGGTATTGCGATGGGACATACAGGTATGAAGTATTCTTTGGTAACCAGAGATTTAATTGCTGATTCTACTGAATGTATGACTATGGCACATGGTTTTGACGGACTTGTATGTGTGCCTAACTGTGATAAGAATGTACCCGGTTTACTTATGGCGGCTGCAAGATTAAATATTCCTACAGTATTTGTTTCCGGTGGTCCTATGCTGGCAGGACGTATTGATGGACATAAAACCAGTCTTTCCAGTATGTTTGAAGCCGTAGGTAGCGTAGCAGCAGGCACCATGACCATGGAAAAATTATGTGAATTTGAAGAGAAGGCTTGTCCTTCCTGTGGTTCCTGCTCAGGTATGTACACTGCAAACTCCATGAACTGTTTAACAGAAGCAATCGGTATGGGCTTAAAAGGTAATGGTACCATTCCTGCCGTTTATTCCGAGAGAATTCGTCTGGCAAAGCATGCCGGTATGAAAATTATGGAACTTGTGGAAAAGGATATTAAACCTCGTGATATTATGACCGAAAAGGCATTTATGAATGCTTTGGTAGTGGATATGGCACTTGGCTGTTCTACCAACTCCATGCTTCATCTTCCTGCTATTGCTAAAGAAGCAGGCGTGGACTTGAACTTGGATATTGCAAATGAATTATCTGCAAAGACTCCGAACCTTTGTCATTTAGCACCGGCAGGTCCTACCTACATGGAGGATTTAAATGAAGCAGGTGGCGTTTATGCAGTGATGAATGAATTGACAAAGAAAAACTTGTTGAACCTTGATTGTATGACCGTTAATGGCACTACAATCGGTGAAAATATTAAGAATTGTGTGAATAGAAACCCTGAAGTTATCAGGCCTGTGGAAAATCCTTATTCCGAAACCGGCGGAATTGCTGTATTAAAGGGTAATTTGGCTCCCGACGGCGGCGTTGTAAAGCGTTCGGCGGTGGTTCCTGAAATGATGGTACATGAAGGTCCTGCAAGAGTATTCGAATGTGAAGAAGAGGCAATTGCAGCTATTAAAGGTGGCAAAATTGTTGCAGGAGATGTAGTGGTAATCCGTAATGAAGGACCAAAGGGTGGTCCCGGAATGAGAGAAATGTTAAATCCTACTTCTGCAATTGCAGGTATGGGTCTTGGTTCAAGCGTTGCCTTGATTACAGACGGACGTTTCTCAGGTGCTTCCCGTGGTGCATCCATCGGACATGTTTCTCCGGAAGCAGCAGTGGGTGGTCCTATTGCATTAGTAGAAGAAGGCGATATTATTCGTATTAATATTCCTGAAAACAAACTGGATGTATTGGTTTCTGATGAAATTTTGGCTGAAAGAAAATCTAATTGGAAGCCTAATTTAAAGGAAGTAACAGGTTACCTGGCACGTTATCGCGAATTGGTTACCAGTGGTAACAGAGGTGCTGTTTTAGAGTTGAAATAAAAGAAATTATACAGCCTATATGGCAGAAAGAGGACAACATGCAATTAACAGGTGCTGAAATCGTAGTAGAATGTTTAAAAGAGCAGGGCGTTGATACGGTATTTGGTTATCCGGGCGGTACAATCTTAAATATCTATGATGCTCTTTATAAACATAGTAATGAAATTAATCATATTTTGACATCACATGAGCAGGGTGCTGCTCACGCAGCGGATGGTTATGCTCGTGCGACTGGTAAAGTAGGTGTATGTATGGCAACCAGTGGCCCAGGTGCCACCAATTTGGTTACCGGTATTGCTACTGCTTATATGGACTCCGTTCCTATGGTGGCAATAACTGCAAATGTTAATTTGCCTTTGCTGGGTAAGGATACCTTCCAGGAAGTGGATATTGCCGGTGTAACTATGCCTATTACTAAACATGGCTATATTGTCAAAAATGTAGCCGATTTGGCTTCAACCATTCGTAAAGCATTCCATATTGCAAAGAGTGGAAGACCAGGCCCGGTGTTAGTTGATATTACCAAGGATGTTACAGCTGCTGTTTGTGAATATACACCAGATGAACCGAAGGCATTGGTAAGAACATCCAAATATACAGAAGAAGATATCGCATTAGTTGTAGAACTGATAAAGTCTTCCAAGAAACCATATATTTATTTGGGCGGTGGTGCTGTTATATCAGGTGCTGCAGCAGAAGTGGCTGAATTCGCAGAGTTGGTAGATGCCCCTGTTTGTGATACTTTAATGGGTAAAGGTGCATTTAATGGTAAAAATGACAGATACACCGGTATGATAGGTATGCACGGTACAAAGGCTTCAAATTTAGGTGTAAGTGATTGTGATTTGTTAATTGCTTTAGGTGCACGTTTTTCGGATCGTGTTACCGGTAATCCAAA
>JAZSPK010000036.1:0-55501 GCA_045537405.1 Acetatifactor sp.
TGTTTTATTGTATGATTATTATAACATTATGTTTAGTTTTTTGCAACAATTTAACCATTTTTTTACATCTTTTTGACTAAAAAAAAGTCAACCGTATTTTGGAAATTTCTGTCGAGAAAGTAAAATTTTATGAGAACTCAACAAAACGAGTGTTCAGCAAGTTACCATAATAATTCTACCAGATTTACATAAAAAACCTGTGGATAATGTGTATAACTCCGTGTATAAATCACTTTTTGTTGATTTTTCGTTATTTTATATGTGGATAACTTTGCATTTATAAACAAAACAAAAAAATACGTTTTTGCGTAAACCCACATTCTTTTGTTAAAAATGCACAAGAACATTTTTGTCAACCCTCTTTTTATAAAAAAAATAAGTTAGACAATTTAGAAAAGGAGAACGTTTTTTACGTTCTCCCTAAAATCCACTTATTAGAATATTCTTCTGATTGCCAAAATCTGTCTATAATCTGCATTTGATACCTTAATGCCGCTCTTTTCACTGGCTGCGTGGACAATCTGCCCGTCTCCAATATAAAGTGCCACATGGCCGGAATAACAAATCAAATCACCGGGCAGTGCATTCTCAAGTCCTATCACGGCATATCCCTGATGTCTGTCTGCCGCTGAGGAATGAGGAAGTTCCACACCAAAATGCTCATATACCTTCATAACAAAGCCGGAACAATCCACACCGTTAGTCAGGCTTTCACCGCCCCACACATAAGGATTTCCGATAAACTGAATGGCATACTTTGCAACAGCAATACCCATTTCTGTTTCATCAGTTTTCTCTACCGTAAAAATTGCCATCTTAGCTGCGGCAATTCTTGCCTTTTCTCTATCCTCCGCCTCTTTTTCCAGACGCTTCTGTTCCTCTTCCGTAGTTTCCGCACGAATATAGTCAGTGTATACTCTCACATATTCCTTGGATATCCAGCCAAAGCCTTCTTCCACATCCACGCGCACCCAGCCTTCCGTTTCACCGGTTACAATCAATGTATCGTTCAAGGCAACCATACCCATAACCTGTGCATTTTCATAAGCTCCGTAACGAACCATCAATCTGTCGCAAAGCACCTGCGCCATACGGGTTCCCAACTGCGCTGCCGACTCCTGCGCTTCCGTGCCTGTAACACAGTACTCTTTCTTCACATAACCGATTACATTACCGGACTGAATCTGATACCAGCCCTCTTCTTCCGCCAGAATCAAACCCACTGCATTTTCATAGAACTTACCGATTACCGCGCTGCGTTCACTTGCTTCGCTGCGCACCTTTACAAAATCCTTTACCTGTGCAACCACTACGTTTTTAAGTTCTTCATCCGCAATTTCTACCACTGCAAGAATCTGTGCTTCTTCTGTCTCTGCTTCTGCCGGTTCAACCATAGTGGCTATTTCCACATTACTGTCTTCTGTATTCTCCTGCATATTATCTAAAGTAACTCCATCAGAAAAAGCAGCGCCGATACCGCCACTGGGAAGTACTGAAGATACTCCCGCCGCCAGCACCTCCTGAGATACCCCTAAGAAAAGAAGTGCCATACCTAATCCTAATGCAGTTCCTTTTACTAACTTTCTTAACATAACGCCTCCAAATGTTACAAAAATGTTACATCTGTTAATAAATGTAACACTTTTTCTGCCATATGTCAACCTTACTGCAAGAGAAAGGACCGAAAACACATGGTTTTCGGTCCCTCATTCATCAATTTTTCATTCATATTTATTTAACAATTTTAATCTGATTTATATAATATCCTGACTTCACTGCCGCATTGGCACCATCTGCCACCGCTGTAATAATCTGGCGCAGCGCCTTGGTACGAATATCTCCTGCTGCATAAATACCGGTCTTGGAGGTCTCGCCTTCCTCTGTGGCAACCACATAGCCTTTTTCATCCTTTTCTATCCAATCAGGCAGCCACTTTGTAGCAGGCACGATTCCCACTGCAATAAAGATACCATCCACCGGCAACTCTTTTTGCTCGCCTGCCTTCACATCCTTCAAAAGCAATTTATTTACATTATCCTCCCCGCAGATTTCTTCCACTGTGTGAGAATACAATACTTCGATATTATCCAGTGCCTCTACCTGCTTCTGTAATATTTTTGCCCCGCGGAATTCATCTCTACGATGAATCAGGTACACCTTTTCACAGAAACGTGCCAGATACACTGCATCTTCCAACGCCACATCACCACCGCCTACTACCGCTACTGTCTTCCCTCGATAAAAGGCGCCGTCACAGGTTGCACAATAGGACACCCCTCTTCCGGTAAATTCTACTTCTCCGGACACATTCAAATGGGCATGATTTGCTCCCATAGCAAGAATGACCGCATAGGCCTCATATTCCCTGTCCGTAGTTATCACTTTTTTAATTTTGCCATCCTCTATACCAATTACTTCTCCTTCGGCATGCTCCACGCCAAGTTTGTCCGCATGCTCTCTAAACTGCATGCCCATATCAAAACCATTTATCCCCGGCAATCCCAAATAATTGTCCACTTCATAAGTATTCAGCACCTGTCCGCCGCTCATATAATTTTTCTCCAGAACCAAAACCTTAAGCCCGGCCCTCTTTCCGTAAATAGCTGCCGACAAGCCTGCCGGACCGGAACCGACAATAATCAAATCATACATATCCATACCTCCTGATACCTTCTCCTTATACCTTCCCAAAATTCTTTTAAATCTATACCTTATTGTATCAATTTTTTTATAGTTCATCAAGAAATACTGGAATTTACTTCCTTATATGCTTATAATGGAATAAAGACTCTCAATTTGCTTATTTGCACCTTTGGTTTTGTAGCTATATAGACAAGCCGGGACATAATTTCCTGCAAGCAAGGCCTTGAAAAACGCCGGCACTTGGCGAGGTTCTCTCGAGCCTAGTGTCCGCTGCGTTCTTTCACGGAGCGAGAGCGTCCTGCGACAGGATATTATGTTCCGGCTTGACTTTAGTAACTTAAATGGTACAAATAAGCAAATTTGGGTAATTAATATGGAGGTTTCTTATGAACAAGACCGCTTTTATTTCCGGTGCCTCACGCGGTATCGGCAAATCCATTGCCGAAGCCTTTGCGGCGCAGGGTTACGATTTAATACTGACCTGTATTCATAATATAGATGCTTTGAATGAGCTGGCGAGCACCCTTTCTGCCAAGCACAATATTACCTGCCGCACCTATCGTGCGGACATGGGATGCTTTGAAGAGGTACAAGCAATTTTTGCAGATATCACCCTTTTGGATGTGTTGATTAACAATGCCGGTATTTCTTATGTGGGACTTTTAAATGATATGACGCCTGAGGAGTGGCACAGGGTAATGCACACTAACCTGGATTCCTGCTTTTATACTGCCAAACTTGCTATTCCGCTCATGCTTCAAAACCACAGCGGCCGCATTATCAATATCAGCTCTGTATGGGGTAATGTGGGCGCCTCCACCGAGGTCGCTTACTCCGCCTCCAAGGGTGGTGTTAATACCTTTACAAAGGCTTTGGCTAAGGAACTGGCCCCCAGCAACATTCAGGTCAATGCCATTGCTTGCGGTTTAATTGACACAGACATGAACAAATGCTTCTCTGCCGAAGATTTAGAGGCTGTAACTGCCGAGATTCCTGCTGACCGCATGGGACGTCCCGAGGAAGTGGCTCGTCTGGCTCTCCAGCTGGCAGAAGCCCCTTCTTACTTAACCGGACAAGTCCTCACAATAGACGGAGGCTGGTGCTAATGCACCAGCCCCTTTTTGACCCAATTTACTTACGCATTTTCTTGAAGGTGTTCTGCTTCATCCAAACTTTCATACCCATACATAAAAACTGACTGCTCCATAATATCTCTTGCAGGATTTCCGCCATTTTTCGCGTAATTCACAATATACCTGCCATAAAGCTCCAGCATTTTGTCCGAATAGGTACTGATTTCTCCTCGCAGATAGGTCTCATAAGAAGTATTGTAAAGATGATCCTCATAGGTATGAATGCTTCTGGCATTTCCTGCCAAATGTGGATATTTTAAGGCAAATTCCTCCATCCAGCCCACCTGCATACTCACAATATTTTCAATAATCTGTCGCTTTTTATCATTTATTGCAGGAAAACCTGCACTTATTTTTGCATACTCTTCAGGTGCAGTACTTTCCATCATTCTGCCGTACTTTTCCTCAATCAAATTGTGCCCTTTTAACCATTCTCGGCTAAAATCATAATAGTACTGCAAAAGCATGGTCTTATCCCAAGTATAGTACTGACTTTTTCGCATAATAGAAAAAGTAAACCAGTCATCCTGACAATCCGCCCTGCCACCGAAATTCTTCACCTTATCAAAGGCTTCAAACTCCATCCTTGCAATCTGTTCGGAAAGCTCCTCTACAGACATTTTTGAAGCCTGTGCCTTAACTAACAACTCTCCCACATGCTCCTCTAAATAAGCCTCCACATCACTAAGAATATCCCTGCGATAGAGCAACAATGCCAGTTCCTTCGCAATTTCCTCGATTTTTTGAGGCGCTGCTTCTATTGTTCCTTCCGCTAAAATCTCTAATTGACTCAAAACGCCCTCATACTCCGGAATATCTCTCAAGCCTCTCATCAACCACTTTTCGTGAGGAGGGTATTTATCTTCCATATAATAAAGCAAAAATAACGCTTCCTTCACCGTATCCCAAAGCATCATCTGGGCTGAAATATTCTCTCCCCGCCTCCACATTCTATAGAAATTATACTGACCAGCCTGAGAAAAGCGAGCCACGCTTTCTGCAATTCGAGTGTATTTTAACCACTGTGGATATTCCGCACATAAAAACTCTCTGATTCTGCTGAACTCACCCTCTTTGTCTGCAAACACCTCTCCATTGGTGGCCGCTGCCAAACGCTCCGGTGCCAAATTCTCCCAGCAAATATTCTCCGTGCAGAAATTCTCCACACCCAGAAGCTTTCCGTAAAACTCTTCTATGACAAATACGCCCTGTCGATTATTAGCCTGTCGAGACTCCTTATATACATAGCCTTGCATTTCCCCCGGTAATTTCTGATAAGCTTCCTCCAGTTCTTTACCAATCTCTGCATAGGTTTTCGAATTTACCCACATACAAAACCGTGGTCCCCAATCATGATCCATGGAAAAAGCATCATCAAATCCGAAACAATCCGAGCCTTCCCCTACAAGTCCTACCGCAATTTTATTTACATACTCCGGGAACTCATTTTGAAGCATGGGTTTACCATAAGTTTCATAATATTCCCGACATAATTCCAATCCTCTTTTCGGCAGAAGGATTCTATTTGCCTCGTCCGCTACTGCCCCCTGCGCCACCGTTTCCTGACCTGCTACACCTTCCGGCTTAGCCTCCGCGTCACTCATCGCCTCCCGGCACAAACGGGCATTCTCCTCCATTCGTCTGTAATGCTCATTCTTTCCCAAAGAAACTTCTATGCCGGCCATTGCTTTTTCATAGCAATCCAATGCCTTCTCGTACTGTTTCTTTTGGTAATAAAAGGTCCCCATGGAAGCCACAGCAGCACAGTAATGGCTATCTTTAATATTATGCTTTTCAAAAAGAAGAATTGCCCCCGTAAAATATTTACCGGCCTCTTCCTCCTGCCCCAATGCCAGACAAGTGTTAGCTAGATTGGTATAGGTCACCGCCTGCTCAAAGATGGTATTGGGCTTACTTAGCACAAGTTCAAGCGCCTTCAATAAACTTTCTTTTGCCAAATCAAAACGCTTCATTTCCTGATAAAGCAAACTTATGTTGTTATAATAGCTTGCCCATGACATATCCGTAGGCGCCAGCTTCTCCCTGTAAATCGCCGCCACCTGCTCATAGGTAGTTAAAGAGTCCTCCAACCGTCCACCGGCTCTGTAAGCATTGGCGATATTTAAAAGAGTGGTTGCATAAGGAATACTACCCTCCAGCTCAAACCACTTAAGCACCTGAAGGGCCTTATCCGCATACTCATAGGAAAGAGCAGCCTGACTGGTTTCCCTATAATATCCGATTAACTCATTTAACATTTGCAACATCTGCGCAAGAATTTGCTTATTCTTCGGCGTATCCTTCCACTGCCCCTTCCTGTCACATTTCAGGCTACCTTCCGCCTCCCTTAAAGCATTCAGCATCAACGCTTCCGCCTGTACACCTAAATTTTCTGCGTATAATGCATCTATTTTTTCTGTAAGATTATCCATGGTTAATCACCTCATTTCATCTACTTCAAGCGTCTTCTCACATTCATCTCTTTCTGATATAAAACGCCTTGCCTATTTTACTATTTGCATTTTAACACATTCTATATTGTCACCAACCACTTTCATAGTAAAGCCTAATTTATCTAGGAAAAATAATCAATAGTTTTTAATAAATTACTTCTCGGTCATTTTCTCAACAACTCTCATACATAAAACCACACCCGCCAACACAAACTAATCACAACCATTTTAAGAAAAGGACGGACCTCCTATGCAATTATCCACTCATTTAGAAGAAAATATTACTCTATTTAAAAATATCCTCCCCATCGGAAAAAGTTTCGACCTTGTGACCCGCGAATTATATTTGCTCGATACCAAAGCATATTTTTTAACCATCAACGGTATGTGTCAAACAGACGTATTGCAGCAAATTTTTTCCGACCTGCAAGACCCCTATTACAATCAAGACACCACCATTGATAATATCAGTACTTATGTTAGCTCCAAAATCGGCTATGCCCAGGTAGAACTCAGTAGTGATTTAAATAAAATCCTCCGTCAACTGTTAAGTGGCCCCTCTGTATTAATCATTGATGGTTTTGACCGCGCCATCATTATGGATGTGCGAAGCTATCAGACCAGAAGTGTGGAAGAACCCGATACCGAGCATGTAACCAAAGGCTCCCGGGATGGTTTTGTGGAAACCATGCTATTTAACACCAACCTGATTCGTAGGCGTATCCGCTCACCCAAGCTTACCTTTGAACTTCTTTCCGTTGGCTCGGACAGCCAGACCGATATTGCCCTTGCCTATATGGGCAATCTTGCGGACGAGTCGTTGTTGCAACAAATAAAAGAACGCTTAAACACGCTTTCCATTTCCTCGTTAACCGTAGGTTTTAAAAGTCTGGAAGAATTATTGATACGCAAAAGCTGGCTACATCCCATGCCCAGCCTTCACAACACGGAGCGGCCGGACGTGGCCTGCAGTTATCTGATGGAAGGTCATATCCTGATTATTGTGGACAACTCTCCTTCCGTACTCATACTTCCATGCAACCTTTTTCAATTTACCCAAAGTCCTGCGGATTACTACAGCAGTCCCTTAACAGGATGCTATTTTCGCTTTGTGCGTTTCCTTTGCATCCCTTTCAGTCTGTTTGTAATGCCCTTATTTTATTTGATCGCCGCCTATTATCCGGACTTTGCTGTAAAGATACATCTCCTATCCGACGAAGGCCAGAGTCGTCTGGAACTAACTATCTTTATTTTTGCCGCAGAATTTTTACTGGATTTGTTTAAATACTCCTGCGCTCACAGTGCTTCTCGGTTTTCAGGCTCCCTGTCCATTATCGGTGGTCTGATTATTGGGGACGTGGCCGTGCAATTGCAATGGGCCTCTACAGAGATTCTTTTTTATGCAGCCATCACCCTACTGGCCACTCTTTCCCTAGCCAGTATCGAACTGGGAAATAGTCTGCGCATATACCGCTTATTTATGCTGGTAGGCACTGCCCTGTTTGGTTTTTGGGGTTTTATCGGTAGCGGAGTGCTTTCCATACTTTCTATATTCACCACGCCCACCTTCAACGGTTACAGTTATCTCTGGCCGCTGATTCCTTTTAACTGGAAAGCTTTAAAAACTCTGTTGTTCCGCTATCCCACCTTTCGCGCCCAGCCCGGAAATGTGTGGAAAAGAAAATAGAAAACACTACCTAAGGCTCTCTTAGGTAGTGTCTTTTTTATCCTTTAACAAATCTTCAAAGGGGAAGTACCTTGACCCTGGATTCTCCTGTGAAAAAGCTTCCTGGCGTGTCCGGTTACACTCTTCCATTTCCTTATGAAGTCCCTGAGCAGACAAACGCGTTGCGCCCTGTCCCCAAATAATCATTTGCTCCAATGCATCGGAAGTTGCCACGGTCACCTGATATTTATGTCCAATCTCATGGACCGTCTTTTCAATGTATTGATCCGCGGTTTCTGCCTCCTTAGTATATACCACATAAATATTATGATACTTGCTAACACTGCCGGGATTGCCCCTTACTTTGTAAGCATCAAAAACTACAATCAGAGTATTCTTCAAATATCCCTGATAATTACTGAGCATATCCAAAAGCTTTCCTCTTGCGGCCTCTACATTAACCTCTGCCAGTGCCTTCAAATCCTCCCAGGCAAAGATAATATTATACCCATCCACCAATAAGTATTCTTTTACATTCTCCTTCTTTTTAGGCTGATATACTACTTCCTTTGCCGGAATCACATGCTTTGTTACCGCGGGTCTGTTCCAAGGATTCTTATCCTTTGCCCGATTGCCGTAGGTACGTTCAAAGATTTCCTCTATTTCCTCCTGGCTGATATAGCGGTCATCATAGGTACTCCTGGTCTGCACCACCAAATCATCAGATTCAGCACGTGCCTCTTTATCCTGCGCATTCTTCCACTCACTTTCCACATGCGCGTAGTTTTCCACTTCCTCCCAACCGACTACAAAACCTGCACCATGAGAACAGAAAACAGAGCCTGTTGGATTCTCCAAGTCTCTTTCCGAATCATAACCACATGCAGCAATTACTTCCTCTTCATTATGACATGGTGCATAGCGCTTGAAATTACAGGTAAGCTTTCCTCTGCCACGGGTGTACGCTACCACCTCAAAGGGATAGCCACTCATATTCACAACCGGCGCCGTACCTTTGAGTATTGACATTTCGCCCATAGTTTCCGGGTCAGCAAAATTCCCCTTCATACGCTGAATATCCGTCATGGCGCGTCCCAAACATTCCGTAGGAACCTCTAACACAAAATCATACAAAGGCTCTAACAACCTGCTCTTAGCGCGCTTTAAACCATGCCTTACAGCACGATAAGTCGCCTGCCTAAAGTCACCGCCCTCGGTATGCTTAATATGTGCACGCCCTGCAATCAGCGTAATCTTTATATCCGTAATTTCCGAACCTGTAAGCACTCCTACATGCTTCTTTTCTTCCAAATGGGTTAGAATTAATCTCTGCCAGTTTTTATCCAATTCATCTTCACTGCAGTCCGTTTCGAAAACAAGACCGCTTCCCTGCTCGCCCGGTTCTAACAGAAGGTGTACCTCCGCATAGTGACGCAAGGGTTCGAAATGACCGATGCCTTCCACTGTCTCCAAAATCGTTTCCTTGTAAACAATACTTCCGTTGCCGAAAGAAACCTCCACACCAAAACGCTTTGCAATAATATCTTTTAAAATTTCAATCTGTACTTCTCCCATTACCTGGGCATGTATTTCGCTGCTTTGCTCCCTCCAAACAATATGCAACTCCGGAATTTCTTCCTCTAATTGATAGAGGTTACGAAGCATCTTATGTACATCACAGCCCTCCGGCAATAAAATTTTGTAATTAAGCACGGGAACCAACACGGGCTGCTCTCCCTCCGTACAGGCACCAAGTCCCTGCCCGCAAAAAGTATCCTCCAAGCCGGTCACCGCACAAATTTCACCTGCACATACTTCTTCCGCTAATTTAAACTGCGTTCCGGAATAAACACGCAGCTGGTCCGCCTTATGCTCCCCAATAAGTCCTTTTACTTTAAGCGAGCCTCCGAGCACTTTTAAATGTGTCAGGCGATTACCGTTATTATCTCTGGAAATTTTATAAACTCTTGCTCCAAACTCTTCCGGATATTCCGGCAACGTACTGTACTTTACAATTCCTTCTAAAAACTCTTCTACTCCGGCCAGCTTAAGCGCAGAACCAAAATAGCAGGGAAATACTTTTCTTTCCTGCACTGCCTGTTTAATACTCTCCTGCTCCACATCACCCTTTTCCAGAAACTGCTCCATAATTTCCTCACTGCACATGGAAAGAGCATCGAAAAGTACATCCTTTTCTGACGTAAAATCTACACAATTATCATCCAGCTTTGAACGCAGTTCCTCCAGAAGACTTTCCTTATCAGTCCCCTGCTGGTCCAATTTATTTACAAACAGAAATACCGGAATATGATAACGTTTCAAAAGTTTCCACAGGGTTTGCACATGTCCCTGCACACCGTCCGCGCCGCTGATTACTAAAATTGCCGCATCCAACACCTGCAAGGTTCTCTCCGTTTCTGCCGAGAAGTCCACGTGCCCGGGAGTATCCAAAATCGTAACTGCCAGCTCTTTTTCTCCACTGCGAAGCACCACCTCTGCCTGCTTGGAGAAAATCGTAATCCCTCTGGAGCGCTCTAATTCATGGGTGTCCAAAAAGGCATCCCCGTGGTCCACTCGTCCCAACTTACGGATGCCTCCTGTTAAGTACATTATCCCTTCTGCCAGTGTGGTTTTTCCGGCGTCAACATGAGCCAGGATTCCCACAACCAGTTTCTTTGATGCTTTACTCATAAACTAATATCCGGTCTGACAAATCCTTGTCCGACACACTCCTAGAAACCTAAATCCTCTCCTACCAGAATCACCTTAATACGACCTGCATGTCTGGAAAATCTTGTGATTAAGAATTCACAACAAATGGTATCCTTTGACATACAATTCATACAAGAACCGGTTTTCTTGCAAGGAGTATCCAAGTCAAAGCGCATGGCATTAATAGGTGCCGCTTCATTTCTTGCACGGGAGATAGCCGCATCCACATCCTTTGCCACCTTATTCATACCCACTACCATAATAACGCTTTCCGGTCCGTAAGCAATAGCTGCCACTCGATTGGAATTACCGTCAATATTTACCAAAATACCATCTTCCGTAATGGCATTGGAGCTGCAAAGGAAATAATCACAACCGAAAATCTTTCTTTCGATTTCCTTCTTTTTAATAGGGTCTTTGCAATTATCCCTATCAAACAGTACATACTCACCGGTCTTCAAAACCACCTTTAAGCCTATCTCATCAATGGACGCCGAACCGCCCCAGCCCACGCTACTTCCCTTGGGAATCAGTGATGCTGCTTTCTGAAGCGCCTCCTGTTTGGTTTCCACATAATAACCAACCATATTACGGGACTCCAGTCCCTTGATTACTTTTTCAGCCAAAAGCTGATTTCTTTTCTTGCGATTTGCATCCATAATTTACCCTCCGCTCACTTTATTGTTGTCCTAATATTTCTGCAATCTTCTCTATCATTTCCTCTTCCTTCAAGCGAAACTTAATTTCCACTCGTCTGGAAGCATCCATATCAATTTCCTTGGTCCCTGGCTTATACACCGGTGAACTGAAGGACCTTCCGTTTACCGTAAGCAGGCTCTGCAGCTTCTGAATTTGTTCCTCATCCAGTCCATTCTTCTTATCCAAACAGAACTCTGCCACCGCCATTGCACGATTAGTGGAAAGCTCCATATTGGTTTTGTAACTGCCTGCTGTATCTGTATGTCCCTCAATAATAATTTCCGCAATATAATCCTTATACGCATCCTGAAGTAAAACATCCAGATAAATAGGAATAATTTCTCTCAAACTATTTTTACTGGCACTGGTCAGATTCGCCTTTCCATATTCGAAAATAACATCCGACGAAAAAGTAATAGAACCGGTCTGTGCATCTACCTTCATACTGGAATCATCAAATTTCTTCTGCAGTTCTCCAATGATATCCGTACGAATTCCGATGATATTCTGCAATTCATTTTTGGTAAAAGCAAGCTCGGACTGAGCATCCTCTACATCCTGATAAGCTTGGTCTAAATCGATTTTAGCATTTTCAATCTCCAAATATGCCGCATCCAGTTCTTCCTTTGTCATGGCTGCTTCCGCATAAGCATCCTGCAACTTTAACAAAGAATTCTCCAACTCCGCTTTCGACGCATCAATCTCTGCTCGGTAATTTTCCAAGTCAATTTTTGCTGCATCCAAATCCGCCTGTGTCACTTCCAGCGCCACTGTCTTCTGACGATAAATTGCCAGGGTTATGGCAATAATCAATATAAAAATTAAAAGCAACGCTGCCATCATATCCGAATAAGACTGCCAATAACTATGTTCTTCGTATTGCGCGCCTCGTCTTCTATTACGTCCCATTCGCATACCTCCTTCCAATCTTTACAAATCCTTCAATTGTGTAAGGGTATACAACTGCGTACTGATTTCATTATCCAAAGTATCACAAGTTTCTCCAATTCTCTTGGCCTGCTTTTCAAGCTCCTGCGCTATTATCTGTTGACGCTCCATGGTATTTTCCAGACTCTCCTGTAAAGTCAGACTCGCTCTCACCAAAAGCTTGGTGGTTTCTTCCATGCTCTTATAATTTTCTGCATAAACTGTTTGAGCATCACAGGCCTTCTCCAGATTTCTTCCAAGTCTGGCAAAATCCGTAGCCATGGCGTTCTCTATCTGAGACGTAAAGTTCTGTACCATCTGCTCCACACCCTTTGTCTGTTCTAAAGCATTTCCTGTTAATATTTCAGAAATATGACGCAAGGTATTCGCCATATTAGCCTGATATACCAGCATGGTGCGGATGTTTTCTTCATTACCTGCTACCACCGGTTCTACACACTCTCTATAACAATCCAAAAACTCCCGTAGTTTCTCCTGTGAATCCGCAACAATACAGCGATGCACAAAGCCAAATACCAACGAGAAGAAAATACCATACACAGAAGTATGGAAAGCCACCTTCATACCACCCAAAAGCGGTCCTACATTATCCGTAATGGTATAAATGTCATCTCCGTTAAATGCACCAAGTCCCAGAGACAAACCTATAAAGGTTCCCAGAATACCCAAACCGGTCAAGGTTCCCGTAATAGCAGAATTATAATAAAACATGCCTACACGATTTAAAATATCTTCGTTTATATAATCTTCAATGTCACAAACATTACTCAAACCTTTCTTGGTCTGGTAGCTCTTCATCCTCTTTTGATAACGACTATAAGCCTCATCTAAAATTTCATCATGAAAAGGGTTCTTTTTCTTGCTGTACTCATCCCACAAACGATGATTTCCTGCATCATATGCTTTATAAATCGAATCCGTCATCAAAACCAAAGAATCCGTACATCTGTTTAAGCGAATAAAACTCACAGTTGATATCATAAATAAAATACCGATTACTGCCAAAAATCCCACGTTAATAATTAAATTAGCGGAGGAAGTCATTTCATCGGTAAATACTCCGTTAATGTACAGAATCAGTACCACCATTGCTATATACATAGCAAACAAAAAATAATACAGTTTGTTTTTCATAATAACCCTCCTTTGTAACTAATAATTATCCTTCCAAATCCACATGATTTCCTTTAAATGCTTCAGCCTGCTGTGCTTTACGCTCTTTATCATAGGGCGTCTTTTCACCATATTGTATCTTGGTGGCAGTGGTCCCTCCGGACACATAACTTCTGCCGCATTCCGGACAAACCGAAGTATGTATTCTGACACTTGCCATCAAAACTTTTCCGTTATCTCTGGCCGCCTTTTTATACGCATTAGACACATGCTCCTGTTCGTGAGAACGCACCGCTGCCCCCGCAGCCTCCGGCGCAATATGTGCCGCAGACTTAAAGCTAACCATTTCATCCGAACCGTCCTGGTATTTTCTTTCCTTGCAGGTCTGACATTCCGTCTTGCCCGTTCCCTGCACTTTATCCGCTTTTTGTTCTCCGCCAATTCCCTGCGCGCCTTCTACACCTTGCACCTGCCCGGGATTTGTGATACCCGATAAAGATGCCACTCCCTGCAGGGACTGCTCATAAGGAAAACCAAGTTCACCTATTCTCATAGACCTGCTCCTTTCTGACCCTATTTCACAATATTGTCATAATACTGATACAACTTTTGTACTCCATTTTCTAAAATATAATAATGACGTATATACGGTATTAAAAGTACCAAAAACATACCTGTCAAAACCAATAATCCAATCTGCGTCGTTGCCACAAATCCTAACACGGACATAACCGTAAGAATCGCAAAGGTTACTGTAACAATCAAATGAATCAATCTTTCATGTTGAAAAAACTGTATCTGCACCAACACTTCTCTTCGAAGCTCGTCCCTCTCCTGTAGAGAAAGACGTTCCGGATTAAGTTCCTCCATCCATGCCAGATAATTTTTCAAACGTTTTTCCATCCGTTACTCCTTTACCGTCTCCTTGGATAAAGCCCATTCTCCGAATACTTCTTCGCTCCATTTCTGCAAATCGCTTAGCACAAGCGTCACACCACCGTACTGCTTAATACCATGCTTTGCAGCCTGCTCCTCCGTATAATCCTCCAATAAATAAACACTCTCTAATCGTACCGGCATAGCATTATAGTGGCACACCAAAGGCAGAACTCCGGTTTCTTCTTCCACAAGAATAATACCGTTTTCCGTTACCCGAAAAGTAATCCAAGCCATAGCCTCTAACATACAAAGAGTCTCTTTTTGGGTAGAAACATAATTACCTAGTGAGTAAAAGCACAAGGACTTGTTTCCGTTCTCTGCCTCAATCCACTCCACAGGCTGTACCACATGAGGATGAGTTCCAATAATGATATCTGCACCGGCTTCAGTCATCTGCAGTGCAAATTTTTCCTGATAACGTGAAGGGGTTGTAGTGTACTCGGTTCCCCAATGAGGGCACACCACTACAATATCTGCCATCTGTTCCGCTCTGTCGATATCTGCCAACACATCTTCATGCAATGTAGTAAAATCCAACATTCTGCTACTGGTATTATATGCACAAAGCAAATCCATACGACCTTCATACTCTTTGGGGAAAGAAGCCCAATTCGGACCATAGGTATAATTAAGTATTGCAAAGGAAATTCCTTCTATCTCTACAATGGGTATATCAAACTCACCTTCCGCAGGATAAATACCTGCTGCCAATACTTCCGGATACTGTTCCCAAAATGCTACGCAATTGTCTATTCCGCTTATCCCCTTATCCGCCGTATGATTAGAGGAATGCAACACTACATTGAAACCGGCTTTCGCAATCGCATCGCCCACCTCGGTAGGAGAATTAAATGCGGGATATCCGGAAAAGCCTTTCTCATTACCGCCCAAAATGGTTTCCTGATTAATAATCTTTAATTCCGCAAGCTCCAGATACTCTGCAATTCCTTCAAACAAAAAGTCATAATTGTAAGTACCGTCATTCTTGGCACCGGTTGCCACAATTCCCATATGCATAAGATTGTCACCTACCATCATTATATTCACATCATATTCCGGGAATGGTGTGGGTGTCGGAATAGGCGTGGGTTCCGGCGTAGGTTCCGGTGTAGGCTCGGGAGAAACTACCGGCACAAAAGTCTCCATTCCACCTACCGCTTCCTGTGCATCACCTTTATTTCCACAGCCACTTATAAAAATCAAGCAACCTACCAATAGACAAAATCTTAAAAACAAATTCTTTTTCATAATATCCCTCTTCCTCATTTCTTCTCTTTTACTTTACCACATAAATAATCCGCAAGCAATTACTCACCTGCGGATTTTGTTATATTTTATTAGATTTTAAGATTTTTATAAATGCAACACTCTTTCTTTAATTTCCTGAGTTCTTCCCTGATTCCAGAACTGCGTTCCGATGTAACCGCAAGTTCTTCTGGCTACATTTAACATATTTGGATTACGGTTCTTACAATTAGGGCATTCCCAAATTAACTTACCCTTTTCCTCCACAATCTGAATTTCTCCATCGTAGCCACATACCTGACAATAATCACTCTTGGTATTCAATTCCGCATACATAATATTATCATAAATGAACTGCATTACACTGATAACAGCGGGAATATTATCCTGCATATTAGGTACTTCCACATAACTGATAGCGCCACCGGTAGATAATGACTGGAATTCGGACTCAAATTTCAGCTTGGTAAATGCATCAATAGGCTCTGTTACGTTTACATGGTAGCTATTGGTAATGTAACCCTTATCGGTTACGCCTTCAATAATACCAAAACGCTGCTGTAAGCACTTCGCAAACTTATAGGTGGTACTTTCAATAGGAGAACCATAAATACCAAATCCAATGGTGGTTTCCTCTTTCCATCTGTTACATACATCATTCATATGCTGCATTACTTCCAATGCAAAAGGCTTTGCTTCCGGATCTGTATGGGACTTACCGGTCATGTACTTCACACATTCGCAAAGTCCTGCATAACCCAAGGAAATGGTGGAATATCCGCCAAATAAGAGTTTGTCAATGGGCTCGCCCTTCTTAAGTCTTGCTAATGCACCATACTGCCACAAAATAGGTGCCGCATCAGAAAGTGTACCCTTTAATCTATGATGACGAATCATAAGGGCATCATAGCAAAGCTCCAATCTTTCATCGAAGATTTTCCAGAATTTATTGAAATCTCCACCGGAAGAAAGCGCCACGTCTACCAGATTAATGGTAACCACACCCTGATTGAATCTTCCGTAAAATTTGTAATTACCGTTTTCGTCCTTCCAAGGAGTGAGTGCACTACGACAGCCCATTACCGGGAAGCAGTTTCCTTCCTTTAATTCCATCATCTTCTTTTCAGAAATGTAGTCAGGAACCATTCTCTTAGCAGTACATCTTGCTGCAAGCTCTGTCAAATAGAAGTACTTGGTACCCTCGTAGATATTGTCTTCTTCTAATACATAAATAAGCTTCGGGAATGCAGGAGTAATCCAAATACCCGCTTCGTTTTTAACGCCCTGAATACGCTGATGCAGCATTTCCTCGATGATTAATGCAAGATCTGCCTTTTCTTGCTCATTCTTAGCCTCGTTCAAATACATAAATACGGTTAAGAACGGTGCTTGTCCGTTGGTGGTCATCAAGGTAATAACCTGATATTGAATGGTCTGTACACCCTTCTCAATTTCCTTCTTCAAACGCTTCTCTACGATTTGATTGATCACTTCTTCAGAAGGTGTATTCCCCATCATTGCAGCATCCTCTAAAAGTTCCCTGCGAATTTTATCCCTGGATACCTGAATAAAAGGAGCTAAATGTGCCAAGCTGATACTCTGTCCGCCATACTGGTTGCTTGCCACCTGCGCAATAATCTGAGTAGCTATATTACAAGCTGTAGAAAAGCTATGTGGCTTGTCAATATAGGTTTCACTGATAACAGTACCGTTCTGAAGCATATCCTCTAAGTTTACCAAATCACAATTGTGCATATGCTGTGCAAAATAATCGGAATCATGGAAGTGAATAATACCTTCCTTATCCGCCTTCACAATTTCTTCCGGCAACAAAATACGTCTGGTCAGGTCGCGACTCACTTCACCCGCCATATAATCACGCTGTACACTATTGATAATAGGGTCCTTATTAGAGTTTTCCTGCATAACCTCTTCATTATTACACTCGATCAAGGACAAAATTCTATCATCCGTAGTGTTACTCTTACGAATTAAAAATCTGGTATATCGATACTTAACGTAACATCTTGCTACGTTAAACGCTCCCTGTGCCATAATCTGATTCTCTACCATATCCTGCATTTCTTCTACAGAAATGGCACGATTCATCTTGGTACATTTGAAATTAATATATTCAGCAATTTCCTCAATCTGCGCCTGAGTTAATTCTTCCTTCACAGCAGCCTTATTCGCCTTGGAAATCGCATTAATGATTTTATCCAGATTAAAATCTACTTCGGAACCGTTTCTTTTAATAACTTTCATACTTCCTACCCCTTCCTAACATTCACTATGCCCGATATAGATTCATTGTACCACTAAATCTAGTATTTGTACAGACTTAGTTTGACATTTTTCCACAACATCTTGTGTTTCGGAAAAGGTTTTCTTTGCGCAAACCTTGATATTTACTGGGTTTTATACTTATCTAATAGTTTTTCAAATATAATAGGCATACCCACACGGATATGCCCTCTAAACAAAAACAGTAATTGCTTTTCCTTTCTCTATGGATATTATTGAATTTTTGATTTCATGATTTTAGAATTGTATTACTTACATAAAGATATTTTTTTACGAAAATTCTCTTCTGACATATTGATATGTTGTGCCGCTTCACTTAACGTAAGCGTACCACTTTCAACTAACTCTTTTAAGACAGCAAAACGCCCACGTTTTTCTCCTCGCTTTTCTCCTGCTTTAAACCCTCTTTGTTCTACTCTATCCAACACCTCACACATTGTTATTCCTCCCTTCTCGTTTCTTTTACAAACCTGTAAAAATCTGCGGTCATTAGTTAATAACGATAATAATCTCATTGTTTCATAAGGATGAGTCATTTTGTAACGACTTGGAATATAAATTCCTCTTGCTCGCATTTGAACAAAATAGTCCGCAATAACTCGAAAATCACTTTGAAAAAGTGCAACCCTTTCTTCTGGCAAAAATGCTATTTCAAATAAATTAATCTTATAATCATTTACATAAGGGACTAATTCTTTCGGAATATCAAAACATTCATGTAGATATATGTTTTTCTTCCAGCGTTTTTCATACCCAAAATATAAAACCAATGTAATAACAGGATAACATTTTTTCTTTCCCTTCCCCAATAATTGGCCTCTATATATGGCTCCATCATACCCTATCACTCTCATAGGCATATATTTGTCTATCCGGGTTTGATTTTCGATTCCAAGAAAGGCTACTCGTATCTTACTAAATAACCAGTATTTTGCAACATCTCTATCCTGACCATGTATGTGCCCTTCCATAGAATATATCGAATGGGTTACCGACTGTTCCAGTACTTCTCCCCGCAAAACTTCCCGACCGTCAAATAATAACACATTGATAACATCCCGAAACACATCCTCATAATTTTCTAAATGCTTTTCTACTAGATCCTTCTCTTGCATTCCTCCTCTACAATTACTGTCTGGTTTATATTTTAAGTATATATCATATTCTGTATATTTTCAAGTTTTTATTATTGAAAATATAATTTTATATGGCCATATGTCACCTTTACATGAAAATACTAATATATAGCAAGTAAGTGTCCATATCACTCGTATTGTGATATGAACACCCGCTCTTTTTAATCAACCACCATATATACACCAATCATATCTGACAGTTCTTCTTCAGGCTTTAAGAATCCCAGTTCCAATAATCCTTCCACTACCATACCACGTAAAAAAGGTATTTCATGCATACAATAATTAAACTGGCCGTTCAAACGCTTAGGAACTTCCTTACGCATTACTTCTTCACAATATGCTACATATTCCTCGGCAATACTCTGCATTTTTTCCCACAAAGGCTGTAGTTCCTGTTCATACTTTTCTATCGGAATACCGTGGCAAAGGCCATCTGTATTATTCCTGTTACTATACAAGCCAAACGTTACCTCGTACTTACCATCTGCATTTTGACGAAGTGCGTCCGATAATTTTTCTGCTTCTCTGGCGGAAATAGAATCCTGCTCTCCGTTTATTACCTGCTTTAAAACATTAACATTATCCCACCAGCAAAGTAAGGTTTTGTCCTTCTCACTTCTTGCCTGCTTTTCTGTAACAAAAGTATTCATCCCCATTTCTCGGCCATCACAAGAATGTCCGACCCACATAAATTTAGGACCATCATAGTACTGACTTCCCATAACATCCCACGTACCTCCATTAGGACGTACCGTATCGTAGTTAAATTCCAGATTTCTCTTACCATAAATAGACCATTGTATATCATCTGCCAGTCGAAAAACCAATGTCCACTTTTGTTCCTCATAATCCTGATATTGTCCCAAAATATGCACTCCTGCTGCCAACTGAAGCGCTCTCGATTTCTCAAGATACTCTCTCGCCGCCGCTACGAACGGTTTCTGAATCTGCGCCAGCTTGTCATTCATCTTTCGCATACTTTCTGCACTGATGATTACAAAATTCGTTTCATAGGTAGCCGTATCCGATTTCTCTCCACTTTTTATCATCAACGTAGCCTCTGTCATTGCCTCCACGTAACCCTCCAGATAAGGCATCGCAATCCCTAACGCCAAAGATAATTCCTGCATGGTGGATGGATTTCTATATGCCTCCAACAGAATATTTTTGCATATTTTACTATTCAATTCATCCCACAAAAAGCAATCCGGTTCATTATTTCTACTTCTTCCGCCACTTTGATGTATTCTAATCTCCTCCGGTGCATAACTCAATTTTCCAAATGTTCGTGCCATATTCATTCCCTCTTTCAATTTCTGTCTTCCTTTAAACAGCTTTGTTTTTACAGTTCCTTCAGGAATAGAAAGTCTTTTTGCAATTGTAGAAATCTTTTCATCTTGTATGTAAAATGCCACCAAAATCTCGCGATACTCTCCAGCAATTAGCGCAAGCTCTCGCCGAAGTGCCTGCAACTGCTCTCCCTTCATATAATCCTCCTCCGGATTATCTTCAGCAGAACACTGCAAAAGAGCTTCTTCATCATCGCTTTCATTTTCGCTCCTCTTGCGTTTTCTGTCTGCCCATTTTGCATATCGGTTTCTGGCAATTGTCCATACCCAGCCTTCAAAAAACTCCGGTATTGTACCTTTGTTTAAAGCACTCAGAATTTCTACGATAATTTCACTACTCAAATCCTCTGCTTCTTGTACGTTTCCTGTTTTTTTCAGGCAATAATAATAAATTTTCTCCATAAATTCTTTACAAAAATACTCTTCTCTTGTCATGACAATCCTTTTTTTCACAGGCCCTGTTTATCTGCCTGTTTTCTATCCCTTCACACATATAGTGTCAAGATTTTGAAAATGGTTTTAATTTTTTTAAAAAAGGGAACCGGTCACCCGATTCCCTTACACATTTATTTAAACATCTCCCTCGGCACTTCCTCCGCCATTCTCTTATACCCCAACGCGCTGGGATGCAAATGGTCTCCACTATCATACTTGTCCAAGAATGCCGCTTTATCCAAAGGATTTCGTACCGCCTTATCGAAATCCACCACACCATCAATTAAATCGGTAGTGCGGATAAAATCGTTATAGGCGTCCTTTAACTCATCCCTAAAAGGTGCATACGTACGCCAACCTTTAATGGGGAGCAACGTGCCTACATATACCTTGTAACCAAAGCTTCTTGCTTGCTCTATATATCTTTTCAGCCCTTCTATCAGTTCTTCTGCCGTAGGTAAATCGCTCATAGGGCGGAAGGGATTCACTTCCACTCCCACCGGGTGAATAATATCGTTAATACCCTGTTGAATTAGTACAGTATCTGCGCCGTCCGTAGGTACCTCATGGGCAAATCTTTTCTCTCCCATAAGTCCATACGAAGCATAAGTCAGGCAATCATATTCCCTTAAAATACGGGACCCACTGGTAGCACGACGAATTACTGCCGTATGGGTATAACCTTCTTCCTTTAAACATAAATTCAAATAATCCGGCCAATCCTGCGCCGTAATAGAATCCCCGTAACACACAATGGTACGATTTTCCGTACTTGTGTAAACCGACACATTACTTAAAAAATAACAGATATTAGTTCCTCTGGAAACGGTAATGGGAATCTCCTTTTCATAGGTATAATCCCCCACTGCATACAATCCCTTAGTAAGAGGTCCACTGGTATACACCGCAGAACGCATTTGCGTAAACTCTCCCAAATAAAAACTTACAAAGGAAGTGCTTCCTGCCGCCACATTTACCTGCACTTCGTCCGAAACCACGGTTTCTCCTGCTGCTACAATCACACTTTCCTTCCCGCCGTAGGTTAGTGTGACAAAATCCTCACCATTATTAAAACTGCTTCTTGAAATGGTAATGGGTTCCGTACCACAATAATTATCAAATGTCACCCGCACCACTTCTCCCGCAAAAGGAGAATAAATATTATATCTCAATGTAATGTTTTTTCCGTAGCTTTCCGGTCTGTTTTCTCCGATGGAAACTGCGTTTCCCCAAACAGATGCCCAATGTTTCTCACTCATGTATTCCTAAGACAGTATTTTACTGTCCCTCCTTATCCGCGTACATATTACCACAACCCTTCCAAAAAAGCTAGCGCAAATGCTCTGCCAATTCTTCCAGTAGTTCTGTATTCTCTTCCTTCATGGTAGAAAAAATCGTTACCACCGGTTCCAGAATCTCCAAATCCTTCATGGTTTCTAAAATTCCTCGCATGGTACGCGCCGCCGTAGGTTGCCAGGACCCATTTTCAATAAGAGCCACTTTTCGATTTTGAAAAGCCTTACTTTTCAAATGATGCAAAAAATCCTCCATCACCGGAAACACGCCCCCATCATAACTGGCGGCTGCCAAAACCAGTTTATCATAGCGAAATGTATCGGATACCACCTGAGACAAATCTGCCCGGACTAAATCATGCACACGATAGCGGATTCCTTTTTTCTCTAATATTTGCGCAAGCTTCTCTGCCACCCTTGCAGTATTCCCGTAAATAGATGCATACGCAATAACCACACCCGTACTTTCCGGTCGGTAACTGCTCCATATTTTATATAGGTTCATATAATTTTGCAGCCCCTCTCTTACCATGGGACCATGCAAGGGGCAGACACCCTGTATCTCCAAGTTCTCTACTTTTTTCAAAAGTCTTTGTACTGCTGCCCCGTAACGCCCCACAATATTAAAGTAATAGCGTCTGGCCTCACAAGCCCAGCCTTCCTCAGACGTTAACCCAATGGCCCCAAACTTTCCGAAGGCATCTGCGGAAAACAATACTTTCTCCGTACTATCATAAGTCACCATGACTTCCGGCCAGTGTACCATGGGCGCCATATAAAAATGCAACATATGTTTTCCTAAAGAAAGCTTGTCCCCTTCCCTTACTACTAAGGTATTAACCTGAGGCGGCAACACAAAATATTGGGAAAGCATAACAAAAGTCTTCTCGTTTCCTACCAAAACCACCTGCGGAAACAATTCTAATATACGCAGAATTCCTCCCGCATGGTCCGGTTCCAAATGCTGTAAAATCAAAAAGTCTACTGTGCGTCCCTGTAACGTTTCCAACAAATTTTTCTCCCACTCTTCCTGCCCTCTTTGGTCCACCGTATCAAGCACCGCCACCACACGATCCTGTATCACATAAGAATTATAGGATACCCCTTTGGGTATAGGGTACTGATTTTCAAAAAGACCCAATGTGGTATCGTCCACTCCAATATATTTTATTTCCGAAAAAAGCTCCCTCTGCATAAAAAACCTCTCTTTTCACATGATACTTTTATTGCTTATTATGTGCCATTTAAACACACTTTATTGATTTACAAAGAAAGTAATACATGTTATTCTTAATATAAATAAACAAACCTTGCGGGAGATGATTTTATGACAGAAAGAAACTTAAATCCAAATCCAAAATTAAATGCCTTAATTGATAATATTGAAAAAGTAATTGTAGGAAAACGAAGCGCTATTGAGTTAATCGTTGCCGCTATGTTGGCAGGCGGACATGTCCTAATCGAAGATGTACCGGGTGTAGGAAAAACACAATTGGTTTCCGCGCTTGCTAATTCCTGCAAAGGTATTTTCGGACGTTTACAGATGACTCCGGATATTATGCCCACGGACATTACCGGCTTTACCATGATTAATACTCTTACTCACGAAAGCGAATTCCGTAAGGGTGCTGCTTTCTGTAACTTTTTACTGGCGGATGAAATTAACCGTTCCTCACCCAAATCCCAGTCTGCTCTTTTGGAAATTATGGAGGAACAGCAGGTCAGCATGGATGGTACCACCTATCCTTTACCCAGACCTTTTATGGTTTTGGCAACACAAAACCCTGTAGAAACCTATGGTACTTATCACCTTCCGGAAGCACAGATGGATCGTTTTATTATGAAAATCAGTCTGGGCTATCCCAGCGCCAAGGAAGAAATGGATATTATTTTACGCAACGAAAAGAAGGTTTCTTCCAAGCATTTGGAGCAGGTAATTACCTGCGAAGAAATCATGGCTCTCACAGAAGAAACCCTTAATATCTACTGCTCCGACGCCATCCGTTCCTATATTGTTAATATTGTAAACGCTACCCGTAGTGCGGACTTTATACAACTGGGAGTAAGCCCCAGAGGAAGCATTGCCCTTCATCGTATGGCCAAGGCCTACGCTCTTATTAAGGGCCGTACTTTTGTCTTGCCCGATGATATTAAACTTCTGGCTCCTTACGTGCTTTCTCACAGAATTATCTTAACTCCCAAGGGAAAATCCGTGTTGGGCAATACAGAAGCAGCCATCCGCAGATTATTAGAGGACATCACCGTTCCCACAGAATAAGAAAACTCAAGTAACTGCGTAAGTCGCTTGATTTTAAGTTATGGCATGGAGTTTACAATGAAACGATTTTTACACATCAGCAAGGGAATCATAAATTATATATTTGCCATGATTTTTGCCATCATCTTTGCACTATTTCTGAATGCAAATGTGGGATGGTTTTTGTTGCTTGCCCTTATTTTAGCACCTCTGCTCTCTATTCTTTTTGCGTGGATTTCCAGCCTGCTTATAACAGTTTCCATTGAAATTAAGGAGGATATCTTATCCAAGGGCGATACCTGTTGCATGACAGTTCATATAAAGAACCCTTCTATTTTCCCAACGCCCCCTATAGATATAACCCTTACCAACGAACCGGGAGTATGTAGCCCCCATCCCAATATTATCGCATCTGCAATCTCCAGATCCACACAGAGTTTTTCCGCAAGCTTTACTGCCCATATCTGTGGCGAATCCAATGTGGGAATCCACAAAATTCGGGTAACCGATTACTTGGGATTATTTTCTTTTTCCCCCCGCAAAGTAAAGTGTGAAGAACTTTGCAAATGTATGGCTGTCATTCCGAACATTGCAGAAATATCTGCCAGGGATGATACCTTATTAAAAACTATGCAGGCCTCCCTTCATTCAGAAAGCAGTGATGATACCACGGAAGCCTCCAACATTTCTTTCGGTGGTCTTCCCGGCTATAATCACCGAGATTATGTACCCGGAGACCCATTAAAACGTATTAACTGGAAACAATCCGCCCGTAAAAACAAGCTTTTGGTTCGTCTGGACGATGAAATGGCCTCACAGGCAATTAATGTTGTTTTAGACAGTGTTTTTGTACAGGACGATTTAGATATTACTGAATTACTAACCTATGCCCAATTTAATGATTGCACTCCCGAAAATATTCTTCCCAAGGTAGCAGAAGCTGCTGTGGAAAATGCTTTGGGTGTTTTATATGTATTACTACGGCATAACTATACGATAAATTTCTATGTACAATTGGGACAGGGCTTTGAAAAATACGAAATCCAAGACGAGATTGCCTTGGAAAGCTTACGTTTGGATTTAGCGCATTATTCTTATTCTCCCTATCCGGATGCAGAGCGCTTCCCGTTAGAAGATTTACTGCAAAGCAAAAGTGCGGTTTCCTTATTCTCCACCCCCGGTAGCTATGTCAATGCCCATAGCATATTGAGTACTTATAGCGAGAATATGTACACCACCATATACTCTGTGATTGAGGAGGCAAAAAAAAGGATTGTTCCTGCTAATGAGCTTCTTACAAAAAACACTACACCTGCGGACAAACCATCACTGTTTTCCAAAGCAAAGGATATGGGCCGTCAGCTCTGGGTACCCTTCTTATTGGCACTTGTATCCAGTATAAATGTTTTTTATGCCTTTAAGGTCCCCATCTTTTCTTATTGGACCTTGCTACAGATAATTGTCAGTATCAGCATTTTTGCTCTTTGTGAATTTGTTAAAAAACACCGCTTTATCGGAGGTTTGATTGTCACCGTTCTAATCGTAAGTATTCTTTTTGGCTACATGCGAATCGTTTTTGCAGTAGATTTTGGACGTACTTATATGTACTGGTTTATGTCCGGCGGTGATTCCATAGAAACCACCTTTATTTACCTGCTATCCTTACTAATGGTATTTACGGTGTTCTTTGCCATGGTTATATACTATTTTACCCAAATTCTTTATCGTACCTCTTTCTTAATGTTAGTGAGTCTGATTCCCTTTGTGGTACATGTGAAGCTCATGCATAAGATGGAGGTCTCCTACGCAGTTGTTGCAGTTGCGTTAAATATTTTGGCCTTTCTTTTCCATAACCGTATTAGGAAGGACAAGGAAAAGCGTATTGTGGGCTATGTGCCCGGTATTATTTCTCTGGGACTATATACTCTCCTGTTTTTGCTGATAGGGTTAACCGTTCCCAAGGATGAAAACACCCGTTATTATTATGTTTTTGAGAACTTATTTCTAGGTGGCAATGTAAGCACACCCCTTCCGGAAGAATACTCTGCCATGAGTGAGCATTCCGGAAATGCGGACAATTTCGAGCAATTAAATGACCGTAAACTTTATGAAATCAGTTCAGTTGATCTGGAACCTGTTCTTTATATGACCAGGCAAACCTTTGATTATTATGATTTTAAGCATGATTACTGGCATTCCTTTGAGACACAGCAAATGCCCGGCATTTCTCCCCAGGACTGGCAAAAAGAGCGTGAGAATTTGAACCTAACCTTCTTAGCCTTAGGTATCCATGCTGCTGAAGAACTTTCTCCCGGCTTTATGGAAAAATACGGACTGGAACAAATACCACAATATTTTAACCAAAGTGAAGATACTATTTATATTACCACTACCAATTTCCCCAGTGTGGCATATATTACCCCTCCCGGAACCTATTCCGTTTCTGTTACCGATTCCGACGAGAAAATGGATTTTCACAACACTGGTGTATCCCGGGGTGGCATTTATCAGCGTAAAGATAGTTTTTTGAACGCAAACCTACAGTATGAAGTAACCTATTACGAAATTAACAATGCTGCTACTTCCTGGGCTGCTTTCGGAGGTTGCGACCTTAGTTTAGAAGAATCCATTGCTATGCTGTCAGATTTAGTAGAAATACTAAGCGATAGCACACACACGAAATATGCAGAAGTTGCTTCCTGCTATTTACAGGATGCTTTGGATGCTTACAGTTATAGACAATTATGCAACTCCAACAACAGCTCCATCCCCAAAAAAGTGCAAGAACTGGCTTTGGAAATCACAAAGGATTGTTCCAATGATTGGGAAAAGGCCCTGGCTCTTCAGGCTTATTTTGAAGAAAATGAATTTGTATACGACTTATCCTACGACGCGCCCGACGACAGCGTAGAATATTTCCTCTTTGACGGGAAAACCGGTACTTGTTCGGATTATGCATCTGCGTATGTACTTATGGCTCGTAGCGCAGGACTTACCTGTCGTTATGCAGAAGGTTTTGTACCGGATGCGGAATATAGTGGCGAATATGTAATTCGTACCGATTGCGGACATGCCTACCCTGAAGTATATATTCCCAATGTAGGATATGTGGTAATGGAAGCAACCAAACCGGCCATATATCGTGTATCAGAGCCTACCGGTCGCCGTGGTAGTGGAATTACCGGCTATCTGATGGTAGTAGGATATCGTACTCTTCTGATTTTTGCAGGCGTATCCGCGGCGATTATATTAATACTGTTTGTGCATTTGTGTTTACGTCCAATTGTAAGCGAACTGCTATTTCAACGTCGCATAAAGCGTACTACTCCCAGGCAGGCTGTGCTTTTGATTTATCAAAGAATACAAACAAAAATAACGCAGAATACTATCCGGGATGCCAAATGTCTAACCCCTAACGAATACCGCCTACGCTTTTTACGCCGATATCGTTATGACATGAAGGACTTTATCCTCCTGGTGGAGAATGCTGCTTACACCGAAGCATCCATATCCTCCAAAGAACAGGCTTATGCATTTGCCGAATACCAGCGACTTCGTGAGCTTTTGAAGAAGAACAAAAAATAAAGATAGGGAACCTATCTTGAAAAAACAACTAAAAAAAGATACAATAAAATTAAACTAAAGAAGGGAGTTAGCTTTATGTACAATGGAAATGAAAATGTAATGATTTGTGACCACCCGCTGATTAAGCATAAAATCACTATGCTTCGTAACAAAGAAACCGGAACCAATGAATTCAGAGCAATTGTAGAAGAAATTGCCATGCTCATCGGCTACGAAGCCTTGAGAGATTTGGAGCTGGAATATGTAGACGTAGAAACTCCTATTGAAACAGCCAGTTGCCCTGTAATTGCAGGTAAAAAACAAGCTATCGTACCCATTCTTCGTGCAGGCTTAGGTATGGTTAACGGATTGTTAAAACTCATGCCCACCGCTAAGGTAGGTCATATTGGGTTGTATCGTGATGAAGAAACTTTTGAACCTCAGGAATACTATTGCAAATTACCTTCCTCTATCGACAAGCGTAAAATCTTCGTAGTAGACCCCATGTTGGCAACCGGCGGCTCCGCTATTGCTGCAATTGATTTTATCAAAAAATACGGTGGCAAGGACATTACCTTCCTCTGCGTGATTGCAGCACCCCTAGGTCTTGAAAAGCTTCAGGAAGCTCATCCTGATATTAAGATCTTCGTAGGAAACTTAGATAAATGCTTAAATGACAAAGCATACATTGTACCCGGCCTTGGTGATGCGGGCGATAGAATCTTCGGAACCAAATAAATTGCATAAAAAAGCCTTCCGTTCGCGGAAGGCTTTTAAAATGCCTTTATTCCTCTTCAAACTCATAATCCTTGCCGGGTAAAATAGCATTCAGGATAATACCGGTAAGTGCACCTACTGCAAGACCGGAAAGGCTAATGGTCATTTCGCCAATGGTAAATGCAATAGCACCTGCTGCACTGTACTTAATACCAATGGATAATACTAAAATAAGTGCTGCAATAATAACGTTTCTTGACTTCGCAAAATCTACCTGATTCTCTACTACATTACGAACACCGACTGCAGAAATCATACCATAAAGAATTAAGGAAATACCACCAACAGTTGCTGTCGGCATGGCCTGAATAACTGCCGCAAACTTAGGACAGAAGGACAATACAATGGCAAAGCCTGCTGCCAATCTTACAACAAAAGGATCATAAACCTTAGACAAATTCAAAACACCGGTATTCTCACCGTAAGTTGTATTTGCAGGTGCACCAAACAAAGATGCTACGATGGTTGCAAGACCATCACCCAATAAGGTTCTGTGAAGTCCGGGCTCTTTAATATAATTCTTGCCTGTTGTAGAAGAAATCGCTGAAATATCACCGATATGCTCTACAATGGTTGCTAGTGCAATCGGCATTATGGTAATAATAGCACTAACCAACATTGCACCATCAAAACTATCACCAAACAAACCCAAAACAGTCATGTCCTTAACAATGGGGAATCCAATCCAGGAAGCATCCTTTACCACTGTAAAATCTACTTCTCCTGCAATAATACCTACCACATAAGATGCAACCACACCTATCAAAATAGGAATAATCTTAATCATGCCCTTACCAAATATGTTACACAAGATAACAGCAACAATTGCCACCAATGCTACCAGCCAATTGCTTGAACAGCTGTCAATTGCGGACTGGGAAAGAGTTAAACCAATTGCTATAATAATGGGACCTGTAACAATGGGTGGGAAAAACTTCATAATCTTGCGTGCGGAAAACAGTTTAATAAGTCCTGCCATTACCAAATAAAGCAGACCTGCACATGCTACACCAAAACATGCATAGGGAATCATTTCCACGTTACTGCTGCCATCCTCCAACATGGGAGCAATGGCAAAATAGCCTCCCAAAAAAGCAAAGGAAGAACCTAAGAATACAGGAACTTTACCTTTCGTTACCAAGTGGAACAATAATGTTCCAACACCTGCAAACAAAAGCGTGGTAGAAACACTTAATCCGGTCAGAATAGGAACCAGCACTGTTGAACCAAACATGGCAAACATGTGCTGTAAGCCCAGGATAAAGATTTTTCCTTTACCAAGCTCTTTTGCATTGTAAATTGCATCTTGTGTTTTTTCGTTCATCGCTTTCTCTCCTTGTTTTTTTCTATTTAGGATCATGTAATCCCTTTTAAAATCACATGCCCCAAACACTTATATCATACCATACGGACCACCAAATCACAATGTAGGAAAAAGTACTAAATATCCTCTGCATAATAAGTTGATGATGCATAAAAGCGATTAAACACACCCTGAATAACAGGATCCTTGCAAAACTCGTTCATGAGGATTTTTCCCTCTTTCGTATAAAGACACTGTTCTGTTTCATTCAAGTGGGTCACCATAAGACTCCGACAAAGCGGAAGGCTCCGGTATTCTTCCGCTACGCTTAAATCTTCCAATACCGAACTCACAAATTCTTCCATGCTGCCATGTGGCGCAAAACGTAAGCTTCCCTGCCAGGGATTCTCCACATTGGTCCTATCCACTTCACAAACACCCAATTCACCCGCACTACATTCATAAGGCAAAGGTCCTGCACCATGCCTGGTCACATAACTACGGGTCACATAAACCACTTCATTAAGTGTCATATCATGTTCTTTTAACAATGCACAAGGGTTCTGTAATCCGGTACGGGAGGCTGTTACATGAGGTGCAAATAATTCATTATCCTCATCTAAAAGAAGGCCCTGACCATTTTCAAAAATCAACCTGCCATAGCCTTCCCAAAGCCTCTTCACATCCTCTGCAAGCTGCACATAGGAAAGATTATTCAAAATCTCTGTGGCCGCATTTTCCAGCACCTCCGTACTCTCCAACAGTTCCTTATACTCACCTAAAGCTTCCGGCGAAAGCTCCAACTCCTCCATACGCTTTGGTAAATATATCCTGCGAATTTCCTTCATGCGCCTTATTAACCCGGCTGCATCCATAGCAAACAACTCCTGCATGGTTATTCCATAACCAGACTTGTTTCTGCACTGTGCCTCGTAAATACCCATGCCGCAACTTCCATGACGCCCGGCACCTCTGGCTTCTTCAGCCGCCATATTTAAAAGGACATCATCTATCAAGGTAATCCTCGCCTGCGGGTGTGCGTAAATCTTTGGCACATAACCACTGATTTCCCGAAAAGTTTCTACCTCTTCTCTCAGCTTGTACATATCCGGGTAGAAGGTATCTGCCCAGAAGGTATCCGCGCCCCGAAAGGACCCGGACGAAAGTTCATGAAAAACAAAGCGTTTATCCGGCAAATCCACCGTATGACCGGACTGGGCACCACCATTATGCCTTATTACAAGCACAGGCTCTCCCTTCGCTTGTAAGGCAAGGTAATCCACTGCCAAACCTTTTCCCTCATCTCCAAAGTTTTTACCGATTACAGCACAAATATACGGTCTTTTCAAAAAAACAATCCTTTCTTCTTGGTTTTCACTACCAAATCCTTCACTGCATTTCTTACAATAGGCTGTGCAAGTTCGGACCACTGAGAAATCACCTTCTCCTTATCCTCACCATTTGCAATCTGCATGGTAGAAATAATGATTTCCGGCAAAGCACTCACCGCTTCCTTGGGTATACAAAGTATTTTTCCCGGAAGAATGCTCTGTATACCTGCAGGAATACCCGGTCTATGTTTCTCAATATGTATGTGAAATACCTCAAATTTCTCTCCCGCCATCTCTGCCAGACGCTTTGAGGGAATATCCATATAGACATCATCAAAAATCTGTTTTATATGTTCTCCTTTTAACTTTTCATGACAATCCGCATCACCGATGGTAAACAAATAGCCCTTCTTGCCATGCTTTTCATTGCAATCTGTCTTTACATGCTTGGCTGCAAAATACCACAAAAGCTCATAATCCTCTGCGGAATCTCCACCTCTGCCCTCCAGCCAGAGACTAAGAAGCTGCTCTGCAATACGGATATCTGACTCAAACTGTGTTACCTGTAAGGGTGCATTATCACTAACATCTCCCACTGCAGCAAACATAATCTGAGGGTCCTCAATAGGCTTGTTTGCATAAATCTTCATCATGGTTTCATTCAAACCATTCTTTGCAATCTCTGCTGATAAGTATCCCATAGAACCGGTTACATCCAAACCAATAATAATCGGTGTGGAATTCGGATGGTCTTCGTTGTCCCTTGCCTCTCTCACATTAATAAATTTTGGATTAAAACGTTCCTCCATCTGATTCGCCTTAAAAAGCTGTGAGGCTGTAGATTCCTCTGTAATTTTTGCGCTATTCTTCAATTTGCTCCAGTCTGCGCTGGTATAACTACCTCTTCCCATTTGTATATCCTCCTTTTATTCCATCTCAAATTTTGTAAAATGTCTGCCGCCAAGCTGAGTTTCTATCACCTTATCCCAGGCAGCAAAATCATCATAGGCTAAGCTTGCCGGTTTCCCTTCTATAAAGCGTATAAGGGGCTTTGGAGCCTTTTTATACCCTTCGCCCAACATTTCCTCTGCAACCTTACGAATAGCCTTTAAATCGGTCTCTGACGTTGTTACACCGGTACGGGCATTCTCCCAGCAACCCAAAAGTGCTGCCTCATGGGTTTTGGGGTTAATAAAAATACTTTCCTTGCTGATACCTCCATGCTCCATTTCATTATATAAAAGCACACAGGCAATGTTTTCCAGTCTGGAAATCATCCACTCCACATGCTCCGGTATAAGATCCCCAAATAATCCCAGCGGGTAAAAATCTTCTTCCTTGCTGTAAACCAACATCCTGCCGCCATTCTTTAATTTATAATCTCCCGCAAGCTTCGGAAAGCATCTTCCTAAGCCCTTCATATCTGCCTGCGGAAATGCCAGTCTTGAAAAGGCCTTAATTGCCTTATCTGCCTGCGACGTCTTAAGCACAGGATATATGTAAATCACATTATTACGGGCAGAGTATATATCCACCCCCTTCTCTTTTCCATGATATAAATACTGAATGGTAATATTGTCTCCCTCAACATCCTGGAATGTAACCGTACGGGCATTGTTCCATACAGCCTCCCTGCCGGCCGAAGTCTCCCTATCCTCCGCTACTGCCCTCAAATACTCCAGCATACGCAGACGATATTCCTTATACTCTGCCAGCTGCTTATCCGTAAAAACATTTTTCACACCACAGTAGGGACATATCAATTCACCGGTGCGATGCACCTTCATATCTCCGCCACAAGCTTTACATACAAATTCAAGCATTACAAACACCTCCTGAAAAATTCCAAAAAACCATCCTCCACGGCCACCCGATCCAAATCCCTCTCCGGCAAATCATAGTAGTACTTGCCGGTTTTTATATCAATGGACAGACTGTCTAAGGGGAATCCTTTCTTGCGTATGGGGTGGATCCGGTCCGTCAAAAGAAACCTCTCACTCTCCATGGAAGGTTCCATAGCCTCATAAACCGTATCCTTATCTTTCACAAAACAAATAGCATTACAATATCTGGCGGTGAGTTTACCGTATTCCCTTGCAAGACCTGCATAATAAGCCTGCATCTCTTCATCCGTCAGATATTTTCCGTTCACTGTACGTACATGCACTCCCGGCTGTATGTCCTCCGGCACATTATCAAAATAGAGCCCCGAATCGCAGGAAAATACCGGCATACGGAAGGCTTCATAATAAGCCGTCGCCTTCAAATGCGCATTCTGAAGCGGCGTAGTGCCGCTTTCTTCCACCTCCGGGATCGTTCGCCCCATAGCTTTTATATCCTGTAATCCGATTAATTCTATTCCTAAGGGCTCCAGCCTGCGTCTCATAGCAGCTAACTTGGCAGGGTTACCTGTTCCATAAAGTATCCTCATGTATGTTCTTTGTCCTTGCTTACTAAATTTCTTATTCTTACTTTAAATATTATAGCATTTCACACAAAGAAAACAATCCAAACTACTTAAAAAAGCAAATTTCCACGGTTTTTCACTTTCTATGTTTACTTTATCCGCAAAATATATTAAAATATATGCTGATAAAAATTACATAAAGGAGATATGGTTATGATTATTTCACCATTACAGAAGGCTAGATATGAGTATACTCCCAAGCTTCCCGGCATGCTGAGAAACGGTATTGCTGATATTTGTGTTAAGGAAGGCGAAGAGACTCAGAGCGTAGCTGATCAGGACAAGATTAAAGCACTTTTCCCTAATACCTACGGTAAGAAGGAAATTACTTTCGCAAAGGGTCAGAACACCTCAGAAGCTAAGAAGCAGATCGTAGGTGTTATCCTTTCCGGTGGACAGGCTCCCGGCGGACACAACGTTGTTTGTGGTTTGTACGATGCTTTGAAGGCAACCAACAAGGAAAACGAACTTTACGGTTTCAAGGGCGGCCCCAGCGGACTTATTGAAGATGATTACATCGTTATGACTGACGAATACATCGACCAGTTCAGAAACACCGGTGGTTTTGACATCATCGGTTCCGGTAGAACCAAGCTTGAAACCAACGAGCAGTTCGCTATCGCAGCTGAAGTTTGTAAGAAGCATGGTATCACTGCTATCGTTATCATCGGTGGTGACGATTCTAACACCAACGCTGGTATCCTTGCTGAGTACTTTGCAGCAAACAACACTGGTGTACAGGTTATCGGATGTCCTAAGACCATCGACGGTGACTTAAAGAACGAAGATATCGAGTGTTCTTTCGGTTTCGATACCGCAACCAAGACTTACAGCGAAATCATTGGTAACATTGCAAGAGACTGTAACTCTGCAAAGAAGTATTGGCATTTCATTAAGGTTATGGGCCGTAGCGCATCTCACGTAGCTTTGGAATGTGCTTTGGAAACCCAGCCTAACATCTGCTTGATTTCAGAAGAAGTTGCAGCTAAGAAGATGAGCCTTTCTGCTATCGCAGATTACATTGCTGATTCTGTAGAAGCAAGAGCAGCTAAGGGTATGAACTTCGGTATCGCAGTTATCCCTGAAGGTGTTGTAGAATTCGTTCCCGAGTTCTCAGTACTTATTCATGAAATCAACGAACTCCTTGCAGGCAGCAAGGCAGATGATTTCAACGCACTTCCTACTTGGGAAGCTAAGTACGCTTTCATCGAAAAAGGTTTAACAAAGGAATCTATGGAAGTATTTGCAATCCTTCCTACCGCTATCCAGCAGCAGTTATTCTTAGAAAGAGATCCTCACGGCAATGTACAGGTTTCTCTTATCGAATCTGAGAAATTATTCTCTGCATTGGTAGCAGATAAATTAGCAGCAAGAAAAGCAGCAGGAACCTACAAGGGCAAATTCAGCACACTTCATCACTTCTTAGGATACGAAGGAAGATGTGCATTCCCTTCAAACTTTGACTCAGACTACTGCTACTCACTTGGTTACAATGCATTCATGCTTATCCAGTATGGTTACAACGGATACCTTTCTAAGGTTTCTAACCTTTCTGCTCCCGCTAATGAATGGGTTGCAGGTGGTATGCCTATCACCAAGATGATGAACATCGAAAGAAGACATGGCGAAGACAAGCCCGTTATCAAGAAAGCTCTCGTAGAATTAGATGGTGCTCCTTTCAAATACTTTGAAGCACATCGTGAAGAGTGGGCTCTTGAAACCTGCTTCAAGTATCCCGGTGCTATCCAGTACTACGGACCTTCAGAAGTATGTGACATCACAACCGTTACTCTTGCATTAGAGCAGGCAAAATAATTGGTTTAAGATGTAAATAATAAAGGGACATGAGAAACTAATTCTCATGTCCCTAATTTTTGTTCACATATAGTTAAATAACAAACTGGAAAATACAGAATGATGCATAGATAATCATCAATATAACACCCTGCCAACGACTCATTTTCTTTTGCAACAGTGCAGGAATGGTCAATAGAAGCATAACCAATATCATCAAAGGAATATCCAAAACAAGCGATGCATTCTGACCGAATATAAGATTTCCTACCGGAACTTCAAAAGGTGCAAGTGTAACAGAAATACCTGCAACCAGCACTAAGTTAAAAATATTTGCACCGATTACATTTCCTATTCCCAAAGAAGCATGACCCTTTCTAAGGGATGTGATGGTCGTAATCAACTCAGGTAATGAAGTTCCAAGAGCCACAAAAGTAAGCGCAATTACCGTTTCCGGTATCCCTAATTCATTCGCAATAGCAGTTCCGTTATTAACCAGAAAATCAGCACCAACAGCAATTACTGCAGCGCCCACAACCAAAAAACCAAGATCAAGCCAAAAAGCACGAGATTTTTCATTTTTTTCTTCGTCATGAGGTTCGTCGGGATTTTTTAAACCATTTCGTACATTAATAATCATATACAGTACGAAGATTACAAGCAGAACAACACCAATCCATCTTGGAAATTCTCCTAACACATATGAAGAAAAACAATACACCAATGTAGATACAAAGAAGAATATTACCGGTATTTTCATAGTTTTGGTATTAACCGGACCGGGATTCCATGCAACCGAAATAGCTGCAATCAAAGCCGTGTTACAGATAATGGATCCAATAGCATTTCCGTAAGCTATTGCGCCCTGTCCCTGTAAAGCACCTGTAGCCGAAACCATAACTTCCGGTAATGTAGTTCCAATAGAAACAACCGTAGCACCGACAATGATATCGGGCAAACGAAACCGTCGGGCAACACAGGTTGCGCCATCTACAAACCAGTCGCCACCCTTAATAAGCAAAACCAATCCAACAACAAAAAGCAATATATTTGTTAACATTTTTATTCTCCTTAATAATATAAAATAAAAACCCCAAAAACAGTGAGTTTCTGAGGTTTTGAAAACATATTTGCAGTCTCTTCGAATGATCCCGTAGAAATTATCTCTTTGAGAACTGAGGTGCACGACGTGCTGCCTTGAGACCGTATTTCTTTCTTTCTTTCATACGAGGGTCTCTTGTTAAGTAGCCTGCCTTCTTAAGAGTAGGTCTGTAATCAGCGTCTACCTGAAGAAGTGCTCTGGCAATACCGTGTCTGATAGCACCAGCCTGACCGGTGTATCCACCACCGCGTACGGTTACGAGTACATCGAATTTGTCTGCTGTCTCAGTAGCAACGAGAGGCTGACGAACGATAACCTTTAAGGTCTCTAATCCGAAGTAATCATCCATAGTTCTTTTATTAATAACAACATCGCCCTTACCAGGTACTAAATATACTCTAGCGATTGATTTCTTTCTTCTACCTGTTCCGTAGTATTTTGCTGTTTTAGCCATGATTTATTTTCCTCCTTTCAAGTCCCTTAGAATGTTAACACTTCAGGCTTCTGAGCTGCATGTGCGTGCTCAGGACCTGCGTATACATGAAGCTTAGTATACATCTGTCTTCCTAAAGGTCCCTTGGGAAGCATGCCCTTAACTGCAAGTTCAACAACCTGCTCAGGCTTCTTCGCTAACTTTTCTCTTAAAGTAGTTTCCTTCATACCACCAACATAGTCTGAATGATGATAGTAAATCTTCTGATCCATTTTCTTACCGGTTACTTTAATCTTCTCTGCATTAACAACGATTACGTAGTCACCGCAATCTGCATGAGGGGTAAAGATTGCTTTGTTCTTTCCTCTCAAAACCTTAGCAACTTCAGAAGCTAAACGTCCTAAAGTCATATCTGTAGCATCTACCACATACCATTTTCTATCAATTGTAGCTGGATTGGGCATAAATGTTTTCATGTTGTTTCCTCCATCTTACTTTGTCTTTCGACTTTTTGTCTCTTCTTTACATAAGCTGCAGATGTCCGGCTACACCTTACGCACGTCTGAAACCACTACTATACTCTATCTCAAATGCTTCGTCGGGGCTTTGACTAGGCATTCTGAAACATCGTCACACATTTGTATATTATAGTATAATGACCATTTTATGTCAATACACTAATTTATGTTTTTTTGAAGTTGTATTTAAAGTATTTCATGCCTTATGCTTATTTGACATCACATCGCTCTATCACGATGTCATAATAGGAAAAGGGCATCTCCATAACCACTTCTCTATTATACTTTTCATCCAAACTTCCTGCCCTAAAATCTTTAAAACTCAAATACCATACTGTTTCAACACCTTCCAATTGCTCCCACCGAGTAAATACTTCGCAATTATCAAAAGGGATGCACTTGGGCATTGATCCATATATCATATACTCTTTTTCCGGAAAATATATGGTCATCATTAATGTAAAGTAGGTATCCGCCATAATAATATCACCATTTTCCCACTCTTGCTCAATAAATGTCTGATATTCTTTTAATCCGTTTTCATTCTCCAACTTCAGTTCTACATAATATGTATAAAATCCACATATCAAGATTCCCGAAAGCCAAATGAGCTGTAACCACCCTCTTCTCATTCTATATATTCCCACCGCAAAGAACAACCAAACTGTTCCTGCTAAGGGGAATAAATATCTTCCCAAAAAGCATGGCACTATCAAAATAGAAATAAGTATAGCTATTGCTAAAACAATTAAAGCAACCATTAAACCCAAGCCAGGCAACAACAGCTTTTGCTCTCTCATATACATTATAACAAAGCAACCTGCAAAAAAAATAAATACCAGGCTAAAACCTACTACATATATTTGGGGTTTTTCAGTTGTGGATAGCCATTCTGCCAAAAATGATTTTATCATTCCTAATCCAAACTCCGGAATAGTATTACTCCAACCACTTTCCCAGCCAGCCCATCTGCTAAACTGCTTCCACAATACAAGCAACCAAGGAACATAACTGCATGCAACAATAATTCCTGCAATTAAAATTCTTTTAAATGTTTGATATCTCTTCTTTACCAGTACAACAACGATAAAAGAAAAATAAATCACTACCATTTCAATCATACTGAATGTATGTATATAAATTGCAATTATTGTTGTTATCACCAAGAAAATCCACTTGCGTCTGCTTTCCTGCAAATATAAACTATACACCAAATACGCCGCTATAGTTACCCAGAATAAAGCAAAAGTATACATTCTTGCACTGGTTGCCTGAACCACCATGGCGGGCATAAAACATGACAATAACAACCAGAAAAATTCTATTTTCCGATTGAAATGCTTTCGACACATCCATCCGCCGACAACTAAGTACATCAATAGGAAAAGCACAGAAAAATACTTAATACTTACTAATGCTTTAGCACCTATTGTTTCATAAAAAAATTTCAAAACAAAATAGTAAAAAGGTGTATGCACATCCTGAGAAGTAATCTCTATAATCTCAGAATAATCCCTATAAATCATTCCTACTGTATAGGCTTCATCATACCAAAACACCTCAAAGGACGCCAAAATTGCATACAATATACCTGCACAAATGATGATACCTATATTTAGATATTTCCAAATACGACTATTATCTTTGTCTAACGCGAATGCTTCTTCCATATCACATATCCTTTCTAAATATACTTCCACAATTATAAAAATTCATATTTTACCAGCATTAATCCATGCGCCGGCGCAGTAGGACCTGCCGCTTCTCTATTCTTAGCCTCTATTATTTCAGCAATCTCCTCAGGCTTTCTCTTGCCCTGTCCCACTTCCATAAGAGTCCCTGCCATAATGCGTACCATATTATAAAGAAAACCGCCGCCGGTAACACGAATCACCACATCGCTACCTTCTTCATATACACTCACCTCATAAACCGTACGCACCGTACTATCCACCTGGGCATGTACCTGGCAAAAGCTTTTGAAATCATGCTCTCCCACAAAGTACTTTGCAGCTTCCTGCATCTTTGCCACATCCAAGGGGCGATATGTAAATAAGGAATACAAACGTTTCACCGGCATGGGAAACTCCCCGCGGTAAATACGATATTCATAAGTTTTGCGACTGTCACAATATCTTGGGTGCCAGTCCGCTGCTACCTCTTCCGACTTTTGAATACGAATATCCTCCGGCAAACGTTGGTTCAAAGCATAGGAAATCTTTTCCGCCGGCATGCGGGACTGCGTATCAAATACTGCCACATTCCCCAAGGCATGTACTCCTGCATCCGTTCTGCTGGCACCGATAACTTCTATGGTCTCCTGCAGAAGTTCCGACAGACATCTGTTCAATTCACTTTCTATGGTAATTCCGTTTTTTTGTACCTGCCAACCATGATAATTGGTTCCATCATACGCTACAATCAGCCTGACTCTTTTCATTACACCAGAACTCCCAAAAGTACCTTACCTACCAAATACACTAATATTACAAGATAAGCAACAAAATCAATTTTCTTATATACTAAAGGCTTCATCTTGGTACGGCCATCGCCGCCACGATAGCATCTGGCTTCCATTGCCATAGCCAAGTCATTGGCACGGCGGAATGCAGAAATAAATAGGGGTACCAACAAAGGAACCAAAGCTTTGGCACGCTTGAAAATATTGCCGGATTCAAAATCTGCACCACGGGCAATCTGCGCCTTCATAATCTTGTCCGTTTCTTCCAGCAAAATAGGAATGAAACGCAGAGCAATAGACATCATCATTGCCACTTCATGTACTGGCACCTTGATAACCTTCAAGGGACTTAACATCTTCTCCAAACCATCGGTCAGATTGTTGGGGGTAGTTGTAAGGGTCATCACCGAAGAACCTATAATCAAAAAGCTCAAACGAAGTGCCATGGAAATTGCTACACCGATACCTTCCTTGGTGATTCTAAGCTTCCACACGGTAAACACCGCCTCACCGGGCGTTAAAAACAAATTGAATGCTACGGTAATCAACAAAATAAACATAATTGCCTTCATACCACGTACCATAAATTTAAACGGTACTCTGGACAATTTGATTACCATACCTAAAAATACTGCTGCCAGTACATATCCCCACGCACTTTCAAAGACAAACAGGGAAATAATATACAGCAGTGTTCCACCGATTTTTACTCGCGGGTCCAGTTTATGAATAACGGAATCCGTCTGATAATACTGGCCCAATGTCATATCCTTTAACATATTATTCCTCACTTAATACGCGCATAATTTCTTCTGTGGCTTCATCAATGGTCGTGGCATCCGTACTTACCGGTAGTCCCTTCTGCTTCAAAGCCTGCATAATATACTTCACCTGCGGTGCGGAAAGACCAATCTCTTCCAGTTCTGTATGATGCTTGAAAACCTCCTTGGGAATATCATCATACATCACCGCCCCCTTATTCATAACGATAATACGGTCCACATACTCTGCCACATCATCCATACTGTGACTTACCAAAATAACCGTTATACCGGTTTCCTTCTGTAATTGCTTCACCTGGTCCAAAATTTCTTCACGTCCCTTAGGATCCAAACCTGCCGTGGGTTCATCCAAAATCAGCACCTCCGGTTTCATGGCAAGCACTCCTGCAATAGCCACACGGCGCTTTTGTCCACCGGATAAATCAAAGGGTGACTGATAAAATAACTCATCGGGAAGTCCTACCTTTTTCAACGCATCATAGGCACGAAGCTCCACTTCCTTCTTATCCAGTCCCAAATTCTTAGGTCCGAAGCATACATCCGAAAAAACATCAATTTCAAAAAGCTGATGCTCAGGATATTGAAACACCAAGCCCACCTTACTGCGAAGCTTGCGCATATCAAAATCCTTGTCGTAAATATCTTCACCATTATAATATATATGACCTTCGGTTGCCTTCATCAGTCCGTTTAAATGCTGCACCAATGTGGATTTTCCCGAGCCGGTATGTCCGATAACACCGATAAACTGCCCATCCGGAATACTCAAGCACACATCATCCAATGCCTTATGCGCTGTTGGGGTATCCGGGTCATATATGAAACTAACATGATCTAAAATAATTGCCATTTTTCTACTCCTTACAGCCCTAAAGCTTCCACTAATTCTTCCTTAGTCAAAATACCATCCGGAAGTTTAACACCACGCTTTTTCAACTCATACGCCAACATGGTTACCTGGGGCACATCCAGTCTAAGTTCCTTTAACTCTTCCACCTTCGAAAAGATTTCTTTAGGAGTACCCTGCATGGCAATCTTTCCCTGATCCATGACAAACACCTTGTTGGCATAAATAATTTCTTCCATATAATGAGTAATCAGAATAATGGTAACCTTTTCCACATCATTTAAAGCTCTTGCCGCACGAATAACTTCCCTACGTCCGTTAGGGTCCAGCATAGCCGTGGGCTCATCCAATACGATACATTTAGGGTGCATAGCCAAAACACCTGCAATGGATACTCGCTGCTTCTGCCCGCCGGAAAGCTTGTTGGGGGAATGCTTGCGATACTCATACATACCTACCGCCTTCAGACTTTCTTCCACTCTTTCCCAGATTTCCTTGGTTGGAATACCCATGTTTTCGGGTCCAAATCCTACATCCTCTTCTACTACCTGACCGATAATCTGGTTATCCGGGTTCTGAAATACCATGCCGGAAGTTTGACGAATATCCCAAATATGTTTTTCGTCCTTGGTATCCATACCATCCACCCAAAGAGTCCCCTCCGTTGGATAGAGTATTGCATTAAAATGCTTCGCCAAAGTAGATTTGCCGGAACCATTATGTCCCAAAATAGCAATGAAGTCACCTTGTTCAATATCCAAGTTTACACTATCCACTGCAGTGGTAATGCCCTCTACATTGCCTTCTTCGTCTCTTCTTATATATTCAAATGTAACATCCTTCGCTTTAATGATACTCATATTGCCTCCTATAGATGTGGCTTATACGCCATGCCAGCTCGTTTCCGCTCACGCTGCAACTCGCTGAGGTCGAACGCCTTATACACACATAAGCACATAAGCTCATACAAGCGAGCTTGTAACGTTTCTATGCTTATGTGTGTGCATAGCTATACAGATATCATTGTACTAGAACCACCCAATAATTACAACTCCAAACTTTCAGTTTGTTTACAAAAACTTTAGTACATGCTATTATCATAGTAATCTTGTAAAAGGAAGTATTTTGTATGAACGATTTAAAAAAGACATTGTTAAAAGGGGTTATAGCTCTGGCGGCCATAATCATTATTTTTGTAAGCTTAAGCAAACTGTTAATAGGTAATTCGGAAACTCTTTCAGAATATGCAGAGCGTAATAATCTGACGCAGACAACACCTGCTCCCGTTACACCGCCTCCTGCAACTATTCCCGAGAAAGAAACTGCAACTCCCGTCCCTACCGACACACCGGCTCCTACGGCTACTCCTGTACCTACCCAACCTCCACTGATAGAAGAGGAACATTTTTACTATGCACCCCTTACGGATGCCCAAAAAGAATACATTACCGGTTGCTCCTATCCGGATACTACCGAAAAACTTGCAATTACCTATGAGGATTTAGTGTATTTAAATGTTTTACATTATGATTTTGAAGGAAAACTTGCAGAAGGAGAACTGATTTGCAATGTTTATATTGCAGAAGACCTAAAAGAAATCTTTTATGAGCTGTATCTAAATAAATATCCTATAGAGCGCATGGAATTAATCGAGGTATACGACGGAGACGATACCAAGTCCATGGAGGCCAACAACACCTCCTGCTTTAATTATCGAGTTGTAGATGGTAGCACAAGCCTTTCCAAGCATGCCTACGGCGTGGCAATAGACATTAACCCCTTCTACAACCCTTACGTTGTATTTAAGCCGGATGGTTCCGTTTATATCTCTCCCAAGGGTAGCGAAATCTACGCAGACAGAAGTGAAGAATTCCCCTACAAAATCGACGAAGACGATTTGTGCTACAAATTATTTATAGAACATGGTTTTACTTGGGGCGGAAGCTGGAAATCCAGCAACGATTATCAACATTTTCAGAAACCTTTACCATAAACAAAACCTCCCTTTATTTAGGGAGGTTTTGTTATTTCTCTATTTCATACTCTCTTCTGCAATTTCTAATAATTCATCTACCGTATATATAGGTGCTACATAATAATTGCTGCCACGATTCAAATATATTTTTTGTTCATCTGTATCCACATTTCTGGCATCATCAACCCATGCTATAGGTTGCATATCTAAATTTAAAATGTAACAACCGTGTGCGCCAAGTAAGTAACTCTTACCGGTTGTATCTTTATCAATAAAATTACTGATATCCTTATTGGTCTCCATGGTTGAAACAATTCCTGTTCCTTCCTTATAAATCACAAATAAATCATCCCAGTACTTGATGAAACAATACCGCTCATCCTGACTATAGAAAATGCTATTCACAAATTCTGCTCTATCCAATCCCAAACTTCTTGCAATCTCATGTGCCTCTTCTCCGTAAATCATTTGGGCATCCGGCATAGCCTCAAACGCATTATCCAGGGTTTCTACTTTTGCCCCCTGCTTTGCAGTATAAAGAGTCAAAACATTATTATTATACTCATTTACCATAATACCATAATTAGAACGGAAAATGTACTTATTAGAATCAGTCTTGCATTCAAAGCGATCATTCATCCACACCGTAAGCAAAGCATCCTTGCTAACTACTAACATGTCACCATTTTCACAAAACAGTAAGAAATTAGCAGAGTCCACAAACTTATATGCGGATATAGGTGCTGCTTGAATGGAATCTTTCAGAACAACGTCTCCATTCTGCATATTCATCAATACAACACTCTCTCCTGTTGTTACAAGCATCTCTGTTGCATCTGCTGCATCCGGGAACATTAATAATCCGGGGTATTCTCTATCGATTACGGTCTCCCAAAGCACCTCTCCACTTATAACCTCAAGTGCAACCACATGCGTATTGCAGTCCATGTATCCCTGCGTATATTCTCCTAATACAACGTAGGCGATACCATCCTTAACCTTAATATTCTCCGGAACTTTCCTGCCCAAAGGATACTGTGCCAACAACTCCATGGTATTTAAATCTACAAAGTATAAATTATAGGTTGAATTCCCCTCTTCCAAGGCTATAGAAACATCAGCAAGGATTCCCTCCTCACAAATAAACTGATAAGCTCCACTCAAATCACTGAGCACTACCGGTGTGGTTCCAAGCTTCTCCAAAGTAGTACCATCATATACCTGGTAGCAGTCATCAAATCCCTCCAAAAGTAGATACTTTCCTGCCATATCCGCATCCACCAGTGAAATGTCTTCTTCCAACTTGGAAATAACAGTTCTTGTATTCAAATCATAAACGCACGCTTTCCCGTCGGCATTTGCATACACAAACTTATCTTCTCCTAAGAAAGTACATCCATAGCTTCCAAAAGAATCATATTCTTCAGCACCGATTACTTCTATTACTTCCTGCTTCTCCACATCATATAAAGTAAGGAAGCCTGCATCATCATAAATAACCAAGGTATCCATATCCACGGACTCTTTTATGTATTCTACTTTACCTGTAGTTTCATATTGATATTGAGCTTTATATACTTCACCAATATCATAAGCTCTGGAACTCTCTGTTAAAATCAGCTCTGCCTCGCTTGTATAAGGCATTGCAATGCCATCACTTATCGTAAGCGCCTCTATTGCAGTAGAAATAGCCATACTTCTATTACCATCTTCAAGATAGTATTCTGCGCTTTCTGCCAACGCCTTTGCCTGACGCAGTGCCAGTTCATCATTCTGCTGCTGAATCTCTTCGTTCTGCTTTAAAATTTCATCAGACTTCTGCTTAATTTCCTCATTTTGTTTCAGAATTTCATCGGATTGAGCCAAAATCTGAGTAGACTGCTCTTCAATCTGATCCTTCTGCTTCTGAATACGCATAGCGGTAAAAGCACAATAAACACCAAACAAGAGACATACCGCACCGATAATTGCAGAAAAGGTAGCAATTCTACGCAATCTACGTTCTCTGTGTCTCTGACGCAAATCATCATAAGGTACACCAAACATAGCGGCCAAAAGACGCAACTTTTCAGTCTTCATGGCTTTTGCTACACCCTTCTTGCCTTTGCCTCTAAAATCGGCTGCTAAGGGCTCTACAGGTACCTTTACCTGCTGCTTAGTACCATCCTCCAGCGTTACTTCCTGAATTTTGTATAAAAGCTCCTCCGGGAAGGCTTCCGAGGGTTCACCTTCTATCAATACTGCCAGCACATGCTCTCTTCCTCGAAGAGAAATAAAGGTTTCAATTTCCTTTTTACACCATACGGACTCCGGTAATCTTGGAGAACAAATCACAATCAACCACTCACTGTTCTGCAATGCCTCTACAATTGGCTCTTCCAGATTATTGGTCAAAGGTAATTCTTCTCTGTCTCGGAACACTCTTTCAATCTTGGTCTTTTTACCCTTCAGCTTCTTAGCAACATTCTTAGGTAATTTATAAGACTCTAATTCCTTTATCAGATTTTCAGCTACAAACTTATCCAGTTCAGTATGTCGATAACTGATAAAGGCATCGTATCTAAATTTCTTCTCTTCCATTTTGTTTCCCCTATTTAAATATCTGCTATGTTAAAATGTAACATGTATATCATATATGATTCTTTGTTAAAAAACAAGTGCATATTTTACCACGATGAATCATTAAATCGTGGTAAACCACATCGATTCAAGCCAACTCGAAAATGCTTCGCATTTCCTCGTGGTTTGGCTAGCGCCAAATAGACAAATTAAAAAACAGGTTCGGTAGAATGCGAGCATTCACGAACCTGTTTATAATTTGTCTGCTTAGCTTGAAGCTATGACCTAAACTAACTCAAGTACAACTTCCATAGCTGCGTCACCCTTACGTAAACCAATCTTGATGATTCTGGTATAACCACCCTTACGGTCAACATACTTAGGTGCGATTTCATCAAACAACTTAGCTACTAAGTCAACTTCCTTGGTATTTCTCTTCTTACCTGCTGCTTCAGCGGGAACTTCAACTACAGGATATAATACCTTTAACATCTGACGACGAGCGTGTAATCTGGAAGGAAGATCCTTCTTGATTTCCTTTTCTACGGTTTCGAACTTGGTAACCTTCTTACCATCCACTACTTCCTTTACTCTCTTGCCATCTTTGTCCTTTACAGGAACCTTAGCTTCAACTTTAACCATTTCAAAGTTGTCTTTTTCCTTAACAGCTAATGCGATTAAACCTTCTGCAATCTTAGCTACTTCCTTAGCCTTAGCTTCGGTAGTAATAATCTTACCGTTGTTTAACAATGCAGTAACCTGATTTCTTAATAATGCTTTTCTCTGAGAAGATGTTCTTCCGAGTTTTCTGTACTTTGCCATTTCTACATTTCCTTTCTCATTTCATGGTACATCCGGCCACGCTCTTTGGACTTACTTACCGAATGCATTGGGTGGCAGTGCCACGTTTCTTGTTCCATTTCGAGAAACCACCGATTTACTCTTCGGATTTACAAAGGGTGGTTTATCCTGGAGAATTGCTTGCAATTCTCTAGAGAAAACTATAGTGTTTCTAAGGGTGTGTATCTTACACCCTTAGAAATACTTTTTCTCTTTTTATTCTTCGCTAGGGCTTAACTGAAGTCCCAACTCTTTTAATTTTGCTAAAACTTCTTCCAATGACTTGCGGCCCAAATTACGAACCTTCATCATATCTTCAGAAGTCTTATTGGTTAATTCTTCAACGGTATTGATACCTGCTCTCTTCAAGCAGTTGTAAGAACGAACAGATAACTCTAATTCGTCGATACTCATTTCCAATACCTTTTCCTTCTCGTCATCTTCCTTCTCAACCATTACTTCTGCATTCTTTGCGTTTTCTGAAAGATTGATGAAAAGACTTAAGTGCTCGCTAAGTACCTTTGCCGCCAAACTAACCGCTTCATCGGGAACCAAAGTTCCGTTTGTGTAAACGTCTAAGGTTAATTTATCATAGTCAGTAATCTGACCTACACGGGTATTCTGTACTGTAACATTAACTCTTTCTACAGGAGTGTAGATGGAGTCAATAGCGATTACACCGATAGGTAAATCATCGCGCTTATTCTTATCAGCACTTACATAGCCCCTGCCCTTTGTAATAGTAAGTTCCATGTAAAGCTTTGTGTTCTTGCCACTCAAAGTAGCGATAACCAAATCCGGATTAAGGATTTCGATATCCTGGTCAACATGAATATCTGATGCACGAACTACGCCTTCGCCTACGTACTCAATATAAGCAGTTTTAGGCTCATTGGTTTCGCTGCTATTCTTGATAGAAAGGCTCTTGATGTTCATGATAATTTCAGTTACATCTTCCTTTACACCCGGAATAGAGCTGAATTCGTGATCTACACCTTCAATCTTCACCTGGCTTACTGCCGCACCCGGTAAAGAAGAAAGCATGATTCTTCTAAGAGAGTTACCAAGTGTAATACCATAACCTCTTTCCAAAGGCTCAACTACGAATTTACCGTATTTCTTATCTTCTGAGATTTCAACTACCTCAATATTTGGTCTTTCAAAATCGAACACTATAAATACCCTCCTTTTACGAACCCGTTATCTTAATTATTTAGAATACAATTCGACGATAAGCATTTCATCTACAGGAACATCAATCATAGTTCTTGCAGGAAGCATCTTAACAGTTCCCTTAAGACCTGCGATATCAGATTCCATCCATTCAGGGGTTAATCTGCCACCTGTAACTTCTACGATATCTTTATATCTCTGTAAAGACTTAGACTGCTCTCTGATTTCGATAACGTCACCAGCCTTGATTAAGTATGAAGGAATGTTAATGCACTTTCCGTTTACTAATACGTGCTTATGACCAACGATCTGTCTAGCTTCTCTTCTGGTTCTAGCAAAGCCCATTCTGAAAACTACGTTATCAAGTCTTCTTTCAAGCATAACCATAAGGTTTTCACCGGTCATACCCTTCATTCTATCAGCCTTCTCATAGTAATTTCTGAAAGGCTTTTCTAATACGCCATAGATAAACTTAGCTTTCTGCTTCTCTCTTAACTGAAGACCATATTCACTAACCTTCTTACCTGCTCTTGCGTTGGTTCTGTTAGACTTCTTGTCATAACCCAAAACCATAGGCTCAAGACCTAATGCTCTACATCTTTTAAGTACTGGTACTCTATTTACTGCCATTTTAAATATCTCCTTTTATTTGATGTTTACAATGCCTAGGCTCGTTTACGTGCTTTCGGCACCTTCTTCCAACGTTTAATAGTTACTTATACTAAGCGTGTACTCGAAAATCACGCTGCTACGCAGCGCAGGCACTTCGTGCCTCCCGATTTTCTCGTGTCTGCGTCGGGCGAAAACAAATGCCAGCTTCGCTGTCGCTTGTTTTCGTTCCTCCTTGACTAAACTCTACGACGCTTAGGAGGACGACATCCGTTGTGAGGAACGGGTGTTACGTCACGAATAGATAATACTTCAAGTCCACATGCTGCTAATGCTCTGATTGCAGCTTCACGTCCTGAACCAGGACCTTTTACAAAAACGTCAACGGTCTTCAGTCCGTGTACCAAAGCAGCCTTTGTAGCTGTTTCAGCTGCCATCTGTGCAGCATACGGAGTAGATTTCCTTGAACCTCTAAAACCAAGACCACCGGCACTTGCCCAGCTAAGAGCATTTCCTTCAGCATCTGTTAAGGTAACGATAGTGTTGTTAAAAGATGCCTGAATATGTGCCTGTCCACGTTCAACGTTTTTCTTGACACGTCTTTTTGTTACTTTCTTTGCAACCTTCTTTGCCATTTTAAACTAACCTACTTTCACAAAAATAATCAATAGTTACTGTTGCTTACTTTTTCTTGTTAGCAACGGTTCTCTTAGGACCCTTACGAGTTCTTGCATTTGTCTTGGTCTTCTGTCCACGTACGGGAAGTCCCTTACGATGACGAATACCACGATAGCAACCGATTTCCTGAAGTCTCTTAATGTTAAGAGCGATTTCTCTTCTCAAATCACCTTCGGTCATAATTCCCAAAGTATCAATTGCTTCGGTAATTTTCTTTACTTCGTCGTCAGTAATATCTCTGACACGAGTATCAGGATTTACACCTGCTTCTGCTAAAATCTTGGTTGCACTTACTCTACCGATACCGTAGATATAAGTTAAACCGATTTCAATACGTTTTTCTCTAGGTAAGTCAACACCTGCGATACGAGCCATTTACGTTTCCTCCATTTTCTTTTTGTGAAACTCTTCGTTCCACTTATGCCCCATTGGTCTGTTAGTCGGGCATTTTTAGTTACTAATTGATTGGGGTTTGCACCCAATCGGACGTTGTTGATCTCCGATCTTTCCAAGACATTTGTCTCAGTACCAAAAAGTAATCATCCGTAAGCTCTAATTCCACAATTATGATAAACAGTACCTTCTAATCCGAAATAAGACTTATTAGAAAACACTGATTCAGCCGCACATAATTTTTAGACAAGAACTCACATATTTGAATTAGTAAAAATACTTATTCAAATTGGTGATTATCCCTGTCTCTGTTTGTGTTTCGGATTTTCACAGATAACTCTAATACGTCCTTTTCTTTTAATGATTTTGCATTTTTCGCAAATTGGTTTTACTGATGATCTAACCTTCATGTTAAACCCTCCTTTCAAAAAAGACCGTTTTACATTATAGCATGCTCTTTTGCAAATTGCAAGCGCTTTTCAAAATTATTTATCACGCCAAATAATTCTTCCTTTTGACAAGTCATAAGGTGATAATTCCAAGGTAACTTTGTCACCGGGTAAGATGCGGATAAAGTTTTGACGAAGCTTGCCGCTGATATGAGCAAGTACTCTATGACCGTTTTCCAATTCTACCTGAAACATAGTGTTAGGTAACTTTTCAACTACTGTTCCTTCAATTTCAATCACATCACTTTTGGACATATCCTTCCTCCTTTCCTTCCTTCTGTTTTTTTATGGCATATTTGATTTCATAATCAAATAATTTATCTTTATTCAGAATGCGCTGTAATAAATCCTCATCCACGCTTTCTTCCCATAAATCAATATGCTTGAACGATTTCTTTTTGCACTTTTCCAAGGTATGATACCTGCCGTCACACAAAAGCACCTGCGAACAATCTTGTTCCACAATCACGTAAAGTGTTCCTTTATCATGTCCTGCCTTGGAATAGGCAAATCTTCCTATTAGATTCTTCTCCATCCAAATTACTTCCTTAACTTTTCTGTAAAGCTTCTAATATAAAGTCAGTATTTCCGGTTCGCCCTCTGTAATTAATATGGTATTCTCATAATGTGCTGAAAGAGAACCGTCCCTGGTAACCACTGTCCAGTCATCATCCAACCATTCTACTTCCGCTCCTCCCATATTAATCATAGGTTCAATAGCAAGGGTCATACCTGCACGAAGCTTGGGACCACGTCTCAATTGTTTGAAATTGGGCACCTGAGGATCCTCATGCAGCTGTGTACCGATTCCGTGGCCAACCAGTTCTCTGACAATACCGTAACCAAACTGACTTACATAAGCATCAATAGCATTGGAAATATCATGTAAATGATTACCGGCTTTTGCCATCTTTATACCTTCAAAGAATGCCTGCTTGGTTACCTCCATTAATTTCTTTGCTTCAGCACTTACTTCGCCTACTGCATGGGTTCTGGCCGCATCAGAATGATATCCCTTATATATAAGACCTGCATCCAGACTGATTATATCACCCTCCTGCAGAATTCTTTTTTTAGTTGGAATACCATGTACCACTTCGTCATTGACAGAGGTACAAATCGACGCCGGATAGCCATGATAATTCTTAAAATTAGGAATGCATCCCAACTTACGTATCAGGTTTTCACCCATAATGTCAATATCCATCGTAGAGATACCCGGTTTAATGAACTCCTCCAATTCTTTGTGTACAATGGAAAGGAGTCTGCAGGACTCTCTCATTAGTTCAATTTCACGTTCTGACTTGATTATAATACCCATGTCAAACATACCGTTCCTTTTCTGCTCTTAATGACGTTCACAATACGCGCTATTAGCCCAAAATAGCAACGATAGCATTAAATACGTCCTTCATATCAACTGTTCCGTCAACTTCCTTTAAAACGCCTTTTGCGGTGTAGAAGTCGATTAACGGCTGTGTCTGGTCATGATATACCTTCAAACGATTCAAAACAGTTTCCGGCTTATCATCGTCACGAAGAATCAATTCCTGACCGCAAACATCACAGATACCTTCTTTTTTAGGGGGCACGTGCTCAATATGATATGTACCGCCACAGCCTACGCATGCGCGTCTGCCGGACATTCTTCTTACAATATTCTCATCGGGAACATCCACATTAACAGCGAAATCAATGCTCTCACCCAACTTGTTTAAGGCTTCATCCAAAACTTCTGCCTGGGGAATGGTTCTGGGGAAACCATCCAAAACATAACCGTTCTTGCAATCTTCCTGTGCTACACGATCCAGTAAAATCTTCACGGTCAACTCATCGGGAACCAACTGTCCCTGATCCATATACTTCTTTGCTTCCATACCAAGTTCTGTACCGTTCTTGATATTTGCTCTGAAAATATCACCGGTTGAAACATGAGGAATTGCATACTTCTCTGCAATCATTTTTGCCTGTGTTCCTTTACCCGCACCGGGTGCACCTAACATAATAATTTTCATAATAACCTCCATCAGCCTTTGTAAAATATTCTAACTATAATAAATAGTTATAAAGATTCCTTGCACATAGTACACTTATTTTATCATAACATATGTATTGTAGACCTTTATCATGAAGATTGCAATATCTTTTTCAAAAAAATGAGAGAACGTCTTACGACATTCTCTCATAATTAAACATTTTAATCATTTAAGAAACCTTTATAGTTTCTAACGAGCATCTGTGACTCAATCTGCTTAACCGTTTCCAAGATAACACTTACGATAATGATTAAGCTTGTTCCGCCGAAGGATACACTTGCACCAAATATACCATTAAAGAAGAATGGTAATACAGCTACAATAATAAGTCCGATAACACCGATAAATACTATACGGTTCAGAACATTATCCAAATACTCACTGGTGGGCTTTCCGGGTCTGATACCGGGAATAAATCCACCCTGTTTCTTCATATTATCAGCAACCATCATAGGATTAAAAGTAACTGATGTATAGAAATATGCAAAGAAGATAGTTAATAATACATAAACCACTAAACCGATAGAGTAAATCGGCTGCTTCGGATTACACCAGTATCCTGAGTTTAAGTACTTCATAATCTCATTCCAGGTTGCATTTTCGCTCTGTACAAAGCTACTGATAACTAATGGAGTCTGCATAATAGAAGATGCAAAAATAATAGGAATAACGCCTGCTGTATTAATCTTTAAAGGGATGTTGGAGGTCTGACCTCCCACCATCTTTCTTCCCTGTACCTTTTTAGCATACTGAACCGGAATCTTACGAAGACCCGCATTTAAAATGATTACCAAAACTACCATTAAAATAATAATAGCCACAATAATCAATGCTGCAAGAATCGCGGAAGCCGGAGCTTTGCCCGGAACAAACACAAACTGCTCAAATAACGATGCTAAATCCTGTGGCAAACGAGAAATAATATTGATTACCAAAACTACTGAGATACCGTTACCGACACCCTTTTCTGTAATTCTTTCACCAATCCACATCAGGAATGCACTACCTGCGGTAAGCGCTACAATACATGTTATTACATTAATTGCATCAAACTTTGTAAGAAGTCCCTGATTACCAAAACCTATAGTCATAGCAGTTGCCTGCACGAGAGACAAACCCACTGTTACATATCTGGTAATAGCTGCAATCTTCTTACGTCCATCTTCACCATCCTTCTGCATTTCTTCTAATACCGGAATAGCAATGGTTAAAAGCTGCATAATAATGGATGAAGTAATATATGGACTAATACTTAACGCAAGAATTGACATTTTCTCGAATGAACCACCGGTCACCGCATCAAAGAAGCTAAATGCTTCAGCCTGAAAATAGGTTTCATACCACTGCTTAAATACTTCTGAGTTAATTCCCGGCAACGGTAGCTGTGATCCCAAACGAATCACAACTAACATTGCGAAAGTAAAAAGTATCTTATCTCTAACTTCTTTGATCTTAAATGCATTCTTAATTGTTTTAAGCATTAAATCACCTCTGCAGTTCCACCAAGAGCCTCAATCTTCTCCTTTGCTGATGCACTGAAAGCATCAACCTTAACATTGAGCTTTTTGGTAAGTTCTCCGTTTCCAAGTATCTTAACGCCATCTCTGGGATTTTTAACAATACCAGCTTCAACCAATGCGTTTACATCAACCTCTGCACCATTTTCAAACACTTCTAATGCTGCCAAATTAATTGCAACGATTTCCTTAGTGTTTCTATTCTTGAAACCTCTCTTAGGAAGACGTCTGTATAAAGGCATCTGACCACCTTCGAAACCAGGTCTGGGTGCGCCTGAACGAGCCTTCTGACCCTTGTGTCCCTTACCTGCGGTCTTACCGTTACCTGAACCGTGTCCACGACCTCTTCTAAAATTATCGCTCTGCTTTGAACCTTCTGCAGGTCTTAAATTGGATAATTCCATTGTGACACCTCCTTATCTGATTATACTTCTTCTACTTTTAATAAGTGACTTACCTGACGAATCTGACCTCTGGTAGCTGCATTGTCAGGAAGGATAACGGACTTATTTAATTTTCTAAGTCCCATAGATTCAACTGTTGCTTTATTCTTTGGTACTGCACCGATGGTAGACTTAACCAAAGTGATTTTCAACATCTTTTCTGCCATTGTGATTCTCCTCTCTGTTTCGCTATTAAGCCAAAATTTCGTCTACAGATTTGCCACGGTTCTTAGCTACTTCTTCAGGAGCCTTTAACTGGCTTAAACCTGCGATTGTAGCAAGAACTACGTTCTGCTTATTGTTTGAACCCAAAGATTTTGTACGGATATTCTTGATACCTGCAAGTTCACAAACGATACGTGCAGGACCACCAGCGATGATACCGGTACCTTCGGGAGCCTTCTTCAAAAGAACGTTAGCTGAGCCGTATTTTCCGATAAAATCATGTGTAATAGAATTATTTTCATCCATTGCAATCTTAACGATGTGCTTAACTGCATCTTCTTTTCCCTTACGGATTGCTTCAGGAATTTCTACAGCTTTACCAAGTCCAGCGCCTACGTGACCATTGCCGTCACCAACTACAACCAATGCAGTGAAACGCATGTTACGTCCACCCTTTACAGTCTTGGTTACTCTCTTAAGAGCAACGACCTTATCACTTAATTCTAACTGGCTTGCATCTACGATTGTTCGTCTCATAGTCTATACTTCCTTTCCTAGAATTCCAAGCCAGCTTCTCTGGCTGCGTCTGCTAATGCTGCAATCTTACCCTGATAAATAAAGCCGCCTCTATCAAAAACAACTTCCTTAATACCCTTTTCAATTGCTCTCTTAGCAATAACAGTTCCTAAATATGCTGCTGCATCAACGTTATTGGTTTTCTCAAGTTCTGCCTTAACTTCCTTTTCCAAGGTAGAAGCAGCTACTAAAGTATTGCCCACTGTATCGTCGATAATTTGAGCATACATATGATTATTACTTCTGAACACTGCAAGACGAGGTCTTTCAGCGGTACCGCTAAAACGGTTACGAATTTTCATGTGCTTTTTAACACGAACTTTCTGTCTAGATTCCTTACTAACCATTTTCACACTCTCCTTATCTATTATTTCTTACC
>JAZSPK010000009.1:0-70794 GCA_045537405.1 Acetatifactor sp.
TCCAAAGTTTCCCTCTCTTTATGTTTGCAGAATACCCAACGCCCTTGATATTTAGTAATAATTACTGCAAATTTCAGCAGAACATCTTCTATATCATCATAAAACTTTACAACTGTCATATTTATTTTCTCCCACCTACAGCCACTGCACAAACGCCGTCTTGTCCGCACTGTTGTACCCGGCATTCTTGTAAAAATTCAAAGTCTTCTCCTCCTTGGAACCGGTCAGTAACATCATCTTATAGCAGTTGTTTTCTTCTGCGATTTTCTTAGCGAAATTCAGACAATCCGTAGCATATCCTCTTCCCCGATAATCCCCATGAGTCACTACATTTTCTACAAAGGCATAAGGCCTGACACCCCTTGTCAAATTAGGAATAATCACACAAACGCAGGATGCCACCAGCTTGCCTTCCACCTCACATACGATTATGTGGTGGGCTGGGTCTGTGAGAATTAGCTCCCAGGTATTTTGTAGGTGCTCGCAGTCCTGTGGCACGCAGCTTTCATGCAAATATAAATATAGCTCTAATAGAGCTTGCAAATCTTCCTTTTTTGCTTCGCGAATCATAGCCCCTCCTAAATCCCCCAATACCTTGTGACCATTATACTATTCTTTTCTCAGGATTTACAGACGAAGTCCTGCCATAGATTTAATAAATATTGGGGTATTAATGAACCCATTAGAAGCAGGACAAAATCCTGCTTAGATTAATAGATAATATTTTAGAAATAAGGAATTTTAGTAATCCTCATCCTCTAAGAGTTGATATTTCGCTAACATTTCTTCCAGAAATGCCTCATCCTCCAATTTGGGAATCAGCTCGCTTTCTCCATTTGCGCACATAGCCGTGCAGAGTTTTACCATACGCTTGCGCGTCTCTTTTACAGATTTTTTCTTCTCGATATTAATTAAATCTCCTACTGTCATATAGCGTCTCTCCGTTTCTCTATTACGCTTTACTGCGGTTACATGTTGATGAAGCTTTGTTAAATATTCGTCCTGTCCACCATTTATGCATTCCCCGTTACCATCCTTCACATATTGCAGGAATTTTACTAATTCTTCCGAGACTTCGTCTGTAATATTATTATATATCTTTGACGCAATTAAAATCAAGCACAAACATTCAATTTAATGTATTTTTTATATTATTGCTATTTTATCTATCCACTCCAAAATATCCGCAAACCTCTCCTCTGCCAGAGCATGTCCGCCGGGATATCTCTTATGGTACAAATTCTGCAAAGCGCCTAACTCGGCATACCTCTCCCCTGCCTTTTCCACGATGTAAGGTGCATCCATAGAGTATTTATCCCCATCAGAAGACACCAAAAGTAACCTTCTCGGTGCAATACATTTCACCAAATCATCTACATCATACTTCCCATGAAAACCGGGGATGACGCTTGCCATCTCGATGCCTACCCCATTCTTCATACGATGTTCAAAAGTACAGGCACTTCCGCTGGCACAGGCGAAAGAAATCCTCTCATCCATAGCCGACAGAAACAAGACCGTATTCCCACCATAAGAATGTCCCAGCGTACCAATTCTCTTCTTATCCACACACTCCAAACCTGCCAGCAAACTAATGCCCTTCATGGCATCCTCCAGCACCTTTTTCATTAACCATTCGCCTCGTAATATGCGATAACACATCTCATGAAAATGTTGCCAGAAATCAAAGCCCTCTACACTGGTATCCTTCCTTCTGGATTCAAAGCATATGGAATCCGGTGCCAGCACCACAAATCCCTTCTTTGCCAATTCCGGTCCGAAAGCCTGCAAAGGATTCCCCGCCAGTCCGCAAACTTCACTTTTGCCTAAATGATGCTCTCTGTTGTGCTGGTGATTAATTAAAATGGCCGGATTATTTCCAAGTCTCTTAGGGAGTAATAAATAAGCACTTACTTTATCCTCCCCGGAAGCATACTCAATTAACTGTCTGGTGTAACCATCCTCTTCCATGGTTTCCAGCACCCTATATTCTACAGTTTCCCCACCAAAAGGTAACTGAATGCCTATTATTTCTGCAATTTCCGTTCTGATACTACTCATGTTTTTTCCTTCTTTCCTCGTTCCGATTACACACTCTTATCCACCACGGCGCCCTTCATATCCTCGGCCACCAGCTTCATTTTATCCACAATATTCTGTACTTCCTTCTGTACATCGTTCTTCGCCTGCTCCAGGGTCAACATTTCCTCCATGGGCATCTCTTCAGCAAGTTCTTCTGCGGCTTCTTTCTTCTCCTTCTGCGCTTCGATAAAGGCTTCCTGTTCTTCCTTCTTCTCTTCCAGTTTTTCTGCCTTTTCTTCCCGCAGTTCTTGCTCCTCGTCCAAATGTTCCTTGCCTTCTTCCAATAGCATACCCACAATTTCTTCGCCGGCCTGCTCCATAATTGCTTCTGCCTCTTTTTCAGCGTCTAACATAGGACTATGCTTCAGACGTTCCAGCTTCACCGCCTTGATTGCGGCAATTTCCCCCTTCATTTCTGAAAGACAGGTATTATATTCCTTCTGTAGCTCCTTCTTTTCCTCTGCCAAATCTGCCAGCTCTGGATGGTCTGGGGCATACCCCTGCTCCTCTATCAAGAATTTCTGCTGTTCATCAATTTCCTGCATTCTCACTTCCGCTTCATGCATACCGCTTTGCAACTTTTTGATTCTCTCGTATCCATCCTCAATATCCTTGTCAATAGACAAATCTCCTTCAAAAGCATCCGAAACCACCTTCAACGCTTCCTTCTGCGCCTGTTCCCGGCGTTTAGCAATAGGATCCTGTGTAAAATTCTGTTTCAAATCTCCTGCAAAAACAGAGTCTCCCGGCTTCTTCTCCTGCTGCGCAAAAGTGCTGATTTCGCCCTTATCTCCACCTGCATATATGGAAAAATTCTCTGAAACCTTCATGACGGATACCTCCTTTTATCAAAGTTTTATTCTTATTATATCGACAAATAATATATTCAAAATTACACACCGCCTATTGACTAATAAGAATAAATGTTTTAGAATAGCATCACAGGTGAGTCCTACCTTAAGTGGAAGTTGTAAAAGCGATGGAATCGCTATATGGTGATTCCACAACGTGGCTATGTTTAAAACATAGCCACAATTTTATATAAGGAGGTTTATGAAACAAGAAAGACTAAATCTATATCGTATCGACATCAAATATATCCGTGCTCTACATAATGCGGATAACCGCGTATCATCTGTCTCTCCTCAAATTGGAAAACAACACCGAATCTACGTTGGACTTGTTGTTATATGCAATAAGCGAAAATATCTAATCCCTTTATCCCACCCAGTTGAAAAACATAAAAAGATGCGTCCTCGTGCTGACTTTGACAAAATATACAATAAGCAAGGCAAACTTCTAGGTGTACTCAATTACAATCTCATGATTCCTGTTACTGAAAATCAGCTTATCCCGTTATCTCTCAAACCTCACCCCACCGATTCTCCCAGTGAAAAATATTATAAACAATTATGTATTGATGAAATTAACTGGTGTCGAAAACATTCTGATATCATTATCAACAAAGCTCATTGTCTATATCAACTCTGTACAACAGATACAAATTACAAAGGTAAAAAACGTTGTCTTAACTTTAAAAAGTTAGAACCAACATGCGATAAATATAATTCCAAATCCTAATATTCCAACCTCTTCAAACACCGCCAATACTAACACCACACACCATTACAATAATTTACTTCTATTCATGAAATCTCTACTTTTTCATAAACAACAAATGATGAACTTACCCCTTCCTCTGCCTATGTGCCTCATACATCAGAAGTGATGTGGCAATAGCCGCATTCAAAGACTCCACTTTTCCCTCCATAGGAATCTTCAAATATGCATCTGCGGCATTTGCCGTAGATGTTTTTAACCCATTTCCTTCATTACCTATCAAAAACGCCGTGCCCTCTTTGAACGAGAAACTATCGTAATAATCCTTACCGTCCAAATGTGCCGCATAAGTCTTAATTCCTGCATTTTTCAAGGCATCAATAACCTCTTCAACATCTTCTACAATCGCCAAAGGAACTCTATAAATGGAACCCATAGTAGCACGAATGGTCTTAGGATTGTAAATATCTACAGTGTTTTTCGTCATAAACACCGCCGAAACCCCAGCACCTTCTCCGGTACGCACAATAGTTCCCAAATTGCCCGGATCCTGCAAATCCTCCAATACCACAAACAAAGGCTTCTCTATTTTCAGCAATTCTTCAAACTTATACGCCGGTCGTTCTACAATTGCCAAAATTCCCTGAGGGGTCTGTGTATCGGACATTTTCTTAAAAACCTCCGAGGATACCACCTCATAGCCTACCCTTGCGAGTTTTCCCCAAGCCTCTCCTCTCTTATCCATCTTTTCCAAAAGTGCTTCTTCTATATACACTTCCCTAATGGATTCTTCCGGTGCTTCCTCAAACATCTTGAGTCCTTCCACCAAAAAGATATTATCCTTTTTGCGCTCCTTGGCCTTACTCTGCCAAGCTACCACCTGCTTTACCTTTTGATTTGCCACACTTGTAATCATTTTCTTCCTCCCGTGTCCGACTCAAAACCATCGCACACAAATAAATACAACAAAAGGCCGTCATACTACCGTCGGTGTATAACAGCCTCTTTTCTTCATTAAAGTATACGTGCCACACTGTACTGATACTCATCAATACTCTTCTTCATGCTAAGTGCTTCTTCAATATCGAAATCCACAAATTCTCCATGCTTATATGCCACCACGCGATTAGACTTGCCTTCGATAAGGATATCCACCGCATAAGACCCCATAATTGACGCATAATATCGATCTTTACAAGTAGGATTACCACCACGCTGCATATAACCCAAAATAGTTGCACGGGTCTCAATACCGGTTGCCGCTTCAATTCGTCTGGCCATAGAAGTAGAGTGACCGATACCCTCTGCATTAATAATTATATGGTGGGTTTTGCCACGTTTCCTGTTGTTAATAATATTGTTAATAATACTCTGCTCGTTATAGTCATACTTCTCCGGAATTAAAATATCCTCCGCACCGTTTGCCACACCGCACCAAAGTGCAATATAACCGGCATTTCGTCCCATTACCTCAATAACACTTGCTCGCTCGTGAGAAGAAGAAGTATCCTTAACTCTGTCAATGGCTTCCATAGCAGTATTAATTGCTGTATCAAAACCGATGGTATAATCCGTACAAGCAATATCCAAGTCAATGGTTCCCGGCACACCAACCGTATTAATACCCTGTCTCGCCAATGCCATAGCACCCTTATAGGAACCGTCACCACCGATTACCACAATGCCATCAATGCCATGCTTTCTACAAATTTCCGCACCTTTTTGCTGGCCTTCCAGCTCCATAAATTCCATGCATCGTGCTGTACCCAGAATAGTACCGCCGCGCTGTATAATCTCAGAAACATCTCGCGCCTTCATGTCGACGATTTCTTCATTTAATAATCCCTGATAACCTTTTTTAATACCCTTTACATTCAAACCCTTAGCTAAAGCAGTACGAACTACCGCTCTGATAGCAGCATTCATACCCGGGGCATCACCACCACTGGTCAATACGCCAATGGTCTTTATTTCCTTACTCATGTTGTTTCCTCCTTAAGAGTCACAAAAACTTTACGGTTTATTGTAATCTATTTCCTATTTGTTTTCAATAGGTTTTATCCGAAAGTTAATATTTTCTGCGCCGAACACTTCTGACAGCTTATAACGCAGTTGTTCATTAGCGCATACATTACGGTTTGGGGGAAGTGGCTTAAAGTTGCGTGATTCCTTTATAAAGATCACCACCTGGTCATTTCCTTCCGAATCTGCAATGGTATCAAAAAGCTTCCTCTCAGACGCCTCATATTCTGCCACCGTAGCAAACTGAATCCACACTCCCTCCGGCAATTTATTCACCGACTTCGTTGAAGCTTGTACATTTGTTCCCGGACTTCCCTGGGACGTCCGTCCCGCACCATAACTTTGACCCATATTAGATCCATAATTTTGTCCAGATGCGCGATTACCACCGTAGCCTCCCTGACCATACCGATTACCCGTAAACTGTCCACCCTGAGCCGCATCCTCAAAAGCCAAAATTTGCTCGCAAATAAGCTTGCCATCCTTTTCTTCTTCCACGGAGATGCGTCCCTTTACAAAAATCTTGGCATCCTCTGCCAAAAGTCCGGAATACTTTTCATAATCCTTAGGGAAAACCACTACTTCCACATTGCCCACCAAATCTTCCAAATTTAAGAAAGCCATAACCTTGTCATTTTTGGTGTACTTTATGGTCTTTTCCGCTATCATACCACCTACAATGGCGGTCCGCTGGTCTTCCGCCACCACGGTACCGGTTTCTTCATCCAACATAAAGTCCGTAGTCTTATTGGTAATATATCTTGCCCAAAGCTCCTGATATTCTTCCATGGGATGACCGCTTACATAAATTCCCAGCACTTCCTTTTCAAAGGAAAGCATCATTTCCTTAGGATATTCTCCTACATCGGGCATCTTAATATCAAATTCTTCCTTATCATCCTCGGAAGCAATATCAAACAAACTCATCTGGCCGGCCATATTGTTCTTTTTATCCTTTACAATATGGTCCAAAATCTGCACATAAACACTCATGCACTGTTTTCTGGTACCGCCCAGACTATCCAAAGCACCTGCTTTGATAAAGTTTTCAATAGCACGCTTATTTACATCCAGCTCTGCCACACGGGTAATAAAATCCTTCAAATTTGCAAATCTGCCTCGTTCCCTTCTCTCCTGAGCAATAGCCTCGATTACCGGTCTGCCCACTCCTTTAATAGCCGTCAACGCATAACGTATAGCATTGCCCGATACGGAGAAGCCGGCTTCTCCCTCATTAATATCCGGCGGCAAAAGTTCGATTCCCATATTCCTGCACACCAAAATATATTCAGACACCTTCTTACTATTATCAATGACTGATGTCAAAAGTGCCGCCATAAACTCTACCGGATAATAGTATTTCAAATACGCAGTCTGGTAAGATACCACCGCATAACATGCCGCATGGGATTTGTTAAAAGCATATTTGGCGAAGTCCATCATATCTTCATAAATCTGCCCTGCCACAGCTTCACTGATTCCCTTGGAAATACAGCCCGGCACATTCTCCTCTACATTACCGTAGACGAAATTGGCACGCTCCTTCTCCATAACCGACTGTTTCTTCTTACTCATGGCACGGCGAACCAAATCGCTTCGTCCCAAAGTATACCCACCTAAGTCACGCACAATCTGCATAACCTGCTCCTGGTACACGATACAACCATAAGTAGGGGACAAAATAGGCTCTAGCTGAGGACAGGAATAACTAATTTCTCCCTGACTTGCCTTACCCTTAATATATTTGGGAATAAAGTCCATGGGACCCGGACGATACAGGGAAATACCCGCAATAACATCCTCCAGATTCTGGGGTTTCAATTCCTTCATAAAGCTTTTCATACCGCCGCTTTCCAACTGGAACACACCATCCGTTCTTCCAGTTCCGATAGAAGCAAGTACCTGCTTATCATCATAATTAATATTGTCTATATCAATACGCTTACCCGTGGTTTTTTCCACAAAATCCACCGCATTTTTAATAACCGTCAAAGTACGAAGACCGAGGAAATCCATCTTAAGCAGACCCAGTTCTTCCAAGGTTGTCATGGTAAACTGCGTCACAATGGAACCGTCACTACCTCGTGACAGGGGCACAAATTCATCCGCTGATTTGGGGCAGATAACCACACCTGCCGCATGCATGGAGGAATGTCTGGGCAGACCTTCCAAACGCTTACACATATCAATCAGCTTCTTTACCTGTTCATCTTCTTCATATAATTTACGAAACTCCGGATTCTTCTCCAAAGAAAGCTGCAAAGTAATATTAAGTTCATTAGGAATCATCTTGGCAATGGAATCCGCAAAAGCATAGGGCAAGTCCATGACTCTTGCTACATCACGGATAACACCTTTTGCCTGCAAGGTACCAAAGGTAACAATCTGCACCACCTTATCCGCACCGTACTTCTCCCCAACATAGTCAATCACTTCCTGACGTCTCTCATAGCAGAAATCCACGTCAATATCAGGCATGGATACACGCTCCGGATTCAAGAAACGCTCAAACAGCAAGCTATAACGAATAGGGTCAATATTGGTAATCTTCAAGCAATAGGACACAATACTTCCTGCTGCCGAACCACGTCCCGGTCCTACGGGAATACCGTTCTGACGGGCATAATTAATAAAATCCCACACAATCAGAAAATAATCCACATAACCCATGCGCTTAATAACACCAAGCTCATAATCCAGTCTTTCCTGCACGGTCATACCACTATTACCTGCAGGTGCTGAACCCTCCCCATAGCGCTCTGCCAAACCGTCACTACACAATTTATTTAAGTAAGTCCAGGAATCATACCCTTCGGGCACCTCAAAATGAGGCAATTTGGTCACACCAAACTCAATCTCCACATTACAACGGTCCGCAATACGCTGGGTATTTTCTACCGCTTCCCATGCATAAGGAAACAGTCCCTTCATCTCTTCTTCACTCTTTACAAAGTACTGTCCGCCCTCATAACGCATACGGTCTTCATCAGAAAGCTTCTTACCGGTCTGCAAGCACAGTAAAATATCATGGGACTCCGCATCGGATGCATAGGTATAATGCACGTCATTGGTTACTACCAGCGGAATATCCAATTCTCTGCTCATTTTCATAAGTTCCATATTTACGGTACGTTGCTCCGGTATACCATGGTCCTGCATTTCCAGAAAATAATTACCCTTGCCAAAACATGCTTCATACTTTAAGGCACTTTTTCTGGCCTCGTCCATGAGCCCCTTGGTAATATAACGCTGCACTTCTCCCGCCAAGCAGGCAGAAAGGGCTATAACACCTTCATGATAACGGTTCAATACCTCCATATCCACACGGGGCTTATAATAATAACCTTCTGTAAATCCGGCGGACACAATTTTCATAAGATTTGCATAACCTACATTATTTTCAGCCAACAAAACAAGATGGTAATATCTGTCATCACCACCGGTCAGCTCTTTATCAAAGCGAGAGTTAGGTGCCACATATACCTCACAGCCCAAAATCGGCTTGATGCCGGCCTCCTTTGCCGCACGATAAAAATCGATAACGCCAAACATGACGCCGTGATCCGTAATGGCCGCACTGTCCATGCCAAGCTCCTTTACACGCTTTACATATTCTTTTATTTTGTTGGAACCATCCAAGAGCGAATACTCTGTATGAACGTGCAAATGCGCAAATGCCATGCTAAAACCTCACTTTCTAAATTCCCTTATCCTTCTTTACTACAGCTTTCCAGTGCCATTTACCCTGAAAATATCTCATCACACAAATTACAGCCGTTGTCACCCAAGTAGCTCCCGTGGTTAACCAAATTCCCCAGTATCCGAGCATGGGTATTCTTGTCAATACTTGCGAAAAAATCACTCTGCACCCTACTTCCGTAGCACCGTTAATCATGGCAAATCCGGTATCTCCGCAACCATTCAAAACCGCACGGGGTACATAAATCATTCCCAGACCGAAATAACATAAAGAATTGATTCTAAGTGCCTTGGCAGCTATTTCTATAACCTCTTTTTCTTTTACAAATACGCCTACAATCTGCTCCCCTAAAAGGTATGCAATGGGAATCAGGCATATGCTGAATACCAGCACCATAAGAGTTGCCTGCCGAAATCCCTTTTTTACACGTTCCGACTTACCGGCACCAATATTCTGTCCGCTATACGTAGTAAGCGCCATGCCCAATGAACTATAAGGCTGTTGCACAATTTGTTCTATACGACTGATAATGGTGAAACTTGCCATTATGGTTTCTCCAAAGGTATTAACCACACCCTGTAAAACCATGCACGATACTGCAATCATGGAATTCTGCAAGGCAATGGGTACACCCAGCTTAATGGAATTTGCCACTATCTGTGGCTTAAGCTTTAACTGTTCTTTGGTCAGTCGGAAATACTCTATCTTATGATATGCATAAATCATACAAGTCACCGCCGACACTGCCTGGGCAATGATGGTTGCCAATGCAACTCCAAAAACGCCCCACTCCAACACTAATACAAATGTCAAGTCCAAGATTACATTAATAATGCTTGAAATAATCAAAAAGTACAACGGTGTTTTGGAGTCTCCAAGTGCACGTAACATTGCTGCTATACCATTGTAAGCTGCAATAAAAATGATACCCGTACAAGTAGTACGCATATAAGTAACAGAATCCCCTATAATAGTATCCGGCGTTTGCAACAAACGCAAAATAGCCGGACTCAACATAATACCAAGCATACTGACTATCACCGCGGCACCTGCTAACACATAAATAGCATTTGCTATGGTATTCCGAACATTCTCTTCATCTCCCGCTCCAAAGTATTGGGCTACAATAATACCTATACCGATTGCCAGACCTGAGCTTAATGAAAAGAACAAAAAATTCATGGAACTACACGCACCAACTGCTGCCAGCGCATTTGCTCCCACAAAATTGCCCACCACAATAGAATCCACCATATTGTATAATTGTTGAAATAAATTTCCCAACAATAGTGGCAAAGTAAACTTTATGATATGCCCGATAGGACTACCCTGCGTCATATCCGTGACATGTTTTTTATTCATAATAATCTATATCCTCGAATCCTTAAAACTAATTGAAAATAATGGTTTGCGCATCTTCCGGTGTAGATCCATCCAACTGTAGCGCAACCTGCTTGTCGCCTGCAATTAACTCATAATCGCCCTTAAAGCCTTCCAAGGTCACAAAACCATTCTCATCTGTACAAACCTCAACATCCGTCCACCATTCTTCTTTGAACAGCTTTTTAAATCTCTCATAAACCGGCTTAATGGTGTTATCTTTGTGAATGATGCCACTGGGCGCATTTAGCCACATACCGTCTGCAAAATCCCAACCCGTAACTGCTTCCACAAGTGGATGTTCAAACAGAATACGATACATGTTCTCCCACTGATTCATTTGACGTTCCTCACCCTCCGGTGTGGACGGCCAAACTTCCGGCTGGAAATCATTCAAATCCACGATATCTGCCGGCAGCAAATCACCCGAAACAAAAGTATTCTCTGTGAAATGAATAGGCTTATTAAAGCGCGAATATCTATCCAAAACCTGATACAACTTTTCATCTCCCCAATATCCCTGGTGCTGATGGGACTGAATACCGATTACATCAATGGGGGCGCCTGCCTGCAATGCACCATCAATCAAAATCTCATAGGCTACAGAAGTATTAAAATCATTTAAAAGTAAAGTAGACTCCGGGTTTGCCGCTTTTGCTTCTTCAAAAACCTTTTTAATCAAATTCACTCTGCCGTGTTCCAGACATATGCGGGTAATAGCATTATCATATCTGTCGTAATCCGGCATGATTACCACTTCATTAATAACATCCCAGATATCAATGGTTCCTTTAAACTGCGTCACATCACGTTCAATTCTCTGTAACTGCTTCTTTAAAATAGTAGCATTATCGTATTCCATCAACCAATTCACACAGCCTGTATGCCAGCACAAAGGATGACCTTTTACTTCAACACCCTTTTCCTTCATTAATTTCGCTGCTGCCATTCGGCTTTCCCACTGTGGTTGTCCCTCTACCGGCTCATAGCCTCCCCAGTAAAAGGGTAAGGTTCCGTAATTAAACAAATCAAACCACAGGTCCATACGTTCCTGATACATTGCCTTTTTCTCTGTATCGTCAGTAGAAAAATACGCATTAATATCAAATGCTCCGCATCCAAATAAGAAAGCATGCTTTGTCTGCTTCAACTGCAGTTTCTGATTAGCCATAGGTTTTCCCTGTGCATCCGTTACTCTTACTGTTCTTTTTGCCCTACGATGAGCTACCTTTTCATAATTACTCATATCCTATTCTCCCGCATTCAATATTCACCCATTATTTCATATACACCCATACCATAATACTACCACGAAACCCCCAATCATGCCATAAAAAAGAATAGAAAAACCTGCATAAAATTATTTTTTCAAAAAAGTATTGACATTTCCCTCATCACATAATAATATGTCAGCATAAGACATGTCGAGCGTCGACATATCGACCAAAGACATGTCGACCAGTAACCTATGAATACAACACAAAATGTGGAGGAGCGGTATGGAGGATAAATTACTGAAAAAATACTGTCCCATGACAGAAACCATATTTTATACGCTACTGGCATTGATAGAACCAAATCACGGCTACGGCATCATGAAATTTGTCAGGGAACTTACTGAAGAGCGTATCAAAATGGGAACCGGCACGCTCTACACCATGCTAGGACGATTGGTGGAGGACCAAATGATTGTAGTGGTTAACGAAGTAGACGGCAAGAAAACCTACCAGATTACAGAAGACGGTAAACGACTACTGCTACTGGAGCAGGAACGACTGAAAAAACAATGTGAAAACGGGGAGAAAATCTTAGGAGGAATTACATTATGAAAAAAGTAAAATTTTTTATCAGCTTTTTACGGGAACGGGACTGGCTGGAAGAAATGTCCACCCAAGGCTGGCTTTTAACAGATATTAAATTAGGTTTGATTTATTACTTTAAGGAAATCACCCCCTGCGAAAAGGTTTATGAATTGGAACGTTTCGCTATATCAGCCAATCCGACAATATCTGATCTGACCGCCAGAAGCAACGCCATTGAGCTTGCCAAAGAGTTCGGCTGGGAAATGGTTACCCATGATGAAGATATGAATTACTACTTTGTAAAAGACAAAGCCGGAGACGAAACCGATGAGTTCTATTTGGACGAGGAGTCCAGAAAGGCACGTGCAGAGCGCTATCGTAACCGTTACTGCATTGAACAGCCCCACACCTTTGCTAAATCAGATATTGTATTTTCGGTTTTCTATTTGTTACTCATTACCTTTTTATCAATTATGTGTATGAAATCAGATCGTATTGCAGCTATGGGTGACCGGAAATTCGACTACATTATGGCCACTTTATTCCCTCTCCTTGCGATTTACGCAGTAAATGCACTCATTACTACTATTGTTAATCTCTATTCCATCAAATGGGGAAATCTTTGGTATAAAGAACTTTGCATGACCCGCGAGGAATGGGAATATTACAAAAAACACTCCGAAAAAAAGTCCTTCAGTAATATACAGGAATTACGCGCCTATCTGCAGGAGAAGAGTGAATTCGGTCAATCTTTAGTATCCTACGAAAACGGTACTTTCCATTTTTCAGAAGATAGTAAGCGTTACAACTACTACATAGACACCAAAAAGGCACTGAAGCGCCGTATGAAAAAAGCCGGCACTCAGTTCAAAGCGGACAACAAAGACTGGTACAGTGCAAGTCCAAAATGGTATGAAGCCAGTATTGCAGATGCTACACAATATGGATTAATACCTGTGGCAGTCCTTCACAAGCATGTACTGGTTTACAAACGTCCCTACTCGGATGATCACAAAGCTAACCCTCTCCCTTGGGAGAATGGCAGAGAACGAATCCAAAAGCATACATTTATCACAAAGGTGGCACTTTACCTTTTAATCTGTTTTGCAATTGGTTTTCTCATCGGTTTTGTTGGTGCACATATATCTAATTTATAAAGGAGAAAAACTAACATGGAAGCAAAAAAACAATTTTCAAAAATCGGATTTCTACTAATTCTGGCCACTATCGTTATTAATGGTATTCAATTACTTGCAAGTGCCATTTTTAAAGATATCCCGGCCATTACAAACAGCAAGGATTTATATCTTTTGGCACTCATGCTACCCTGCTATGCTTTCGGGTACCCTCTTATTCTTTTCCTGTTTAAGAAGGTTCCTCTGCAGATATCCGGCGAACCCAAGAAGATGAAGTTCGGTTCCCTTTTGGCAGCTTTCTTTATGACCTATGCCTTAACTTATGTATGCAACTTTATCGGCACTTTCATCCTTACTATTGTAGAAGATTTCAAGGGCGCTCCGGTAGAAAATGTGCTGGCTAATCTTTTAAATGAAATCAGTCCTTTTACCACATTGGTAGTAGCCGTTATTTTGGCTCCTATTTTTGAAGAATTATTATTCCGCAAAGCAATTATCGACAGAACCGCTAAGTACGGCGAAGGAATCTCCATTGTCTTCTCCGGTTTTATGTTCGGTTTATTCCACGGCAACTTCAACCAGTTTGCTTACGCTATGTTTTTGGGTATGTTCTTCGGTTTTATCTACATCAAAACCAAGAACATCCTGTACCCTATCATTCTTCACTTCATCACTAACTTCATGGGTTCCATCATTCCCATGCTGGTAATGAACAACACCAGATATCTGGAGTATGAAGAAAAATTAGCGGAGCTTATGGCGTCCGGTGAATATACTGATGCAGCAAGCACCGCCCTTGCATTGGAATATGCATCCGATATTACCATTGTCTTCACCTATATTTTCATGTTATTTACCATGGTTATTATTGGTATTATTCTCTTCATTGTGAAACGCAAGAAATTTGTATTGGAAGCCGGCGAAGCACCTATCGAAAAAGGCGAGCATTTCAAGACGGCATGCCTGAATCCCGGCGTAATTGCATTCATTGTTTTCTGGGTTGCCATGATTATCTGGCAGATGGTAGGATAACAAAGATAAATTGTAAAAGGGAAGCCCCACCCCCTTATATACCCTATTCGGACGCGCTCTCGCTTGGATGACTACGTAGCAGTTCTAAGCTCGAAAAGACCTCGCTAAGAACTGACGTAATCATACAGTCCTTCATTAGGGTATATAAGGGGGTGGGGCTTTTTTGTTTTCAAAAGCAAATAAAATGGATATCCCTTTACAAGAGATACCCACTTTCTTATTTTATCTTTTCTGAAATATTACGAATTACCTTTGCATCCTCGTCTGACTTTACCTTGTTACCCACTCTGTCATAGAAATTATCATTTACATCCCACAAAACAGGTACAAATCCATAATCGGTAATCAAATTCAGCAGCTTCTCCAGACAGTTAGCCGAGCCGGTATACACAGCGTCTCCTGCAAAATTGCTTTCCGGATAAATCGCGGTACATTCACCAATAAACACTTCATAGCCCTTGTCCGTAAATGCTGTCTTCAACAATTCGCACTGCGCTACACTATAATCCCACCAGGCCTGACTTCCGATACGATTGCTCCAATACATAGAGTTATCCACATAATGCACGGAAACCATAATTCTGTCCCTCGCCGTGTCCGTAGGCACCACAAAGGCCTCCTTGGTGGTATAATCAATGTTTGTCCAGAAGCCTGAAGCAATCAGCATTCTTCCCTCATTGTTTCCGCCGGTAGCACGCACCGCATCCACAAAGGTCTGGTTCATACGATTCACATAAAGGTACTTCTGACGGTCCGTATAATACTGCATATGCTTAATGTTTCCCAAGGCCTCGTTAAAGCCCTCAAAAATCACATAATCCGAATAATTTTGGAAATACTGCGCAATCTGCGACCAAAGCACATTTACAATTTCCACTACTTCATCTTCCGTGAAATTTTCGATTAAAAACTCATCATAATGGTGAATATTGATCACCACATATAACTCCTTCTTCAGGCAATAGTTTACTACTTCTTCCACACGTTGTAAGTATTTAGTATCAATTACAAAGTTGCCGTCATTTGCCATCATATTTCCCCAATATACAGGGATTCTGACCGTATTAAAGCCGGCCGCTTTCATGCCATCTATAGCTTCCTGCGTGGTAGTTACCGCACCCCAACAGGTTTCATAATTCTCCGGCTGGTTTGCACCAATGGTCTGGGCTCCGGTAAACTCTTTGTTCGTATCTTCCCAATAGGCTTCAAAGGTATTTCCTAAGTTAATACCAACACCCATTTCCGCCACAAACTCCTTGGCCGTCATATCCGGGCGCATTGAGCCCTCGGTATATAAATCCGTAGGTGCCGGCTCCACATTGGGAACGCTTAGCGGTTCGGGGGTAGGTTCCGGAGTCGCAGTGGGCTCAGGTGTTGCAGTCAGCTCCGGGGTGGGCTCTTCTGTCACTTCCGGCGGGGCAGTTTCTTGCACCGCTTCCGGTGTGGCTGTCACTTGGGGATCCGCTACCTCCTTCTGTCCGCATCCGCTTACTCCAACCAACAACAAAACCATTATCGACCATAGCAAAGTCCATCTTTTTATTCTTTTCATAGGTTGCTCCCTATCAATCACTTACAAGTACTTCTTCAATACATCCACCTTATCCAGTGCTTCCCAAGGCAAATTCAAATCATTACGTCCAAAGTGGCCGTAAGCAGAAGTCTGCTTATAAATAGGTCTGCGTAGGTCAAGCATCTTGATGATACCAGCAGGACGAAGGTCAAAATTTTCACGGATAATGCTTACCAACTTCTCATCCGCAATTTTGCCGGTACCGAAGGTATCCACCATTACGGAGGTAGGCTGTGCTACACCGATTGCATAAGAAAGCTGAATTTCGCACTTGTCAGCAAGACCTGCTGCCACGATGTTCTTTGCTACGTAACGAGCCGCATAAGCTGCGGAACGGTCTACCTTGGTACAGTCCTTTCCTGAGAAAGCACCGCCGCCGTGACGTGCATATCCACCGTAGGTATCTACAATAATCTTACGACCGGTCAAACCACTGTCACCATTAGGTCCACCGATAACAAAACGTCCGGTAGGGTTAATGAAGAACTTGGTTTCTGAATCAATCATCTCCGCAGGAAGAACCGGGTCAAATACATACTTCTTAATATCTTCATGAATCTGCTCCTGAGTTACAGCAGCGTCATGCTGGGTAGACAATACTACCGCTTCCAAACGATATGGCTTACCGTTTTCATCATATTCTACGGAAACCTGACTCTTTCCGTCAGGTCTTAAATAGGTCAAAGTACCATCCTTACGAACCTCTGTAAGCTTCTTAGTCAACTTATGTGCCAAAGAAATAGGATAAGGCATATACTCTTCGGTTTCGTTAGAAGCGTAACCGAACATCATACCCTGGTCGCCTGCACCGATGGCTTCGATTTCCGCGTCGGTCATTTCGCCATCCTTTGCTTCCTTTGCCTTATCAACACCCATAGCAATATCGGCAGACTGCTTGTCCAAAGAAACCATTACTGCACAAGTATTGCCATCAAAGCCCTTTTCAGAGCTGTCATAACCAATTTCAGTTACAGTCTGGCGTACAATGCTGGGAATGTCCACATTAGCCTTAGTGGTAATTTCACCCATTACCAGTACAAAACCGGTATTGGTACAAGTCTCACAAGCTACACGGCTGTAAGGATCCTGCGCCATTAACGCATCCAAAACCGCGTCAGAAACTGCATCACAGATTTTGTCCGGATGACCTTCGGTTACAGATTCAGAAGTAAATAATCTTTTTTCTCTTTCCATGTTTTTCTCCTTTTGTCTTTTAGGTGTGAATTTAAAAAAGTCCGTGAACACACGGACTTTTACTGATAATCAATCATTAAATCCACTTATTGTTCAAGTTGTTACTCTTGCTCAGGTTGGCACCTTCCTTTTCAAAGGGGTTGCCGTGGCTTCACAGGTCCTCTGTACCTCCACCACTCTGAATAAGTCGAAAAAATATTAAGTTCTTTCGTGACTACAATACACTATTCAGCGTTCCTTGTCAATTGTTATTTTTATCCTTATCGGCACCCACAATTTTCTCATACAAATCCAATCCAAAGCTGGTAAGCTCCGGTGCATGCTGAATCATCTTAAAGGTACGCTTGCCATTCTCCAAACGCTGAGCACTGAAGAATTCCACGCCCTCTCCTGCCTTCTTTTCATCATACATTTTCTGAGCAAAGGAAAGCAAATGGGTTACGGTCAACACCTTCACACCAGCCTCATTTAAGGCCTTGATAATATCATAGGCAATGACAGAACCTTCTTTTTCCGTGGTAGTTGCAAAGGATTCATTTAAAAGCACCAGCGAACGTTCTCCCAGATTTTCCACAATCTGATTCATACGTCCCAGTTCCTCGTCCAGACGACCGCTATTCATAGCACTGTCTTCACGACGGGTGAAATGGGTAAACAGTGACGGGAAAATACCGCTTTCAAAGCTTTCTGCAGTTACCATAAGGCCGCATTGCATCAGCACCTGGGCAATACCGATACTGCGAAGGAAGGTGGACTTACCTCCCTGATTGGCACCGGTTACGATCAATAGCATCATATCCTCCATATCGCAGGTATTTCCTACCGCCTCTACCCGCTGCTCCATGGCCATAACCACTTCCTTCAGTTCCTTAAAGCGCAAGGTTCCTTGGGCGGACACCTTGGGGTAACAATATCCCAGTTCAAACCGCTTCATATGGTCCACCAGATTTACCGCACCGCGATAAAAGGCAGTTTGCAAATGCAATTGGTCAAAGAAGGGCTTAAATCTGTCCATAAACGCCAAGCAATGATTCATAATATGTCTTACTACGCCAAACTCTAATTGGTCCGCATACTCCTGCATAATGGTTTCCTTCTGCACCACCACGCTATCCGGAGTCTTGGACTGCAGGAATTCCTGCATAATTCTTACCGGGTTATTGGCTCCTCGTACCCTCTTCTCCTGACTTCCCACTTCTTCTAAGCGAAAACCATTAAATTTCAAACCATCTCCCAGGGTACATTCCATAACCAAATGGGACTTAATCACCATTTTCAAGCCACTGTCCTTGTCCACTTCCATACGCTCTGCATAAAAGGAAATGTCCTCCAACATCTGCAGTAAATCCTTCTGCATTTTATCAGAAAACAACTCCTCCAGCCGGGCCTTTAGGCCTGCAAAACCTTTGGACTGTAATTTATCTTCGTACTCATGGAACAATTCTTTCATAAGTCCCAAACCTTTTACAAAAAGCTGTAACAAATGAATATCCGTAACCAATACACTGAAGGGGTCACGATTGCCCACCTTCTCCTTGGCCTTACGTCCCAAATCATCCCAGCCCTTTAAAATAAGGCAACACAAATCATACAAACGAATAATAAACTGTGGATTCTCCAAGCAGTCCCTTAAAACTTCCTGACGATAAAGAATTTCTTCCTCCGTCTCCAAGGGAACCATCATAAGTTTGCGCATGGTTTCTTCAATAAACATATCGGGCTTACCGATTTCCTTTACATTTTCGCCCTCCATAATTACCTCTCGGGCAGACATCATATACAAAATACGCAGTCCCAAGTCCTGCAATATGCTCTTTTCATCAAAATAGGGTTTGGCATTTATCCATTCTCTATCGGGGTATAATAAATATGTTTTCATGACAACCTCTCCTTTAACTGCTCATAGGTCAACCGATACTTATTTACCTGATTAATGGCATAGGCGCTGTCCTCTGCTTCCTTACGGATGATTTTGTGGTTCTGTTTGCCCTGCTCATCCAGCATAGCACGCATACTGACTACCTTTTCGTGCGCCTCCGTTAATTCCTTCAAATGTGTTACATAAATACCCCGACAGTTTTGTCCGATAAAATGCTGAAGCACCTTCTGTCCCATAATTACCGCATCATAATTGGCCGCCGTAGTAAATAATTCATTAATTACCACAAACGCGTTAGTGCAGGTTTCCTCCATCATGGGCTTCAAACGCATAAGCTCCTCCTGAAGTTTGCCTCGTCCGGTCTCAATACTTTCTTCCACGGAAAAATGTGTCAGGATGTCTGTAAATATATGTACATTAGCCGCCAGTGCCGGCACGTCCAGTCCCATTTTGCTAAAGTACAAAAGCTGCCCTAAGCTTCTGGCAAAGGTCGTCTTACCACCCTGGTTAGGACCGGTTACCACCAAAAACATCTCGTCTGCCTTATACTCCATATCGTTGGAGGTTACTTCCTTCCCCTCGACGCTGTTTACACAAGCAAGTGCCAAATCATACAAACCGGTAGCAAACATGTTCTGCCCCGCATCTGTTGTAGGCACTGCAAAAGCAAATCCCAAAGAACGCATTTTATTCTCAAAGGCATAGAAGGATAAGTAAAAGACAATTTCCTTGGCTAACAGCAAATACTCTTCCTTTACATATTCCTTGTACTTCTTATAAAACTCTGCACACCCCTTAAAGAATGCCGGACGTTTCTTCTGCATAAGGGTAAGCACTTCCCTCTCCAACACCGTAAGATCCGGATTCTCAGCATAAGGGCTCTTCATGGGCTTCTCCGGCTTCGTAAAGCTTTCCTGCAGGAAGGTATCATACTCACCCGTTACTTCCTCCTCGGATATAATCAAAACACCGTTATCATAGGTAAGTTTAAACCGAAAACCGTGCATCTGCTTATACAAGTCCTCCGCCTTCTGCACCATTCCCACAAAAGCCTCACTCTGCAAGTACTCTTTCAAACTTTCCCACAAAGAAATCATTCCCTGAGACTGAATATCTGCTTCGCACAATGCCTGATATAATTTCTGCAAAGCCCGGGCATACTGTACCACTTCCGTCACATGCCACGCCGCCTTTTGAATTTCCAGCTTCACCGCTTCCTTGGTAGCAACGGACGCCTTGTACTGCTTGATTTCCTTCACAAACTCTTTCAAGGCAATATGTACACTATCAATTTTCACATCCTGCATAACTGCCCTACGATAAGCCTCACACTCTGCATCTGCAGGCAGATAGTAGTACATGGAAGATACATCTTCTCCCCACACCACGCGGATTCTGTCCACTATCTGATTAATATTTAGATCTAAATAAAAACTGGGGCGCGGAAGTTCCTTGTATGGACTCTTACGCATATCCAAAATACTTTCAAAAACCATTGGTATACCTCCCATTCTGCTACATCCCTATTTACTATGATATGTTTCTCCCCTGTTAATGTCTATTCAGTTATTGCTAAATTAAATAGCAAAAACCCTTCCGCCTTGTTTGACGGAAGGGTTTCATTCCTCGTATTAACACACTTTCAATTTGAATTTCTGCAATTCTCTCTCCGAATTTACCAATTCAATCTGTGCGCCCAGGCTCTGAAGCTTCAAATGGAAGTCTTCATAACCTCTTGCAATATAATGAATATCGTCCATAACAGTGAAACCTTCTGAGCTTAATGCTGCAATAACCAGTGCTGCGCCTGCACGCAAATCTGGTGCCGCAATAGAAGAACTGGTATAACGCTCTACACCATCAATAATTGCGGTGGTTCCTTCTACTTTAATACTTGCGCCCATTCGGATTAACTCGTCCACATATTTAAAACGATTTTCAAAAATCGTATCGGTAACAATACTGGTGCCCTGTGCCAATGCCAGTGCCACTACAATCTGTGGCTGCATATCGGTAGGGAAGCCTGGATAAGGCAGGGTCTTAACATGAGTGGACTTCAATCTCTTGGATGCTACTACGCGCATACAATCGTCAGACTCTTCCACCTCGCAACCAATTTCCGCTAATTTTGCTGAAATAGATTCCAAATGCTTAGGAATAACATTCTTAATGGTAATATCACCTTTCGTTACAGCCGCCGCAAACATAAAGGTTCCTGCTTCAATCTGATCAGGAATAACTGTATATTCTGTACCATGCAATCTCTGAACACCCTTAATACGAATCACATCCGTACCAGCACCCTTGATGCTTGCACCCATACTGTTAAGGAAGTTTGCCAAATCAACTACATGAGGCTCCTTTGCCGCATTCTCAATAATGGTCTGACCTTCTGCCAAAGCAGCCGCCATCATTACATTAATGGTTGCACCTACACTGACACAGTCCATATAAATATGACTTCCTTTAACTTTTTCAGCTTCAGTCTTAATCAAACCATACTCAATGCGTACATCCGCGCCTAAAGCCCGAAAACCCTTAATATGCTGGTCAATGGCACGACAGCCGATATCACATCCGCCGGGAAGTGCCACCTCCGCACGCTTATATTTGCCAAGCATAGCACCCAACAAATAATAGCCGGCTCTGATTTTTTTAATATTATCATCTTCCACAACAACACTGTTGATTTGTCCCGCATTAAGTTTCACACTGTGACGTCCGGTGCGCTCCACCATAACGCCAATATTCTGCATCGCCTTCAAAAGCACGTTAATATCACGCACATCCGGCAAATTATCTATATACACGGTTTCATCCGTCATAACCGCTGCAGCAAGAATAGGAAGCGCAGCATTCTTTGCCCCTCCTATTTCCACTTCACCTACTAATGGATTACCGCCCCTGATTGCGTACTGTTCCATTTTGTTACCTCTTTAATATATCAAAAATTCATTGAATCTAATCGCCTCAAAAAACCAAGTTTGGATTAATTATAACACATATACATGAACTTGTAAACAGAACATGTGTTTACACAAAATATTGTGTTAATCCAGATAATTCAGCGGGTTAACCTGCTTGCCGTTAATCAGCATTTCAAAATGCAGATGAGGTCCGCTGGTAATACCGGTATTACCACTGAGCGCAATTCGCTCACCCTGTTTTACCGTCTGGCCCGCCTTTACCAATACCTTACTACAATGTGCATATCTGGTCTGGCGTCCATCCGGATGATTAATATAAACAACATAGCCATAGCCGCTACCCCAACCGGCTTTTTCAACAGTACCACCGCAGGAAGCCACAATAGGAGTTCCCACAGGTGTAGCCCAGTCATGTCCCTTATGATAAGTACTTGCACCTGCCGTAGGAGCTGATCTGGGACCAAAGGGTGAAGAAGAACGTCCACCGGACAAAGGCTTAATGTAGCTTGGCGGTATCTTAGTACCACGTTCAACAATCTTTGCCACCGCCTCCTGTAACACTTCTTCCTTTAAAATAATTCGCTCTACAGCTTGGTCATTCATATAAGTTTCTTCTACCATTACCTTACGGAAACCTGCTGAAGGCTGCTGTAATACTACGGTTTGATGCGTGAACCAATCATCATTATCCACATAAATAACTTCTGCATCATATACTTCTTCATAGTAATTTACCTGCTTGTGAACAATGGACAATTCCGGTTCCGGAACGGTAATAATTAACTCCTGTCCAATATGCAGCATGGAGCTCACACTTTCCAGACTATCGTTCATTGCTACAATCTCTTCCATGGGGATGTCTACCGTAATCGCGATTTCAGACAAAGTATCCCCACTTTGTACCACATAGATTTGCTGTTGCTCCTGCTCCATTGTCAGTTCATTCACTGCCTGGTCTAAAGGAGTCATCTGACTTTTTGCAAGGTACGCTTCTACAACTTCTATTTCCTCTGAAAAACCAATTTCAGAAAGTCCAAGCTTATAATCTTCAAAAGACTTCTCCGGCTCCGGCTGTATCTCAGCCCACATCTGCTCCATCTGCTCACTGACGCCTGCATTGATAAACACCTTCTGATTACTTGAGTCTTCTTCTACTATATTGTCCACAACCTCGGTAATCAATACATTCAATTCTCTGGAAGTATCCTGTTTTAATTCCACACCAAAAGCAGCCTCTGCATCATACTTGCGGATGGCTGTTTCCAAAAGTGTCTCCACTTCTTCTGCACTGGAGAGATTTGCCAAATATTCATTTACTTTTACAGTATAAGAACGCTGCATGGTTTCTATCATGCACCCCTGAAGTACCTGGGCAATTCTATCCTTTACCAATTGTTCCTCATCCACTCTACCTATGGTAATCTGTTCACTGGTAAAAGTTGTATCAAAATCCATAAAAACAAGCTCTGTACTTTTGGCAGCAATATTTTTGCGTACTTCTGTAATCCATTCCTTCGCCTGTTCCATATCGGAAACGACACCCACTTCTTCTCCATTGATGCTCATATGATATATAGTTTCATGCACCAGAACCTCCGGCACGTATTTTTCTATATCTGCAAGCACCAACATTCCTGCAAACAAAACTAAGAATACAGAATATATATATGTAAGTTTTAATCCTTTTTTATACTTTGTTATTTTCATCTATTATCTATCCATATGTCAAAAACAATTTGTAACAATTTCGTAACAGTTTTATTCTATCACAATTTTTCTAATTGTAAAGTACCTCTTATAGGAGTACAATAAAAATAACACGGAAAGGAGGGGAAAACATGAGTATTTTCTTTCATATTGATGTAAACTCAGCATTCTTAAGCTGGACTGCTTTGGATGAATTAGAAAAAGGCAGTACCCTTGATATTCGCACTATTCCCTCCATTGTAGGCGGCGATACGGAAAAACGCCACGGTATTGTCCTGGCAAAATCTATACCGGCCAAAGCCTACGGTATTCAAACTGCCGAACCGGTAGTTAATGCCTTCCGCAAATGTCCTAATCTGGTTATGGTCCCGCCTAATCACACCATGTATAAGGAACGAAGCAACGCACTGATGCAGTATTTATTTACCCTTTGTCCGGAAATCGAACAGGTTAGCATCGATGAATGCTACATGGATTTTACCCCTATCTCCGAAAAATATACCTCTCCGGAAGCTGCGGCCGCCTTTATCAAAGATTCTGTATATGAAAAATTCGGATTCACGGTTAATGTAGGGATCTCCGATCGTAAAGTACTGGCCAAAATGGCCTCTGACTTTAAAAAGCCCAATTTGGTACATACCTTATACAAAAGAGAAATCGAAAAGAAACTTTGGCCTTTACCCATCTCCTCCCTCTTTATGTGCGGAGGTTCCAGCGTAGAAGCTCTACGTAAATTAGGTATTACTACTATCGGAGACCTTGCAGGCTCAGATTTAGAAATCATTAAAGCACATTTAAAAAGTCACGGGCAAACCCTTTGGGAATACGCCAACGGCATCGATGCTTCCACCGTAGGCACCCAACCCGTCAAAATGAAAGGTATCGGCAATTCTGTCACTTTATCGCAAGATGTAGTAACAAAAGAAGGCGCATACACCACCCTTTTATCTCTGTCCGAATCCGTAGGAAGTCGTGTACGCGCAAGCGGTGAGCTTGCCGGAATGGTCAGCACGGAAATTAAATACGCTACCTTCCAATCCGTTTCCCATCAAACCACCTTAGAAACTCCTTCAGATTCTACGGACACTATTTACCGTACTGCCTGTCGGTTATTTGATGAATTATGGAACGGTACTCCCGTGCGCCTTTTAGGCATCCGCGTATCCAAACTGATTTCTAATACAGAACCCACCCAAATAAGTCTTTTTGACTATCAGTCCAAGACTCCCGAAAGTGAAAAGCACAAAAAACTGGATGCAGCCTTGGATTCTTTACGTAATAAATACGGAAAAAACATTATAAAAAGGGGAAGTCTGTTAGACTCCCCCAATGATTACAAATCATATTAATTTCCTAGGATTTTTTCTTCACACTATAACCGAAAGTACCTAAAAGCTTGCCGGTTTCCAGATAAGCACCGTGGGAATACACAATAGGTTCCGCCTGTTCCAGGTGGAACTTTCCTGTTTCATCCATATACTTATCATCTACATGAACCGCTACCACTTCTGCCAAAAACATATCATGACTGCCCAGCTCAAGCACTTGAGTCACCTTACACTCCAAGCTTACCGGACTCTCTGCAATAAGCGGTGCTTTCACTATACTTGCAGGCAAAGGTGTCAAATTCATTTCCTTGAACTTGTCCACATCCCTGCCACTTTTCACACCACAATAATCCGTAGCAAAAGTCAAATCCTTGGTCGTAAGATTAATCACAAACTCTCCGGTTTCCTTAATCATACCATAGGAATGTCTCTCCGGTCTCACGGAAATGGATACCATGGGCGGATTACTGCAAATGGTACCTGCCCAAGCAACCGTAATAATATTATTATTCCCTGCAGAATCTGCCACACTTACCATTACTACCGGCAAAGGATAAAGCATATTCCCGGGTTTCCACAATTCTTTGCCCATTCTGCCCTCTTTCTGATTATAAAAGTCCTAAGCTACGCAAAAGCAACAGAATTGCCACTACTAATGAAGCACCTGAACATGCGCAGGAGGCAATCACTAACTTGGTCATTAACTGGTTCTTTACTGAAACCTTATTCAATAACTGACTTACATTCTCAGTCTGCTTATTACCTTCATCAATAACAACCGCCTGTACATTTCGATATACTTTTACGCTCTCTTTATGTACATAATCGCAAAGCAGTTCTTTCTGCTCTGTTAACTTGGAAGCAAACTGTTCCTTCGTAGCTTCTGCGTGAGAAGAACTAACTTCCTTCAAAACGGCCACCTGAATATCTGAGAACATACTTGCATTTTCCTTCTCAGACATTGCCAAAGTACGCTCTGCCTTCATCTGTGCCATCAGCTTATCCTGCACAGACTGAAGCTGTGAAGACAACTGCATGGGAATCTTGCCTTGGAATTCCTGAAGCTCCTGTATCTGGCTAAGTAACTGACTATTTAGCCTACTCTGACCTTCCTGAATACTCTGCATCTGTTCTGCCACACTATCCTGTACCGACTGTACCTGACCGGCAAAGAACTCTTCCATTCTGTTCTGCTGCTGGGCAGATGCTTCTTTGGTATTGGCTATTTCAGCCATTACATCTTCTAAAATCTGATCATTCTGTCCTGACATTCCGTCACGCACAACCTGCATTTGCTCTGCAATGCCGTCCTGCATCTCCTGCAGTTTAGCCACTACCTGTCCATTCAAGTCGTCCTGCAATTCCTGCATCTTACTTGTAATCTGTTCTTCCAGTCTGCTTTGTTGCTGCAAAGTTGCCTCTTTCGTATTAGTCATTTCCACCAATACGCTATCCAACATATCATTAATTTCCTGCAAATCTTCTGCTGAAAGCTTCGCACTGCTTTCCCCGTCACAATCTGCATTCATGCTATTTTCAAGTTTTGCCAAAGTTTCTTTCATGGATTCATTAACCTGTTTCATTTCTTCCAAACAAGTCTCGTATTGGCGTACTTGTTCACGGGTACGCTTTAACTCCTCTGCTTCAGCGGTAGCATTTGCTTTAATAATCTCCTGTGCTGTAAATCTGTGTGCAAGTCTGTCAATAAAACTATCCATTTGTTCTCCTCCAAACCATTTTCATCACTTTCTCGACACTAATTCAATGTACTTGAGCCTATTTTACCATTTTTGTATGCTTTGCACAATCCCTACATTCATTTTTTTCTTTTTTTGTAACATTCATCAATCTTTTACATGCTGTTCATACTTTGTTCATATTTGATTGTTATAATACTAACATACAAAGTAAATCAAATTACTTGAATAAGAACTATCTGATTCACATTAGATAAATTTTTTCATAATAGCCTGGACGCCGAAAGGTGTCTGGGCACTCCTCATTTTAGGGACAAATTTTAAGCTTGGAACAGCAAAACCGCTCCAAGCTTTTCATATTATCTATTATTCTTTTTTTCCTGTTCCTTTGCCAGCGCCTTCTCCATACTGGTCTGAAGAATCTGTTCATTCAAAGATAACATTCTGGCATCCAAATCCATAACCATACGTGCACATTCAATTAATTCATTACGAATATGCTCCGGTGCATCTCCTTCTAATTTATAATGGATCTTATGCTCTAAGCTCGCCCAGAAATCCATGGCTACCGTACGTATCTGCACTTCCACCTTTGCATCCACAATACGATCGGACAAATAAACCGGTACAGATACAATCATGTGATAGCTTCTGTAACCACTGGCCTTCGGATAGGTAATATAATCCTTTGTACCGATAACCTTTAAATCCTTTTGCTCCCGAATCATTTCTGCAATTCGATAAATATCAGAAGTAAATGAACAGATAATACGAATACCGGCAATATCATTAATATGATTTACCATATTTTCTATGGTAGATTCCCTTCCGTGTCTCTTTAACTTCTTAACAATACTTTCCGGTGTCTTCATACGGGCTTTAATATGCTCTATGGGGTTATACTGATGAACATGCTGGAATTCCTCGTTCAAAATCTCCATCTTGGTTTCCATCTGTTTCAGTGCCGCATTATATACCAGGTTAACCTCTTTCCAAGAATCTATACCGTCGTCACCACTAAATCTATATTCCATATGTACTCCTTACCTCTTCCAAATTCTTGCATTATAAACATTATAACATATACTATTCAAAAAATGTATATTTCCCACAAAAAATTAATCATTTTTTAACTTTTTTTATAAATTCTGCCCATCCGGCACAAACCATACACTATATATAGTTATGTTTTACTCGTGAAATCTATGCGCGGACATTTCTTTTTAACAGAAAGCATGTTATACTAAATCCGTATTTTACTAAGCATTTTCATATTTTTACATGTATCATGCAGGAAGCGAGGTTTTTCATGTTTCGTTTATGGGCCAAAGAATATAAAGATAATCATTTACTTCGGGATATGGTGGTATGCGATGACAGCAAGGACACCCGCACCCATAAGATTTTTCGTGCCATTGATGAAGTTTGCTATGCTTTTGATTTAAGCAAGCCTATCTGGCTGGATAAGACTATTACAGAGTTTAAACGTCACGACAAAGCGCGCTTTACTCAGGATAATTTTATCGATTCCATTGAGTTTGATTACCTGGAAATTCATGTGATTGAAGAAGATTAGGTCTCCATGCCCTTTTTGATTTTTATGCAAAAACAATTGACAACTTCTTCTGCATGGTGTAGTATCAAATTGTGTTACATATAGTTTTGAAAACTACATATAATGTTGTTAAGATTCTTAGATATGTTTTTGATATGCAAGGAGGAATAAATTATGCAAATAACTATTCGTGAACCCAGTAGTGCTTTTACCCATTTCATCGCCATGATGATGGCATTATTTGCAGCCGCGCCCCTTTTAGTTAAAACAGCCTTAAATACCGGCGGTCGTGAGTTCATTGCTATGTGCGTTTTTATTGTAAGCATGGTACTGTTATATGCGGCAAGTGCTACTTATCATAGTGTAAATGTTACCGGTGAACGCTTGAAGCTTTTCAAGAAAATCGATCATATGATGATTTTTGTACTGATTGCCGGCACTTATACTCCGGTATGCTTAATCATTTTAGGAGGCGAGCTGGGATATACATTGTTTAATGTAGTTTGGGGCATTGCGATTTTCGGTATGTTGATTAAAGCATTTTGGGTAACTTGCCCTAAATGGTTTTCTTCTGTTATTTATATTGCTATGGGTTGGGTATGTATTTTTGTGTTTGGAACTCTGCGCAGTTCATTACCCACTGCCGCTTTCGCTTGGTTATTAGTAGGAGGTATTGTATATACCATCGGCGGTGTGATTTATGCACTGAAATTGCCATTATTTAATTCCAAGCACAAAAAATTTGATTCTCATGCAGTATTCCACTTATTTGTAATGGGTGGTAGTATTTGTCACTTTATCTTTATGTATGCGTATGTAGCGTAGAATAATTTAGGTATACAAAAACATTCCCCGTCCCCTTATACATCCTATTCGGACCCGCTTGCGCTTGATGAACAAGAGAACGTCCAGCGACGTTCTCTGTAACAGCACTAAATTCGTGCCGAACAAGTTCGGCCTAATACCTCATAGCGATGTTTTTTATCGCAGAGTGCTTGACGTCATTCAGGGTTACCTCATTAGGATGTATAAGGGGACGGGGAATTGTTATATCTACCTTTATCGAATATAAACAACGCTATCTCTTATTTCCCTAAAAGTGATTAATACTCTTTCTTTTCAAGGCCTGCAATTGTGATTAGCATGGATACTACCAGAATTACCAGCATGATACCTACTACGAGTAAAGCGGACTGCAAATCACTTAAACCTTCTAATTTCATAAGAAGTTCGGTTGCTTTTGACATACTGCCTTCAAACAACTTTGTGATTACAAAGTAACCTGCAACTGCAATTCCGATGATTACCAATATTGCCACTCTGGCTTTCTCTGCCCCAAAGATTACATAGATAGGAATCATAAAAGAAACCATTACCAAGCCAAATGCAATCGCCATTACAAAGCCGTCTCCCAGTGTGCTCAAATCAAGATCCTTTGCGCCAAACATATCACAGCCAAAACCTAAGAATGCAATAGCAGCTCCCATAATCACCATTACAAGTAGTGAAAATACGTATTTACTTACCACATAGGTCTTCTTTTGAATAGGAAGTGTCAACAAGAAGGACATACCCTTTTCGTGACTGTCATAAGTAATACTGCTGGTAGAGAAAAGACCTGCTAACATCATGGTATATACAAGTCCGAAACTGGGGTCCGTACCGGTTAATAAAAAGTAAAATCCCAAAGCTATAAAAATAACCAAACTACCTTTCTGTCCCCATAAAAATCTAAAATCTTTAACTAATAATCCCTTCATATTACTTGCCTTCCTTTCTGTCGCTGAGCATTAAAGTAATGATTTCATCAATTTCGCTCTTCTCTATTACAATGTCCGGATGATTTTCCACAAAATACTGTTTCTGGTTAGTCAAACAAGTACAACCATACTTATCTTTCTTCATACAAATGATATATTCTTTTTCTAACTTCTCATACTGTTCAGGCGTTACTTTCAAAATACCGTAAGCATCCATCAAGGTATCGGTTTCCTCATGCATGATAATCTGTCCGTTTTCAATAAAATACACGTCATCACATAAGCCTTCCAAATCAGATGAGATGTGGGAACTGATTAAGATACTGTTTTCTTCATCCTCCATATACTCTCTCAGCAAATCCAGGATTTCGTTACGGACCACTACGTCCAAACCGGAGGTAGGCTCATCAAGAATTAACAATTTTGCTCCATGGGACATTGCCAAAAGCACCTTTAACTTCGCCTTCATACCGGTAGAAAATTCCTTAATTTTCTGATTTAGGGGAATGTTGAAATGCTCACATTTTGCAATAAAATCTGCCTTATCAAACTTCTTATACATAGCATTCATGGTAGCAATCACATCCTTCACGGTCATATATCCACTGAAACCGGAATCGGAAAGTACCACACCGATATTTTCCTTTTCTGCTGCCTTTAAAGCTCCCGGTTCCTTGCCGTCAATGAGCACCTTACCGTCCGTTAACTTAATCAATCCTAAGATTGCCTTAAAGGTAGTACTCTTACCTGCACCATTCCTTCCTATGAGGCCTGTGATGGTGCCCGGCTCCAATGTCAGGCTCAAATTTAATTCGAATGTTTTGTACTTCTTCTTCACATTTTCTAATACTAAGGTCATAATTTTACTCCTCCAAAATCAACTGAAATAATTCTGTCAGCTCTTCGCTGCTCATTCCGTAAGTCTTTCCCTTACGGATAACATTTTCCAGTTCCTGCTCTATCTCTTTCTTCTGTTCTTCCTGACGCAGTCCTACATTAACGCCCGCTACAAAGCTTCCTTTGCCGTGAACTGTTACGATGAAACCATCCTGTTCCAAAGTATCGTATGCTTTCTTCACCGTCAGGGCGCTGATGCGTAAATCCTTGGATAATGTTCGTACGGATGGCAGACTCTCTTCCTTTTTTAAGGTTTCCTTCATGATGGCTGCTTTAATCTGCTCCACAATCTGCTCGTAAATGGGCTGCATGGATGAATTGTTAATAATAATGTTCATATTAGGTACCTCTCTCATTTGGAAAACGCTGATTCACATAAAAAATGTATTTACAATCAGTGCCTCATCGTTCTCCTTTTGTATTTTCTCAAGCTCTTCCTTAGTATACTGTCTTTTCAACCTTTTCCCACATCTGGGACATTTTTTCTCTTTTTCGTCATATTGCTTATTACACTTTGGGCATACGCGAATCATAAAATATTGGCTCCTTGTTTTGAAAAGAACAACTACTTTGCAGAGTGCTCTAATACTTGTCGACACAAACACTATATAACAGTTTATAACTGTTGTCAACTGTTATGCACTGTTATATTTCTATTTTTTGCATTTTTGTGCAATATATACTATTTTCGTTTCCTAAATTGTGCTATTTCGCTATTGATTTCTGTATATACACATGCTATTCTGTGTATACCGTATATATACAGAAACAACAAGGAGTGTGCCATGGACATTATTTTAAGTAATACGTCGGATGAGCCTATTTATCAGCAGATTATCTCGCAGATAAAGGCTCAGATTTTAAACGGCAAGCTGGAAGCAGGGGACGCCCTACCATCCATGAGATTACTTGCTACCCAATTAAGAATCAGTGTTATTACCACCAAGCGTGCCTACGAGGAGCTGGAACGGGACGGTTATATCGAAACCATCGCCTCCAAGGGCTGCTATGTGAAAAGACAAAACTCGGATTTCCTTCGAGAAGAAGTCATTCAACAGACCGAAGAACTTCTGGCAAAGGCCTGCCAGAAAGGCAAAATGTGTGAACTTTCTTTAGAAGAAATGAAGGAAATGCTGGAACTTGTGTATGGAGGAGAAATAAATGAGTGATTACGAAAATGCTATAGAAATCAATGGCCTAATTAAAAAGTACGATGGTTTTACTTTGGACAATATTAGTTTCAACGTGCCCAAAGGCAGTATCATGGGCTTTATCGGACAGAACGGCGCCGGCAAAACTACTACCATCCGTGCCCTTTTAAATATTACTAAAACGGACGGCGGTTCTATTAAGATGCTGGGTATGGACTTACAGGAGCACGAATACGAAATCAAGGAACAGATTGCCGCAGTATTCGACGAGCTTCCTTTTTATGATGGTTTTACTGCCAAGACCTTAGGCTTTATGTTTGAAGGCATGTACGGAGGCTGGAATAAGGAACAGTACTATGCTTACCTGGAGCGTTTTAATTTGCCTACGAAGAAGAAAATCAGCAAATTCTCCAAGGGTATGAAAATGAAGCTCCAGATTGCTACCGCCCTTTCCCACGGTGCCAAGCTCTTAATCATGGACGAAGCGACCACTGGTCTGGACCCGGTAGTGCGTAACGAAATCCTGGACATTTTCAGAGAATACTTAAATGATGATACCAACAGTATCCTAATGTCCTCCCATATTACCAGCGATTTGGACAAAATCGCAGACTCCGTAACCTTTATTGACAATGGAAAGATTCTGCTTACCGGCTACAAGGATGAGATTCTGGAAAATCACGGTCTGGCAAAATGTACCAAGGAAGAATACAAAGAAATCCACCCTTCTGATTACATAAGTGCCCGTGTAAATGATTTTGGTGTAGAGCTGATGATTGCAGACAAGGCTACTTGCAAACAGAAATATTCCGGACTATTAATCGAAAAAACTAACCTGGAAGAAATTATGCTGTTCTATGTGAACAAGGACAAAAAGGAGTGGTCGTAATGAAAAAAGGTTCCTTTAAAGGACTCATGTTTCGTGAATTTTATGTAGCAAGGAAGAATTACGGATACAATTTGTTAGGATATATTATCCTTTGTGTTCTCGCCTTGCTTACTCTGCTTAGTTTTAAATGCGGTAACCTGCATCGCTATGCTCATTTAATGGAGCCAGATTTAAAAAAAGTGATAGAGGCCTACATTAAATTTGTCCCTGCCTACGTGGCCTGCTGTTTTTTTGGTGCTACTGCAGATGCTACACCAAACGATGAAAAAACACCCTGGAGACGCTTCCGTATTGCCTGCCCTGTTACACCTTTTCGCCAGGCGTTGGCAAAGTATGCTTGCCTTTTCCTTACCTTTTTGCTTTCCTTTGGACTTACCTTCGGTTGGTTTGGATTACATAACCTCTTAACCGGTACTGCATTAACCATTGAGGATCTGGCAGCCACCATGGCACTTTATACTTTTACCGTTGTAGCAATTATTTATTTGCAAAATATAGGAATCTGGGCCAGAACCTTGGAAAAAACCCTGCTCATTTTTATGATAACCGTATATGGTGCCATTTTCGCTATTTTCTTCAAGTTCCCGCAAGTAATGACCCTGATAGACCCTTCAAATCCAGCAGGTATGGACAAATTGAAGGAAATCGGCACCAAGTTTCTGCCCTTTTCACCACTGGCTATTGTCGGAGCCTTCCTTGTTGGTCTATGCTGCACTACTTTGCTTTATAAAAGGAGGGAGAAATAATGAAAGGTCTGCTTTATAAAGATTATGTGCTTTTTAAAAAGGCACTTTGGACATTACTGGGCGTAGCCGCATTCATCCTGATTGTCTTTTGCTTCGGAATTGCGGAAATGAATATTTCCATGGGTATTAATACCCCCGAGGATACTCTAGGTATTGTTGCAGCGAATGCCATGGGTTATTTTTGCATATTTATATTACTTACCCCTCTGTCCTCCAGTCTGTTTACGCCGGATGAAAAGCCAACCACTATAGGTTTTCTTTTCTCCACGCCTCAGGCAGCTAAAGGACAAATACAAGGCAAATATTTCTTTTTATTAATATTAAATTTAGGCATTCTGTTCTTATGCTTTATTACAGATACCATCATTATGGGTAGAATGGGAGAATATGCCGCCTCTGCAAGCTCTGCATGCTTGATATTCTTCTGTTTAAACTTAATTCTCTTAGCTATTAGAGTACCTATCCATGTACGCTTTGGCTCTGCTATGAGCTTCCCAGTCCAAGTAGCTGGCATTATCCTGATAACCAGTGGCATCCTATTATATGCTTTATTTGGGGATATTTCCTTCTTTATGGAGGATCACAACCTCTTAACAATGATAATGGAATATTTGTCCAGCGAGAAGGTAATTTTTGCATTGTCCCTGATCCCCTATATTTCAGTGGCCATGTATTACCTCTCCTACCGTATTTCTCTGGCACTTTACAGAAAGGGGGTAGAGACCTATGAACAATAAAGAAAAGAAGATACTAATTATCCGTCTGGTAATTTTCTGCGTACTGGCTTACCTGCCCCTGTATATAATGACACCCATTTTAAATACGGTATGTGGAGAGTATCTTTACTCCCCGACCGTAAGTGGCAACACCATGGTTGTCGCCTATGTGTTTGGTGTATTCGGTATGCTTGCCCCTTCTGTGGCCCATATACTGACCAGACTGTTTACCAAGGAAGGCTTTAAGAATACCTACTTAGGACTTAATTTCAAAGGCAATGCCCGCTATTATATTGCTTCCGTGGGGGTAAAGCTTCTGGAAGCCACAGTAGTAATGTTTCTTATGTGGGGATTTTTGATGAAAGGTCTGCCTTTTTCAGAGGTTTTCCCGGGCGGAAACTGGCAGTTGAAAATCGGTACTCTTCTGATGCAGTTAGCCTTTTCCGTGATCGTATTCTTCCCGGGCTTTGGCGAAGAATGGGGCTGGCGCGGTTATATGATGCCTAAGCTTTTAGAATTAATGCCTAAACCTGTAGCGATTATTGTTGGTGGTGTTATCTGGGGTCTGTGGCATGCACCCCTTACTGTTTCCGGACATAACTTCGGTTTAGACTATAAGTTCTACCCCTGGTTGGGAATCCTGCTTATGAGTGTATTCTGTATCTTAATGAACGCTTTTTTGACCTTCCTTACAGAATGCACCAAATCCGTTTATCCGGCAGCCTTCTGCCATGCTATAAACAACAACTTAGGTGCAGGAATACTCCTTAGCATCTTTGCAAACCAAACCGTACTGGAATCCTTGACCGATGTTTCCAATATCAGCGTTTTCTGGATTATGCTACCGGTTAGTACTGTGACTGCAGTTGTGAGTATGATACTGTTGATGAGAAAATCAAAAAAGAAATAACAAAAATAACATAAGAAGGCTCCCCTATATATCCTAAGTCCGAATAGGATATATAGGGGAGCCTTCCTATTATCATTTTTTTATTTTACACATCATACCCATTAGGGTTGTTACTCTGCCATCTCCAGGAATCCGCACACATTTCCTTAATACCGTACTGTGCTTCCCAGCCCAGTTCTTCCTTTGCCTTGCTGGCATCTGCGTAGCAGGTCGCAATATCACCGGGGCGACGCTCCTTAATCACATAAGGCACTTTTACACCGGTTGCTTCTTCAAAATTCTTTACAATGTCCAGTACACTATAACCGGTTCCGGTTCCCAGATTATAAATCTTAAGACCAGCTTTTTCCTCCACCTTCTTCAGTGCCTTTACATGACCGATAGCCAAGTCCACTACATGAATATAATCACGCACACCGGTACCGTCGTGCGTATCATAATCATTACCAAATACGCCCAATTCACTTCTCTTGCCCACTGCTACCTGAGTGATGTAGGGCATAAGGTTGTTAGGAATACCACTGGGATTCTCACCAATGGTTCCACTCTTATGTGCTCCGATAGGGTTAAAGTAACGAAGCAAAATCACGTTCCACTCCGGGTCCGCTTTCTGAATATCGGAAAGAATCTGCTCCAACATGGACTTGGTCCAGCCGTAAGGATTGGTACACTGTCCTTTAGGACATTCCTCTGTAATAGGAATAAATGCAGGATTACCGTAAATGGTTGCACTGGAAGAGAAAATAATATTCTTGCAATCATGCTTTCTCATTACATCCACCAATGTCAATGTACCGGCAATATTGTTTTCATAATATTCCCAAGGTTTCGCCACGGATTCTCCTACCGCCTTAAGTCCTGCAAAATGAATCACCGCATCCGGCTTCTCTTTAGAGAAAATCTCCTCCAAAGCCTCTCTGTCCAAAATATCTGGCTTATAAAAAGGTACCTTCTTACCTGTAATAGCCTCTACTCTTTCCAATGATTTCTCACTGGAATTGCTTAAATTATCCAAAACTACCACTTCATAATCTGCATTCTGCAATTCCACTACGGTATGACTACCAATATATCCGGCACCGCCTGTTACTAATATTTTCATTGTTTTATCCTCCTATGTCCCTTCTTCCCAGCATGGTATTCCTTTTCATGAAAACGATTATAATACCACACCATTCATCTTCAGAAGCTCTTTCGCACTCTCTACCGAATCAATACCCGTTTTATTCTTAATGGGCGCAAATTCCCTCTCACGTACCACCTCAAAAGGCAGGCAGGAATCCAACTGATGAATCATATCTAACACCAAATTCTCAAACTTATAACCATTGGGCGCTTCCGGCTTCACCAATTCTCCGGATTCATTCAAATAAGGAATCTTTTTCTCTACAATATGAAGCGGAAGATTACCATCTAACAGGCCCTCCAATGCCTTTACATTAAATAAGTAATTTAGGATTACACCGAAGTAATATGCCGGTTCACCCTTTTCATCCTTGGCAGTCATAAGTTCTTCTGTCAGTTCATAATATTCCACGATAGATGGTCTGCCATCCTCTAAGCAAACTACACCCACCTTTTCATCCGGTGCATTCTTTTTCACTACTTTTGCACCTACCGCACAATTCTTCTGCAAAGTTGCTCCCACAAAGCAAGGGTCCGCAATTCTCTGCAATACATTATCCACTGCAAAAATATTCAGCCACTCAATGCCTTCCCTCTTTACCACCTCTAAAAGACCTGCATTCTTCATGGATACAAACCAACCACCATTACCATTGGGAGAAGTAGAAAGCTTGCCCTTTTCCTCCAGATAAATCTTACCATTATAATCCGTAGCAGCCGCCATTTCCTGCTTGAAGAAATGAATATACTCTGCCTTATAGCCAAAGAAATTATGCTCTGTCAAAAACTTAATGGTAGCTTCGTTATTCTTATCACTGGTCATAATGAAGAAATGAATCCATGTACCGGTCTGCTTTACTACGTCCATAAGATTATTTACCAAACATTCAAATATGTATAAATCTTTGGTTTCTCCAATGTTGTACATACCCTTAGGGTCATCGGAGCCCAAGCGGGTACCCATGCCGCCAGCCAAAAGCACTGCTGCGATTTTCCCCTCCTGAATAGCCTGAATACCGGTAGCTGTGAAAGACTCTTTGTTTGCCTCTATTTCACTAAGCTCCATGGATGCCAAGGGTGTAATCACACCTTTTTTTGCCAGTTCTTCTATATCTTTACATTTCTCCAAAATACTCATGTCTGTTTCTTCGATTTGAGCAAGCAGTGCTTTCTGCTGACTCTCGCTTAGTTCATCATAGTATTTCAACACATGCTCCTGCCCGTACTCTTTACATTTTAATCTTGCTGCTTCCAGTGTCATCTTTATCTCCTTTTTCGTCGCAACTTCCATATTTTATGTTTTTTAGTATACACCATTTGTAATATCTACGCAATGTTTACGTAACATTCTTCCCGTTTTCTTAAGAACTTCCAATTAGTTCCTCCAGTGTTCCGAAGCGGTACCCCATCTCCTCCCACTTCGTCAACAGTTCATCTATAATCTCCCCATTGGTTTGAGAAGTATTGTGAAGAAGCACAATTGCTCCCGGGTGTATTCTGGGAAGTAATTTATCAAAGGCCTGCTCATGAGTGGGCTGGTCGTCTTGATACCAATCCACATATGCCAGACTCCAAAAGAAAGTTTTATATCCCAATTCCTTTGCCATTTGCAGATTTTCCAAACTAAATTTGCCCTGAGGTGGCCTGTAATACTTCACCATTTCCTCCCCCGTAATTTCCTTATACAAAGTTTCCACATCCTGTAACTCCTTCATAAAGGAATTTTTATCAGAGATAGCCGACATATCCGGGTGACTGTAAGTATGATTGCCAACCGTATGTCCTTCCTCCACCATGCGCTTAACTAAATCCGGCGCAGTCTCCAGATAATGTCCCACCACAAAAAAGGTTCCTTTGGCATTATGCTTTTTCAGAGCATCCAAAATCGGTTCTGTGTTCCCATTCTCAAAGCCTGCATCAAAGGTCAGATATATAACTTTATCACCCGCATCTCCCAGATAATAACCATTATATTCCGCCAGCTTATCCGCGCTTACATTTCCGGTTGGCGGTGTACCGCTTTCACCAAAACCCAAGCCCCAATTTTGCGCCTGGGATACAATTCCTGCGGTAGGTACTTTTTCATGTGCTACCTTCCCCAATACACGTCCTAAAAAAAACATTGCCAGCAAAAACACAATAGTCAGTACATTCCTTAGTGTCAGCCATGCCGGCAATGTCATTTCTTCCAATATTTCTTTCATATTCTGCCTCATCAAATAATACTATACTGCAATATATGATGAAACCATTTGAAAAATTCCCGTTCCTTCCACGCCCCAAAACTTCTCGAGACCCTTTTGTACGGTCATTACAAAATTCCGCTCAATTCCTGATACAAGCGCTTTGCATAACTATCCGTCATTCCGCAAATAGAATCCGTTACCAAAAGCAATCGCAAATATAACTTTTCCTGCTCACTCTTTCCCTGACTATAAATATTATAAATTGCCATATAATTATCGGATATTAAGGCAATCAGCTTCTGCTGTACCTCCGTCATATACTCACCGGTATCATATAAAATCGCAGCCCCCACAAAGCGTTCCAGCAGAAAATGCATCATGCTTTCCGCTGCAATCTCCAGCTTATAAATAGGTTCTGAAATAAATGCATAGCGGAACGCAATATCTCCTAATGCGTATGCGATACGTTCGCCGTATCCATCGGACAAAAGCTCCTTTGTATAGGTACCTGCCATAATCTCATCATAATGCTTTGCAAAATTATCCGTAGCAAAGGAAATCAGTTTCCCCTGAACCACTACCATCCAATTCTGCACTGCATTCATGGCCGGATTAGACATACCACGTTCCTTTGCTTGCTCATACTTACGCTCCAATAAGTTTATCAAAGCAAAATATTCACCATCCTCAGGCTCTCCCTCGCCACCTTTTCGAAGTTCTTCCAATAATCTCTCGTAGGTGATGCAGCCCTTTTTGAACGCATCCTCCATATCAGCCGTTTTATACGCAATATCATCGGCTGCCTCCAGCAAAAAAGCCAAAGGATGACGACGGCCATTGGTTCCTAGGCTTTCCTGAATCTGTGCAAACAAATCACGTTCTGCATAATAGTAGCCCATTTTCTTAGTATGAATATCACCACTTTTCGAATTTACCTCTAAGGAAGATACCGGGTACTTTATTATGGTTCCTAACAAAGCGGTGGTGAGATTCATGCCGTGCTCATCTATCAAATAATGAAGCTTCCCTACTAAACGAAGGGCCTGTGTATTACCTTCAAAATTATAGAAGTCATTCTGCATTTGCGGTGTTAAAAGCTCGGTTAACTTCTGCTCCTTCAACTCCAATTTGCTCATATTTAAGCGAAACCACTCTCTGATAACCGTTTCTCCAAAATGTCCAAAAGGCGGATTCCCTATGTCATGTAACAAACCTGCACACTGTAAAATATCACAAACATCCGCTTGATACTGCGGCAAAAAAGTAGGGTCCTTAATCTCTCTTAAAATTCTCTGAGAAATATTTTGTCCCAAAGACTTTGCAAAAGAAGAAACTTCCAAAGAATGAGTCAGTCTGGTTCGTATAAAGTCACTCTTATCCAAAGGAAATACCTGGGTTTTATCCTGTAAGCGTCGAAAAGAAGCACTCCCGATAATGCGATGATAATCCTTCTCAAACTCCGTTCGCAAATCACTGCTTCCCTGTCTGGCCTTCACTTCCCTTATTCTTTTCGGACACAATAACTTATCCCATTCCATGTAATACTTCTCCTTTGAATCATAGTAGTATTATTTTACTATTTCTTTTTCTTTTTCGCAACCATTCCCCACCCCTAAAAGCAATAAAACGACATTGTCAGACAATAATTTCAAAAAAACGTTTTCCTAGTGTTTTTTTCTTGCAATTTTATGAATTATGGTATATAATCATTTTAGTTAAAATACTAAGTGGAAAATAGTCAAAGGAGGCATATATGATTACTTCAAACACGGATATGGATCTTGCAAAAAGAATCCGTCAAATTAGAATTGATAATCAATTAACTCAGGAACAGGTGGCACGAGCATTAGACGCAACTCCGGGCTATATCTGTAATGTAGAAAACGGCAGAACTGCAATGTCATTACGTATGTTGGTTTATTTTGCCAAGTTAACCAATACCACGCTTGACTCATTAGTAGGAAGCATGGACGAAAGTTATACTGCTACCGCTATTGATAATGAAATTATGGGACTTTTAGCAGATTTCACAGACAAAGAAAAATTGAATCTTATTAACACAATTAAAATTTGGAAGGACAAATAAGTCCTTCCTTTTTTATTTTTTCTGCTTATTCAATAATTCAATCAATGCATCTTCGCCTATACTAATCCATGCATCCTCTTCCTCTGCATTCAAGCCTAAATACTGTGCCAGGGTTCTTTCATCTTCTCCCATCCCCCACTCAAAACTGTAATCATCAATTGCTTCAAAGGGTATTTCTCCGGCCAAATATTTTTCTTTAAAATTTTTCATTCTTCTAATCCTTTCAAAAAATAAAGGTAGAAGGTTTTCCCTCTACCTTTACTGTTTTTCTTAAATCTTGAAAATAACCAAACCTTCTTTTAAGGTATCTGATAATTCTAACAACTTCTCGGAAGCATCCTGTAACTGTTCCATGGTAGCTGTCATACCCTGTGCAGCGTCCATTGTGCACTGTGAAGATGCTGCATTTTCCTGAGAAATAGCAGCCAAATCTTCTACAATATCACGTACCACATCACGAGATTCGCTTAAGACGCCCATCTTCTCTTTGATGCTTTCAATATTGGTGAGGGAGTTCTCAACACCCTTAGATACATCAATGTATTTCTCTTTGGTTTCTTCCAACTTATCCTGCTGATGGTTCATATTCATACGAACTTCGTTCATAATAACAACCATCTTCTGTGAAGTAGCCATGAAGCCTGCAATAATCTTTTCGATTTCTGTTGCGGACTTGTTAGACTGCTCAGCCAACTTACAAATCTGTTCAGCCACCACAGTAAATCCACGTCCGGATTCTCCTGCTCTTGCAGCTTCGATTCGAGCGTTCAAAGAAAGCAAATCCGTTTCGTCTGCGATCGACTGAATCATTGCAACTGCCTTCTGAACCTGCTTAATGGACTTAGCCATAATATCAATCTGTTCAGCAACCTTATCGATGGATTCTTTGGTTTCTTCACTGGAAACATTCAATTCTTCGATAATCTTTTCGGAAGCCTTTTCGTCCTCGTTCATCTTCTTTGCGTAGATAGTAAGGTTTTCTACTTCCTGTGTAATATGGTCAATCTGTTCACTGATTCGAACAATATTTTCATTAGCAGTAGCACTGCTTTCCGCCTGGGTCATAGCGCCCTGGGAAATACCATCCACCGCACCAACTACACCGTCCATGGTGTTCTTGGTATCGTCTGACATCTGAGTCAAGTTGTTAGCAGAATCCATCAAATTATCAGATGACTGCTTAATATCGGTTACAATCTTAATCAAAGTCTCCTGCAAGTTATTGGAGATGCGGTAAATATCACCCAATTCATCATTACGTGCAAGCTGTTTCTGATCCGGCTCTGCATCCAACTCACCGTTTACAAGCTTATTCAAGAACTTATGAATAGCACCCATGGTAGTTGCCATTGCCTTGGAAAGAATGACTACCAATACGCCGGCTACTGCGATCATGATAACTGCAATCAACACAAGCTTAACTACCTGTGATTTAATTAATTCCTTAACCGTAGTTGCGGGAACTGCTGCTTCAATAGCACCAATATAAGAGCCATCTGCTCCGGCAAGACGCATGTAGTATGCATAATAGGTTTCCTCATTATGCTCATAATCATCCACATACAATGTATCAGAAGCAATAATATTTTTATAATATTCATTATCTAAGTTGATACCGATAACTCTTCGGTTCATAACATCACGCAAGGTAGTAATAACTCTTCGACCGCTTCCATACTGGTCCGCAAACACAAAGGAAACATCAAAACCAGTCTGTTCCTTCAAAGCATCAATTAATTCAAACTCACCGGTAAGTTTAACTCCACCCTTTGTAACAGTACCGCCCTGATCCTGGCTGTAATCACCTTCATATAAGTTACTATATGTAGTATTAACGGATGTAGCAACAATCTTTAAGGATTTCTGGATTTCCTGCTCCACACCCTTCTCTAATGCCTGCACACTCAAAATGGTAATTGCAATAGCAATGATTACCATGGGTGCCATACAAAGAGCTAACAGCTTAGCAGAAATCTTAATTCGGATTTTGCTTAAAAATGCGGGCATCTTAACGTTTTTCTTCTTAGCCTTTGCTTCAGCAATGACAGGGGCTGCCGCTTCCTCAACTACTTCTTCTGAAACTTCTTCCGTTGCCTCCTCGGTAGGTTCTTCAGCAGTTTCTTCGTCACCAGGATCTTCCGAACTCACTTCTGTTACTTCTTCAACAACCTCTGTTACTTCTTCAGCAACTTCTGTTACTTCTTCAGCAACTTCTTCAGCGAGAGTTTCTTCTGCCTCTGCAACTTCTGCTACGACTTCTTCAACTGCTTCGGTTACAGTTTCTTCCACTTCTGCAACTTCGTCTAAAACCTTCTCTGTGTTCTCCACTTCTATCCCCTCTTCTTGCGTAATTTCTGAATTATTGTCCAAATCCTCCACCAACAATTCTGCAACCTGATTTTCCATTTCTACATTTGTTTTTTTGTTATTTTTGCTTTTCCTCATAAAAGTCCTCCAAATATAATCTTCTGTCTGAACTTATTTAATACATTTTACCACAGAACTTTCATTTCGTACAGCATTGAATTAAGAAAAAAATAATTTTTTCTACATTTTTGTCATCTTTTTACAATTATTCCATTATTGAATAAATTTGTCTAAAAAAACTAACAATTTTCCTAGCAAAAAACACTTGTGATTTTTGACATTTCCTATATAATATTATAGAAGGTTATGTGACAATGAATCACTGTGCCCAAGGAGGATATATAAATGCCAAAAAGAACAGACATAAACAAAGTACTGATTATTGGTTCCGGTCCTATTATTATCGGTCAGGCATGCGAGTTTGATTACTCCGGTACACAAGCTTGTAAAGCACTTCGTAAATTAGGTTACGAAATCGTACTGGTTAACTCAAACCCTGCGACAATTATGACTGACCCCGAAACTGCTGATGTAACTTATATCGAACCACTGAACGTGGAACGTTTGGAACAAATCATTGCAAAGGAACGCCCCGATGCACTTTTACCAAACTTAGGCGGACAATCTGCACTTAACTTATGTGCTGAATTAAACAACGCCGGCATTTTAGAAAAGTACAATGTACAGGTTATCGGTGTTCAGGTAGACGCTATCGAACGTGGCGAAGACCGTGTAGAATTTAAGAAGGCCATGGATGCTTTAGGAATCGAAATGGCACGAAGCGAAGTTGCTTATTCTGTAGAAGAAGCTTTGGAAATCGCTGACCGTTTGAATTACCCCGTAGTTCTTCGTCCTGCATATACCATGGGTGGTGTAGGCGGAGGCCTTGTATATAATAAAGAAGAATTAAAGACCGTATGTGCACGTGGCTTACAGGCAAGCTTAGTTGGACAGGTTCTTGTAGAAGAATCCATCCTTGGCTGGGAAGAGTTGGAAGTAGAAGTTGTTCGTGATGCAGAAAATAACATGATTACCGTTTGCTTCATCGAAAACATCGATCCTCTTGGTGTTCATACCGGTGACTCCTTCTGTTCTGCTCCCATGCTGACCATTTCCAAAGAATGTCAGGCACGCTTAAAAGAGCAGGCATTTAAAATCGTTGAATCCGTACAGGTTATCGGTGGTACCAATGTACAGTTTGCTCACGACCCCGTAAGCGACCGTATCATTGTTATCGAAATCAATCCCCGTACCTCACGTTCTTCCGCACTTGCTTCCAAAGCAACCGGTTTCCCCATTGCTTTGGTTTCCGCAATGTTGGCTGCAGGTCTTACTTTGAAAGACATCCCTTGCGGCAAGTACGGTACTCTTGATAAGTACGAACCGGACGGAGATTATATTGTAATCAAGTTTGCCCGTTGGGCATTTGAAAAGTTCAAAGGCGTTGAAGATAAATTAGGTACTCAGATGCGTGCCGTTGGTGAAGTAATGAGTATCGGTAAGACCTACAAGGAAGCATTCCAGAAAGCAATTCGCAGTTTGGAAAACGGTCGTTACGGTCTTGGACATGTTAAGAATTTTGATACCCTTACTAAAGAAGAATTGTTAAAGATGCTTATTACAGCCTCCAGTGAGCGCCACTTTGTAATGTACGAAGCATTGAGAAAGGGTGCTACTGTAGAAGAAATTCACGAATTGACCAAGGTTAAGCATTACTTTATCGAGCAGATGAAGGAATTGGTAGAGGAAGAAGAAGCTCTTATGGCTTCTAAGGGTAGCCTCCCTGCTGATGCAGCACTTGTTCAAGCTAAGAAGAATGGTTTCTCAGATAAGTATTTAAGCCAGATTCTTGCAATTTCTGAAGAGGATATCCGCAACAAGCGTATCGAGCTGGGTGTAGAAGAAAACTGGGAAGGCGTACACGTTAGCGGTACCGAAAACAACGCTTACTACTACTCAACCTACAATGGAGAAGACAAGAACCCTGTTTCTACCGACAGACCTAAGATTATGATTTTAGGTGGCGGTCCTAACCGTATCGGCCAGGGTATTGAATTCGACTACTGCTGTGTACATGCAGCATTGGCACTTAAGAAACTCGGATTTGAAACCATCATCGTTAACTGTAACCCTGAAACCGTTTCAACCGACTATGATACCTCTGATAAATTGTACTTTGAGCCTCTTACATTGGAAGATGTTCTCAGTATTTACAATAAGGAAAAGCCTCTTGGCGTTATCGCTCAGTTTGGTGGACAGACTCCTCTGAACTTAGCTGCCGACCTTGAGAAGAACGGTGTAAAGATCCTCGGTACTTCTCCTGCAGTTATTGACCTTGCAGAAGACCGCGACTTATTCCGTGAAATGATGGAGAAGCTGGAAATCCCTATGCCCGAATCAGGCATGGCTGTTACCGTAGATGAAGCTTTGGAAATCGCTCACAAGATTGGTTATCCTACCATGGTTCGCCCTTCCTACGTACTTGGCGGACGAGGCATGGAAGTGGTATATGACGACGAAGGCATGATTAACTACATGAATGCTGCTATCGGCGTTACTCCCGACAGACCAATCCTCATTGACCGTTTCTTAAATCACGCTCTTGAGTGTGAAGCAGACGCTATCAGTGATGGTACTCACGCATTCGTTCCTGCAGTTATGGAGCATATCGAGCTTGCAGGTGTTCACTCCGGTGACTCTGCTTGTATCATTCCTTCCGCTCACATTTCTGAGGAAAATGTAGCAACCATTAAGGAATACACCAGAAAAATTGCTGAGGAAATGCACGTACGCGGTCTTATGAACATGCAGTACGCTATTGAAAACGACAAGGTATACGTGCTTGAGGCAAATCCTCGTGCGTCACGTACCGTTCCTCTGGTATCCAAAGTATGTAACATTCGCATGGTACCTTTGGCAACTGATATTATCACTTCAGAACTGACCGGCAGACCTTCACCCGTTCCCGCATTAAAGGAACAGGTTATCCCCAACTACGGTGTAAAAGAAGCAGTCTTCCCGTTCAATATGTTCCCTGAAGTTGACCCTCTGCTCGGACCCGAAATGCGTTCCACCGGTGAAGTTTTAGGATTATCTTCTTCCTATGGTGAAGCTTTCTACAAGGCACAGGAAGCAACCCAGTCAAAATTACCTTTGGAAGGAACCGTGCTTATCTCTGTAAACCGCAAGGATAAGGCTGAAATCGTAGAAGTAGCACAGATGCTTCACGAAGATGGTTTCCACATCCTTGCAACCGGCGGTACTTGTGACCTCTTAAACGAGGCTGGTATTCCTGCAGAAAAGATTAAGAAGCTTTACGAAGGTCGTCCCAACACCTTAGACGCCATCACAAATGGCAAGGTTGATTTAATCATCAACTCTCCTGTTGGCAAGGACAGCGCAAATGACGACAGCTACTTAAGAAAGGCTGCTATCAAGGGCAAGATTCCTTACATGACTACCATCGCAGCTGCTAAGGCAACCGCAGAAGGTATTCACTATATCAAGGCTCATTCTGATAGTGAAATCAAGTCTTTACAGGAATTACACGCAGAGATTCATGACAAATAAGAAGCAATAAAATAAGGCATATCGCTCAAATGAGCGGTATGCCTGTTTTTTGCTTTTGCCATTCTATCGGCCTGACTCCTACAGTCCCAGCACCTCTTGTGCTACTTCCACACCTATTTTAATACAATCCGGGCAGGAACAAAGAACCTTACCGGTCTCTACACCTTTTAATTCCTTGCAAACACTGCTACCGGTCTTCTCCACGAACTTTGTGAGCAACTCCTTAGAAAGCTTATATGTATCTGCCTTTGTTCCGGGATTATCAATGTTACCATCACTATTCTTCAGTCCTGCCAACATAATCGCACCGGATAACGCTCCACAGGTACCTTCCATGCAACCCATGCCCAATCCGAAGCCTTCGCCTACTTTAAATAATGTCGCTTCGTCAATGCCCACTTCTTCTGCAAACGCACAAGCTACTGCTTGGCAACAATTAAACTTTTTATCATGCAACGCAATTGCCAACTCTTTCTTATCCATTGTACTTCTCCTATACTTCGTAATCAATACATGCTCTGGTTTTGGTGTACGGTCTAACCTTTGTATCTGCCACTTCCACATGTGCCGGGTGCACTGCATAACCCTTCAATGCCGCCTCATCCACAAAAGTAGAATCCAGCATCACATCCACATTGGAGCTGGGAAGCATCTCTGTTTGTACCTTAATCTCGATAAGTCCGGGAATCTGTCCTGCCAAACCTTCCAACCCTTCCTTGATACCGGCTCTGATACTCACCTTTTCTTCTTCACTAAACTCATCCTTTAACTGCCACAAAATTACGTGCTTTACCATAATATTTTATCCTTTCTGTTACTTTTTCGTCGAAACATCAATACCCTGCTCTGATATTCTTTACTCTTCTGTTCTCTACAGAAATCTCACTATAATACCGATTGCCGCCTTCTCCCATGGGTGCTTGTGCTTCGAAACCAACCTTTACAGTCTTTCCTACCGGCAAAGTAAATACACGCACCATTTGATATTCTGTACCATCTACAGAATAATGAAAAGCAAAACAGTCATCCACTCTGGAAATTTGGAACCATACGGAATTCCCCTCCATAACAGGACCATTACAATCGTCAGAAATTCGATTGGTGACTACGGAAACCACTGCCGGCTTTCTGCAAGGTAAGTCCGAATTCTCCAAAGCCAGTTTCGCCCATACATTTTCATTCTCATATACCAAAAGCGCTGCCGCATCATAGAGATTTTTAAAATCCAACTGCACCTTGGTTTTAAATACAAAATCCCCGGTCAACTCTGTATAATAAAGGGAGGCGTTTGCCACCGGTTCCGGAAACGCACCATTTTCCTTTACCGGACTATTGAAATAATCCGTTTGCGACGGTGCATAAACTGTAAGTACCCCATCCTTATATTCTGCCTTACTCTCATTTACCCATTTAAAATCCCCAAAATTCATTATCCTTCTCCTTTGTTTTTACTTCTGTGATACGAAAGTAATTATACCACCTGCTTCACTGTCTTGTAAATGCAAACCGGTGCCTACAAGAGAGGCCGTATATATTTTACCTTCCATGGAATTGCCTTCCGAAGTAATGTAAATGGTTCCTGCATGATATGTTTTGTTCCCTTGGTTAATCGTAAAGTGAATCACCGCCCTGTCTACTTCCTTTCCATCTTTATCCAGCGGAGACCAATACATAGCCCTTCCGTTCTCATAAATCAAACCCACATCCTTTGTTTTCTCCGGTGCATCAAAATCCACCAAAAGACTTTCTACACAAACCGCTGAGATCAACGCATCTTCCACATCAAATGCGAAACGGAAAAGCGGTATGCTTGAGCTTAAAACAGGCTTATATTCCCACTGAGCCATTCCCGTCACATCTTCCGGAACCAACCGGTAAATGCTCCAAAGGTAAGTGCCCATCTTTGGGTTGGACTTCAAATCCACTAACCAGAGTTGTTCATCCATTTTCGCCAAAAACAGCCCGTCCTGCAATGGCTGATATAACATTTCATCGTATATTTCACTAATATTGGGAATCCCTATTCCTTCAAATGTATAAAAAGACGCCCACTCTTCGTCCGTATAAGGAAACTCCTGCCACTCCCACTTGGGAACCTCTATTACATAGGGCTCTGCTTCCACAGACTTTCCATTCTCATCAATCATTACTGCTCCGCCACGTTGTATGATTGCAAAGGTATCCTCACCTATCACATATTTACAACCGGAATCTCCTCCCATGGCAGCATAAGAGCTCAATGGATTCATATAAAGGCATTGATATGGAACATAAGTAATTCCCGTAACGATTTCATGAAAAACCGCTTGTTCCACATCTCCCCCAAACATCTCAGGTTGATTACTTCGTGAAGCGGTCACCAAGCAAATGCCCAAAACCAAACAAATCACCAAACTTACTTCTGCTATTCTTATTTTAAATGAGGACATAAAAAATCACCTCCGTACGACAGCTTATCGTATATCTAAATACTACAAGTTATCGTACGAAGGTGTCAAGTTTATTATTCTGTTTTCGGTCCCTCAAACAGAGAAGCAACATTCCCTCCGGGCACCATTTCATCTACTATTTTTTGCATCTCAGCCTTACTCTTTGCATCCCTACAGCGATTCAGTATTTTCTCCTTCTCGCTCTCAGACATCTGCGCATAATGCTGCATGGCTTTCTCGTTTCTGGCAAGCGCAAATCCAAATCCTAACGGCAAATCTCTGATAATTGAGGCATTGTTATTATTAGAATCCATTGACATACTCCCTTCTTATTCGTTTTAAAGGTAGTATGTTCCATTTACTGCAAAATATTCCACCTACAACTTTGTGGCTTTAGATACTAAAATAACCTACCGACTGTGCCGGCACAGTCATCTTACCATCCGCCCATACCATTTTTCCTCCGAAACTATAAATGATTTCTTTTGGCATATAAGCACATTCAAAAGTGACTTCTCTCGCTGCCGGATTAATAACTACTAAAATTTTTTCTTCCTCTTCTGTACGCAGGTATGCTAATGGGTACTTCTTTTCCTTGGCATATACAAAGGTAATCTCACCCTTACTCTGCAAAGCCTTATGGGACTGACGAACCTGAATCAATTTCTTAATCTCATGATACAAAGAGTTTTCATCTTTCATCTGTTTCTCTACAGTCGGTCGGTCTGCGCTTTCATCCTGGGGAACATACAATTTTTCCTTGGGTGCGGTAGAAAAACCTGCATTTACAGTACTGTCCCACTGCATAGGCGAACGGGAACCTGTACGTCCGTAACCACCCTCTACAGAAACTAAATTCTCTACATAGCGCATACCGATTTCGTCACCATAATAAATAAAAGGTGCACCCGGCATGGACAATAAAAAGGCAAAAGCAATCTTTAGGCTATCTCCCTGCAAAGCCCGCGCCAAACGATCCATGTCGTGATTACCGGAAGGAATACAAATCAAGCCTTTGCGCTCTGACTTTTCATAATTTTCAAGGTACTTTGCCACAAACGCAGACACATCACCCTTTCCCCTGTCTGAAAAGAAGGGTTCTTCACAACGGAACAAATCATTGTAATGGGAAGGTCCGAAATGTAGCAAAAAGTCCATATGAAAACCACCCTGCAAGGACTTGTCCGGCTCGCCCCATTCGGAAACCATTGCTGCCATAGGGAATTCTTCATTCAGAAATTCTCTCACTTCCTGCCACAAACGAATGGTACCCTGGCTGTCCGTATCATTTTTTACCAAGGAACCTGCCATATCCACGCGAAAACCGTCGCAGCCCATAGAAAGCCAAAAACGCATAACATTCTTCATTTCCTCCAGAGTTGCTCTGGGACCGGGTGCATCCATGGGCTGCTGCCAAGATTTTGTAGGATTTAAGAAACCATAATTAAGCGCCGGCTGATGAGAGAAAAAGTTTACCGCACAAGAACCATCTCTATCGGAAATACCGCGAATACTGCCCATGCCTTCCGGTTCCTCCCAAATAGAATCCGTCCACACATAACGATCCGTATATTCATTTTGCTCAGCCTTCAAAGACTCCTTAAACCAAGGATGCTCCACAGAAGTATGTCCCGGCACTAAATCCAAAAGTACATACATATTTCTGGCATGCGCCTCCTCAAAAAGACGCCTCAAATCTTCATTGGTACCGTAACGTGGCGCCACCGTATAATAATCTGCCACATCATATCCTGCATCCCCAAAAGGCGATGCAAAGCAAGGATTTAACCAAAGCGCATTACAACCTAACTCTTTAATATAATCCAGCTTCTCAATAATTCCCTGAAAATCACCAATACCATCTGCATTGGTGTCATTAAATGACTGTGGATAAATCTCATAAAAAATTGCATTGTCCAACCATTTTGGTGCGTTTGCTTTCATCGGTTCGTCTCCTTTTTCGTATTAATCTCTTTCCGATTACTATCTTCTTATAGCATACCATAACATATATTTGTCTTCAATAAATTCTCCTACAAGAAATCATAATTCCCACATTGCCTTTTCAAGAAATATCTTATATAATTAGAATATATTTTGTGAAATAAACATATTGCAACTAACATATTATATTAGAGCAGCCATATTGACACACGTATAAATACGTGTTATTTTTAAAAGGAAGGGAATACAAAAGATGCCACTATCTTCGAAAGAAATGCTCCAATTACTAAAAATGAATGGATTTGAAATAATTAGCCAGAACGGCTCTCATATTAAATTACGAAATCCCTTCACTGCCAAAACTGTTATTGTCCCTTATCATTCCAGAGAATAAAAAAAGGGATGGAGCAAGCAATCCTAAAACAGGCTGGCTTAAAATAACTTATCACTTCTATTATGGAGGTTTTTACATGAAAAAATTGTTTTATCCCGCTATTTTTCACAAAGCAGAAGAAGGTGGTTTTTGGATTACATTCCCCGATATGCCGGAATGCATGACACAGGGTGATGATATGCAACAAGCATACGAAATGGCTGTAGAAGCTTTAGGCCTTGCCATCACCAGTCGCAAGGAAGAAAAACTGGCACTTCCAACACCGTCTACCCCTTACGAAATAATTACAAACTCAGATGAATTTTGTGTAGTTGTAGAATTTGATATGCTTGCCTATAAAAAACGTACCAATTCCCGCGCCGTCAAAAAAACTCTCACTATTCCGGAATGGCTTAACGAGGAAGCCACTTCCCTTGGTTTAAATTTTTCTCAGGTACTTCAGGAAGCTTTACTCCAAAAAATAGGGCTCAAATGATAGCGGTTCGCTTCCTGTTATAAGAATCCCAATATCATAAACGTTATTTCATGCCATATCATTCATGCTCTTACTAGTAACGGCTCCTACTCAAATTGTAGGAGCCGCATATTCTTTAATTCTTTATCCAAGCCTCACGGCCTAAAACTTTATCAGTAACCAATTCTTTTACCTTTGCATCAAACACTTCCTTTGCTACCTCTTCTCCATCTACGGTGTAATAAGGACATGGCTCCGTTCCATATTCAAGCACATGTTCTCGGGCCAAAAGGTAATGAATATCTTTCATTTTCCCATCGTTCAAATAACGTGAAATAGTATAACTGATATTTCCATTATGTTCAAACTGTCTTACCATAGTGCCATCTACCAAAGGATAGGCTAGTGTACCGCTTTCAAAAGCATCGCTGTGCCAGCAAAACAGTTCTCCGTTCTCGTAGTGAAATGCTCCATTATAACCGACCGGATCATTTACCATTTGTACCCAAAGTTCTACTACACCATCTCCATCCAAATCTATATAGGTGTACTCATGCTCAATACTTCCCATCTTGCGAAAATCTGGTATCCACCACTGCACAACCTCATTATTGACAAGGGATTGGTCGCCGGCAAGTAAAGTATCGTAAGCTTCTAAAACTTCGTCTCCTTCTATTTCTGTCTGAACTTGTTCTAGTTCATTCTTACTTTCTTCTACTTGTTCCGAATCACCCTTATTCTCCTTAACCTGTTCCAAGTCTTTTTCATTTCCTTCGTCATCTACTATCACTTCGTTTCCTTGCTGTTCCTGTTCCTGCTTTTCCTTTGGATTTGTCAGAAAGCATACTGCCATTACAATACAAACAATCACCGACGCCAAAATCACCCAAAAAGTAGGTTTCTTATAATTCATCACAGACCTTACACGGTCCTTAACGCTTACTTCTCCAAAGGCAAGCGGACAAGCTGCAATCATACGACGATTCACACTGCAATTCACTAACGCCTGCGTATAATTTGCTCTCTGTTCATTATCCAGTTTCTTGATTACTTTTTCATCACAGGCGAGCTCAATATCACGGCATAACAATACATAAGCCAACCATACAAGCGGGTTGAACCAATGTATAGTCAGTAAAAGAAAGCCCAGCGGTTTCCACCAATGATCTTTACGGTGAATATGCGCTTGTTCATGGGCGATTACATGCTCCAGTTCCTGTTCTCCCACTTTAAAAGGGAGGTAAATACGTGGTCGGATAATACCCAGTACAAAAGGTGATGTCACATTTTCACTTTTGAAAATATTATCCTTGTAACGCACTGCGGTTGATACTCTATGACACAAACGCAAGTAGCTGATGATAGTATAAAGCAAGAGAACTCCCATCCCTATAATCCAAAGGAATGTTATATCCACTACCCGAATTTGCATACGGTCCGTTGTTTGCTCCAACTCTACGATAACACCATCTGAAAGCATCGGATTCGTAACGATTTCAAGATATGCCGGCTCTTGCAACTTAGTGCCTTCATATTGCAGGATTTCCTGTGGAATAGTCTCCGCACTGGGAACCAGACTCATATTGCTCTCAAAGGAGAATGGGCAAATCAAACGAATACCCACTATCCCCCAAAGTAACACATTCACCCACTTCGGTGCTTTTTGTAACAGTAAGCGCAGTACCAACACCACAAAAAATAACCAGCTTGCCGAGATACTCATATTGACCACTTTTAGAAAAAGTCCATCCATCACGCATCTCCTTTCCGGATGCGATCAATCATTCGTTGTACCTCATCCAGCTCCGCATTAGACATATCCTGACGCTTGGTAAATGCTGCAATAAAAGCCGGCAGGGAACCTTCAAACTTTTTCTCTACCAGTTCATCGATTTCACCAGCTTGGGCATCATCTTTGGATATAAGTGAGGTAATGGTTCCGTCCTGATTTTGCAGTACTCCACGTTCTCCAAGTCGCTTTATTACTGTATAAGTAGTAGTTCGTTTCCATCCCAATTGCTCCTGACACAGTTTCACCAGTTCCACTGCTGTTACAGGTTCATGCTCCCACATAACTAAACAAAAACGGTATTCGCTTTCGTGAATTTTCGGTATTTCCATGAGTGTGCCCCCTTTTGTCTACTGCATTAGACTTATTCTTAGTCTACACCGTTAGACATTCTCTGTCAAGAGGCATATCTAATAATTTATTTCTACTCCCAGCATCAGTGATGATGATGGTGGTGGTGATGATGCCCTGCATGAGAAGCTACCTCCACGTGACAATGCTTCTCATGACAATGCTCGGAGCTGGTTTCTATTTCCAAAGTCGCATGGCCGATACCATGTTCACGCAGTTCTTCACGAACTTCTTCTTTCACTTCGTGAGCATCCCGTTCCGTAACGATGTGCATGGTCGCATAATTATTTTGACCATCCATACTCCATATATGAATATGATGCACGTCCATTACACCTTCGATTTCGTTAATATGCTCCTGTATCTCCTCCACATCAATACCGTGGGGCGTCTTTTCCAAAAATAAATCTGCTACCTCTTTCAAATTTCTAATAGCATTCACCAGAATAAAAACTGCCACACCAATGGACATCAGCGGATCTAAAATGGCAAAATCGGTAAATCTCATCACAATAGCGCCTACCAATACCACTGCCCAACCAAGCACATCCTCCAGCATATGCAGATTAACCGCCTTTTGATTTAAGGAACCACTTTCTCGGGTAAAGAATGCCGCACAGAAATTCACAATAACACCCACAATAGCGAAAATAATCATTCCGTCATAATTGATCTCTGTAGGTGCAAATATCCTGTGCACAGCATTATAAATTACTATTACAGAACCCAGAAAAAGAATAAAGGTTGTAATAAAGCCACCAATCACAGAGTATCTGGCGTATCCGTAGGTATACTTCTCATCCGGCTGTTTCTTGCTCTTTTTTTCTAGGAAATACGAGATTCCAATACTTGCCGCATCTCCCACATCATGCACCGCATCAGAGACAATAGCCACGCTTCCGGTTATGATACCACCAATAAATTCAAAAATAGAAAATGCTGCGTTCAAAATAAAAGCAATTAAAATATTACGTTCTGTTTTCATGTCTTCCTCCAATTGACTAGATTTATTATTTATGATACTATGTATGCATTACCGAACACCTTGTTCAGTTATGATTGTATCAAATTAGAGGTAATAAGCAACATACGATATTTTTCGGTTATTCATTACTGAACAAATTTTAAAAAATGTACGGAGAAAACTATGGACAGACGTCAAAGAAAAACCAGAGAAGCTATTTTCAATGCCTTTACGGAGCTCCTTTCCAAAAAGGATTTTATGCAAATAACCGTGGGGGAAATCATAGACAAGGCCGATATTGGCAGAGCAACCTTTTACTCTCACTTTGAAACCAAGGATTTTTTATTAAAAGAATTTTGTGAAGAATTGTTTTGTCATATCTTCGATACGGAAAATCATGAAGGACACGAACATCGACATATTTTTGAATGTGATGGAGAGACTTCTGTTTTTTTGCATTTGTTTAAGCACCTCCAGAAAAATGATAATAATATTCTGGCACTGCTCTCCTCACAAAATAATGAACTGTTCTTAAGATATTTTAGAACGAATCTGGAACTGCTTACGGAAAGTCATCTTGCTTTATTTGAATCCCGCAGGGACAACGCCCTACCGGATTCCTTTTGGAAACATCATATCGTATCCACTTTTGTAGATACTTTGAAATGGTGGGTTGATAATAAGATGAAGGAGACCCCGGAGGAGATTACGGAATATTTCTTTAGGGTGGTGTAGAATTGAGTTCCACAATTTAAACAAGCCGCAGATTTCTCTGCGGCTTTTATCAATAGACCGGTACATAATATTTTTCCGGCGATATCATCTCTTCCCCTCTTCGAAAAGCAGTTATCGCCTTCACACATTCTTCGATACATTTATGAATGCATGCCATACTAATATCATAAGTGTATATCTCCAGCTCCTCTTTCTCTGCGGGAGGATCTTCGAAAAAATCCCGATAAAGCCCCTGAACCACCTCCTCATAGAGCTCCATATGTAACCCTTCCAGTTCCAGATTTTTGTCCTCTTCCAAATGATGTACTAACCCAAACTCCTTTTTCAAAATATAATTTAGACGATGATAGTCTGCATATCCCTTTTGAAACAATTTCTGACTCTTCTCCTTATTTTTCACCTTGGAACGTATCTGCGTGTCCATAATGTCATGAAACCAAACCACATCCGTAATAATATGACAAAAGACTCCTATATAGAAATCGTCATCTCGCATCTTCTCCCCATACCTAGAGAGATAGGTCATCCAATTACATCCCTTCTTATCCCCATGTATTTCCATAAAATGCGTTAGATGTTTGGAGCCATCCTCCCTTGTAGACATGTCCGGGCACAAGGAACCCAGCTTAAAGCGATTCTTATTCTTTATTTCTACCTGCTTTGCCACTTCCTCGGCAACCAGGTAATGAATCATTCTGGAAGGCATAGCCTACGCCTCCTTCCTGCAACAATACAGATAGGTGTCTCGTTCTAAGGCAAAGTGTCCCTTCTCATCCTGATATCTCTCCAAAAACGTTAAGAACTCTCTTCTCCTAAGCTCCAGTGCTTCTCTCACCGGGCGGCACACCTGTTGAATATAATCCGTCACTTCCTCTGCCGTATTGAAATGCAACTTTATCGCATACGCATGCTTATCAACGTTCGGAAATACCTCTTGCACTTCCTTTTCCCAATCTTCCACATGCTTTCTGTGTTTATGATACAATTTATTCAACTCCGCATACTCTTTTTCATCAAAAAACTCACGTAACATGGGTTGCAGTTTCTCATAAAAAAGCAAGCCACCCCAAGTACATATAAAGATACCCTCCTCAGCCAGTGAGTCAGAAAATTTGCGGTACATAGCGTTTCTGTCACTGATATGAGAAACCACATGGTTAAAGAAAATACGGTCATAAGCACCTTTCAACTTCATGGTTTCCATGTCGTTCCACACAAAAGAAAAACTGCTGTTTGACATACTTCCTAACGCCTCTTCCTTCACATACGCACAAAAAGTATCCATGTGAGTGTTATGCTTATCTACGCAGGTTATCTGAATATTTTCCGGCAATCGTTCCTGATTATATCGCCACAGATTTCCATAGCCCGCGCCGGCATCCAATACCTGCATTTGATTTTTTAATTCTGCCTTATCAAAAATAAATCTGGACCAGCCACAAGGCTCGAAACCGTGCTTCATCAAGCTTCCCACAAGCTCATCCGCCCGTTGATTTTTCACAATGATACCAAGGGATTTTAGAAAAGAATTTCCATCCTGCTCTCCCATCTGACACTCTTTCACCGCTCTGTCCACATGGGCAATCACCGTATTTAGCTGCGCTCTTTTCTTCTCCAACAAGCGTTTCTGCTCCAATAACATGCTTTCCCTGCTGGTATTTTCATATAGCTGCAGAAAATCTGCAATTTGGTCCAGTGAAAAGTCCAGATACTTCATCAGCTGAATTTTCTCCAAGGTTTTCACTGCTTCTTCGCCATATATGCGGTAATCGTTTTCTTCATTACGCTCCGGCAAAAGCAAACCCTTTCGCTCATAAACACGCAACGTTTTGGTAGATATTCCGGCCAGCTTCGCCAGCTGACCGATAGTATAATATTGATTCATTGGTTCCTCCTAACTAAAGGTTCCCGGGAGCATTTTGGAATTTTTTGCTTTTCGATTAATCTTGACTTTAGTATAAACCTTACCCTAAGGGTAAGGTCAAGGAGGTTTTTTCAATTTATTTTTGCAACATTTCTTCCACAATTTCCGTTGCACATTGAATCATTTTCGGACATGTAATCTGGAATAAATTCAATTCCTTAATCTTAGCCATATCCTCAAACTTTGTCAAATCATACCCCAGTAGTTCCCTACATACAACAGTACCGTTTTTCTCTATAAAACGGTTCATAAAGTCTTCTGCAATTTTGTATGCTTTCGCTTTTTCTTCCTGCGCATCATAATGACAATGACCATACTTCAACCCTAATACCATTAAAGCCCCCGATACTGCGCCACACATTTCTCCTTTTCTGGCTCCGCCGCCAAACTGTGTTGCCACCTTCAGTGCCATTTCTTCCGACATTCCTAAATCCACGGCAAAAGTTGTAAACACTGCCTGTGAACAATTAAATCCATTCTTAAAATATTCCTGCGCTTTTTCCACATTATTCATCTTATTTATCCTCCACCATCATACATGCATCGTTATATATTTTTAATGACTCAATTACTTGTATACGCTTATCTTCCGGTATTTGCTCCAGTATTTCTTTAAATTTGTAATACATATCATTCTCAATCTTTTCAAAACGCTCCTGCCCCTTTGGTAATAAATTAAGGGTAACAAATCGTCTGTCTGTTGCAGAAGGTTGCCTTGTTACATATTCATTTTTTACCAGATCTTCAACCAAACGGCTGACACCGCTCTTATCGATTCGCACTATTTCTGCCAACTCTTTTACAGATATACCGGGCTTCCTACCAATTTCCACAATCAAAAAACATTGTGTTTTATTTATGCCACCACAACAGCAGTCCGCGTTATTGATATTGTCCAAATGACACTCTAACTGTCTGGTGTGTTCACGAAATTGTTTCACTAAGTCCATGTTTTGACCTCCCCATGAAAATGTTTTGATGTTCATATCATAGCCCTATTAGTTGCGTATGTCAACTGTTATTTTTCGCAACTATCAGTGTAAAGAAAAATCCTATCGTAGATAAGTCTTACGATAGGCTCCTTTACGTCTTAATATTAATCTATATATGCAAGGGTATCGTTTCCAAATACGTTCTTTCCACCTTTGCTTTACACATTCCATACTCAATCATCTCATCCCATGTTTCATCTCTTACTAAAGATATTTCAAACCAGTTTTCCTTAAGTACAACTAACAATTTTTCATCACTAAAGGCATGGCAATACCATGTTTCCTTAATGTGCATCTTCAACATATCCACCACATCCGTAATTTCATTCTCTGCAACATGGTATTCATTTACATGCCAAACCGGATACTCATCTTCCGGCACATCCTCAATACGCTGTGATACAAAGCTTGAGGCCAAATCACTCAATATATTTCTATCGTCAATGCTTTCCTCAATGATTCCTAATCTATACATGCCTTACTTCCTACTCTCCTATTATCTCTAATCCTTCCGAAAATTCTCGTATAACAAGTGCACAGGTATTGGTTAGTCTCATATTATCCTTTAGCGGATATTCCACCTTTCCTCTCGCTTCTCCATCCGGACAATGCACATCCAACCTTGTATTTATCAATCCTAAATTTCCCGTCAAATTGTTTGCAAAGATAAGGCTTCCGGCACTCACGCCAATTACCATTCCATTCTTCTTAATATACTCCATTAAAGACACATTAAATCCGGTAGCATTTACTCTTTCAAGCAAATAAGCAGTATTTCCACCACACAAATATACCACATCGTATTCCTGCAGTTCAATTATATCCATTCCTGTATGCAAATCAAAGACTCGTATATTTTCATTTTGAAAACCACACTTTAACAAGTCATTCATACATTTGGGCAACACCTTTATTGCCCCTGCATCTATCGCTGCTGTTGGAATAAATAGCGCCTTTACCTCTGCCACATCTTTTCCTAGCATCTTCACAAAATGTTCCTTGATTTCTTCTGTTTCTAAACCCGCTGATGTTAATAGAACCCGCATATCTACTCTCCCCAATTCATTTCCGCGTCCGAAATACCCATTTTGCGACATTCCTCACATACCAACTCTTTTTCTGCCTGATTGCCAATCCGGTACTTCAGCACTTTATCCTTGAAAACAATGTACTTCACATTCCCGGCCTTGAAATCCACAAACCAATTACCGCCGTTATCCGGGTCAGCCACCATCACTTTGGCTACTTGCTCTGGAAAATCCTTTTTATCACTGGTAAAAAACAGCACGGTCCAATATTTCGGTTTCCCCCCTGTGTTCCACAACTCAATCTTATGTACATTGATTAAGTCGATAATAGAATCATCCGTTATACTTTCCTTAATCAATGCTCCCTCATAAACTTCCTGCTTCTTTTCCTGAATGGCATTATTTCCGCAAGTATGTACTTCCTTTACTTCACTTAATGTCAACTCATCCTTCAACAGTACATCCATGGAAACATGAAAAATATCACCTAATAATAACAGTTTCTCTGTTTCCGGCAACGCAATATCAGCCTCCCACTTGGATATGGATTGCCTGCTTACATTGCATTTTGAGGCTAGTTCCTCCTGCGTCATGTTGTAGGATTTTCTTAGTTGTATGATTTTTTCGGATAATTTCATAAAAAAATCTACCTCCTGCTTTTGTTGCTATTATTGTACAAAAGCCGGGGTAGATTTTCCACCAATTTTTAAGTGCTTTTTTGCAACTGCCGGTTGCAAGTTCCATTAGACATGATACTAAGTTAATACGCAATTTGAGCATCCTAGATACAATCTAGGGTGCTTAATCTCTATTATATACTTTAACACATTCCCGGGTCATCGCCTTCCCGATAGGGTACAACTGCCGCTGCCACAACTTCCGACGCCGGCTTAGCATGTGTATCCTGATCATCAAAGAAAATATGAGCCCCAAATGCAGCCAAAACATCTTTCTTACTAACTCCGCCCAAGAAAAATGCCTCATCCACACGCACGCCCCATTGACGCAAGGTTTTGATAGCACGTTCATGTGCGGGTGCATTCCTAGCAGTAACCAGCGCAGTCCTTATGGGTGCCGTTTCACGATCTGCAAATTGAGACTGTATATGCGCAATGGTCATTAGAAAATTAGCAAAAGGACCTTTATCCATAGGCACATCCGCATTTTCTTTCTCATAATTTGCAAAAGCCTCCAACCCCTGCTGTTGATAAATACGTTCTGCCTCTGCATTGAACAAAACTGCATCTCCATCAAATGCAATTCGAATTTGTTCTACTTCTCCCGCATTCTTTTCATGCGTATTACCGGTCAAAATTCTACCTGCCGCAATATTACTGTCAATTGCCTTCTTAACATCCTCTCCATTAGCCGACAAGAATAAATCAGTATTGAAGGCACGCAAATAGGGGGCAATGGACTCTCCTCCCGACAAAGCAGCACGGGTAATATCCAATCCATAAGCTTTAATGGAATTAAAAATTCTCAAACTGGTATTCGGAGTATTACGGCTCATAACAATCACTTCTACCAAGCGCTGCTCCTGAAGCGTATTTAGTCTTAAGAAGGCCTCCACAAGCTGAAAAGCAGCACCCTTTTTCAAAATTTCAGTCTCATGGCTCACCTGATACTTCTCGTATTCGGCCGGGCCATGTTCTTCAAATATATTATTTTCCTGCTCCAAATCAAACAGTGCACGGGAGCTGATTCCTATAACTAAAGGATTTGTCAAATCGTATGGCATAATATTTTTCCTTTGTGTTTTACTTTTATTTTTATGATTCTGTGATAAGCATAGCACCTCCTACAAATCCTTGTCAACCGTCACATAATTTACCCACCACTCATCAAAAAAATACCGGTACAGGGCATAAAATTTCCCCCTGTACCGGCTTTCCCATCCTCTATCAGAACAAATTTTTCACTTCATCACAAAGTCCAAACGCGACGGAGGCCTCTGCATTCATATAATTGTCAAAAGCAGTCATTTCGTTAATTTCTTCTACTGTTTTTCTGGTGTGTTTCGCCAAAATACCATTAATAATGGACTTGGTCTCCATAATGGATTCTGCCGTTTTTTGAATGGAGGTGGCTGAACCACCCGCGCCTCCGGCCATTAACGGCTCGTGAATCATACATTTGCTATGAGGCAAAATATATCTGCGTCCTTTCTGTCCGCCTGCCAGAATAACTGCTGCCATAGAAGCCGCCATTCCTGTACAATACATATTAATGGGTATCCTACCTTCACAAGACTGAATAATATCGTAAATTACCAGACCGTTAATAACAGAGCCTCCCGGACTATTAATATAAATATTTATCGGTTCATCGGACTGAGCAAGATACAAAAATTCAGAAACAAACTCATTTGCCATCTCCTCATTTACTTCACCATTCAAAAATAACTTACGGTCTGTAAAGTGCTTCGTCTGTAAATTGAACTCGCGGATGCCTCCATAACATTCTTCCTGAACAGAAGGTGTCCACGAACGAAATCCAAAACTTTCTGACTGCATTACCGGGGTATGATTTGTGTAAGTATTCATAATTGTATTCTCCTTTTGTATTATGCTTTATTCAGTTTTTATTTTTTAACATTCCCGCATATAAGCTTATATGCGGGACGTTCTGCTTTTAATCCTCCGCGCGTTCTACGTCAGCCTGTTCCGGCAATCCCGGCACAAAACCTTTTTCCTTCTGAAACCACTCCAAATCAAAGTTCCTGCAAAGGATGGGTTCCTGCCCTCTACGGAAAATCCAGCTGGTAAACAAAGGCATATTAAGGATGGTAGTCGCCGACTTGTTCGCTCTCAGTGCAATCTCCTGCGCCTGATGCGGATCACTTCCCCCCATATATACATAAGTATTGCAATTATCAATAATGGTCTGTGCATTTCTTCCATAGCCAGCCTTCAGCTGTGCTTCGGACTGCACCATAATCATCGCTGAGATTCCACGGGAGCGAATATTGGAAATAATATTTTCAAAGTTGTCAATTCTCGCATTAGTTGCAAAATCATCCAAAATAAACTGTACCGGTACCGGCAGACAACTGTTCTCACACTTATCATCCGCATACATACAAAGCTCATTCATCAGCTGGCTGTAAAACAGATTCGCAAGAACATCCAAGGAACGGTCCGTATCTGAGACCTGAACAAAAACTGCTGTAGGACTCTGACCAATACTTGCAAAGTCAATATCGTTACCACTGAGCATTTTCCTGGTTTCAAAAGAATCGATAGCGGATAACTTAGCAAGTGCACAGATATTGATGGTTGCCTGGGTTCTATCCGGCGCCGTATTGTACTCACAATACCTTCCATACGCCCAGCTCTCTATCTCCAGCGCATCCATAATATCTTTATGCTCCTTCATCATCGCATCCAATTTCGAACGGCCTCTCGATGCCAAAGTGCCTTTTTCATCGCGATTAGCCTTCCTGATAACCTCCAACAAAGAAATCAAGCTACTTTCTTCCTCATCATAAAGCTCCATCTCCTTGAGATAAGCAATCACTGCTGACAATAAAATGACCGTACTTTCATCCCAAAAAGGATCATAGCTTCCTCCTTTGGTACCGGAATTCTTAGATTGATTCATTTCGTATACCAGCGTATGCGCCAACTTTTGAATATCCTTGGTGGTACGGCAATAAAATAACGGATCATAGCGCAGTGAAGTTTCCGGATGTATAAAATCCATACAAAGTACTTTATACCCCTTGCTTTTTAAATACGGTCCAAATTCCTTGGCAAGATTTCCTTTGGGATCTGATACCACATAACTTCCGCTGGCCTGCAACAAATTGGGTTTTACAATACTTCGAGTTTTACCGGCACCTGAGGTTCCCACCACCACCACATTGTTATTAAGCTGCGTCTCATAACAATTTCTGGAATAATACTGGTTTTCTCCCAAAATCATCGCGTTTTCAGGTACTTTTGTGTAGTTCTTTTCATTTTTCATAATAAGTTCCTCTTTTCTTTTGCTTGGTCTACGGGTTACCTGTCGTATATTGGATGGGATTAATACTCCCATCCAATCGCCTCCTTTCCTGCAAGTATGATTACTTCATTGCAAATCTCCCAATATGCATCTTCACATTCCTCCCACACCTTAAGGGGCCCCTGTGTCCTTACATACTCATTTAAGTCGCGAACCTTTTCCTTATAGGCTTGGCGTACTTCACTACTCAAGTATCCAATTTTTTCCACTTGTTCAAGGACATACTTGGCAAGACCGTCCACATACAAGAAACTTGAATAAGCCACCAATTTTTTACTCACACTCTTAATGGGAGTGATTCTTTCTACCTTTTCTAAATACCTAGCCATATTTAATTCTTCCCTATAATCTTTTTCATTGCCGAGTGTACCACTCTCCAAAAGGATAATCACCTTATTCACATCATTGTCATCCACGACGGGTTCTTTAAGAGCCGGAATATCCTCAAACCCAAAGAACTCTGTTGCGGCAGTGAAAGCTCCCAAAATGTTTTTGGTGTTGTTGGTGGTAGGGGTGCTAGTTCTCATCATAAGCATTTCTCCTTTAATCTTCTTATTCGTTTTTTGTTCCATCCTCATTGAGAATATTTTGATACCCCTTTATAACGGATGACTCTGAATTTAAAAGAATATTCGTCAAATCATTCTCAGTTAATGTAGACAGTTCCACAATAACCGGAAGTCTTCCCACAACCTCAGGGATCAGACCATACTCTACAAAATCCTGGTGTGTAACCTTTCGCTTTTGTATATTAGCCTTTTGGGGAACTTGGTCTGCTCTAAACCCGATGGCTTGTCTTTTATACGAAGCATTCTCGTCCGCTTTTAGTCCCACAAAAGCACCTCCTTTTTCTGTTCGTGCCGATAATGAATCGTGATTTGCTCTCCATCCTCACTTATACCAAGACAACATAAGGTATTCTCTACACATACGTGTTTCTCATAGGAACCACAGTAAATCAGAAAGCGATTATTACAAAAAATAATTTGTGAGTGCTTGTGAAAAAAAGACTCCTGTTTCTCATAATCCTTGGTTGACTTATGCCCTACCACAATAATCAAATTTTCACAGTCAATATTCTTCCTTTTTATTGCTCTATCACTTAATATTGCCGCTTTGTAGTTTGCCTTCAAATCCAAGGGTGTTTCTACAACCCGTTCCTCCCATCTTGCTAAATCATCTCCAATACATAACGACGGTGAACCGTGCACCAAATAAAAAGTACGCTGCCCGACTTGAATTACTTCCCTCACATCACAATCAATCAGATAGTTTATATATTTCTTCCTGAGTTGCTCTGGCAAGGTCTTCATATAATTAATAAATTTGGTACCACCATATAAACCGGACAAAATCCTTTTGTATTCTGCTCGTTGTTCTTTGTTATGCCACTCATACTGTATATACGCATATTCGAAATCTCCTATCACCAGATGAATGTTTTTATTTTGTATGATATCCTCCAGTATTCTCAGACTTTTTTCAGGATGGCTGGGGTCTCCCCCCAGCACATCCCCTAATATGTACAACTCATCTTGGGACCGAAAGCCTATTTGCTCCTTCATAGCAAAGTAAGCTTCCTCGTCACCGTGCGGTTCACTCATAATGTAGTACATATTACTTCCTCCATTCTTTCTACAATTCAATATCTTCCGGGCGATTATAGGTCACCCAAATCACCTCAAAAAGTGCCTGAAGATACTTATCATAGGCGTCCTTACGTACCCTCAAACCTTCCTCACTATGCATACCTACCCGGAAAGGCGCATACCTTCCTTCAGGATCCATTAATTCCACCGGAATGCAAAAACTAAAACATCTGATGTTATTCCCTTTGTAATAGGCTTCGGTTTCGTCCACATCTGCCGATTCCTCAATGCAATGTTCTTGGTCCACAAATTCTTGAATTAAGCGTTTTCTCAAACGCGACTTCTTATAAGGAACATATTTCCAACGGTCATCCCTTTCTCCAGCCCAGGTAAGTACACGTCTTCCCCACTTCTTATTCCAACAATCATTTTCAATGGTAAAGATTGCACCTGCATCATTTCCGGATTCGGTCACATCTAATACAATGCACTTTACTTTGCGTTGTAACTCTTCGGTAAGGAACTTGCCAAACTCCAAGGCGCCACCCTGATCCTCTTCCTCATCACCGGTAAACACCACCACCACATTTGGAGGCAACGCAGAGTTCTTCATCAATTCCACAATGGCTGCATTCGTAATAGAATTATCATAAGTTCCTACCAAATACTCAGGATCGGTCTCATCCGAAAAGCAATTGAAGGTGCTACGCTTGAAATCCACGTGGGAAGAGATTACTATTACTTTCTCTGGCAACTGGTCAAAAGGAACCTGTGCGTATGCCCGGAATAAGTAGCCCTTATAATCATACGAATAGAAGCTACCTTTTAGCGCCCCGGCAATTCTATCCAACCTGCGCGTGTCAATAAAACAATCTCCATTGTCACTATTACGTACGGTCAAGTTGTGAAGTAAAGTGTGAAGTTCATTGTTAGTGCGGTTAAGTATGTTCATAAGCTCGTCCTCCTCGAATTTGTCCTTCTACTTACTAATATCCTCAAAGTTGCAAAATCTTCCACTTGAAGACAAATTTTTTTTATTTTTTTGAAGCAGAGTTATTTTACTCTACATTTCATACTCATAAAAAAGTGCATCTTCAAGAGATTTTTCCATAATGTACTCGGCAATTTTTTTATTAGCCCGATGCAACCATTTATAAACATCTTCTACCTTACACCCAAGTAACTTGGCCGCCTCTCCGGGTTTCTTTCCTTCTATATTGCAAAGTATGAATACCTCACGATAATTATCCTTGAGGCCTGCAATCGCATTTTGAATATCTTCCATATCACAATTATGAAAATATTCATCTTCTACACTTTTAGAATAATTGGAATAGTACGACATTTCCCCATCGCCATTCGCGTAAGCATCTTCATACAGAAAGGTCGCAGTTCTCTCACTTGCCACTTTTTCTTTTTTATATTTTTTGAAATAAATTCTGGAGCTGATCGTTTCAAGCCAAGTAGAAAATTTCGTGCGTGAAGGGTCGTATTTCTTTAATTTCGAAAAAACAATCATCATAACTTCCTGTTCAAAGTCTTCCTGATCCTGCTTTGATGCAAACAAGTAATTTCTGCAATTAATCTTTGTTTTTAACTCGTTAATGCTCATTTCATAAAACTCTTTCCAAAGCAACTCTTTTTCATAGGTTCCATTTTTCTTCTCGTCAAGTAAAGAGTTAATAAGTTCAAGGGTTCTTTCGTTATTCATATTTTTATCCTCCATAATCATTGGTACAGAGCAAGGTGGTTACACGTACCATTCTTTCCCGCCTGCTCACAGTGATATATGAAGAAATCTTCGCGACTTTCTGAAAAGCTTATTTTTCTTTTATTTTCATTGTAATATTTTGAGAGTTATGCTTTTTACTTGACAAATTTTCACCTCATACATTACTATAAAAGTATGAAAAGAGAAGAAAAAAAACAAAAAGAAAACCGAATAGCATGTAGTCTCAGAGAATTATTAATCGCGAGAAAAAACAATTATTACGTAGAAGATCACATAGAGATTCCTGTATGTGTACTTCAGAATTTGGTGTGGAACACCAACATTACCTCCGGCAAAATGCTTATAAACGAAATCATTAATTTCGAGCACACTCCGGAAAAGTACAAACCTGTTCATTCCGTTTCTACCAATGTTCTCACCAGCAAATACATACGCCCCGCTTTAAAGAGGATCAATCAGCAGGTGAGCGACGAGATTATTAAAAACCAACCTTCAGAGCTGTCACTTCCCTACAAGGTAGAATTAATCGCTTCAAAGGATGAAAAATCACCTTCATACAGATTTTCTCCTTACCGGGAGTTATATACAGCACAGCGTTTATATGCTTATTTTGAAGAGCAAACGCTTAACGAGTTGTCTCTTCATAAAGTAACATTTCATAGACTATTCTCATCCGACACCAGCAGTATGAAATCATTTTTAAGCAAATGCAGGAAGAATAAAAAGAATCCCCCACTCTCTGTTACCAAACAATTGGAATATACTTCTGACCATGTAATTCCGGTACTTAATCTTCTGAACCAAATCACTGAAGAAAAAGAGAAGACAATTAAATACACCCTAGATATAATCTATAGTGCTTCCCAACCCACTGGGTATCAAGCGACTTATGTATTTCATCGCCATGAAACTCCGAGTGATACCGGCACTTCTAAGGTTGATAATTCCACAAAATATTACAGTACAAAAAAGGCAAAACCCATTTATTACTATAAAATGTCAAAATGGGCATATTTGCTTCATATTTTTTTGTTCCATATTTATCAACAAGAAGGATTTTGCAAAGCAGAAATAACCTATGACAAAACTAATACCAAAGACACTATTGTGGAGCTTGATGCAAAAAAAATGTGGGATTTTTGGTATCTCATTCCTCACGATGATACCAATCCGTTTTTAACGGAAGAAGAAAAAAAGAAAATAGAAGAAAAGGGAAACGAAAGAACAAATACCGGCAAAAAGAAAACAGGAGTAGCTTCACCTCATACTTCATTTTATAATGAATTTGAAAAAGCCATCGAAGAAATAAACAACCTTTATATTCTAAAAATAGGTGCCGGGGAAACAAAAGCTAAGATATTTCTCCTACCTGACCTCAGGTCCAGGGATGAGATAAAAGCCGACAAAAAGAAGTCACGAATAAAATACAATACTTCTTATGAAACCAACAATGGTAAAATATCAACTACTTATCAAAGGTTGTACCATACCTCCAAAAACCCAACCACCGGCAAATATCTTATACAAATAAATACAAATTTATTTGTATTTATAAAGAAAAATAAATGTACCTCAACCTATCCAAAGGCATATGCGCATTTTTTTCCCAAAGCCAGTTACTCTCAAATTCGTTTGCTGGAATATTTATCAGAAGATTTACCTGAAGAAATGAGTTTGCTGGAATATTTATCAGAGAATTTACCTGAAGACAACAAAAAAGAAACCTCTCTTCCCATGCTGGCCACCATAACCGGCAAGTTTGATATCTCCGATTATAAAATAAATAAGCATTTTGCGAACCTTGATTTGATGGAAAAGCCGGTAGCCAAGCTCTTTACAAGTTATAAATACCATCACCGTTTTGGATATTTATTTTATGAGCAATTTATTAAAGAGACCATAACCAGACTCAACGGGAGGTTTCAAGAACTGGGATGCACTACCGGCTACGAAACAAAGTTTAGTCCTATCTCAAGCAAAGACCCTGAGATACCTTCCATAGAATTTACCCTTGTCCCTATTGATGTGGCAATAAAACAATAGCAAAAAGAGGATGCGCCTTAGTTCTCCTAAAGCGCATCCTTTCTATTTAAGCCTATTCATAATCTTGTCAATATCTCTCCTTGTGAGCCCTGTTTTAGGATTTACCTGATAAAAAATCATCGTTTCCAATTCCTTTTCATTAAATACAGATACATCATCATCCAGGATAAGATATGTGAAATTCGGGGTCTTTAACTCATATTCCCTTAAATATCTTCGTATTTCAACATCCCTGGTCTTTTCTTTATAAAGAGGGGTTTTGTCCTCTATGGTAATATCATACTTAGCAAGCTTTAATATAAGTCTTTTTATTTGGGGCGAACACCTTTCTACATTGGAGTCATACTCTAATCTCCAGGTACTGGTCAGCACAATTTTCACATTGTATCCACGTTTCACCAGCTTGTCCTTCAGTAAATTGAGTACCTTCACATTTTCACCACAGACCTCATATCTGGTATCTAAAGAATGCGTAGTATTCAATACTCCATCAATATCCAGGAATATTAAGATATCTTTGTTATTATCACGTTTTCTTTTCCACATCATTCCACTTAATTCCACTTAATTCCACTTAAATCACGCTTTTTCTCACAAAAAACTAATTTCTATCCGTACATTTTATCTGCCACCACGTGAAATTCCCTATCCTTATCAAAAAATCCGATAAAGATACAGATAGATGCACAATTATTACATTTATCATCCCATTTTTTATAATAGGGAATATTTTCTTCATACAATTTCTCTAATTCTTCCTTTAACTGCTCCACCGTTAAGGAACCGGTCGGAAAGGTCTTGTCCAATTCAAAAAACATACCGCTAGGCATTTCATAATAATCCACAAAGAAATAAGCGCTTACATCCACGGTTTCTAATAAAGCTTCTACATTTTCTTTTTTTTCAAAAACTAATCTTGGCATAATTTATCTCCTTTTACATTATGTAATATTACTGTTACTCTCCGGCTATTCAATGATTTGCGGTAGCTTGTCAACATTAACGGTAAGAGTAAGCTCCTCCCACTCATCATTTATCCAAGCGGAATCTACCCTATAGCAAATTCGTTCTCCGGTGTTTGAATCCAATATTTCAATTCCCACATCATACAAACTATCCACTTCGGAATCCTCTACCAAGTCCAATAAATCAAAGAGAAAGAAGCGTTGTCTGGCACGCGCCTTCTCCTGCACCTTTTTTAAACCCATTGAATCGTTACCTTGTTCTTTTCTCATTCCCTTATCCATACATACATCCTCCTATTGTGTGATTAACCCTTTCACTTACTAATATCCTCAAAAGAGCAAAATCTTCCACTCAAAACATAAACTTTTTTATTTTTTTGAATAAGGGCTATGAAAAACCGGCCTCAAAAATCCACAAATGCATTTTTAAGACCGGTAACACTCAAAACTTATACCACCTTATGTTCCTTTACCAA
>JAZSPK010000051.1:0-10409 GCA_045537405.1 Acetatifactor sp.
AATCTTAAAACAGGATTACTTGTTGCTACCATATTTCCTATCATATTAGTTGTTGGATTAATCGCCTTGACTAAGGTAAAAAATGATGATTAAAAACCAGAAAATAAAGAATTGAAAGAATCAGTTCGATTAGAATTTGAAGTTTAGTGAAACTTTTTTTATGTTTTTGCGTCTATATAGATAGAATGACAAATATAAAGGAGGTAGATAGAATGAAGAAGAGAATAGCATTGTTTTTTGCACTGTTATGTGTACTGGGTTTGGCAGGGTGTGACAGCAAAAGTTTGAATTATATCATTGAGAACAAACCAAATGTAACCGGAATTGTTGAAGAAGTCTATGATGGTTATATCATAGTTTACTCTGAAACAGCTGAGGGGTATCCCAATGGTTCACATTGGTCAATATCCTTGAATACTGAAAATAAAGATAGTTACACAGATGTTGTAGTTGGTGATGAGATTGTATTTTATTATGACGGAATGGCTATGGAAACAGACCCATTACAAGTAAGTACAGTATATGCCATTACATTGAAAACTCCTGCTGACAGAACACAAGAGGAACTTAGTGATTTAATTCCGATGGTCATGATAAATGGAGAATTGTATCTTGATACTGGTAAAGAAAGTACAGTAGAAGCCCGTTGTGGTATGATGGATGGAGAGATTACATCAGCAGTAGACGGAACAAAAAGACCAACCAAAGACAATGAATCTAACTTTGGTACTGGTTATGGATATCAGTATGGTCCACAAGAAGGTACGATTGAAATTTATATGAATGACAAATGGTGGATTTTTGCTACCGAAGAAGCAAGGCAGCAAATCCAGTTTCCAACCGAAGAGATTATTAATTACAACGGAAAAGAATATAAAAAATCCGAATTATGTGATGCAACATTGCAGTGGTTAAAGTTATCAGAGCAAGAAAGAATGCTGTCATCTTATATGCCACCAGAATTTATGATTTTTGAAGAAACATGGGGTATCACATTGACAGCAGAAAATACCACACCAACAGGTGCAACGATTAAATGTACTCAGTCTGGTGGAGAACCAACAGGAGAATTGCAAACGGGAAGTTGGTATGTTTTAGAAACATGGACGCAAGAAAAAGGCTGGCATGAAGCACCATATTATGCAGAGGTAGCATGGACGGACGAAGCATGGATGATTTCAAAAGGTGAAACGTATGAATGGGATATAAATTGGGAATACCTTTATGGAACACTCGCAGAAGGGAAATATCGAATCGGAAAAGAAATCATGGATTTCAGAGCAATGGGCGATTATGATACAGCAATTTATTTTGCAGAATTTGAAATAACAAAATAAACTAGTAAAACATATTCAAAGGCTAACCAGTCAAAAAGATTGGTTAGAAAGGCGCTTGAAACTTTCAGTTCATAGGTGCTTCGCCATGCCGACAGGTTCGCAAGACAAGCCTGCTCACTGTCGCGGCGTTCGCCGTATGCATCTTCGCTCGAATGCGCCTGCCAGTGTGCAAGCACCCGGCAGGCACCTTCGGCTCATCTGCGCATGGCTCATTGCTACGCGCATCATTTTCTCCTCTGATACTGTCCAATCACCAGAGCAATAACCAGCACAGCCACACCATAAAGTACCTGCACCAAATATCCGGTGGTGATGGTAGAGTATGCTTCCGGGCTGAAATTGCAGAGTGCATCTTCTACATTGATGTACCAATAAGCAGGCAGGAATCTGCCAAAAGCCGCTACGGAGTCGGACAAGAATTCTCTGGGAACGAAGATGCCGCAGAGGAAACTGGAACCTAGTCCGAATACATTGGAGAACATATTTAACAGGGGTACCTTCTTGGTCAGTAAGGAGAACAGGAAGGTAAATGCCAAACAGACAAAGGCCTGAACAACTACATTGAGTAATCTTAAGTATATGGTATCTGCTGTTACATCTGATGAGTATATAATCATCGAAATAACAAAGTAAAACAGGACAATACCGAGGGTATATATACTACTGGCGCAAAGTAGGGACATATTCTTTTTCAAAGAAGAGAGTCGGCTGCAGTTCACCCGGTCTTTGATTTGTGTATCGTGGAAACCAATCAACATGGGGCCAATACACAATATAATAATGCAAATCAAAGCATAGGGGAGATAGACATAATAGTAATGAATGCCGGGCGTTTCATTTGCTGTTTCTTTGTTGTAGAAGGATACTTCGCTCTGGGAGGCAATGGTTTCCAGAGTTTTTTCATAGGCTTCCGTACCGGTGAATCCACCGGCTAAATAAGCCTTGTAGGTACTTAAAAAGGTATCTATGGACAGGTCCACAAATTGGGCGGTAACAGAGCCGGGTATTTTGTATACTTCTAGGTTATTCTCCGCAGTACCTGCCAAAACAGATGCCTCAAATCCCTGAGGAATGGTAATCACATACTCTGTTTTACGAATATAGAGGGCATCGCGGATTGCGTCCAAATCATTACCGATGTTTACCAATTCATGTTGTATATCCAAATAAGTAGTGAGACCTTTGCTTAAATCACTGTTGTCTTCATCAAAGATGGTAACTCGCACGGTGGCACCGGTATAGTTTTCCACATTGTTAATATTATTTTTGGCAATAAACATTGTAATGCTTAAAAAGATGGCGGTGTACATGATTAGATTGCCAATATGTTTTTTTGCAATTTTGAAATAGGTCTTAAATACTGTCATAGGTCTCCCTCCTTGCAATCATAAGACTGGCAATAACAAATACAAGAGACATAGCCAGCATAATCATCAGACACCTGGTGTATTTTTCGTAAGTATCGTAAATATTCAGCGCATACAAGGCATCAGAAATTAAGGATGCCGGGTTGATACGGTTAATAATGGGACATGTTCTCTCGATGGCCTGTTTGATGCCACTTGCCATCAGTCCGGACAAGAAGCTGGAAAAAAGGGTAAAGCTGATATTAATACCCAGCTTTGCGCCTTCCCCCAGTTTAGGCAAAAATCCCACCAGCATACCGATGCAGGTAGCTAAAAGGGAACCAACCAGAGCTACCAGATAGATGGGCAGGAAACCGGCACCGAATTCCAGCTTCAAAATGTACTTCAAATAAATAATCAGCATGGCATTGCCAACAGCGGATAGGGTAAAGCTACCACACATATCTCCCAAAATCATGGACATACGATTGGTAGGGGAGATAACCTTGCGAAGCCCAATGGGGGATAAGTCAGCCTTAATATGCATGGCAGTGTATTGACCAACAGTAGTACCCATGAGGCAGGACATGGCGATTAGTGCAAAGAAAAAGTCCATAACCGGGTCTGTGTTACCATGTGTCAAAGGGAGTTCACGAATGTAGGAAGTTTCGGCATTGACTGTCTCCATAACCGCTTCCAGTTTATCTAGATGATTAGGAATCATGCTGTTAATCACTTCATTGGTCTGAATGTATTTGTCCATAACTGTTTTGATTATGGTTTGGGTAATACCGTTCTCTATAATTGTAAGGGAAGGTGTACCATCCTTTAAAACAATCAGACCATCTATTTCTTCCGCGATAAGTAGTTCTTCACCCTTTGCCAAATCTGTGTAAGTGGTGGCAAAGAAAGGAACTTCACCATCCACACTTTTGGAAAGATTATCCATCATTTCCTTAAAATAGGTTTCAGTTGTGCTGTCTTCCAAAACTACCGCTACGGGGATGGTTTGAAAGACTTCCGAACTTTTGGTGATATTACTGAAGGCAGCAAAAAAGCAGGTACCCAGAATCAGCGGAAAGATTAGGTTCCAGAAGAATTCATCCTTTTGATGAAACAGCGCTTTTAGGCGATATTTAAATATGTGTAAAAACATGGTGTTTCCTCCTAATCTCTTAATTCCTTGCCGGTGATTTCCAGGAATACGTCGTTCAGTGTAGGTCGTTCGGAATACACACGTCCGAAGCTGATATCCTGCTGTTTCAGCAAATCCAATAAGCGAATCAGATTGTGTTTGCCGCCGCTGTAGAAGACCTTCAGCAAGTTGTCATTGTAGGTCACTTCATATACATGGGGCAGAGCCTTGATTTGTTCGGTTAAGGTTTCCGGAAGGTTCAAGAGCTCAATGCTTATAGTTTCGTTATTTTTAATCATCTTTTTCAGCTCATCGGTGGTACCCATGGCCAGATTCTTGCCCTTATCCATAATGGCAATGCGGGTACAAATCTGCTCCACCTCTTCCATATAGTGGGAGGTGTAAATGATGGTAGCACCCTGTTTATTCAGTTCTTGAATACCTTCCAGAATCTTATTTCTACTTTGTGGGTCTACCGCAACGGTGGGTTCGTCCAAGAAAATCAGGGAAGGCTTGTGTACAATACCGCAGGCGATATTTAATCGACGAAGCAAACCACCGGAAAGCTTCTTGGGATAGAATTTTTTGTAATCCACCAAGTCTACGAATTCAATTGCCTCTTCCACATATTGCTTGCGAAGCTTTTTGTCCTTAATATAAAGGCCGCAGAAGAAATCGATATTATCATAAACATTCAGTTCTTCAAATACTGCTACATTCTGCATTACCACGCCGATTTTACTTTTCAGGTCGTAGCTGTCCGGTTTCATATCCTCGCCAAATACCTTGATGCTTCCCTTATCATAATTGAGAAGTGCCAGGATGCAGTTGATGGTGGTGGTCTTGCCGGAGCCGTTGGGACCTAAGAGTCCGAAGATTTCACCCTGCTTAATATCCAAATTAAAATGGTCCAGAGCAATAAGCTCCTTGTATCGCTTTACTAAGTTTTCTACTACAATTACGGATTCACTCATGTTTTTTCCTCTCTTTTTGTTTTATGGTGTGCCTGTGATTTGTAAAGGTGCTGACACAGGTCGATTTTGTGAAATGTACTTTATGGTCTTAGTATAATCTTGCGGGCAATCCGATGTAAGTGAGTATCCTCACAACCTGACATGACAAATGTCACATTCCGGGTATTACAATTGCAATTTGATTTTTCCAATGCTATACTTGAGAAAACATGCGGCAGCGCCAATAATCGGTTGTATGTACTACTGTATGGGAAGGAGAGGGCACCATGACTCATATCATTGATAGAGTGCTTTTGTACTTGTTGGGTATATTTTTAATCAAATTGAATCCTTGTCAGTGGTCGGACATGGTGTATATTTTGACTGGTTTAATTTTGGCCGGTGCCACCGGGTATCTGGGAGAAGTTAGAAAACATCCGGTAGAAAAGTGGCTGTACATACTCCTTCCGTTAGGTGTTCTTTGTCTTCCGGAGTTTGCACCGTTTGTGGCACTGACATTGTATGCAGGTATTTATAAATTTTTAGAAGATGTAAAATATTTAGTGATATTAAGTGTTTTTTCAGTGATCCCCACCATATATTCCGGTATTGTGGTGCCGGATGCATCGGCGTTGATTTGGGCATTAATGTTGTTTCTGGCTTTTTATATGGCATGGAAGTCCCATTTGTTAAAGCAACGAAGTGAGGAAGTGAAGCATATCCGCGACGATGCTACGGAACGTAACGCCATGCTGGCAGAAAAAAATAAATATCTTGCCACAAATCAGGAGAAAGAGATTCACATTGCTACCCTAGCAGAGAGAAATCGTATCGCAAGAGAAATACATGATAATGTAGGGCATTTGTTGTCCCGATCCATTTTGCAGTTGGGAGCGATTGTGGCCATACATAAAAATGAGCCGGTGGCACAGCAATTGGAGCCTTTGAAAGAGACACTTGATAGTGCTATGAATAATATCAGGGAAAGTGTGCATGACTTACACAAGGAAAGCTTTGATATTAAGGATGCGGCAAGGAGACTTTTGGCGGATTGTCAGGGCTATGAAACCAGTTTGGATTGTGATATATCCATGGATGCGGACAAAGAGATTAAGTATGCGTTCTTAAGTATATTGAAGGAAGCACTTACCAATGTACAGAAGCATTCGGATGCCACCAGAGTAAAGGTAGTGTTAAATGAATTGGAAGAATACTATCAGATGATGGTAGAGGATAACGGAACAGGGCAGGCGAATGTATATAATCCGGCAGGCGGTATCGGACTTCGAAATATGGAGGAACGCGTAAGCGCTTTGGGTGGAATTATTACTTTTTCCGGGCAGCAGGGTTTTCGAATCTTTATTTCCGTGCCCAAGAAAAAAGAAAGATAGACGTGGTTGACATAATGCGGAACGGAAGAGCGTGTAACAGAGAGGAGGTATAGTATGAAAATCGTAATTGTAGATGATGACAGTATTGTTTTAATGTCTTTAAAGACCATTATAGAGGCTGGTGGAATAGAGGTACTGGCTACCGGCAAAAGTGGTGCGGAAGCGGTAGAATTGTATGAAAAGTATCAGCCGGATATTTTGCTTTCCGATATTCGCATGGAGGGCATGGATGGTATTACCGCTGCGGGAAACGTCTTGAAAAAGTATCCTGAGGCGCGGGTACTGTTTCTGACCACCTTTTCGGATGATGAGTATGTGGTAAATGCTTTGAAATGTGGTGCTAAGGGCTATATTTTGAAGCAGGACTTTGAAGGAATTGTTCCGGCATTGCAGGCGGTGTATTCCGGACAAAGTGTGTTTGGAGGAGAGATTGTAAATAAGCTTCCCAACATTCAGACTGCAGATTCTAAGGCAGAGAAATTTGCCGAGAAGGCTGTTACCGAAAAAGAATTTGAAATCGTAGAGCTGGTAGCAAAAGGTTTAAGCAATAAAGAGATTGCAGAGCAGTTGTTTTTGAGTGAAGGAACTGTGCGTAATTATTTGAGCAATATTTTGGATAAGCTGGATTTGCGTGATAGGACACAGCTGGTGGTGTATTATTATCAGAGTTAAAAATAGCCCGTGGAGATACGTAATGGTATGTTCCACGGGCATTTTTTATTTTTTCGGTAATTGCGGCAACTCCTTTGCCAGTTCTTTATATCTTTCTCCGATTAACTCTCTTACATGAGCACCAATGTGCTTGCGTTCTTCTTTTTCCAGTTCATTCATGTAGATAGGCTTTCCGTATTCGATGATAACGGTGGTTTTCTTAATGCGTGGGAACTGGTTTTCAAATATGGCAGCAGTGTTTACCAAAGTCATGGGAATAATGGGAACACCGGCCCTGTCGGCTACCTTAAAGCTACCCTCATGGAAGGGAAGCATTTCGCCTTCGTTTTTGTTTCTGGTGCCTTCCGGGAAAATACAAATGGAAATACCGGATTTGGCTTTTTCAATCGCTTCTAAAATCACCTTTAATCCTTGCTTAATATCCTTGCGGTCAAGGAACAGACAGTGCAGATGGCGCATCCAAATACCCAGCAAAGGGATTTTATTCATTTCCTTTTTGGACACATAGCCGGTAGGCCTGGGCACGCGAATATAGGTCAGGATAATATCGAAATAGCTGCGATGATTTCCTACATAAAGAACCGCAGTGTCCTTGGGGATATTTTCTGCCCCTTTTACAATTACTTTCGTCCCGGCAATAAATTGAACTACCCGGAAACCGAACTGCACAATAGCCAGGGAACTGCGGTCGTGTAAGTCTTTATTAAATTTACCAATAATCCACTCTATAATCATGAGAGGAATAGTACCAAACAAAAAAATTGCAAGCCATGTAAAGGCCAGAATAAAACGTATCATAGAATCCTCCAAATCGTACAATCGGTCATCAAACCTCTTGTAGTATAGCATAGTTTGCCCCAAGTGTACATAGAATAGAACTAACTAAAGGGTGAAAGAATTGTAAATATTATGAAAAAAGTAAGATGGTTACTGTTGATTTTGGTAATGTCAGGGTTATTATGCGGATGTAAAATGTTGGATACCAAGGAAGTGAAGCTTAGGGATTTGGACTTTGTCATTTTAAGTGAGGAGGTACTGCCTAAGGAATTGAAGGAGATTGTGGAGGAACGTAAAATGGAGCCTTTCAAATTAACCTATTCCGATGCGGATGCCTTGTACATATGTATTGGTTATGGGGAGCAGAAAACCGGTGGTTACAGTATTACGGTGGATGAGTTGTATTTGACGGATAATGCTATTTATGTGGAAACTACTCTGCTGGGACCGGGGGATAAAGGTTCCAATAAAGCTCCGTCCTATCCTTATATTGTGATTAAGACGGAAGCACTGGAAGAAAACGTGGTGTGTGAATAGAAAAAGAAGGGAATCACATTGATTCCCTTCTTCGTTATTTTATTGTGTAGCTGGTTTCGCCATGTGTAATGACAATACTGTAGATAAGTGTGCTTTCAATACCGGGCAAATCCGTATAAAAATAACAATAATCATCGGTAACGGTTACAGCACCGTTATTTGCGATGGTTCCTTTATAATCGATATCGTTTATTGTTACAACCAAATCTTCCATAAAGTCATCTCTTTTATCGTAGAGGGCATAGAGAAAATCAGCATTTTGTTCCATATTAGCAATTTGAGAATCGGAGTAATCTATATAAAACAGGAGTGTAGTATCATAAAAACCGGGAGTGATTAAATCAAACATATATTTAATGTTATCATCTTCAAACAGATCGCTTTTACCACCATAAGAATATATCTGCAAGAGGCTGTCTTGTGGAACCGTCACAAGATATTCCATGTTAACATCATATTCATCCCAGGAATCGTCTTTCACCTCGCTGGAACCTATACAGATTTGGGTGACATCTATAATAAATTCTTCTCCGCCGGATATCCATCTGCTGGGACCGGGAATGCTTACATGAAACAGCCTACTGTTTTCCGAATCTTTTACTCCGTAAGCGAATAGGGTGCCATATGAAGACAGCATGTGCTCATATTGATAGGTCCCCAAACAATATAATTCAATGGAGATTTTGTCCTCCTCCAAAAGGGACGCATCGTTAACCATAACATCCAGCAGAATCATTGGGTGTGGAGTGTCCCCGGTAAAACCTATAAGATTGACTTCAAAGGCACCGTCTGCAAGGGTTTCAGATACCTCATGAAAATATCCTTTTTCCAAAAGTTTTGCGGTCGCTTCATCATTATGATACGTCTTCTGCAATTCTGCCTGAACCAAGTTAAGCGCGGGTGGTTCGGGTGTGACTTCCGGAATAACTTCCTGAGAAGTGGTGTCTGGTGTTACTTCGGTTGTTTTGTTGTCTGTTTCTGCAAGATTGTCTGTAGCGACATTGTCTTCAGAAGAGATGGATCCTATCGTTTCATTGTCTTGGTTTCCTCTGTTGATAAGGTAAACGCAAAAAATGGATACACCTATTAATGCAATTAATAGAAATACAACGCAAATAGTTAATATTGTTACTTTTTTTTCTTTCATTTGTTTCCCCTTTTTGTATTAAATAATAAATTTTGATTAACAAAAGTCATTATAGCATATAAAAGGCGGAATGGGTAGAAGCACTTTCTTTTTTTTAGAAAACATGGTACACTTAAAAATAGTGAACATAAATAGGAGGCAGACCATGTTACTGATTCAAAATGGTTATGTGATGGATCCAAAGTCCAAGACAGAAGGCATAATGGACGTCCTGATTGAAGATAAAAAGATTGTGAAAATAGGCGAGAATCTTCGGGCAGATTTGGGGACAGAGGAATCTGCTCAATTGGAAATCATTGATGCAGAGGGCAAAATCGTGGCACCCGGGTTGGTGGATGTGCATGTGCATTTCAGAGAGCCCGGATTTACTCACAAGGAGGATATTGAAACCGGCAGTAAGGCTGCGGCTAAGGGTGGTTTTACTACAGTAGTGCTGATGGCTAATGTAAAGCCTCAGGTGGACAATGTGGAGACTCTGCAGTATATTTTGGAACGTGGCAAGACCACCGGTATTCATGTGGAAACCTGTGCCAATGTAACTATGGGTATGGCGGGCAAGGAACTGGTAGATATGAAAACTTTGGCGGATAATGGCGCCGTAGGTTTTACGGACGATGGTGTGCCCATTATGGACGAGGAACTGGTGCGTGAAGCTATGAAGCAGGTGACGGCACTGGACATGCCCATTAGTTTTCATGAGGAAGATGCTACACTGATTACCAACAACGGTATTAACCGTGGTAAGGCAAGTGAGTATTACGGTATCGGCGGCTCACCCAGAGAGGCGGAAATCAGCCTTTCCGGCAGAGACTTGCAGATAGCATTGGAAACCGGTGCCTGTATTAATATCCAGCATATCAGCTCCAAGGAAGCGGTAGAACTGGTGCGTCAAGCAAAGAAACAGGGCAAGAATATTCACGCAGAAGCAACGCCCCATCATTTTACATTAAATGAGGAAGCGGCTATTAAATACGGAACTATGGCCAAAATGAATCCGCCCCTTCGCGAGGAGGCGGACCGACTGGCTATTATCGAAGGTCTGGCAGACGGTACTATTGATTTGATTGCTACAGACCATGCGCCCCATACCGCAGAGGAGAAAGCGAAGGCTATT
>JAZSPK010000012.1:0-79777 GCA_045537405.1 Acetatifactor sp.
AAACAGTTGCAGGACATATCTGCAAACAAGGATATGAGCATTGAGGAAAAAATGAAGAAGAGACAGGAAATTCTGCAAGAGATTACAGATTTGAATAATCAGTTAAGACAGCATCAGATGGAACTGAGAAAAGAAAAGCAACAGGCAAAAGGTTCCTCCATGAATGATATGCTTGGTGGTAGTGCTAAAACTGCTCCAAAAGCAGGTAAACAAAGTGCCGGTCTTTCACAGGCAAGTATGAAAGCTATCATGTCAGCGGATTCAGCAATGGCCCAGGCTCAGGTACAGGGAAGTGTTGCTACCAGAATGGAAGGCAGAGCCGGTGTGCTGGAGTCCGAAATCAAACTGGATTCAGCTCGTGGCGGAAATGTAGAAGCAAAGAAAGAGGAGCTTGCAGAGGTTCAGGAAAAGATGGAAGCGGCTCAAGAGGCACAGTTAAATACTTTGGCTGATGCAAATAAGGAACTTGAAGAAGCAGCGAAAGAAGATCAGAAGGCAGAAAATACAGAAGATAAGAAGGGCGATAAAAAGACTGATAAGAAAGATACAGTTTCTAATGAAAAAGATGACAAGAGTGTTATTGCTACGGATGATAACAAATCTGTGGATACAGACGCCACGACAGAAGATGTTAGTGTTGATATGACAGAAGCAGTAGATGCATCTGTGCCGGACGAAGTTACATACACACATGTTGATGTGCGTTTATAGGAGGGGGAGTTATGACAAAGATAAATGGTTTCAATGATTATACAGATAAATATAACACCAATGTAGATTATTCCTTTCTGTTTGGAGGGACTCCGGCTCCTTCCGCAAGTGGTACATTTAGTCTTTCTGATTATGCGGCGATTAAAAATGGAAGTTACGGAAAGCTTTTAAAAGCTTATTATGCAAAACAGGATGCAGAAAAAACTTCCGGTGGTGATTCTGTGCAGAAATCTACATTGATGAAGAACGGAGCAGATGCTCTAAAGAAATCTGCAGATGCCTTAAATAATAGTGAATTGTGGGAAAAGAATAACTTTGATGCCATAACAAAGGCAGTAAAGTCATTCGTTGAGGATTATAATGATGTGATAAAACAAGCAGGAGATTCCAATTCAAAGGATGTATTAAGAAATGCGGTATGGTTGACGGGAATGACAGAAGCAAATGAAAACATTCTTTCTAAAATAGGAATTACTGTTGGAAAAGGCAATGAAATAGAACTTGATGAGGAAGCACTTAAAAAGGCTGATATCCAAACCTTGAAGTCAGTCTTTACCGGATACAATTCATTTGCCGATAAGGTGTCTATGAAAGCAAACAGTATTTCAAATGCAGCTGCAAGAATAAGTGGCACATACAGAAAGAATGGTACATATAATAATGCCTTGTCCGAACTTGTATCAAAGAAGGTGGATGAGGAAGTATAGGAGGTATGCCTATGAACTTGTCTATAAATGGTAATAATGGTTTTTCATTATTTTCACAAAGATTTGGAGTTGCTGGGATGCTTAAAAGCACTCGGGATAAAATAGAGCGACAGCAAAAGGCACAAAGTCAGATTGATTTTTTTGAGAATCAGAAAGCGAATCTGAAAAATATGCAATGCGATAGCATTGAAGATATTGCAAGAAAATTGGAGATGTTTCACTCCTATGAAGAACAGATTGCTGCTGTAAAGAAACAATATAATAATGAACAAATGTTTCATACCATGGATGAGGCGAGAGAGCGAGGAGAACAGATTGCAGAACTTGCCAAAGATTATGCTCCTAAGACTGAGGAAGAAAGAAAAGAAGAAATGGTTGAGGAAGCTCTTGGTATTGAAGAAAAGAGTGGACTTACCGAAAGTATGGAAGAGGTTCAGGAAATCACAGAGAAGATGGTGGAGGAACTTGCAACAGAGAATGTGGAAGTGTTGGATGAAACGATGGCCGCAGAAAGCGAAGTGCTTACTGAAACGGGGTTATTGCCGCTAGAGGAAATAAAATATAAGAGAATTGATATTTTGATATAGCTTGTAATTTTTTGAAGGAGGATGAGATTATGGCAATTTCATCAGTAAATACATATAATGCTGTCGCTGAAAATACTTATACAACGCAAAAAAAGCAGGTTTCCGAACAGGAAGTAACAAGAGGTAGTACAACAGCAAAAGTGCAAGGTAGTAAAGAGAAGGTGGAAGAATATTACCAGAAGTTGTGTAAAAAGTTTCCACAGATTAGTTTTAACATCAAAGGTGGTGAACTACGATGTAATTCAGGCAAGGTTGTTGTAAATCTCTCATATGAGTGTCTAAAGAAGATGGCGAACAATCCGGAATTTGCAAAAGAAATTGAATATAATTTGTCGGGAGAGGTGCAGGCAAATGCGATGACTTATGGATGGGCTAAGCGTGATGGTGTAGAATTAGGAGGAAGGACAGTTACATATGATGCAAACGGAAACAGAACTTCTTCCTGTGGTGGTATGAGAACATCAAATGCAGGAAATAGCAATGTTTCTAAAACACAGGAGAAAAGTGATTCCATAGAGAAACGCATCAAGAAAAAACGAGCAGAAAAAGAAGAATTAGAGCAGCGTTTAGAAAAAAGTCGTAGAAAAAAAGAGGAATTTGAGGAACGATTGGAAGAGATGCGTCAGGAAAGAAAAGCTTATCTGGAGTATTTCATTGAAGGAAATAGTGAGTTAAATCAGTATCAAAGAGTAGAATTTACACAAGCTAAATCATATTTAGACGTAAATGCTTAATGCGGAACAAAAAGATTTTGTTCTTTTTAAAGGAGGATGAGATTATGTCGATTTCATCAGTAAATACACATAATGCAGTTGCGGAGAATGCCTATACAACACAGAAAAAGCAGGTTATAGAACAGGAAAAAGTCAAAGGTACTACAACAGCAAGAAAATCTAAAATAAGTACCGATGAGTATTTGCAAAAATTACAGAAACAGGTAAAGGATTTATCTTTAACAATAGGAACCGGGATAAACACAAAAAAGGATAATGCGATAGGGTCGGTAGTAATAAATTCTAAGATGATTGAAAAGATGCAAAATGATCCGAAAGCGGAAAAAGAATATACACAGATGTTGCAAGGTATTCAGAGAGCAGAAAGTGTTGTGGGTTCTTTATATAATTCAATGGGTAATGTTGTAGAACGTACAAGCCACTGGTATATGGACGCAAATGGTAACTTGGTTCATTTTGGTCATGTTCGTATTGAGAGTAAATTGGATAAAGAACTTCGCAAACAAGCAGATGAAAATGTGAAGAAACTTATTAAAAAAACTCGTGAAAAGGCTAAAGAAAAAGTAGAAGAATTACAAGAAAGGCTTGATAGCATAAAAGAGGCAAAGACGGATAAAACAGCGGAAAGTAAAGCAGAGAAGATATTGTCAGAGAAGTTTTCTGATGCTGTAGATGGCGAGATTTATTTAAATGAGACAGACATGAAACCGATACTTCAAACGATAAGAGCAGGGGAACAAGAGAAAACGGAATCTGAGCCAGGGGTTGGAATTAATTTTGATTTGAAGGTATAAATTTGACAAGAGAAGCTTACTACATAAAGTGGTAAGCTTTTTTGTGCAACAGAAAACCGTTGTTTGTAGAATACTTGTTTTCCCCGAAACATTTTGTTTCGGGGGAATTTTATGTTATACTATGAAAAATAGCTGAAAAACACGCAATTTTCGGCAGTTGCAACCCCGAGTTGACAAATTGACCGCTGTCATTTTCTTGTGGGAAACCGGTAAAAGTGGTAGATTTAGGTCAGTCAAAGGAACCGGTCCGTAAGACAAAATAGTTTGAAGATGGAGAGTTAAATATGATATTAGCAGACAAGATTATTTTGGAAAGAAAGAAGAATGGTTGGTCTCAGGAAGAACTGGCGGATAAATTAGGAGTGACAAGACAGGCAGTATCCAAATGGGAAGGTGCCCAGACTATGCCGGATTTGCAACGAATCCTGGAAATGAGTAAATTGTTTCAGGTGTCCGTGGATTATCTGATTAAAGAAGAAGTAGAAGTAGTGGAACATATTTCCGAAACAGATGTAGTAGAGTCCGGAATAAGAAGAGTGAGCTTAGAAGAGGCCAATGAATTCTTGCGTATTAAGAAGGAGGAAGCGCCCAAGGTGGCATTTGGCGTGAGCTTGTGCATTCTTTCCCCTATATGCATGTTTTTGTTAGCTGCAGCAGGTGAATTGAATATGATTCCCTTATCGGAGGATGCGGCAGGGGCAATCGGTATGATGATTCTTTTGGTAATTGTAGCATTTGCATGTAGTATCTTTATTACTTGCGGTATGAAAACCAAGCCCTATGAATTTTTGGAAACAGAAGCCATAGAAACAGAGTACGGAGTAACCGGCATGGTAAAGGAAAGAAAGCAAAAATATCAGGAAACTTATGTGAAAAATATTATTATAGGTGTGGTGCTTTGTATTGTGGCAGCCATGGTATTGTTTGGGGCAGCTTTTGTGGAAGGAAATGAGTTTTTGGAAGTAGCATTTTTGTGCGGAACTTTTGCAGTTGTGGCAATTGGCGTAAGATTCTTGGTAGTGGCATGTACTATTCAGGGAAGCTTCCAGCGTTTGCTTCAGGAAGGGGATTACAGTATTGAAGAAAAGAAAAAAGCTAAATCTCCGCTGGTAGCGGCAGTAAGTGCTATTTATTGGTTGGTGGTAACAGCAGTTTTTCTGTGCTTAATCTTTTTTGGTTGGGAATATAAAACCGGCGGACTTGTTTGGCCGGTGGCAGGAGTGTTGTTCCCGGTGGTGATAATCATAACCAAGCTTATTGAGGAAAAAAGAGAAAAATAATCACAATAAAACACCCAATGAAAAGAGCTTCAAAGAACTCTAATTATTGGGTGTTTTATGTTACTTTATTTTAAAACGGAACACATTCCAGGAAATAGGCTTTACATTACTGTTAAGTTTGCCTTCTGCAAATCTTGCACCTTCGTTAACTACAGGAACAATTGCATCCGGTGTTTCGTAGGTATTAGCTTTGGACAAATCATCTGTATACATTTCCAGATGCTCGATGAATTCCAAATCGTCGAAACCTGCAACATCCAATTCAATATCGTTGTCTGCTTCCCAGTTACGATTGATAACGAAGATATTCAGCTCGCCGGTTTCTTTGTCAAAAGCAGCGGCGGTATCGATGAAGTCTACGTTTTCTTGTTCATAGTATTGGTTGGTGTCATCCACAATATAGCTGGGGATATCATAAGTATCACAGTCCACATTGGTGCGAAGAGCGGTACCGCGGCCGTAGCGCATTAACTGGGTATAGGGGTATGCGGAGGCGGTGCTCCAAATATGTTCTTTGTCAGAGGATGCCAGTACATGTAATCCACCGGTCATACAGGCAATTTTTACACGGTCTGCATGTCTAATAAATGTTAAAAGGGTAGATGCGTTGGCAAGGGCCTGCAACATATCTCCACCACGGAACGGACGCTGGGGCATATTGTTGGGATCGTGACGAGTGTATCCGCGATTGGGGTCAAAGTTGTAATGGGTCTTATAATGTAAGTATTCTCCGCGGCCATAATGAAGTTCGCTGGCAGGACGCATCATGGTAGCATACTCGTCAAAGGAAATCATCATTTTCTTGGGAGATTTCAGTTTTGCTGCCACATAATCGCAGATGGCAATTTCTGTATTAATATAATCCTCAAAATAGCGTGAAGCACCCAGGTAGGTGGGAATATCGTCCATCAGAACTGACTGATAATGATGCATGGAAATATAGTCTACACTGTGATAACACTCCTGCAAAGCGGTTAAGTCCCATTCGGGATAGTGGAGCATGTTGGGAGAGCAGGAAACGCAAGCTACGGTTTCGATGCGGGGATCCACCCATTTCATAAGTTTGGAGGTTTCATTTGCTAAAAGCCCGTATCCTCTGGGATCGTTTTGATAAGAGCCAATTTGCCAGTAACCATCTACTTCGTTGCCCAAATACCAAATCTTAACATCATAAGGTTTTTCATGGCCGTATTCCTTTCGTAAATCAGACCAATAGGTACCGCCTTCATGATTGGTGTATTCGATGATGCGTACTGCATCGTTAATATCACCCGTACCTAAATTGATGGTGTACATGGGTTCGGTTTCTGTAAGCTCGGACCATTGCAAATACTCATCATGTCCTACTTCATTAGTATAATATTGATGCCATGCCAAATCTAAATGTGCTTTTCTGTTTTCTTTGGGACCGATGGAATCCTTCCAATCCCAGCCGGATACGAAATTACCGCCGGGAAGACGAACTGCCGGAAGGTCAGTGGCTTTAATGGCATCAATAAAGTCATGACGCAGACCTTTTTCATCTGCTGTAGGATGTTTGGGATTAAACATACTACCATTTACCATGTTGCCAATGGGCTCCAAAAATGCAGAATAAATTCTGGGGGATATTTCTCCGATTTCATATGCCGGATGTACAGTAACTTTTGCTTTCTTGGGCATAATTTTTCCTCCGTATTATAATATTTTTATGAAAATTATATCAAGTTTAAGGATACAGTGCAATATTATTAATTATTCAAAAAAAATAAAAAAATTTAGTAGTTTACTTGACAATATTTTTCTGTAAATTATAATAGAATTACAAGATGGGATTTTTGTCTGCACATATTTGCCAATAGTTGTGTCCAAAATGGTAGAATTTTTGTGGATAAAGCTAAAATGTAGTCTTGATAAAAGTATAATTTTTTGGTATTATACTATTAGTTAGATTACTCGCATTTTTTTATTCTTTTAATGTGGATAGAGGGTGCGGAGTGGTTATTATGCTTTTTTTGAGAAAATATCAAACTATTGTGAGAATAGATTTGAAATTAAGAGGAGGTCAGCTTTATGGAGGGAGCTCGCGTATTTACTTGCGTTGACAACAATTCGCTGAGAAACATGTTGTTGAAAAAAGAGGGAAAGGTTTTCCTAAAGGTAGACGGAGATCGAATTTCTGGAAAGGGACAGATTTGTAATGCAGAGGGTCGAAATGGCTATCTGGATGATTTTGAGTTTTCGGCATCAGAAATCAGCAATATTAAGTCTGAGGAGTATAATTACACAGACGCTATCTCTTTTGAAGCCAGTTTAAAGGGGTTATATGGTAATAAGAAAATAAAGGTTTTCCTTCCGCAGTTAAAGGATGCAGATGCGGCATTAGCACTGCTTAAGAGTTTGAAGCAGAGCAGTGGCGATGTTTCTTATGCACAGAAACAGGTAGTAACAGCACCGCGTCCTATAGCGCGTCCGGAAAAACCTGAGAAGGAAGAGGAAGAAAAGAAATTTAAGACTTCTCATGAACCGATACCTAGAGCACAGCAGGAAGAAAAGCAGGCACCGGTGGTAGAGCAGAAGCCGGCTCCTAAAGTAGAAGAGCCTAAGTATGAAGCACCTACACCTACACCTGCACCTACATTTGCAGAACCCACACCTGCACCTGCACCGGTTGCACCTAAGAAGGAAGAGGTTGTTGAAACCAAGAGTGGTGAAAAGCTTACGGAAGAAGAATTCGCAAAGCGTATGGATAAGCTGGATGTATTGAAGGATTGCGGTTTGATTGCTGATAGCGAATATACTGCAAAGAAATTTGAGCTTCTTGGCGAGTTCTACGGTCTTGGCAAGTTCTATGAAAGAATTCAGAAGCTGGTTGCTTTGAAGGATTGCGGCTTGCTTTCGGAGAAGGAATTTGAGGAGAACAGAAAAGATGTACTTCGTGAATGTTGTGATAACGAAGTGACAGATATTAACGAATATCGTAGTAATGTTCAGAAATTGGCATTCCTTGAATTAGGTGAGGTTATTTCTGATGAAGAATACAAGCAGAGCAGAAAATCCTTGATTGATGCTGTGGAATTTGATTTGAATGATTCCAAGGAGGCATTTACTCTCAAGTTAAAACGTTTGCCTGTATTGAAAGAGTGTCATTTAATTGATGCGGAAGATTACGATCAGAAGGTAGCTGGTTTGTTTGATTTGTTAGAGGTATCTGATAAGGATTCTAAGGACGACTTGGTTGCTAAGATTAGCAAATGGCCTTTATTGGTATGGGAAAAGTATATGGACACTGCAACTTTAAAGAACAAGCAGGATGCACTTATTTCCAAGTATTTGGATTCTAAGTGGAGTACTGCAGATGAGTTGAAGGTTGTTATCAATAATATGATGGCACTTCGCGAAGGCGAATGCTTAACAGGCAAGGATTTCCAGGCACGTCGTCAGCAGTTACTTGCAGAAATTGACAATGTAGAGAATTATGCAAACCGAGTGGCTATGTACAGAATGCTTCCTGAAGTAGGATTTATCAATAGTGGCGAATATGATGAGATAAAACAGAAGTGTATTGATAAAATCTTTGTTAAGACCAATTCTGTTACTGACTTCAAAGAAAGAGCAAACAATCTGGTTGAACTTCAGAAGGTTGGTATGTTGACAGAGGATGAGTTCGTAGGCTACAAGAATAAGTTGATGAGTGAATTGTAATTTATCCGGATTACATACAAATTAAGAGAAATCGTTAAATTCGAAATTGGAGAGATGTAAAGTGAAAGAATTAATGATAATGTATCACCCGGTGAAGAAGGAGATACGCTTCTTGGCAAAAGTTAAGGGTAAGTTTTTGGATGTTCCATTTAAAATGTGCCCTAATTTGCAGAAGTATTCACCGGAAAACGGAGAGTTTTTATTACAGAATCAGGGAAATCAGTTTTTTACAGATATTTGGGATCAGTTTTCACATGATATTATCAGTTTGGTATTTAAGGGCACCAAAGTAGACTATGATGATTTTGTAGAAAAAATTACCGAGTACAATAAGAGTGTTGGTGAGGACAGAATTCTGATTAAGAGTTTTGTGGAATTGCCTCCGGTGGATGAGATTTATACTCAGATTAGCGAATTTTGTGATGAAACCCTTTCTCTTTTTGAAACAGAGCTTCAAGATTCTGATTCAAGAGGTCTTTTCCAGAAACGAAAAGAAGAGTTTCAAAATAAGCGCAAGAAGTTGAGCTGTAATGATATTAACTTATGTCTTGTAGGTACATATAGTTCCGGTAAGTCTACTTTTATTAATACTTTGATTGGTAAGAGAATTTTGCCGGAAAGCATTAATTCTGAAACGGCAAAGATGTTCCGGATTCAAAATGATGAAAATCCCGGAATTGTCTTTACAATCAAGAAAAAAGACAACGATAATGCAATTACTGCAAATATTAACTGGGATGCAGCAACCGGAAGATATACTTTTAGTTCTACCGGTGAGTGTGAAAAAATCCGCAAGGTGATTCAGAATGAAATTAACAGTGCGGTAGTATTCCATATGCAGCAACACGAGCAGTTATATCAGATTTTAAAGAGCTTGAATAATGTGCCGAATGAGCCTACTGAGGATTTTGTAGAATATGTGGATGGTGTTATTGAGGTTCATTTCCCGATACCGCTGGATCCTAATATCAGCTTTACATTTTATGATACCCCCGGTACAGATAGTAATTCTAATGAGCATTTATTGGTGTTACGCAAGGCTTTGCAGCAACAGACCAATTCTATTTTGATAATTTTATATGAACCTACCAAGATGGAAGGAACCGGCAATTCCGTTCTGTACAAATTAATTAATTCGTCCAGAAACAATGCCGATGCCAATGGAGATGTTCATATTGACTTGAGTCGTTCGTTACATATTATTAATCAGGCAGATACCAGAAGCTTAACGGATTTGTCCAACCTTAGAAATAAGAAGGTTGAGGTTTCTTTGAAGGAAACGGATAAGATTTATAATGAAGAAAACGAATGTATTGATTTGGCTAATGAAAGATTGTTCTTTGTATCTGCAAAAGCAGCATATATTTCAAAAGCAATTAAGAACAATGTAGATACGGAAGATGAGCGTATCTGGTTAGCTAATCATAGAAATGAGATCAATAATGTTCATGTAGATGATCCTTTGTTGATGAAATGTGATAGTGCAGAAGTAGATACCGGTATGTACTTCAAGTTAAATAAATTAGCAAATGCAGATGATGAAACCAAGCAGATGATTGCTGATTGTATGAAGGAATTGGAAGCTTTGGATGAAACTGATGATAGAAGTTTGCAGACTATTTTACGTCGTGTTTATATCAATTCCGGTATGTACGCAATTGAGCGAGAAATCGTTAAGTATGCACAGAAATATGCTTTGGCAGTAAAAGCTAAGGGCTTGTATGATGGCATTTCCAATGTTGTTAAGTTTATTCGTGATGACTATGAAGCAATCGAAGCACAGGCGAGTCTGTCTAAGCAGCAGATTACTGAAAATATTGAAACCATGAAGACAACCATGGTTAAGGATATTGATACTTCCTATGCTGGCTATCTGTTCTCTTTGGGACCTGAAGCATTGATGAGTGATTTCCATGAAGTAAGAGCGTTGAATGCAGCAGTGGAAGAGCGTAAGGCTCAGGCTGAAAAGATTGCAGATAAGATGAAGTGGATTGCACTCAGACCGGAAGTGTTTGAGGAGAAAAACAATATCATCTGCAGCGAGTTAAACCGCTATTTGATTGAAATTGATGATTTCTATAAGCAGAATAGAGGCATTATCTTAAAGCAGCAGATTGAAGATTTGCGTAACATTATTGTGAAGCAGATTACCGGATATAAGGGAATTGATGAAGGCTTGGTTAAGAGAATTGCAAACGTATCTGATACCCAGGTTCCGCCCTCAACATTGGAAGCTTTGAAGATGGATGAATACATTAATAAGCAGAAGGCGATTTTTATCTTCTCTACAACGGATAAGAAGTCATATAAGAATGATATTTGCGAAGCTTTTGAAAATGCTACTAGAATGCAGTACGAATCTTATATTGCAGAAATTTTAGAAGTAGCAAAAACAAAATCTGCAGAACTTATTCGCGAGTTCAAGGAAAATATTGACATGATTTCAAGTAATTTGGAATATCTTATCAATGATGAGAAGGAAGCGATTTCTAAGCATGCCAAGGCTAAGGCTGTTTTGGATATGATAGATAAGCGTGATGAAGAATTGAACAAGAGAATTTGGGGAAATGAATAATTTAAGACGTTGTTTCATAGAGATATGAAACAACGTCTTTTTATTTTTTATAAAAATTTACTTGCCACATATAATATTTTAGTGTATAGTGGGTTTCGATTGATGTTTTGAAGCAAGACAAGGGGATTTATATGGCAAAGTATTTGGTAATAGTAGAATCGCCGGCAAAGGTGAAAACTATAAAGAAGTTTTTGGGTTCGAATTATGAAGTGGTAGCCAGTAACGGACATGTGCGTGATTTGCCTAAAAGTTCGTTGGGAATTGACGTGGACGGAGATTATGAACCGAAATATATTACTATTCGCGGAAAGGGGGATTTATTGGCTTCTCTTCGTAAGGAAGTAAAGAAGGCTGATAAAATTTTTTTGGCAACTGACCCGGACCGTGAGGGCGAAGCAATTTCATGGCATTTGATTCATGCGTTGAAATTACAGGAGAAAAAAGTTTATAGAATTACTTTTAATGAAATTACTAAGACTGCGGTTAAGGAGTCTTTAAAGAATGCACGTGAAATAGATATGGACTTGGTTGATGCACAGCAGGCAAGACGTGCGCTGGATCGTATGGTGGGATATCGTATTTCACCGCTTTTGTGGGCAAAGGTGAAAAGGGGCCTTAGTGCAGGACGTGTACAATCAGTTGCACTGCGTATTATTTGTGATAGAGAGGCTGAGATTGAAGCCTTTGTACCTTGTGAATATTGGTCTTTGGAAGTGGATTTGTTGGCTGAAGGAGAGAAGAAGTCGGTTCGTGCAAAATATCATGGTGATAAAAACGGCAAGGTGACTATTTCGAGCAAGGATGAGATGGATGCACTTTTGAAAAAACTTGACGGTGCGCAATACCGGGTGGTAGAAGTAAAAAAAGGTGAGCGAATTAAAAAAGCGCCTCTGCCGTTTACGACATCTACTTTGCAGCAGGAAGCAAGTAAGGTGTTGAATTTCTCTACCTCTAAGACAATGCGTTTGGCGCAGCAGTTGTATGAAGGTGTTGATATAAAGGGTGAAGGTACGGTAGGTCTGATTACTTATTTGCGTACCGATTCCGTGCGCGTGTCGGCAGAAGCGGAAGAAATGGCACATAAATTTGTTGTATCTAAATATGGCGAGCAATATGCGGCAGAAAGAGTATCGACGAAAAAAACAGAGCAGAAGATTCAGGATGCCCATGAAGCTATTCGTCCTACGGACATTAATCGTATTCCTGTTGAGATTAAGGAGCAATTGCCTAGGGATTTGTTCCGTTTGTATCAGTTGATTTGGAAACGATTTGTGGCAAGTAGAATGGCACCTGCAAAATATGCAACCATCTCGGTAAAGATAGAAGCGAATGAACAATTTTTTACGGTTACATCTTCAGAACTTATATTTGAAGGTTATACCAGTGTGTATGTTCAGGAAGAAGAAAAGGAAAACGAGGATACAATCTCTATAGATTGGAAAAAAGGAACTGTGCTAAAATTGCAAGGATATGAAGATAAGCAACATTTTACTCAGCCGCCGGCTCATTATACGGAGGCGTCTTTGGTGCGTGCATTGGAAGAGCTGGGAATCGGAAGACCCAGTACGTATGCACCTACCATAACCACAATTTTAGGCAGAAGATATATTTTGAAGGAAAATAAAAATATTTATGTTACAGAGCTGGGTGAAGTGGTTAATGATATGATGGTAGAAGCTTTTCCTACTATTGTAGATGTGAATTTTACTGCGAACATGGAGGCTTTGTTGGATGGAGTGGAAACCGGCGACGTGAAGTGGAAAACTATTATCTCTAATTTCTATCCGGATTTGGATGAGGCTGTGAAGTTAGCTGAGAAGAATTTGGCAGAAGTAAAGATAGCAGATGAAGTTTCTGAAGAGCCTTGTGAAGAATGTGGCAGAATGATGGTGTTTAAGTATGGTCCGCATGGGAAGTTTTTAGCGTGTCCGGGCTTTCCTGAGTGTCGCAATACGAAGCCTTACATTGAAAAAATCGGTGTTCCCTGTCCTAAGTGCGGTGAAGATATCATCGTGAGAAAGACCAGAAAAGGCAGACGTTATTATGGTTGTATGAATAATCCGGATTGTGATTATATGGTTTGGCAGAAGCCGGTTGCGGAAGATAAATAGAGTTATGCGGAGGATGCAAATGTTTTTTTGCATCCTCTTTTTCTGTATAATAGTCAAATTGTTGCACAAAATAAAAAAATATAAAAAATTAACTATTTTTACATTGTAATTTACTGTAATTTGTGATAAAATGATTTAAAGATATTGGAAAAGTGTTCACGGACGGAGGAAAAAACTGATATGAGCAGTGTGCAATTATTGGATAAAACAAGAAAAATAGGAAAGCTTTTGCATAATAATAATTCGAGTAAAGTGGTGTTTAATGATATTTGCAAGGTTATGCGTGAAATTTTATGCTCAAATATATTGGTAATCAGCCGTAAGGGTAAGGTTTTAGGAGTGGGCAAGTATGAAGGCATTGAAACCATTACCGAGCTTGTGGACGAGAAAGTGGGCGGATTTATTGATAATATGCTCAATGAGCGTTTGTTGGCGGTGTTGTCTACAAAGGAAAATGTTAATCTTGCAACCTTAGGATTTGAAAAGACGGATGTGTCAAAATTCCAAGCAATCATCAATCCTATTGAAATTGCAGGTGAAAGATTAGGAACTTTATTTATTTACAAGTGTAATGCACAGTACGATATTGACGATATAATATTGTGTGAATACGGTTCTACGGTAGTGGGGCTGGAAATGCTAAGAGCAGTAAATGAGGAAAGTGCTGAAGAAAGCCGAAAGGTTGCGGTTGTCAAATCTGCCATTGGTACATTATCGTTTTCTGAAATGGAAGCAATAACCCATATTTTTGATGAACTCAATGGTATGGAAGGTATTTTGGTAGCCAGTAAGATAGCGGATAGAGTGGGTATTACACGCTCGGTGATTGTAAATGCCTTGCGTAAATTTGAAAGTGCCGGTGTAATAGAGTCCCGTTCCTCCGGCATGAAAGGTACTTATATTAAGGTTTTAAATGATGTGGTGTTTGACGAAATAGAGCAATTAAAAAATCAAAACGGAAGAAATTGATAAATTGCCAGACAATTGAATAGAGCAAAAAGGAAATTGCTTAGTAGAATAAAAGGATTTATTGGATTACAATAAATCCTTTTTTGCATCTTTATAAAGATTATGCCTGTATGTGAGTGATTGGGAATATAAACCATATTTCGTGTCATAAATTAAAAAATAACACATGATATTGTGTTTTTTTTGAAAAAAACAAGTAAAAGATATTGTCTTTTTTTGTAAATAAACTATAATAGAATAAAGTAGGTGCCGTGTGCCTGCATTTAGCGTGTTCTAAAAGAAAACGGAGGTAGGAAAATGTTAAATACAAATGCATTCGATTACATAAATGTTTTGGATAAAGCGGCTGATGCTTCATGGTTAAGAAATGAAGCCATAGCCAACAATATTGCCAATGCCACCACACCCGGATATAAGCGTCAGGACGTAGCGTTTGAATCAGAACTTAGAAAAGCCTTAGGATATGATGGAACAGAGTCGATGGATGAAAAGGTGAAGAATGTTAAAACAGCTTCTTTGAATCCGGTGCCATACATAGATAATGCAGGTTTTTCCTACCGTTTGGATGGAAATAATGTGGATGTGGAAAATGAAAATGTGATGTTGGCAGAGAATCAGTTAAAATATCAGGGATTAATGAATAGTATTTCGCAGGAGTTTAAGAATCTGCAAATGGTTATGAAGTAATTTGTTTTTAATTGCGTGAGGCAAGGAAAGGAAATGTATTATGGGTATGTTTACATCGTTCAATATTAACGCATCCGGTATGACGGCGCAGAGATATCGTATGGATATTATTTCGGAAAATGTGGCAAATGCTAATACTACCCGTACGGCAGACGGGACTCCATATAGAAGAAAAGTGGCTTATTTTGAAGAGAAGGGTGGACAAACGGCCTTCGGAGCTGCATTAAATCAGGCAACAGGCCATTACAGCGGTAAGGGTGTCAAAGTTACAGGGGTATATGAGGATTATACCACTGAAATGAAGAAGGTATATGATCCTTCTCACCCGGATGCAGATGAAGAAGGTTATGTGTTGTATCCGAATGTAGATATTGTTACGGAAATGACCAATATGATAGATGCAAGCCGTGCCTATGAAGCAAATGCAACAGCTTTTTCGGCAAGTAAGTCCATGGCATTACAGGGATTGCAGATTAGCCAGTCATAATAGTTTACAGTAGAAAGGTTTGGTAGGGATTATTATGGATTTAAGTTCAATTGGCAGAATTACCCCATTAAAAAATATGGAAGGCGTGAGTTCTTTAACCGGCAGTTTGTTTCCTAAAACAGAAGAAGCAAGCGGGACCGTATTTGAGTCTTTTTTGAATACGGCAATTGATAATTTGAATACAACCAACAGTTATCTCTCAGATGCAGAGAATGAAGAAATAAAATTTGCATTGGGAGAAACCGAGAATACCCATGATTTGGCGGTGGCTTTACAGAAGGCATCAACTGCATTGCAGTATACAGTGGCAGTTCGTGATAAATTATTAGAGGCTTATCGTGAGATTATGAATATGCAGATTTAGTGTTAAGTGAATGCAAGGTACGATATGCGGATAATTATTTACAAGGAGAATCACCATGGTAGATAAATTAAAAGAGATTTGGGCGAAGGTGCTTGAATGGTGGAATCGATTTACTTCGAAGCAAAAGACGGTTATTGTGGCTATTTCCACAGTAGTGGTCTTTGCATTTGCTATATTGATTTATGTAATGTCGCAGCCTAAATATATTAGATTTCATAATTGTGAAACCGCGGCAGAAGCATCTCAGATGATGGATGCTTTGGAAAGTGGAGGTTTCAATGTTAAGATTTCTAGAGATGGTTTAAAGATTGATATTGAAGAATCTCAGGTAGGAGAGGCTATGATGGCCGTGGCAAATGCAGGACTTACTGCTACGGAGCCGAACCTGACTGATATTTTGGATGGCGGTTTCTCGCAAACGGAGTCGGACAAGCAAAAGTTATATGTAATGTATTTGGAACAGGCTATGGAGTCTGATTTCCAGACTTATAATGCAGTTAAGTCGGCAAATGTACAATTGAATGTACCTCATCAGGACGGAACCCTTGCGGCATCTAAGGAGGAGGCGTCCTGTTACATATCATTGGAACTGAATGGAACCTTTACAGCGGAAAATGCAGCGACTATGGCGAGAGCGGCAGCTACCAGGCTGGGGAATGCTACAACGGAAAATGTTGTTATCGTGGATACTAATGGTAAAATGCTTTTTTCCGGTGAGAGTGATTATTCTACAGCAGGTCAAGCAGGAAGCCTTTTGGAATTAAATGATCAGGCAGAACGTTATATTGAAGCGAAGGTCAGCCAGGCATTGCTTATGACTGGTCAGTTCGATATGGTGCAGGTGGCCCCTTATTTGAATTTTGATTATTCTACATATGAGTATTCAGAGCATGAGTACTATGCACCGGATAATAGAGAAGAGGGTATGAAAGTACAGGAGTCCACCTCGGAATCTACCAATTCCAGTGGTATCGGAGGGGTGCCGGGAACGGACTCTAACAATGAAAACAGTTATTTGTTCCAGGATGGTACCGGTACAGAATCTTCTACCGAGACAAATGATGTGAAGTATGCGCCCAATGAGTCTATGATGCATTATACCACACCGGCAGGTATTATTGATTATGATAATTCGTCTATTACTGTAACCGCTGTTTCTTACAATATTATCAAAGAGGAAATGGCTAAGAGCCAGGGCTTGTTGGACGGTGATATTTCATGGGAAGAATACAAGGAATTAAACAGTACGGCAACAAAGCTTGCTGTAGACCAGGATTTCTACAATGCAGTTTCTACTGCAACCGGCATTCCGGTGGATGCTATTACTATTGTGGCTTATAGAGAAAATTTGTTTTATGATGCACAGGCAAAGGCGGTTAATTGGAGTACGGTTACCAGTATTGCTTTGATTGTAATTATTTTAGCGTTGCTGGCATTTGTGATTTTACGAAGCATGAGAGTGGAGCAGGAAGTAGAGCAGGAAGAAGAACTTTCTGTAGAGAGTTTAATTCAATCTACTCAGGATGCTGATTTAGAGGATATTGAAGTAGAAACCAAGTCTGAAACACGTAAGATGATTGAGAAGTTTGTGGATGATAATCCGGAAGCAGTGGCAAATCTGTTACGTAATTGGTTAACTGAGGATTGGGGGTAATTAGTATGGCCAGAATGGGTGAAGAGAGAATTACGGGCCTGCAAAAAGCGGCCATATTATTGATTTCTTTGGGACCGGAACGTTCGGCGGGGGTTTTTAAGCATTTAAAGGAAGAAGAAATCGAAGAATTAACTCTTGAAATTGCCAATACCCGAAGTGTAACCCCGCAGGTAAAGGAAATGGTAATTAATGAATTTTATGAAGTGTGTCTGGCGCAACAGTATATTGCGGAAGGCGGTATTTCTTATGCCAAAGAATTGCTGGAGAAGGCGTTGGGACCTGAAAAAGCATTGGATGTTATCAGCAAGCTGACTGCGTCTCTGCAGGTTAAACCTTTCGAGTTTATCAGGAAAACGGATGCGCAGCAGTTGCTTAACTTTATACAGGATGAGCATCCTCAGACTATTGCACTTATTTTGTCCTATTTGCCGGCCAGTCAGGCGGCACTGATTATTTCTGCTTTAACACCGGACAAGCAGTCCGATGTGGCAAAGAGAATTGCAGTTATGGACAGAACCAGTCCGGAAGTCATCAAGGAAGTGGAACGAGTTTTGGAATCAAAGCTTGCAAGCTTGGTAAATCAGGATTACACCATTATCGGTGGTGTGGATTCGGTTGTAGATATCTTGAATGCAGTAGACCGTGGAACAGAAAAACATATTTTGGAATCTTTGGAAATCGAAGAACCGGAATTGGCAGACGAAATTCGCAAAAAGATGTTGGTGTTCGAAGATATTTTACTTTTGGACGACCGTGCTATTCAGCGTGTGTTGCGTGATGTACCTACGGATGATTTGGCACTTGCACTTAAGAGCACTAATGAGCAGGTGCAGAATGCAATCTTTAATAATATGTCTAAACGTCTTGCTGTGATGATTAAGGAAGATATGGAATTCATGGGACCTGTACGTATGAAAGATGTTGAAGAAGCACAACAGAAGGTTGTTAATATCATTCGTAAGCTGGAGGATTCCGGAGAGATTATCATCTCCAGAGGCGGAGGTGACGAGATCGTTGTCTAATAATTTGTATAAATATAATTCCTTTTATCCCGGAAATCAAGGGAGTGAAAAGAGAATCATAGACACAAATGAAATTGCAGCAAAGCGCCTGGAAACCCTGGCAGAAATTATGAAAGCTTCGGCAGAAAGCGGCAATAGCCAGGGCTTTGTGCAGGGGTTAGATGCAAAAGAAGTATCACTGCTTTTGGGAGAAGGAGAGCCGGAAGGCAGTAATATCATTAAAGGAAATGTGACAGAAGAGGCATCTGTATTTGTAGAACAGGCACAGGCGGAAGCGGCAGAATTGGTAGCCAATGCTAAGGCGCAGGCAGATACTATAGTAAGTGAAGCTATTGAGCAGGCTGAGAATACCAAAAAAAATGTGTTGGAAGAAGCAAGAATGCTGGGCTACCGCGAAGGCATTAATCGGGCCAATAAAGAAGTGGAACAGTTGAAAGCAAAGCTTGCGCAAAAAGAACAGCAATTAAAAGCAGAATACGAGGCGCAGATGCAAAGTATGGAGGCTGATCTAGTGGAGGTGCTTACCGGAATTTATGAGCATATTTTCCATGTGGAGTTCAGCTCTCAAAGAGAAGTGCTGGTTCATTTGATTTCGGCGACCATGCGTAAGTCGGACAGTAGCCGTTCATTTATTATTCATGTATCAAAAGAGGATTATCCTTTTGTAAGTATGCAGAAGAAGCAGTTAATGGCAAGTGTTGCGGGAATTAACAGTAATGTAGAAATTATTGAAGATATGACCCTTTCGAAAACTCAATGTCTGATAGAAACAGATGGTGGTGTTTTTGATTGCGGATTAGGAACCCAATTGGGAGAACTTCGTAAAAAATTACAATTGTTATCTTATACCGGTTAAGTAAGATAGCGGTGGTGGAGAAGGAAATGAGTATCCGTAAGATTAACAAAGACAAGTATTACAGATTAACTGATAAGGTGTTTTTTCGCAAACTGGGAAAAGTGGTTAATATTGTGGGACTTACCATTGAATCTGCCGGTCCGGATGCTAAATTGGGTGATGTTTGCAGGATTATTCCGAATTCGGAAGAAGATATGCAGCCTATTATGGCAGAAGTGGTTGGCTTTAAAGATAAAAAGACTCTACTTATGCCCTTTGATGCGGTGGATGGAATTGGCCTTGGAAGTACAGTAGAGAATACCGGAGAGACCCTTATGGTTATGGTAAGTGAGGAACTTCTGGGGAAAACCTTGGACGGTCTGGGAAGACCTATAGATGGTAAGGAGATTAAGGGTACTCCTTATCCGGTAGAGGCTATGGCACCACATCCTATGAGTAGGGCTATTATTGACGAAATATTGCCCCTTGGTGTAAAAGCGGTGGATGGCCTGATTACAGTGGGAAAAGGCCAGAGAATCGGTATTTTTGCAGGCTCTGGTGTGGGAAAGTCTACCCTGATGGGTATGTTTGCCCGCAATACAAAGGCAGATATAAATGTTATTGCACTAATTGGTGAACGAGGCAGAGAGGTAAGAGAGTTTATAGAACGTGATTTGGGCGAAGAAGGAATGAAGCGTTCGGTGGTTGTGGTGGCAACTTCTGACAGACCGGCACTGGAAAGAAATAAGGCGGCGAAAACGGCGACGGCAATTGCTGAGTATTTTCGGGACCAGGGGAAAGATGTGCTTCTGATGATGGACTCCCTTACCCGTTTTTCCATGGCACAGCGAGAAATTGGCTTGTCCAGCGGAGAACCGCCTGTAACCAGAGGATATCCGCCCAGTGTGTATTCAGAGATGCCTCGTTTGTTGGAACGTGCAGGACGGGCTGCGGTGGGTTCTATTACCGGATTATATACGGTTTTGGTGGATGGTGATGATTTTAATGAACCCATTACCGATACGGCCAGAAGTATTCTGGATGGTCATATTATGCTTACCAGACGTCTGGCGCACAAGAATCATTATCCGGCAATTGATGTATTGCAGAGTATTTCCAGATGTATGAGCCAGGTAGCGACAAGGGAGCATAAGGCTGCTGCAGGTAAATTGAAAAATGTTCTGGCAACTTATAATGAGGCAGAGGATTTGATAAATATCGGTGCTTATAAGCCCGGGAGCAATCCGGATATTGATTATGCCATTAGTATGAACAAAAAAGTGAATGAGTTCCTGCTGCAGGATGTAGAAGAAAAGATAGAATTTGAAGATAGTATTCAAAGACTTATGAATATGTTTGAAGGTGTATAATTCGTGGCTGTATTTCGATACAAAATGCAAAGTATTTTGGATATAAAGCTGAAAATGGAAACCCAGGCAAAACAGGAGTTTGCGCAGGCAAAGCAGGTTTTGGACAGAGAAGAAGAAAAGCTGGAGATGCTTTTTAATCGTAAGCAGGAGTATGAAGCATATGCACAGCAATTGTTGAAGGGTAAATTGGATGTTCAGGAAATCAATCAAAACAATGCGGCGATTTTGAAAACTCAGGAGGCAATTGAAGAGCAAAAGAGACGTGTTGCCAAGGCAGAACAATTGTTGGAGACAGCAAGAGAAAAGCTTCAAGAGGTTGTGATGGAAAGAAAGGTACAGGAATCTTTGAAGGAGAAAGCTTTTGAAGCGTTTTTGCAGGAAGAAAAACAGCAGGAAAGTAAAGAAATAGACCAATTGACCAGTTATACTTATGGTCAAAAAATACAGAGTGCCGAAAAACGCGGCGTGGAGGATTAAGAATGGCTGGTGCAACAAAACCGGGTCAGACAATGATAATTTCAGAAAAAAAACAAATACAGAATGAAAAAAAGGAACTGCATAATCAACAGAAGCAGCAACGAAAGGAAGCCAAGAAGCGTGCAAGGGAAATTGCGAAACGTGAAGATGCTTTGGCGGATGGTGGTAGTGGAGGAATTGCCACGTTTTTTGCCACGGTTTTTATTGTAATCGTTTGGCTGGCGGTTATTGCGGTGATTATTAAGTTGGATATCGGTGGATTTGGAAGCAATGTGTTAACACCGGTACTTAAGGATGTACCGGTTATTAATAAAATTTTGCCGGGCTCGCATTTGACACAGACAAATAATCCGGATGCTTATGGCGGGTACTCCAATTTGCAGGATGCAGTGAAACAGATTGCTTTTTTGGAAAGCGAACTGGAGAAGGCTTATAGTACAAATCAGTTTCAGGAAGAACAAATAGAAGATTTGCAGGCAGAAGTAAAACGCTTGCAGGAATTCGAGAAGATGCAGGTGGATTTCCAGCGTATAAAGACAGAGTTTTTCGAAGAAGTGGTTTATTCTGATAAGAGCCCCGGAGCAGAGGAGTACAAGAAGTTTTTTGAAGCAATGGACCCCACAACTGCTGAGTATTTGTATCGTCAGGTAGTGGTGCAGTTAGAGGAAAGCAAGGAAATTCAGGACTATGTATCGGGCTATGCACAAATGAAGCCCAAAGAGGCTGCTAAGATTTTTGAAGAAATGACGGACAACTTGGAATTGGTTTCACGCATTTTGATGGCAATGAATGCGCAGCAACGCGGTGAAATTATGGGACAGATGGACCCGGCAGTAGCAGCGAAGCTTACAAAAATAATGGACCCGGAGTCTTAAGAAACTAAGGCTTTTGGTCGATATATATTATGCACATTGAAAATTGAAGAAAGGAGGAAGTGAAATGACGAGTACACCTGTAAATGTACAAGGATTTGTGCCGGGAGCAATATACGGGACAAATCGTATGCAGGGAACCGAAAACAAAGGTGACTTCAGCAAAATATTTGAAAGTCAAAAGAGTGGATTGGAAAATCTTGACAAGGCAGAAGGTGCAGATGAGGATTTTGGAGAAAGCAACAAAATCAAAGAAAAGCTTGATTCGGAGGATAATCTTAAGTTGGAGAATAAGGTTGAAGCTGAAGAAAAGAGCAACACTGTACAGGAAACGGAAGAAGCACGGTCTGAACAATCTGCTACCGGAAACGGCTTGAAGGAAAACGGAATGTCAGAGGAGGAACTGACACGTGCCATGGAAGTGTTGAATGGTGCTGCAAGTGATGTGAAAGAAATGTTGATGCAGCAGCTGCAGATGTCGGAAGAGGAACTTAATGCTTTGATGCAGGAGTGTAATCTGGGAGATTTGGATTTGCTTCAGCTTGGCAATGTAAAGGAGCTGTTATTAAAGGCAGTGGATGCCGGTGATATGACGGCCTTGTTAACAAATGAAGATTTGTATTCACAGAGTAAGTCGATTGAAGCGTTGTTTGCAGAGATTATGCAGAATGTAGAAACGACCTTGGAAGCAAGTGCAGAGGAAGTGGATGCTTTGGTGGAGGCAGTAAATAAGCTTGAAAGCAAAACGGAAGAACCGATTATGGTGGAAGTGGTAAATAACACTGAAGAATCTGCAAAGACTAAGGCTTCAGAAGCTGACCAGCAGGGCAATGCAAACCAGAATCCTATGCAGGAGAACAATTTCTTTGGCGGGCAGAACCAGATGGCACAGGTTGCAGATAATGTTCAAAATGTTTCTTCGCAAGTGGCAAGTTATACGAATGTTGAAGCAGAGAGTATTATGAGACAGCTTATGGACCATATGCAGATTCAGTTGAATGCAGATACTACAGAAGTGAATATGCAGTTGCATCCTGAAAGTTTGGGAACCTTGCAAATTCGTATTGCTGCAAAGGAAGGCATTATGACAGCCCAGTTTACAACAACTTCAGAAACCGTGAAGAGCGTATTGGAAGGTCAGATGATTCAATTACAACAGCAGTTTGACCAGCAGAATATCAAAGTGGAAGCCATTGAGGTTACCGTTCAGTCCCATGCATTTGAAAGTGCCTTGGAAAAAGGAAATGAGCAGCAGACTGAAGGAGAAGAGACCAAGAGAAACAGAACCAGAAGAATTGATTTAAACATATTAGATGGTTCGGAAGAAGTGGAAACCGAAGACCGAATACTTGCTGAAATGATGGAAGCAAATGGCAATTCGGTAGATTATCTAGTATAAAGAAAGGAGTGGTTATATGAGTCTTGTAGCAGGCATAGAAGATGGCAAGATTATTGAAAGTGCCTCCCAAAGTTCTTTGGAGAAAGCCAATAGCACAGGGATGGACAAAGATGCATTTTTACAGCTTTTGGTTGCGCAGATGAAGTATCAGGACCCGTTGGAACCGACTTCGAATACGGAATATATTTCCCAATATGCACAGTTTTCACAAGTTGAGCAGATGCAGAGCATGTCGGCGAGCATGGATTTGCAGCGAGCGAGCGAGCTGGTAGGCAAGGAAGTATATGTGAAGACCACAACAACCGGCGGAGAAACCAAATACGTACAGGGTAAAGTAGATTATGTAGTATACGAAAACGGCAAAGCATTTCTGGCAATTGATGAATCCTTGTATTCTTTAGAGGATTTGGATACTGTTACAGATCCGGCTTATATGGAAGCTTATAATCTGGCAACAGAGTTTGTAGAAAAAATCAACAAATTGCCAAGTTTGGCTACGGTAGATTTGAATGATGCAGAAAAGATTATGGAACTTGATGAACAGTACAATAATATGAGTGCTTATGAAAAGTCATTTGTGGCATCAGAAAAGGTGGATACTTTGAAGGCATATGTGAAAAAGCTGGAAGAGTTGAAAACTGTAGAAGAAGCCTAGTACCGTAACGAAAGGGATGGGATTATGATACAGAATTCTAATTTTTTAACAGCCCTACAGTTACAGGAGCAATATCAAAATAGTCACAAGCAGTTAAAAGTACAGGAGTTGCAAAACGGACAGGAATTGTCCTTCCGGGATATATTAAAGAATAAGGCAACTACTGATACAGAACTGAAATTTTCCAAACATGCAAGTATTAGGTTGGAACAGCGAGGTATACAGTTGACGCAAGGTCAGATGGAACGTCTGACGGATGCAACCACCAGAGCCGGACAAAAAGGAATAAAAGATTCCCTTGTGATTGTAGATGAGCTGGCATTTATAGTGAATGTACCAAACCATACGGTGGTAACCGCTATGGAAAGTGCAGAAGCGATGACAAATGTTTTTACAAATATTGATGGAGCAGTTATTATGTAGCCGGACCTTAGGGAGGCTTAATACTCTGAACGATAGAGGAGTATGAACTGCTTTTAGTAAGGAGGACAATGAATTATGATGAGATCATTGTATTCCGGTGTAACCGGATTAAAGACACACCAGATAAAAATGGACGTTATTGGTAACAATATTGCGAACGTAAATACAACCGCATTTAAGTCAAGTTCGATTGTTTTTAGCGAACTTATGAGCCAGACCACACAGCAGTCCAGTGGTGCGAATGCAGTAACCGGTACCGGTGGTACCAACGCAAGACAGATTGGTCTTGGTGTTAAGAGTGGTGCAATTAATGTTAATATTACAACACAGGGTGCAAGCCAGTCCACAGGTAACCCTTTTGACCTGATGATTAGTGGTCAGAATATGTTCGTTGTAAGTGATGGTATGGAAACTTTCTTTACCAGAGATGGTTCGTTTTATGTAGACGGAGCCGGTAATCTTGCTATGTCAAGTACCGGTTACAATGTAATGGGCTGGGGCGTTGATGAAACCACAGGAGCAATCCGTCAGGATACTGTTGCTGCACTTAGAATTATGAGCGCAGCAAACATGACTTATCCTCCGGAAGCCACTTCTCAGGCTTATATTTCAGGTATTTTGGATAAGAATGATTCGGATGTTACCAGCGCAAATGGTAAAGTAGTCAATTTGAATTTCTTTGACAGCTTGGGTTACACTTACACTGCAAAGCTTTGTTTTAAGCAGTCAGATATTACCAATGAGTATAGTGTGGAATTGGCGGGACTTATGGATTCTAACGGTGAAATGGTAGATATTTCTGCACTTACTGAAAAGGATGTGTTACGTTATCAGCAGAGCGTTACCAGTATACATATGGATACCAATGCTTATAAATGGGAAGGTACAAAGCTTTTAAGTGCGGTAGCAGATGAAAGCGGTAGCTTTGCACAATTTGCTGATTTGACTAATATTTTTGCTGATGACGGAACTGTTATTGATTCGGCAGATGCCAGAGCGGAATTAGATGCTATTGCAAAGGCATATGGCTATGAAGGTGCTACAGATGAATTTTTAGCATTGTGTAATGTAGAAACCGCAGCTGACGGCACTGCTTCCTATGTTACTATTCAAAATATGTTAAGTAATTTAGCAACCGCTTCGGCAACAGGAACAAAATTCCCGGTGGCAGCAACCAGCTTTGAGTTGCAGGGACGTGTATTCCATGGTGCAAATGTAGTGTATGATGCAACCAATGGTGAGTTTAAGAGTATTAACGGTAATACCACCGGTACCGATTTTACACTGAATTTGTCTGAACTTGGCGGTAACTTTAGCGATATCGTTGTAGATTTAAGCGAAACCTCTATGTTTGATAACAAAGGAACCTCTACTATTGGAGCAACCAGCGGTAGCTTAGATGGTCTTGGCGGAGGAAGAAGACTGGGTGAAATGATTGGTGTAAGCATCCAGAATAATGGTATGATTTATGCTACCTACGACAATGGTATGACAAAGCTGTTAGGACAGATTGCCACGGCAGAATTTGCAAATGCATCAGGCTTGGAGAAGAAGGGCGATAACCTTTATGCAGCTACTTTGAACTCCGGAGATTTTGATGGTATTGGTGTGGATGTTACTGCAAATGGCGGATATATGTCTACCGGACAGTTGGAAATGAGTAACGTAGATTTGTCGGCAGAGTTTACGGAAATGATTACAACCCAGAGAGGTTTCCAGGCAAATAGCCGTATCATTACGGTTTCAGATACTCTCTTGGAAGAGTTGACAAATCTGAAGAGATAATAAGTAAAAGAGTGGGCATGTGGTCTGCTTGAAAAAAATAAAGAAACGGTCCTAAGTCACAGTTTTGTGACTTAGGGCTTTGCGTTTATTTGGAAAAAATGTAAAAAGGAGGGAAAAGGATGATAGAAGTTACGAAAATCAATGGTCAAAAAATACTGGTAAACCCTCATTTATTCGAGGTGGTAGAGGAAACACCGGATACGGTGCTAACATTAACTACCGGAAGAAAAATAATTATAAAAGAAAGTAGACAAGAGATAAAAAATTTAGTAAAATTGTATAGAAAAGATATTTTTGTCGAATAAAATAGAAAATACGAACAGATAGGTGATTATTGTGGATATAGCGTCAATAATTGGTTTAATATTAGGTATTGCTTTGATGATTTTGGGTATCGTATCCAATGGTGCGTCGGTGTTGGATTACGTGGATTTGCCATCAGCGCTTATTACATTTGGTGGAGCTTTTGCCAGTGTAATGACCAGTCATACCATGCAAGAGTATTTAAATGGATTAAAGGGTCTGACTTTAGCATTTAAGGCACCTGTTATTAATACCTCGGAAATGATAAAAAATATTATAGATTTGTCCAATGTGGCACGTAAGGAAGGTTTACTTTCCTTGGAGGAAGCAGCCGCAGAATTGGATGAACCTTTTTTGAAAAAAGGTATTTTACTGGTAGTGGATGGTACGGATCCGGATTTGGTTCGTGCGATTTTGGAAACAGAACTTATCAGTGTGGAAGACCGTCACAAAAAGGTAATTGGTTTTTGGGATATGGTTGCATCCATGGGACCTGCATGGGGTATGATTGGTACCTTGATTGGTTTGATTGCTATGTTGAAGGATTTAAACGATCCTTCTTCTATCGGACCTGCGATGGCGCTGGCGTTAATTACAACTTTGTATGGTTCTTTATTAGCAAACTGGTTAGCAACACCTGTTGCTAATAAGCTTCGTGTAAACAATGCCGCAGAAATGCAGCAGAAAGAAGTTATGATTGAGGGGCTTTTGTCTATTCAGGCAGGAGAGAACCCCAGAGTTATTGAAGAGAAGTTAAAGTCTTTCCTTTCACCTAAGGATAGAACAAGTAATGAGGACGAGGAATTCGGAGGCGAAATGTAATGGCAAAACGCAGGCAGGAAGACCCACCGGCTGGTTCACCGGCTTGGATGGCCACGTTCAGTGATTTGATGAATTTGTTGTTATGCTTTTTCGTATTGTTATTCTCCATGTCTACCATTGATGAAGAAAAGTATAATCAGTTGGTGGCGTCCATGTCATCGGCGTTCAGTATTCTTAATGGTGGTGCTACGGCCATTGGAGAAGGCATTCTGATTAGTAATGGTGTAAGTCAGTTAAACGAGTTGGATAAATATATTAATAGTACCGGAAATACTGCGGAGGATGTAGAAGATTCCGATAATTTTAATAAGTTTGATCCGAACGGAGAATTAAGCGAAGAACAGAAATTTGAGCAAATGCTGGAAGAAATAGAAACGCATAACCTAAAAGTAAATGAAGAACTGGCTGAGATTATTGAAGAGGCGGTAAAAGAAAGCGGAATGACAGAACAGATTGAAGTGAATTTTACCAATCAGTACGTAATGCTTTCTTTGAAGGGGGCTTTATTGTTTGATTCCGGTAAAGATGAGTTAAAAGCTGAGGCTTTGCAGGTACTGGATAGAGTAGGTGTTATTTTGGAAAGATACGCCGGCGGTATTATAGAAATCGAAGGTCATACGGATTCGGTTCCTATTAACAGTGTAGAATTTGCAAACAACAATGAACTTAGTAGTGCGCGTGCGCTTTCTGTATTTGATTATTTGATGGAAAACACAAACCTGGATCCAGCAGATGTAAAACATGCCGGAAGAGGAGAATATGTTCCTATTGCAGACAATTCCACTGCAGAGGGTAGAGCGAAGAACAGAAGAGTAGAGATTCGCATATACAATTCCGTAATCCAATAAAAGGAGTAATTAAATGAAAAACAATTTATTGACAATTATCATACTGGCATTATTGGTTGTGAATATTATTTTGTCCGGTATTATGATGATTAGTTTTATGGGGACCAATAAAAAAACTGCTGATTTGGTGAGTGATATTGCAGCTGTTTTGAATTTGGAGCTTGGAGTGGATGAAGAAGAGGCAGAAACGGTAATCCCCATGTCAGAGCAGGTTCCATGGGCGATTGAAGGAGCTATGACAATACCACTTCAGAATGAAAAAATATTAGATGCAGAAGGAAATGTAATCAGTACCAAAGAACATTACATCGCGTTTAATGTATCATTCTCTTTGTATACTAAGGGTGAAGGCTACAAGGATTATGGTGCAGAATTTGGGAATTATGAGGCTTTGATTAAAGATGCAATTAATTCTACAGTAACCGTACATACCATTGAAGAATGTAGAAATGATTTTGATGCGATTAGAGCAGAGATGTTGGAAGCTGTTAAGGGATTATTTGATAAAAACGAGTTTATTTACAAGATCGCAATCAGCGAGTTGAAATTTCAGTAACCTCCATAGGAAATATATTTAGCAAAGGAGGTGAGGTTTGTGGGTGAAGTATTATCCCAAAGTGAAATAGATAGTCTGCTGGCGGCCTTGTCGTCAGGAGAGTTAGATGCAGGTGATATACAAAGTGATAACGAACGGCAGGTTAAGAACTATGATTTTAATCGACCGGTTAAGTTTTCCAAAGAACACCTGCGAACCTTGGAAATTATTTTTGAACATTACGGAAGATTGGTTTCTACAAATTTACCGGTTTATTTAAGAAAGAATATACAGGTTACAGTTGCCAGTTCGGAAACGGTTGCGTTTTCAGAATTTTCCAATGCATTGTCTAATCCTGTAATTCTGGGTGTGGTGAATTTTACTCCGCTTAATGGCAATATGCTAATAGAACTTTCTACTAATTTGGGTTATGCTATGATAGACCGAATGTTAGGAGGCGGAGGAACACCATTGGAAAAAACCAGGGAATTCTCACAGATTGAATTAACCATCATGGAACGTATTATGGCGCTATTAACACAGCTGATGCGTGAACCTTGGAAAAATGTAGTAGAGATATCCCCGGTATTGAACCGATTGGAAACGAATGTACAGTTTGCACAGATCGTACCGCCTTCAGATATGGTTGCCATTGTGACTTTGAATCTGAAGATTGGTGAGGTGGAAGGATATATTAATATGTGTCTTCCGTTCTTTACGTTGGAAGACGTAATGGACAAATTAAGTACCAAGTATTGGTATTCGGTAATGCAGGAAAATCGCGATGAGCATTATGGTGAACATATTGAGACCATGATTCGAAGGGTGGATGTTCCTGTTAAGGCGATATTAGGAAGAAGCATTATTTCCGTATCAGATTTCTTAGGGTTACAAGTCGGAGATTGTATTCGTTTGGATACTAAAGTAGATAGTGATATGGAAGTATATGTAGGAAATATCAGAAAATTCACTGCGCTTCCCGGGGCAAATGCAGATGCTTACGCAGTGCGAATAACATCAGTTATTCGAGAGGAAGAATAAAACGCTAGTATGACGGCAGAAGGAGGATAAAATGGATGATGGAATGTTATCCCAGGACGAGATTAATGCGTTATTAATGAGCATGGATCTCTCGGGTAATGTTGCCGATAGTAGCCCGGCACCTGAACCCGTTCCGGAACCGGAACCGGTAAAAGTTGATTCTATTTATACAGGTTCCGAACCCATCAGCGCAGATCAGGCTTTGCTTACTGATGTGGAAAAGGATGCTATAGGTGAAATTGCCAATATCAGTATGGGGTCATCTGCCACCACATTGTATTCACTGGTTAACAGAAAGGTAAATATTACAACTCCTGTAGTAACATTGGCGCAATGGTCGAGTTTGATGACAGAGTATGAAAAACCATGTGTTTTCATACAAATTCGATATACACAGGGTTTGGATGGCACCAATATACTGGTGCTCCGTGAAAATGATGTAAAGATAATTACCGACTTGATGATGGGCGGTGATGGAACCAATACAGACGGAGAATTGGGAGAATTGCATCTGAGTGCAATTTCAGAAGCTATGAATCAGATGATGGGTTCGGCAGCCACCTCTCTTTCTACCATGCTTGGTACGGTAATTGACATCAGCCCGCCGGATGCTAATTTGTTGAATCTGACAGAAATAGATAACGCAGGTCAAGTGGCATCTTTCTTAGGTGGTACCTTTGTGAAAATCGAATTCCGTATGCAGATTGGAGAATTAGTAGACAGTACTATTATGCAGCTGTATCCGGTTGAGTTTGCAAGGAAGATTGTAGATACCTTTATTGGTGTGCAAATGCCTTCAGAACCGGAATCGGTAGTGCAGGAAGCACCCGTAACACAGAACGCAGCATCTGCAAATGATTTGTATGCATCAAATTTGACCCAGACGGATGTGTCTTCACTTATGATGGGCATGGAACAGCCGATGGGCATGAATCCGCAGATGGGTATGAACCAGCAGATGATGGGTATGGATCCACAGATGATGGGCATGAACCAGCAGATGATGGGTATGAATCCGCAGATGATGGGTATGAACCAGCAGATGATGGGCATGAACCAGCAGATGATGGGTATGAACCAGCAGATGATGGGCATGAATCCACAAATGGGAATGTCACCGTATGGATATCCTATGGGTATGGCACCACAAATGATGCAACAGGGGGTTAATGTACAACCTGCGCAGTTCCAAAGCTTTGATGCTAATGTAAATGCAATGGCAAGTCAGGAAAATATTGGCCTGATTCGAGATGTACCTTTAGAGGTAACTGTAGAGCTTGGACGTACAACAAAATCAATTGCTGATATTTTAGACTTTGCACCGGGTACGATTATTGAGTTGGATCGTATTGCCGGAGAACCTATAGATGTTTTGGTTAACGGTAAATTTGTTGCAAAGGGTGAAGTGGTAGTTATTGAAGAAAGTTTTGGTATCAGAGTAACGGAAATAATTAAATAAGATACTTAATGTCAGATGGAGGAAAATATGGCAAAGAATATATTAATTTGTGATGACGCAGCGTTTATGAGAATGATGATTAAGGACGTTTTATCTAAAAATGGATATACAGTGTGTGGAGAGGCTGAAAACGGACTTAGAGCAATTGAAAAATACAATGAATTACATCCGGATCTTGTATTAATGGATATTACCATGCCTGAGATGGATGGTATTGCAGCATTGAAGAAGATTAAGGCGGCAGACCCCAGTGCAGTAGTTATTATGTGTTCTGCAATGGGCCAGCAGGCAATGGTTATTGAGTCTATTCAGGCAGGTGCAAGAGACTTTATTGTAAAACCGTTCCAGGCAGAGCGTGTTATTGAAGCGGTGAAAAAGGTTATAGGGTAATGTTACTTACAAGCGAAAATTTTGATGGATATGCGCAACTGATTACTGTTCTGATTATTTTTGTGGTGGTTTTGGGTATTACTGCGATAACAACCAAATACATCGCAAACTTTCAGAAGCAAAGCGGTATGAATGCGAATATTGAAATACTGGAAACCATTAAGGTTTCTGCAACGAAATACATACAGCTTGTTAGAATTGGCGATACCTATGTGGCGATGGCTGTTTGCAAGGATACAGTCACAAAGCTCTGTGAAGTTCCCAAGGAACAATTACGAATAGCTGAGCCGGGTGAAAAACCAAATGTTTCCTTTAAGGAACTGTTTGGTTCGGTATTGCACAAGGAGACAAAGAAATAAGTGAAAAAGATATTTACGAAACTTAGTGAAAAGAATATTTTGATGATAATATGCCTACTGTTTTCGGTGGGCATATTGTGTATTAATAGCAGTATGACCGTGCATGCGGCTGAAACCGGAACTACGCAGGAAAGTACCATGATTGAAGAACCGGGAAGCGCAGAGGAGCCGGAAGATTTATTGGAGGCCAATATTGCTAATACGGTTACTATTACCTACAATAATGGAAATGGTGAAATAAACGGTGCTTTACGAATTCTGATTACCTTGACATTAATTGCCATAGCACCGATTCTGCTGATTATGCTAACCTGTTATACGAGGGTTATTATCGTATTACATTTTACCAGAGCGGCATTAAATACACAGACTGCACCGCCTAATCAGGTGTTGATAGGACTTGCATTATTTTTGACGTTTTTCATTATGACACCCACGATTAATCGTATTAATACCGAAGCGATTCAACCTTTTGATGCAGGAGAGATTACACAGGAGCAGGCAATTCTTTCGGCAATCAGGCCTATAAGAGAGTTTATGTATGAAGAAACCTTGATAAAGGATGTAGAATTATTCATGGACATTGCCGGACAAGAGTGGGACGGAGCCAGTTTAGAGGATATTCCTAACTCGGTATTGATTCCCAGTTTTATTATTGGAGAACTTCGAACAGCATTTTTCTTGGGATTTCTGATTTACATACCATTTATTGTAATTGATATGGTGGTGGCTTCCACCCTTATGAGTATGGGTATGATGATGTTACCACCGACGACTATATCCATGCCGTTTAAGATTTTATTGTTTGTTTTGGCGGATGGATGGTCGCTTATTATCGGAAATCTGGTAAAGACGTTTTATTAACATAAGCAAAGGAGGTAAGATATGACAATTGATGTTGTAATACAGATTGCCAGCAGGGCGTTATATTTGATTATCAAAGTATCTTTACCTGTTTTGTTGGTTTCGCTGATAGTAGGTTTGGTTATCAGTATTTTTCAGACTGTAACCTCCATTCAAGAGCAGACATTAACCTTTGTACCTAAAATTGTGTGTGTGTTTGTGTCATTAATTTTGTTGGGGAACTGGATGTTGACCGAGATAGTGGATTTTATGGTGGAGCTTTGGAATAATTTTAGTTTGTATGTAAATGGTTAGGAGAGACGATATGGTGAATTTTTCGTTTTCTCTGTATGATTTAGAATATTTCCTGTTGGTTTTAACCAGAGTGTCCTGTTTTGTGTTTGTAGCTCCTTTTTTTAGTATGAGTAATACGCCTAGGCACGTGAGAATTGCACTTAGTGTGTTTACTTCTGTATTGCTTTATGGGACACTGACGCCTTCTGAAATGCCGATTACATATAATACTGTATCGGGATATGCGGCTATTGTAGTAAAAGAAGCTGTTACGGGCTTGTTAATCGGTTTTAGTGCCAATTTGTGTTCTACCATAGTGAACTTTGCCGGTGCAATTGTTGACATGGAAACCGGTCTTTCTATGGCACAGGTTATGGACCCAACTACGAAGCAGCAGACAAGCATCACAGGTGCTATATATCAGTATGTATTGATGTTGTTATTAATTGCAACCGGAATGTATCGTTTTTTGTTGGGGGCATTGGCGGATACATTTACCTTAATTCCAATTAATGGAGCGATTTTTAACATGGACTCATTATTAAAGTCTATGTTAAAATTTATGAGTAGTTATATTATTATCGGATTTCGAATTGCACTTCCGGTATTTTGTACAATTTTGTTATTAAATGCCATATTGGGCGTGCTGGCAAAGGTTTCCCCACAGTTAAATATGTTTGCAGTGGGTATTCAAATTAAAATATTGGTTGGACTGGCAGTGTTGTTTTTTAGTGCATCCATGTTGTCTGGTGCGGCAGATTTCATCTTTGTTCAGATGAAGGATCTTATGAAAGCCTTTGCAGGAGGATTAATGTGAGTCTGAAGTATAATCTTCAATTTTTTGCGGATGGTCCCGGTGGAGAAAAAACCGAACCGGCCACCCAGAAAAAATTAAGTGATGCAAGAAAAAAAGGTCAGGTGGCGAAAAGTAGAGAAGTAGCCAATGCATTTGGTCTTCTGGCTCTTTTTTTGCTAATAAAGTTGTGGGTTGGAAGTCTGGGAATTCAGTTTTTGGAACTGTTTAATCTTACGTACAATAAGATACCCGAGATGGTAATTCAATGGAATGGTTTTCTGTCTTACAAGGATATCATTTCCATGCTACAGAACATGATAATACAGGTGGTTATCTTATTGGCACCGGCATTTATAGTTGCTTTTGCAGTAAGCTTTATTAGTGAGATAATGCAGGTAAAATGGGAAATGTCTCCCGAAGCGTTAAAACCCAAATTTAGTAAATTAAGTCCCATATCCGGTTTTAAGAGAATTTTTTCTGCAAACTCCATAGTGGAGTTGATAAAATCTTTGGCGAAAATATTCCTAATCGGGTATATTTGTTATGATTATGTGGTAAAAAATCAAGAGAGATTATTTATCCTTTATGATACGCCATTGTTGCAGGCAGTTCAAATGGTTGCAGATATGGTAGTAAGCATGGGAATCCGTATTACACTGGTTTATATGGTGCTAGCGCTTGCTGATTTTGTATATCAAAAATTTAAGTTCAATAAAGATATGAGGATGACCAAGCAGGAAGTAAAGGACGAGTATAAACAGCAGGAAGGAGATCCTAAGGTTAAGGGAAGAATACGTCAGAAGATGCAAGAGGTGTCCAGAAGGCGTATGATGCAGAGTCTTCCCACGGCAGATGTAGTTATTACTAACCCGACCCATTATGCAGTGGCCATTAAGTATGACCCGGAGGTGGCGGATGCACCGTTAGTATTGGCTAAGGGGGCGGATTATCTGGCTGCTAAGATAAAAGAAGTGGCAAAAGAAAATAAAATAGAAATAGTAGAGAATAAACCGTTGGCACGAATGCTTTATGCAAATGTGGAAGTGGGACAGGCAGTTCCACCGGAGCTTTATCAGGCAGTGGCGGAAGTGCTGGCATATGTATATAAATTACAAGGCAGGATTTAAAAGATACGGTAAGGAGGTGATTATATGAAGATGAAAAAAGCGGATGCATTTGTAGCAATATACATTTTGACTGCATTTATCATGTTCATTGTAACACTTCCCAATTGGTTGCTGGATGTATTTTTGGCAATCAATATTGCCACGGCATTTACCATTATGTTTGGTTCCATGTTTGTGAAGGAAGTATTGGATATGTCCTATTTCCCTACAATTCTGTTGTTTACAACCATTTTCAGAATTGCTTTGAATGTTTCTTCGACGAAATTAATTCTTTCTTCCGGTGATCCGGGAAATGTTGTAACCACTTTTGGTGAATTCGTAGGTGGTGGCGATTTGATTATAGGTACCATTATCTTCATTGTACTTATCCTGATTCAGTTCTTGGTTATTAACAAAGGTTCTGAACGTGTGGCTGAAGTAACGGCACGTTTTACATTGGATGCTATGCCCGGTAAGCAGATGGCAATTGACGCGGACTTAAATACCGGTGCCATTACAGATGAAGAAGCAAAGAGAAGAAGAGATAAAATCCAGGAAGAAGCAAACTTCTTCGGTTCCATGGATGGTGCGGTGAAATATGTAAAAGGAGATGCTATTGCAGGTCTGATTATTACCGTCATTAACGTGGTAGGTGGAATAATTATGGGTATGAGCAGACAGGAGCTGGATATATCTGCGGCATTGGATAAGTACGTAATCCTGACCATTGGTGATGGTCTGGTAAGCCAGATACCTTCGCTGTTGATTTCCTTGTCAACCGGTATTTTGGTTACCAAAGGAAGCAAGGATGCGGATTTTGGAAGTGCTTTGGTTAGCCAGTTATTTGGGTTACCAAAGGTTATGTATATTGTAGGAGCTACGTTAGTATTGCTTGGTTTTTTGACTCCGCTTAATACAATTTTATTTGTAGGCTTGGGGCTGGTGTTTGTTATTTGTGGTAGAACCATGGCAGCAACCATTGAAACCTCGCAATTAGAGCAGGAAGTGGATGCAGCAGAAATAGCAGCAGAAGAAATTCGACAACCCGAAAATGTATCCAGTTTGCTTCAGGTGGATCCTATCGAATTGGAATTTGGATACGGTATTATTCCTTTGGCAGACGTAAACCAGGGCGGTGATTTATTGGACCGTGTAGTTATGATCCGACGCCAGATGGCTTTGGAGCTAGGTACTGTAGTTCCCATTATTCGTTTACGTGATAATATTCAGTTAAATCCCAACCAATATATTATTAAGGTTAAGGGCATCCAGGTCAGTGAAGGAGAAATTCTTTTTGATCATTATATGGCCATGAATCCCGGTTATGTGGAAGAAGAAATTACAGGTATTCCGACTTTTGAACCTTCCTTCCATTTGCCGGCTTTGTGGATTACGGAGGGGCAGAGAGAAAGAGCGGAAAGTATGGGATATACAGTGGTAGATCCCCCTTCTATTATTGCTACTCATTTGACGGAGATTATTCGTCAGCATATTTCTGAACTTTTAACCAGACAGGATGTTCAGAGTCTTATCAACAATTTGAAGGAAAATCATCCTTCTTTGGTGGAAGAATTGGTGCCCAAGCTTTTAGGTGTGGGCGAAATCCAGAAGGTATTGCAGAATTTATTAAAAGAAGGTATTTCCATACGAGATTTATTGACGATTATGGAAACCTTGGCAGATTATGCAGTAACTACCAGAGATACGGATGTGTTGACCGAGTATGTTCGTCAGAGCTTACGACGTGCTATTTCCAGCAAATATTTTCCAGCTCACGAGACAACTAGCGTGGTTACCTTAGATCCGAAGGTGGAGCAGGAAATTATGGGTTCTGTGAAACAAACGGAAAACGGTGCGTATATCAATTTGGATCCGGTACGTTCCAAGGCGATTATGACTTCTGTGGGAAAAGAAGTGCAGAAGTTGGAAAATTTGGGCAAGAACCCCATTATTATTACTTCGCCCATTGTACGCATGTATTTTAAACGATTAACAGAAGATTATTATCGCGATTTAATCGTGGTTTCTTATAATGAAATTGAAGCAAATGTAGAATTACAATCAGTAGGGATGGTGACTGCATAAATGATTATTAAGAAATATGTAGGCAAAACAGAAGCAGAAGCAATTGAAAATGCAAAAAAAGAATTGGGAAATGACGTTGTAGTTATGAACGTGAAGGAAGTAAAGTCCAAAGGCTTGTTTGCATTTATGCGTTCTAAAACCGTAGAGGTGACAGTGGCCCTTGAGGATGAGAGAGATAAGTTCAGTCCGCTTCGAAGAGAAAGCGGATTTAAAGGGAGCGAAGAGAAGGCGGAGAAAAAAACAGAGAGTACCTCCAGTATAGAAGAGAAGTTGGAAAATCTTCAGAATTTGCTGGTAAGCAAATTACAGAATGAAGAGAATTTGAGAGCACAGCAGTTGGTGGGGGACAAGAGTACGGAGTCTGAAGGTTTGCAGCAGGAAACAGATACTGTTGTAAGTGAAGCAGAACAAAAAGAGGACGAATATGTACGGTTTATAAAGGTTCTCTACAATACGATGATTGATAATGAAGTGGATGAGCATTATGCCAATCAGATTATTGATGGTATGGACAGAGGCTATAAGCCGGGCCAGAATTTTGACCAGTTATTAGCGGGTGTGTATCAAAAAATGATTCTTAAGCTGGGAAAGGCGGAAAAGATTACTCCGGCAAAGGAAGGCCCTAAAGTAGTTATTTTCATAGGTCCTACCGGAGTGGGTAAGACAACCACCATTGCTAAAGTGGCAAGTCAGTTTGCAGTAGAGCAGAAGAAAAAAGTGGCACTTGTAACAGCAGACACATATCGTATTGCGGCGGCAGAACAGCTTAGGACTTATGCCAATATTATGCAGGTTCCTTTCAGGGTGATTTATAGTGAAGAAGATATGACAACAGTCATTAATGATTTTAGAGAGTATGATTATATTTTCGTAGATACTATGGGACATTCCCATCGTAATGAGGAACAACGTGACAATACCAAGAAATTGATTGATAGTATCGAAAAACTTGCGGAGAATCAATGTTATCTGGTTCTTAGTGCAACAACCAAATATAAAGATTTATTGCGAATCGTAGACAATTATAAGGTGATTGCAGATTATCATTTGATATTTACAAAGCTGGATGAAACCTATACCTTGGGTAATTTACTGAATTTGAAATTATACACCAATGCCTCCATTGCTTATGTGACTTGTGGTCAGAATGTGCCGGAGGACATTGAGGTTTTCGACCCGCAGAAAACAGTGAAATTACTTTTGGGCGGCAAAAAACAATAAGGAGGGTGCTATGGACCAGGCAGAACGTTTACGAATCATAAAAGCGAATCAGCAAATTAAGCCCATGGCACGTGTAATTACTGTAACAAGCGGAAAAGGTGGCGTGGGTAAATCAAATACAGCCATTAATCTTGCCATTCAATTTAAAAAAATGGGGAAGCGTGTTATTATTTTAGACGCGGATTTTGGATTGGCAAATATTGAAATTATGTTTGGAGCAGTTCCTAAGCACAATTTATGCGATTTGATTTATCAGGGCAAAAATATTAAAGACATTATTACCTGGGGACCCATGGATGTGGGATTTATTTCAGGAGGTTCCGGTATTGCAGGAATGTCTAATTTGAGCAGAGATTATTTGAATTATATAATACATAATTTAGTACAGTTGGATTCTTTGGCGGATATCATTATTGTAGATACGGGTGCAGGAATTTCAGATGCAGTATTGGAGTTTTTGGTGGCAAGCGGAGAAATACTTTTGATTACTACTCCGGAACCGACCTCCATAACGGATTCGTATTCTTTGTTAAAAGCACTTAGTCGTCATCCCAGATATCAGGCAGAGACCACTGCCATAAAGATGATTGCAAACCGTGTTTCTAAGGAAGAGGAAGGTCAGATACTATATAATAAATTGAATGCAGTGGTGTCGAGATATTTGAAAATACCTTTTGTATTTTTGGGTAGTGTACCGCAGGATGATAAGTTGCAACAGGCGGTTATGCAGCAAACACCGGTATCTATACAAAATCCAAATGCTAAATCAAGTATAGCGTATGAAAATATTGCAGAAAAGCTAATGGACAATGAAGCGGTTTCGGTGAAGCAGAAACGTGGAATGGCAGCTTTCTTTTCTCATATTATTTCAGGAAGAAAAAGCGGAGAATAAATATAGGGGGATGCAAGTTTATGATCTCGAAGTTTTTAGCACCGGGTGATAAATTAGAGTTGCAGATGTTAGAACATGTGCGACAGGAGAATGATGAAAATAAAAGAATTTATTATTCACAGGTAAATGACATTTTGTCAGAAGACCGTTTGGAAATATCCATGCCTATGGAAAAGTCTAAGTTGATTTTGTTGCCCGTGGATACGGAATACGATATGACCATCTATACCAAGCAGGGTTTGTTCCAATGCTTTGTGAGAGTGGTGGACCGATATAAAAGCGACAATATGTATTTGCTGGTAGTGGAACTTACCAGTAATCTGCGTAAGAACCAGCGAAGAGAATATTATCGTTTCAGCTGTGCATTGGAGATGTGTTCCCGTAATCTGGAGGAAGAAGAAATTCAGGCCATTGAAAGCAAAATTCCCTATGCGCTGGTGCCGGGACTTCCTTTAAAGCGAAGTGTAATTGCGGATATCAGTGGCGGAGGTCTGCGTTTTCTTTCTAACCAGAAGTATGAGCCGGACAGCTTGTTGTATTGCAGTTATCATCTGGTTATTAATAATGTAAGAAAACTATATGAAGTGGTGGGTAAGGTACTCAGTGTGCGAGAAATGGAAAATCGTCCGGGAGTGTTTGAACATCGTGTGAAATATATTAATATGGAAGAAGAAAAACGAGAAGAAATTATCAAATTTATCTTCCAGGAAGAACGTAAAAATATGAAAAAAGACCGTTTCTATTAATAATACTAAAATGATAGGCTTGGCGAGGTAGAAATGAAGAAAAAAATTCTTGTAGTTGATGACTCTGCACTTATGAGAAGAGTCTTGTGTGATATAATTGATAATGATGAAAGATTCGAAGTAATTGATAAAGCGAACAACGGCTTGGTGGCTTTTGATTTGCTGAGCAGAAAGACTTATGATGCGGTTGTTTTGGATGTTAATATGCCCAAAATGGATGGTCTTCAATTACTGCAGGAGTTACGTAAGTATAAGATTTCTGCCAGAGTAATGATGGCCAGTACAGATACCAGAGAAGGTGCCAAAACCACTTTGGACGCATTGGATTATGGGGCACTGGATTTTATACATAAGCCTGATAATGCAAGTGATTGCCGGGTTGATATTTTTCAGAAGAGATTGCTTGGAATCTTAGAACTGGTTGCAAACAGTAGTCTTACCAACTTAGATAGTGCTAAGCGACAGGAAGAAAGCATTGTCGCTGCAAAACAAGCCGTTGAAATCGTCAAGAAAAAAACGGTTAAGGAAGGCATAAGTAAGATTGTTGCAATTGCAAGTTCAACAGGAGGGCCGAAAGCATTGCAGGCGGTAATACCCAGATTGCCTGCTGACTTGAAAGCACCTGTACTGATAGTCCAGCATATGCCCAAGGGATTTACGGCTTCCTTTGCAGAACGTTTGGATACGTTGAGCCAATTGAAAGTGATTGAAGCAGGAGAGGGAGAGGTGCTGGAAGAAGGAAAGGTATATGTTGCCAGAGGCGGTATGCATATGAATGTGGTAACCGGAGCCGACGGACGATGTACAATCCATTATTCAGATGAACCTGCAAGAGAAGGTGTCAAACCCTGTGCAAATTATATGTATGAATCCCTTTTAAATAGTGACTTTGATGAAGTGACCTGTGTGGTTATGACAGGTATGGGGTGTGATGGAACTGCCGGAATAAGAAATCTGGCAGCAAACAAGAAATTACATGTAATTGCACAAGCGGAGACAAGCTGCGTAGTATATGGAATGCCTAAGAGTATTGTAAATGCAGGATTATCAGATCAAGTAGTACCACTGGAACAAATAGCGCAAGAGATAATATTAAACGTGGGGGTAAAGTGATATGGATGTCAGCCAATATTTAGAGATTTTTATTGATGAATCAAGTGAGCACTTACAAAATTTGAACACACAGATTCTTAATTTGGAATCAGAACCGGAAGATACTAATACAATTAATGAAATTTTCCGTGCGGCACACTCTTTAAAGGGTATGTCCGGTACCATGGGCTATAAGAGAATGCAGAATCTTACGCATGATATGGAGAACGTATTCTCTGAAGTTCGTAATGGACAGATAAAGGTTGATCCCGGCATGATTGACGTTTTGTTCCAATGTCTTGATGCGTTAGAAGAATATTTGGGAAATATTAAGGAATCAGCAGATGAGGGAACCAATGATAATGAAGATTTGATTCAGCAGCTGAATGCTATTATGCAGAATAAGGGCGCAGTGTCGGCGAAGCCGGCACCGGCTAAGGAAGCTCCTGCGGCACCTAAGCAGGAAGAAAGTAATGATGGCAAGAAGTGGCTTGATATTGCATTAGACAGTACCCAGATTCATGTTTTGGGTGAAGCTCAGAAGATGGGTAAAAAAGTATATGGTATGACTGTGACCGTGCAGGAGTCTTGTTTGTTAAAGGCTGCACGTGCATTTTTGGTGTTCAAAGCCGTAGAAGAAAAAGCAGAAATTATTGTTTCAAATCCTCCGGTTCAGGATATTGAGGACGAGCGTTTTGATATTGATTTTAGCTTGATTGTTATTTCTGATAATGAATTAAATGCTGTGACTTCAGCAGCGGCTTATGTTTCTGAGATTGCAGAGGTTAAGGGAGATGTGATTGATCTAAGCAAGATGAAGAAGCAGGGGGGCGGATATGCCGGAGAGGTTGTTGAGAAACAAAACGCTGCGGCTGAGGCAAGTAAAACTGCCGGAGAAGGCAACCAGCCCGCACAGAAGCAGGAGAAAAAGACTGCTAACAAGCCTGTGGTAAACAGAACTGTCCGTGTAGATATTGAAAAATTAGATGTATTAATGAATCTGGTAAGTGAGTTGATTATTGCCAAGAACTCCTTGATATCTTCTTCAGCACAGGAACAGATGGAAAATACAGTCTTTAATGAAAATATTGAGTATTTGGAGCGTGTAACCACAAACTTACATGAATCCGTTATGAAGGTACGAATGGTACCTATTGAAAGCGTAGTTAGTAAATTCCCTCGTATGATTCGTGATTTATCTAAGAAATTAGATAAGAAGATGGAATTGTACATGACCGGTGAATCAACAGAGTTAGACCGTACGGTAGTTGATGAAATTGGTGATCCTTTGATGCATTTATTGCGTAACTCTGCTGACCATGGTTTGGAAAGTGCTGAAGTGCGTGCCCAGAGAGGCAAACCGGAAGTTGGTTCTATTTTCCTGGATGCATATCAGGATGGTAATAACGTTATTATCGAAGTGAGAGATGATGGTAATGGTATTGATGTAGAAAAGGTTCGCGCTAAGGCGATTGAACGTGGTAGTATTACTCCTGAGCAGGCTGCAAATATGGAGGATAAAGATATTATTAATCTTTTATTCCTTCCCAGTTTCTCTACTGCAAAAGCGGTTACGGATGTTTCCGGACGTGGTGTAGGTTTGGACGTAGTTAAATCTAAGATTGAATCCTTAAGCGGTGACGTGGAAGTTAGCAGTAAGCTTGGTGTTGGCAGTACATGGACCATTCGCTTACCGCTTACCTTGGCAATCATTCAGGCATTGATGGTAGGCGTTGGCGGAGAGAAATATGCTATTGCATTAGGCTCCATTCAGACCATTGAAGATATTTCACCGAAGGAAATTCAGATTATCCAGAATAAAGAAGTGATTCACTTGAGAGGAAATGTAGTTCCATTGATTCGTCTTTCCAATATTTTGGATGCACCCAGTAAGAAGTCTCCGGATGATAACATGGTAGTTGTTATTGTGAAGAAGGGTGACAGACTGGCAGGTTTGGTTGTTGATGAAATGATCGGTCAGCTTGAAATTGTTATTAAGTCACTTGGCAAATATATTAAGCAAAGCAAGTTTATCAGTGGTGCAACAATCCTTGGTGATGGTGAAATCGCACTGATTCTCGATGCAAATGCATTGTTCTAATAGGAAGGAGCCGGGCATATGGAAGAAACAAAAGTAGTTGAACGAGACACCACTCAGTATGTTGTCATTCGATTAGGAAATGAAAAGTTTGGTGTGGATATTAAACACATTGATAATATTGTAAGAATGCAGACCGTTACCAGAGTTCCTAAGGTACAGGAGTATATTAAAGGCGTAATTAATCTTCGTGGTGAAGTAGTACCGGTAATGAGTATCCGTATTAAGATGCATTTGCCGGAAGATGAGATTACAAAAGCCACCAGAATCATTATCTTGAAGCTGGAACAGTATGGGACCATTGGTATCTTGGTAGATGAAGTTGTAGAAGTTGTTACCATTGACAATACATTGGTAGAAAAAGTTTCTTATGATATGAATGATGAAACAGAAATTTTTATCAGTGGTATCGGAAAAAATGGCAATGAATTGATTTCCTTGTTGGATTTCAATTTAGTAATGCAGGAAAAGGAAAACGCATAAGCTGGTTTGAGGTGAGGGAACATGGCAGAGTTGAGTTTGGAACAGATGTCAGAAGCATATATTGACGTATTGAAGGAAATTGGTAACATAGGTGCCGGTAATGCTATGACTGCATTATCACAGATGCTTCAGTGTAAGGTTGATATGAAGGTTCCCCAAGTGAAATTGTTGGAATTGCGAGACATGGGTGCCATGGTTGGTAGTGAAGAACAATTAATGGCAGGCGTTTTTCTTGGTGTGGAAGGAGATATTACCGGAAGTATTATGTTTTTAATCGAGCTGGAGGCTGCAAAGTCTTTGGTTAAGAAGATAATGATGGGATATTCTTCCGGTGCAGAAATTTTTGATGAAATGGAAATGTCTGCGTTGCAGGAAGTAAGTAATATTATTACCGGTGCTTATTTAAACTCGCTGTCCATGCTGACAAATTTAAAAATTTATCCTACACCACCAAGTATATCCATTGATATGGCAGGGGCGATTTTGAGTGTTCCTGCAATTGAGTTTGGTGCGTTAGGTGATAAAATATTATTAATTCAATCCCAGTTTTATGATGAAGTGGAGATTGATGGTTATTTTGTGTTGATACCGGATATGGAATCTTATAAGAAAATATTGACGTCGTTGGGAATGCTGTAGTTAGCGGGAAGGACGTAACCATGGGAGAAATTATTAAAGTGGGTATGGCCGACTTGAAAACCTGTAAAGCCCCGGACGGAGTTATTACGCTTGGGCTTGGTTCCTGCGTGGGAATTGCAATGAGGGATCCGGTATTAAAAATTGGTGGATTAGTACATATTATGTTGCCTGACAGTAAAGCCATGCACACCAGTAATATCACAGTAGAAAAATTTGCTGATACCGGAATTGTTGAGTTGGTCAAAAAACTGGAAGCAATGGGGGCAAATAGAGCAAGACTTGTTGCAAAGATTGCCGGTGGTGCTACTATGTTTCAAGTGCAAAGTCGAAATGACGTAATGAAAATCGGCGACCGTAATGTGTCAGCCACTATACGTAAATTAGAAGAGCTTAATATTAAACTTTTAGCACAGGATACCGGAGAGAATTATGGTAGAACCGTTACTTATTTTCCGGAAACAGGAGACTTTCATATTCGTTCTGTGGGTAAAAGTACAAAAATCATATGAGGGAGGCAGTCGCTATGAATCGGAAAATGTTACCGGTTTTGTTTATGTTGATTGCGGGTGCTATAACTTGTGTTGCAACATGGATTCATGGATATTCTGTTACGGAGAAGTTGGTAATATTGTTAATTGTATTACTGATTTTCGGAACCTTGGGAAGCTTACTTCAATATACTATAAATTGTTTTGATAAGCAGAACCGGAAAGAAAGAGAAGCGGAAGAAGCAGAAAGAGCCAGAGAAGCCGAAGAGCAAAACACGTAGAAAAGTAATTGTCGGCACAAATAAAATTCTAAAGAAAGGCGGGTTATCTATATGGACGAAACAAGTAGAAAAAAACTTTGGGACGAATATATGCAGAAAAAAACGCCTGAATGCAGAGAAAAGATTATTTTAGAATATGCACCTCTTGTTAAAACGGTAGCAGGAAGACTTAGCATGTATTTGGGATATAATGTGGAATATGAAGACTTGGTAAGCTATGGTATCTTCGGATTAATAGATGCTATTGATAAGTTTGATGCTATGAAAGAGGTTAAATTTGAGACCTATGCCAGTTTAAGAATTCGTGGTGCTATATTGGACCAGATTCGTAAAATGGACTGGATTCCCAGAACTATTAGACAGAAGCAAAAGAAGATTGATGCTGTTATCAAAGAAATAGAGATGGAAACCGGCAAAAATGCAACGGATGATATGGTTGCACAGAAATTGGGAATTTCTGAAGAAGAGTTTTTGGAATGGCAGTCCCAGATGAAAATTACCGGCTTAGTATCCTTGAATGAATATGTAGAGCAGGGAGCAGATGTGTCTCAGGACTACAGTCATCATACCACTGCACGCTTTGAAAGTCCGGAAGAACGTGTTGAAAAGGAAGAGTTAACCAAAGTGTTAAAGGAAGCTTTGGAGGTATTAACAGAAAAAGAATGTAAAGTTATTACCTTATATTATTATGAAGAGTTGACATTGAAAGAAATCAGTAATGTGTTGGAGGTTTCAGAGTCTAGAATCTCGCAGTTGCATACACGTGCACTGCAGAAGATGAAAGGTAAAATGGGGGCCTATATGGGCATATTAAGTGACCGCTAGTATGGAGGGGCATATGAGAAACGGTTATTTTAGGTTAGTGGAGTTAGAACAGGGATTTGGAGTACAATTGATTCCGCCGGAGGATGGCGGAGCGAAAATAATGATTGCAGAGGTCGTGGATTATTTGGAAAAAAACAATTTGATCTATGACCTTTCTGTGTTGAAGGAGAAGATTGATGCAGGAGTGAAAGAAACTGTGTTTTTAGGAACCGGTTCCTGCCCGATGATTTCGGAAAGTTATAAATTGAGTATCAGTGAAGATAAGATGACTGCAATTCTAAGGTTTTATCCACCTGCCGGTAAGAATTTTAAGCTGTTAAGTGTGGAGGAAATGGTACGTGATTTGCGTTTCCGTGATGTTACCTTTGGTGTGCAGACAGAAAATCTTCAACAGTTTTTTGCAAGCAGAGAGTATTGTAAGGATATTATTGCAGCTAAGGGAAAAGAAATTGTATATGGTAAGGATGCAAAAATAGATTATTATTTCAATACGGATATTCATGCGAAGCCTACGGTTCGTGAAGACGGAAGTGTAGATTTCTTTAATTTGAATGCAATAAATAACTGTACAGAGAATATGCTGTTGGCGCAAATAACACCGGAGGTAAAGGGTGAGAGCGGTAGGAACGTAAAGGGTGAGATATTAGAGGCACCGCCGGTTAAGGCAACTTATTTCAGGTACAATAGAAATTGTGAGGCTTCAGAGGATAAATTACAATTATTCGCAAAGGTAAACGGACATGTTTCTCTTGTGGATGGTATGGTATTTGTTTCAGACGTGTATGAAGTAGAAAATGTAGATAACAGCACTGGTAATATTGATTATGAAGGCAGTGTCCAGATTAATGGCAATGTGCTTTCGAATTTTACTGTGAAGGCAAAGGGCAATGTTGTGGTTAGTGGTGTGGTAGAGGGAGCTACTATTATTGCAGGTGGAAATATCATTATTACCCGTGGTATGAATGGAATGAGTAAAGGAATTTTGTCTGCAAATGGTAATATTATTGCTAAGTTTTTGGAGAATGCTACCGTGGAGGCAGATGGTTATGTGCAGACAGAGTCTATCTTGCACAGTAATGTAAGATCCGGAAAGTATGTGGAAGTAAATGGAAAACGTGGATTTATTACAGGTGGTCATGTGGCTGCAACAGAGAGTTTGACAGTGAAGACTTTGGGTTCAACCATGGGGGCAACTACGATTGTAGAGGTAGGTGCAGATCCTAAAGCAAAGGAAGAATATCAAAAAACACAAAAAGATATTGCTGAATTACAGAAAATCGTTCGTAGTACACAGACTATTCTGGCCAGTTATGCACAAAAGAGAGCGAAGGGAATGACCTTAAATAAGGAGCAGCTGGAATACATTAAGCAGTTGGCATTGTTAACCGAGACCAAGAAAAAAGAATTAGAGGCTTGTACTGAAAAAATAGAGAAATTACAGGCGGACATGGAGATTCAGGGACAGGCTTATGTGAAGGTTACCGGTCAGGCTTATGTGGGAACGAAAATCATTATTGGTGATTTGTCTATGGTGGTACAAAGTAATACCAGTTTTTGTAAGTTTGAAAAGGTAAGAGGAAATATTAAAGCAGTTGGTCTTTAAGGGAAAGGTGGAGAGTTTATGGCGTCAATGGAAATTGCAACAATTGCAAGAACACAGGATTTTTCTACCATAAAGCAGTTTGAAGATAATCGTGCCGCATTGGCGCAGATGAATATGCACCAGCAAAGCGGTAAAGAAATACAAAATCGTGCCAAGCAAGTGCTTCAAACGGAAGAAGCACAGTGGCAACAGAAGCGTTTTGATGCTAGGGACAAAGGGAATAACGAGTATGCCGGTGACGGAGGAAAAGGACGTCGCAGGCAACCCACGGAACAGGTTGTAGTAAAGAAACAACAGGGCTTTGACGTAAAAGTATAGAGGTATTTGTAATGGGTATTATGGAAATAATTTTATTGATTGTAGGTCTGGCGGTTTTTGTTGTAAGCTTTTTTTTGCCGTCAGGGAAAGGTGAGAAACCTGTTATCAATGAGGAATTGACAAAAGAAGAAATACGAAGCCTTGTGGCTGATGAATTGGAAGCGATCAAGAGCAGAGTGGATGATACGGTAGAAGAAGCTGTGGATTATGCCATGGAAAAAACCGAACGTTCTTTGGAGCGGATATCCAATGAAAAGATTATGGCAGTTAATGAGTATTCAGACACCGTATTGGCTGAAATTAATAAGAATCATCAGGAAGTAATGTTTTTGTATGATATGTTGAATGACAAGCATACAAGTCTGAAGAATACTGCTTCCGAAGTGGAAAAAACAGCCAAGGAAGCGAAAAATATTACTCAGGAAGCACAACGAGCAAGTCAAGAAGTAAAGGAAGCTACTCGTAATGCAGAGAAGGTGTTTCCGGTTTTTCAACCATTACAACCGGAGAAAATTGCTTTTGTAGAAGAAACGATGGTGCCTGAAGAGAAAGTAATCCTTGAAGAAGGCGCCAATAATAATGAGAAGATTCTGGCATTACATAAATTAGGCAAGTCGAAGCTTGAAATTGCAAAGGAGTTGGGGCTTGGCGTTGGTGAAGTATCGTTGGTAATTGATTTGTTTAAAGGATAGATGGTATGAATTTGAAGTATTATTTACGTGGTTTAGGTATTGGAATTGTGGTTACAGCATTGCTGATGAGCTTGTCGGCACGAAATCAAGATAACCTAACAGATGAAGAAATTAAAGCACGTGCCGTTGAATTGGGAATGGTGGAACAAAAGGTGCTTTCAGATATTTCCACTCCGGAGCCGGAAGTTTCAGAAGTGGCAAAGCCTACAAAAGAGCCAACAGTGACTGTGGAACCGGAAGCAGAGCCGACAAAAGAACCAATTACGGAACCGACTGCGAACCCTACGGAAACACCTACCGCAGAACCGCCGGTGACAGTAACGGAAGCACCCGAAGAACCTTTAGACCAATCTGCAGTTATTACATTAACGATAGTAAGCGGAGAAACCTCCTGGAGCATCAGTGAAGCTTTGTATGAAGCCGGAGTAGTAGAGAGTGCGTCTGATTTTGATACATACCTTTGCCAAAACGGATATGACAAGACGATTCGCACCGGTACTTTCGAGATTTCAAAAAATGCTACTTATGAAGAAATTGCAAAGAAAATAGCCAGATAAAAAATAAATATGCAAAATTATGAAAACTTGCAAAATTTTTCTTGCAAGTTTTTATTGTTTGTGCTACTATTTTGTAGTTGAAACTATAAAACACGTATTCTGATTTGATGTTGGTGTCTAAAAGAAACTCCTATGGAAGTTTCTTGGGAAATTTCCGAAGAAATTTCATTGGTTTTTTAGGATGAGCATCGGAGCTAACCGGTCTAAAACGCAAGTCCGGCAGAAAAGGAATACGGACGACGGTTACCGGGAAACGGAACCGATTAAACCAAATGGAGGTAATATCATGAGCGTTATTTCAATGAAGCAGTTATTAGAAGCAGGTGTTCATTTCGGACATCAGACCAGAAGATGGAACCCTAAGATGGCTCCTTATATCTTCACCGAGAGAAACGGTATTCACATTATCGACTTACAGAAGTCTGTAGGTAAGGTTGACGAAGCGTACAACGCAATTTCTGAAATTGCAGCACAGGGTGGTACAATTCTTTTTGTAGGTACCAAGAAGCAGGCTCAGGACGCTGTTAAGACAGAAGCTGAGAGATGTGGTATGTACTATGTAAACGAGAGATGGTTGGGTGGTATGCTTACCAACTTCAAGACCATTCAGTCTCGTATTGCAAGACTTCAGAAGATTGAAGAGATGTCTCAGGACGGTACTTTCGATGTGCTTCCCAAGAAGGAAGTTATCGAATTAAAGAAAGAATGGGAAAAGCTTGAGAAGAACCTTGGCGGTATCAAGAACATGACCAGAGTTCCCGATGCTATTTTCGTAGTAGATCCTAAGAAGGAAAAAATCTGTGTACAGGAAGCACATTCTTTGGGAATCACCTTGTTCGGTATTGGTGATACCAACTGTGACCCTGAAGAATTAGATTACATCATTCCCGGTAACGATGACGCTATCAGAGCGGTTAAGTTGATCGTAGCTAAGATGGCAGATGCTGTTATCGAAGCAAATCAGGGTGAAGCAGTTTACACTGAAGCAGATGTTGAAGTAGAAGCAACTGATATCGAAGAAGTTGCAGATGCAGAATAATTAGATACCTGTTAATTTGATTCTATAAATGGAGGAAATGATTATGGCAGCAATTACAGCAGCTATGGTAAAAGAACTGCGTGAAATGACCGGCGCAGGTATGATGGATTGTAAGAAAGCTCTTAATGAGTGTGATGGTAATATGGATGCAGCTGTTGAGTTCTTAAAGAAGAGCGGCGCAGCTAAGATGGAGAAGAAGGCTTCCAGAATTGCAGCAGAAGGTATTGCTCGTGTTGCAGTAAATGGAAACGAGGCAGATGTAGCAGAAGTTAACTCTGAGACCGACTTCGTTGCTAAGAATGAAACTTTCCAGGAGTTCGTACAGTTAGTAGCTGATAATGCTCTTGCTTCCGGCTTAAATGGTGGTAAGAATGGTGAAGATATTGAAGCACTTCTTGAAATGAATGGTCTTAAGGATGTGTTAATCGAGAAGACTGCTACTATCGGAGAGAAATTATCTGTACGTAGATTTGAAAAGGTTGCTGGTGAGTGTGTAGCAAGCTACATTCATGCTGGTGGCAAGATTGGTGTACTCGTAGCAGCTGACGGTGCAGCTGACGTTAAGGAAGCGCTTACTAATGTAGCTATGCAGATTGCGGCTATGAATCCTCAGTACATCAGCAGAGAGGATATCTCAGCTGAAGAAATCGACAAGATGAGAGATATCATTGTAGATGCATCTCTTAATGATCCCGCATCTCTTCCTAAGCCTATCTTAAACGCTTTGATTAGCAAGGCTTGTTCAGAGAAGGTTTGGAGTGATGAGGATATCGCTATTTACGAAGAGAAGAAGAGCAATATGAACTTCTTATTCAACTTCCTTTCTAATGAAGCTAAGACTGCACTTGCAGGTTTGGCTATGGCTGACAAGGCTAATATTACTGCTGAAAAGATGTTTGCCGGCGCAGTTGAAGGTCGTGTATCTAAGCAGTTAAAGGAAATCTGCTTGTTAGACCAGACCTATGTTAAGGCAGAAGATGGAAAGCAGACTGTTGCTGCATACCTTAAGTCTGTAAACAGTGCTATCGTTATCAAGAAAGTTGTTCGTTTTGAAGTTGGCGAAGGTATGGAAAAGAAGAGCGAAGATTTCGCAGCAGAAGTTGCAGCTCAGATGGCTGGAAACTAATTTTCAGAAATATGATTTTAACCCGGGAAGCAATTCCCGGGTTGTTTTTTGTATTGTTTTATTAAAAACTTATAAATTGGTTGAATGCTAATAATATTGTATGGTAAAATGTATAAGAACAATAATGTAGATTATTTATAAGTGGAGAATATTATGAAGATAACATATGAAGATTTAAAAAATAATGAAGCAATTAGCACATATATTAGAAAGGCAGATGAATCACTGACTGCACTTGGTTATACTGAGCATAGTTTTGCACATGTTACAAAAGTGGCAACGCTTGCCAGTGATATTTTATTAACTTTGGGATATGATGAAAGACAGGCAGAACTGGCAAAAATGGCAGGCTATCTTCATGATATCGGAAATGTGGTAAACAGAGTGGAGCATGCACAGTCCGGAGCGGTTATGGCTTTTCGTATTTTAGATAATATGGGGGCTGATCCGGAGGATATTGCCACGATTGTGACAGCTATAGGAAATCATGACGAATCTACAGCATATCCTGTAAATGCAGTAGCGGCAGCACTTATTTTGGCTGATAAGACAGATGTGCGTTATACCAGAGTACGTAATCAGGACTTTGCACAGTTTGATATACATGACAGAGTAAATTATTCTGTAAAGGAAAGTACGGTTGAGGTTGTTAAGGGTTCACATATTGTTTTAAATTTGACCATTGAAACGAAGATGTGTACGGTGATGGACTACTTTGAAATATTTTTAAATCGAATGATTCTGTGCAGGAAAGCGGCAGAAAAATTAGGGCTGGATTTTTGGCTGAATATTAATGGTCAGAGGTTATTATAGACCTAAATAGGTAGGTCCTATCCTTGTGAAAATGATTGGAGCGTTGGAAGCGATAATATATATTAAACAAGGAGGAAAAACGATGTCACCAAAGATTTCAGCACAAAACATTAAGTCGGCGCAATACTATCCTGTAAGGATGGTGTTGGAAATTCAGTTTTACGGAGATACGAATGTTTATCAATACATGGATGTTCCGGAAGAGGTTTGGTATTGCATGAGAAATGTATTAAATGTAGATATGTTTTTTAATACACAGATTATGTCCAAATATAAGCAGATTTGTAAAACAAAGCTAAGAAATAAAGATTTTGGTGTATAAATTTGTTTGTATACCGGGTCCGTGTAAATTATCTCTTTTATATGAAAGGTCAATATGATATAATGGAACAGGAAAAGTTTCCGGAGCAAGAGGGGAATGAAAACGGCAAGCTAAATAAGAATTATATTTGGCTGTTAGTGATTATAGCTGTATCATTTGTCTTTTGTATTAGAATAAATGAGTTAGAAAGAGAATTAAATAGATTAAAGGACCAGGTGGAAGGGCATAAGCTTACATTGGATGGTTATGAACAGGGCAAGATAGAAAACAGTATTGCAGAATCACCGCCTGTTTCTTCGTCTAATGAGGAAACGGCGGAAAATTCTGCTGTTACGGAGAATAATCAATCCATGGATATTTCTGAATTGGCACAGGCTAAGCACAAGGTTTATCTTACCTTTGACGATGGTCCAAGCGCTAACACAGAGGCTATTTTAGACATTTTGGATCAATATCAGGTTAAAGCAACCTTTTTTGTATTGGGAAAGGAAGATGAGACTTCCAAGGAACGTTTACGCATGATTTATGAGAGAGGTCATACCATAGGGATGCATTCTTACTCTCATGTTTATTCGGAGATTTACGGATCACTAGATGGATTTAAAGCAGACTTTTGGAAGGCAAAACAGTATCTTTTGGATACAATTGGTGCGGATTGTATGTTTTACAGATTCCCCGGTGGAAGTTCCAATACAGCAAGTTTTATCGATATTCGGGAATGTATTACGTTCTTGAATGAACAAGGAGTTGAATATTATGATTGGAATATTATCTCCGGTGATGGTAGTAGTAGGAAGTTACCCAGAGAAGAAATTGTAAAGAATTGTACGGAAAGCATACAGAATTACGGTACATCTATTATTTTATTACATGATGCTTCTTCTAAAACAGAGACGGTGGAAGCATTGCCGGAGATTATTGAAACGATTTTGGCTATGGAGGAAACGGCAATTCTACCCTTATCCGAGGATACCAAGCCGGTTCATCATGTGGTTGTTGAAAAAGATATAAACGTTGAAGAAAGTCAAAATCAGGAAGAAACGGATGCTTCTGCAGTGAATACAACAGATATTTCAGCAGAATTAACCATAGAAGAAACAACAGGAGAGTAGAACATGAAAAGAATTATGTTAAAACTAAGCGGTGAAGCTTTGGCCGGCGAGAAAAAGACGGGCTTTGATGAAGATACCGTAAGAGGCGTTGCAATGCAGGTGAAGCAGTTGGTAGACGATGGTATTCAAGTGGGTATTGTTATCGGAGGCGGTAACTTTTGGAGAGGACGTACCAGCAAGAATATTGACAGAACCAAGGCGGATCAGATTGGTATGCTGGCAACGGTTATGAATTGTATCTATGTATCAGAGATTTTCCGCTCCGTAGGTATGCAGACCAATATTTTAACACCTTTTGAGTGTGGTTCTTTTACCAAATTATTCTCAAAAGATAGAGCAAATAAGTATTTTGAAAAGGGTATGGTAGTATTCTTTGCAGGCGGTACCGGTCATCCTTATTTCTCTACGGATACCGGCGTGGTACTTCGTGCCATTGAAATTGATGCAGAAGTTATTCTTTTGGCAAAGGCGGTGGATGGTGTATACGATTCGGATCCGGAGAAGAATCCTGATGCGAAAAAGTATGATGAGATTTCTATTGAAGAAGTTGTAGAGCAGAATCTTCAGGTAGTGGATATGACCGCATCTATTTTGGCAAGAGATAATAAAATGCCTATGTGGGTATTTGGCTTAAATGAGGAAAACAGTATTGTAAATACCATGAAGGGAAAATTTAACGGAACAAAGGTTACCGTGTAAATATAGCAAAAACAAGGAGGAACGACAATGGACGCAAGATTACAGCAATACGAAGATAAAATGAAGAAGGCATATGAGTTTTTAGAGGCAGACTATATGGGCATCAGAGCAGGACGTGCAAATCCGCATGTACTGGATAAATTACGTGTAAATTATTATGGTACACCTACCCCTATTCAGCAGGTGGGTAATGTTACCGTTCCCGAAGCAAGAATTATCCAGATTGCACCTTGGGAGAAATCCTTAATTAAAGAAATCGAGAAAGCAATTATGACCTCTGATATCGGTATTAATCCTTCTAATGATGGTAGTGTAATTCGTTTGGTATTCCCGGAACTTACCGAGGATCGCAGAAAAGAATTGGCTAAGGATGTTAAGAAAAAAGCAGAGGAAGCTAAGGTTGCAGTTCGTAATATCAGACGTGACGGTAATGATGCACTTAAGAAATTAGGTAAAGCTTCAGAAGTTTCAGAGGATGAAGTAAAACAGTTAGAGGACCAGCTTCAGAAATTAACAGACAAGTTTGTTAAGGAAATTGATGTATTGATGGAAGCTAAGTCAAAGGAAATTATGACCGTATAAGATTTACTGGGATTAAATATACGAAGAGGCGGTTGTTCTACCGCCTTTTCTTGTGTTTAATAAAAGATGTAACAAATAGGAAGGAAGCTTTCAATGGACGAAACATTAAAAATACCCAATCATGTTGCCATTATTTTGGATGGGAACGGTCGTTGGGCAAAAGCAAAAGGAATGCCAAGAAAATATGGACATATACAGGGGGCAAAGACTGTGGAAGTGATTTGCGAAGAAGCTTATCGCATGGGCATACAGTATCTTACTGTATATGCTTTTTCCACGGAGAATTGGAATCGTCCCAAGGATGAAGTGGAAGCATTGATGAAGCTCCTTCGGGATTATATGAAAACCTGCTTAAAAACAGCAGCAAAGAATCGTATGTGCGTGCGGGTAATTGGTGATAAGACCGGTTTGGATGAGGATATTCGTGCCCGTATTGCAGAGCTCGAAGAGGCGACAAAGAATAATGATGGTCTGCATTTTCAGATTGCCATTAATTACGGTAGTCGCGATGAGATGACACGTGCTATGCGTAGTATTGCCAGGGATGTAAAGGCAGGCGAATTGGAAGAAAGCGACATCACAGAGGAATTAATAGGTAATTATTTGGATACTAAAGGGTTACCGGAGCCAGACTTGTTAATTCGTACTTGTAATGAACAAAGAGTTTCTAATTTCCTTTTGTGGCAATTGGCTTATACAGAGTTTTATTTTACGCCTGTGGCATGGCCGGATTTTTCGAAAGAGGAATTGGTCAAGGCTGTGGAAGCATATAATCATAGAAACAGAAAGTTTGGACTTGTGAAGGAGGATTAAGATGTTAACCAGGTGTATTAGTGGTGTAGTTCTGGTGGTAATAGCACTTGTTACTATGTTTATTGGCGGTCCTCTGCTAGCAGTCACTTTGCTTTTGGTTTCTCTAGTGGCCTTTCGGGAATTAACCAAAGCATTAGGGTGTAATAAAGAGGGCAAGGGTTTCAATGCGTTGGAAATTGTAGGACTTGCGGGTGTAGTGATTTATTATCTTACAGTTTATTTTGGAAATGATACAACAAGACTTATGGGGATTGTTTTTGTGTTTATGGCATCCATGTTCTTTTATGTATTTCGTTTCCCCAAATACGATGCTTCTCAGGTGGTAGCAACGGTATTTTCCTTTCTTTATGCACCGGTAATGTTATCATTTATCTATTTAACCAGAAGCATAGAGCATGGCGCATACCTTGTATGGCTTATATTAATCAGTTCCTGGGTGTGTGATACCTGTGCGTATTTTGTAGGGGTAACCATTGGGAAGAAACGTATATTCCCCGTACTGAGCCCTAAAAAGTCTTTAGAAGGATGTATAGGTGGTGTGATCGGTTCTGCGATTGTAGGTGCGTTATATGCATATTTGTTCATGTCAAAGGTAATGGATGCGCCTTATGTGATTCCGATGGTGGCATTTATTAGTGTGGCAGGTGCGGTAATGTCCATGGTGGGTGATTTGGCGGCGTCTGCTATCAAAAGAAATCACAATATTAAGGATTATGGGCATTTAATTCCGGGACATGGAGGAATTATGGACCGGTTTGACAGTGTGATTGTTACAGCGCCCATGATTTATTTTTTGTCAGTATTTTTGTTGGGATTATAGTTTACAAACCTTAATTACGGAGTATGAGTAGAATGAAAAGAATAGCAGTACTGGGTTCTACCGGTTCTATCGGTACCCAAACCCTGGATATTGTGAGAAATAATAAAGAAGATTTAGAAGTACTTGCTTTGGCGGCAGGAAGTAATGTAGAGCTGATAGAGGCACAAATACGGGAGTTTTCACCCAAACTGGTTGCCATGTGGAGTGAGAAGGCGGCTGAAGCGTTAAAGATACGTGTGAAGGATTTGGATGTAAAAGTCCTTTGCGGTATGGAAGGGCTTTTAGAAATCGCGGTTATGGAGGAAGTGGATACACTGGTTACCGCAATTGTAGGGATGATAGGAATTAGACCTACTATAGAGGCCATAAAAGCAGGCAAGAACATTGCCTTGGCAAATAAGGAAACCCTGGTTTGTGCCGGTCATATTATTATGCCGCTTGCAAAAGAACACGGAGTATCCATTTTGCCGGTGGATAGTGAGCATAGTGCCATTTTTCAGTCTTTAAACGGAGAACCGGGAGGCAGAATACAGAAGATTTTACTTACTGCTTCCGGTGGGCCTTTCCGAGGCAGAGGCAGGGAAGCGCTTACTAATATTCAGGTAGAAGATGCCTTGAAACATCCGAATTGGGCAATGGGCAGGAAAATAACCATTGATTCCTCTACGCTTGTGAATAAGGGCTTGGAGGTTATGGAGGCTAAATGGCTGTTTGGAGTAGAACCGGAGCAGATTCAGGTGGTAGTGCATCCCCAGAGTATTATTCACTCCATGGTGGAATATGTGGATGGTGCGGTAATTGCACAGTTGGGTATTCCGGATATGAAACTTCCTATTCAGTATGCTTTATTTTATCCGGACCGTAAGCCTATGCATGAGAAAAAGCTGGACTTCTTTGAGTTGCAAAATATGACCTTTGAAAAGCCGGATACGGAGACCTTTTATGGTTTGAAGCTGGCATATGAGGCCTTAAATGCGGGAGGAAGTGTTCCTACGGTATATAATGCGGCGAATGAAAAGGCAGTAGCTCTGTTTTTAGAACGTAAAATTGGTTATTTGCAGATACCGGAGTTGATTCAGAAATCCATGGAGAGTCATACCCCAATAGAGAATCCAAACGTGGAACAGATTCTTGAAACGGAAAGAGAAGTGTATGAACGAATTGCCGGTTGGGTATGCTAATAGTATAGTATTCCGCGTTCGTGGATTATAAAAAAGTAAAGTGTTGTGGTAGAAAGTGAGACGTAACAAGTGACTTTAATTTTATTTTTGCTGATATTCGGTGTGGTGGTGGTTGCCCATGAGTTTGGTCATTTTATAGTGGCAAAGATGAATGGAATCCATGTAGTAGAGTTTTCCGTGGGAATGGGGCCTACTTTAATTGCCTTTCAGAAGGGCGACACCCAATATGCTTTGAAATTACTGCCTATAGGCGGTGCCTGTATGTTTGAAGGAGAAGATGGTTTGAATACCCAGGAAGGAGAAGAAAGTGAGGGTTCCTTTAATAAGGCAAATGTGTGGGCTAGGATTGCAACAGTATTTGCCGGACCGTTTTTTAACTTTATACTGGGTGTGATTGTTGCTATGATTATGGTCTCTTTAATGCAGATAACCTTGCCGGTTGTAAGGGTGACCGAGGATGGCGCAGCCATGGAGGCCGGACTTCAGGATGGAGACAGAATTGTAGCATTAAACGGTAAAAAGGTATATTTGTTTGACGAACTGGCCTTGTTTAATCGTGTTAATGGCGGTGCCACCGCTAATGTGCAGTTTGAACGTAACGGACAGCTCATGGAAACTAAGCTTACCCCTCAATATGATGCTACGGAAGGCAGATATCTCATTGGAGTATATTGTGCAGCGGCAGTGGAGGATACCGGTATTGCAAGATTAAAGTATGGGTGGTACGAAATCCGCTTCTGCGTACAACAAACGGTTGAGAGCTTAAAATTACTTGTAAAAGGGCAGGTTAAAAGTGATGAAGTGGCCGGACCGGTAGGTATTGCAGTGAATGTGGTTGGAAAAACCTATGAAGCAACCAAAGAATATGGTGGCGTAACGGTTTTTATTAATATGTTAAATATTACGTTGCTATTAACTGTGAATCTGGGACTGCTTAATTTACTACCTATTCCGGCATTGGATGGCGGTCGTCTGGTATTTATGTTTATTGAGGTAATCCGAGGGAAACCCATTCCCCCGGAAAAAGAGGGAATGGTACATTTGGCAGGTTTGCTTTTCTTTATGGGCCTCATGGTATTTGTACTGTTCAATGATTTGAGAAATATATTTGGATAATATGGCTGGACCGGTTGTATCGAGGCAACCGGTCCCCAAACATCAAAGAAAATCAAAAAGAATTCTAAAAATCTTTTATTTTCACAAAATTATTAATTACATAAGGAGGAAAGTATCTATGAACATGAACTCACAATGTTTGTGGGAGAAGGGAGGTTCTGTAGGTATAAATCCGATTTCGGTGGTATTGCAGCAGGTTTCTTCGCGTAGAAAAGAGACTTTATTGGCATGCGTGTGTGAAGGCTTGGGCGAAGAAATGGATGCGACAACTCAGAGCGGGTATTTTACGGAACGATTGGTAGAGTGGTTTCATAAGAGGTATTTAAAGAAACTAATGGAGAAGGGACGGGAAGGAGAGATAACCAAGGATTTAGAAGAAGAACTGGAGAAAATCATGCAGGAATTAAGGCGATATGCTCAAAAGAGTGGTGCTGCCAAGATACAATATAGGGGGATTTTGATTCAAAATAACCAGTGCTGGATTTTTGGAAGAGGAGAAACCGGGCTATTTTTGTTTAATCGTCGATATAACAAAGCGTATGTTAAGTCGATTTCTTTGGATGAGAAGAAACTGGTTTGGGAAGGAAGAATTCAGAAAAATGTTGGATTATTGCTGTACTCGGATTCTTTTTGTCAGGTTTTTGATAAGGAGGAAATACTGGACGTTTTGTTTGGGGACAAAAAACAAAGTGAGGAAAGTATAAGAAAACGACTAAAGGAATTGTGGAGAGAAGGTGAAATAAGAGGGGTGGAAAAAGCCGGAGTAGTTTTTATTCGAACTTATTAATCCCTGGGTGTTGGGCAGATACGACAATTTTGAGGAGGAAGATTTTGAAAGAAATAATAGAAGGTATGATTTATGAAGAGTATCAGGTTGGGAAATTGTTAGGACAAGGGGCCACCGGAGCGGTCTATGAAGTGATTCATAAGGGCAGTAATCATAAATTTGCTCTGAAAATCAGTAAAGAAAAGGAAATTATCAGACAAGAGGCGACTCTGATGCGAAGTATACAATGCAAGGTATTTCCGTATATCTATGATTATCGCGAGGGTAATTTTGGGTATCTGATTATGGAATATATAGAGGGGAGAAATTTACAAGAAATATTGGACACAGGTGTCGTGTTTGAATTGTCGGAAGCGGTATGGATTGTGGAGGCGGTATTAAGGGGACTTGCCTTTTTACATAGGCAGACTCCGGCTTTGGTTTATAGAGATTTAAAACCGGCTAATATTGTTATAGAAATAAGTGGAGAGATTCGTCTGATTGATATGGGGAGCGTGGTGTGTCCTAAGAAAAATAGTGCAAAAGGAGTTGTACGCGTCGGAACTTATGGGTATGCAGCACCAGAGCAGTTTTGGCCGGATATGATACCGGAGCCTAATTGGGATGTATATGCAGCAGGGAAACTATTAGGGTATTTATTAACAGGTCATAATCCGGCCATGCCACCCTATGAAGTGGAAGAGTATTACAAAAAGAACAAGAAAATCCCTGCTTCCCTAAAGGAAGTGCTGAATCGAAGCCTGTCGAAACAAGGGCAGGCAAGATATGAGGATGCGGAGCAAATGCGGGTACATTTACAGGTGGCGCTTGAAGAAGTAAAAAAGAAAAAAAGATATTTTCATAGGAAAGAGCAGGAGTTTGAATATAAAAAGTGTATTTGGCTTAGCGAATATCGAAGAATATTTTGACTTTCCGTGGAAATAATACTATAATTATCTATAATTGTTTTTTAGCGACATATGAAATATGTGTGAAACAAGGAGGATAATTATATGAAGAAGTTGGAAGAATATGTAAGAAGTATTCCGGATTTCCCGGAAGAAGGTATTATTTTTCGTGATGTAACCAGCGTATTACAGGATGCAGATGGTTTACATTTGGCAATTGATACCATGCAGGATTTGGTCAAGGATTTGGAATATGATGTGGTTGTAGGTCCGGAGTCCAGAGGTTTTATTTTTGGTATGCCCATTGCATATAATAACAGAAAACCCTTTGTACTGATTAGAAAAAAGGGTAAGCTTCCTTGTGAAACTGTATCAATGGAGTATGATTTGGAATATGGTACTGCAACTATCGAAATGCATAAGGACAGTATTAAACCCGGCCAAAAGGTTTTGATTGTAGATGATTTGGTTGCTACCGGTGGTACTACCGAGGCAATGATTAAGTTAATTGAGCTTCTTGGCGGAGAAGTGGTAGGAATCGTAGTAATGATTGAGCTTGCCGGTTTGGAAGGCAGAAAAAGATTGGAAGGGTATCGTTTGGAATCCGCAATCTGCTATGAGGGTAAATAAAAATCAGCTTTTTGAGAGGCTTTGAGTGTATGACAGAAGAAAAAGAGTTGCTATTTGTAGAAGGCAGTATTCAAAAGCATAAAGAGTTTGTACCTCCCGAGGTGTTGTATCAGGAGCTTATTAGTTGTGTGCAAAAATATCATCCCAGTGATGATGTAACCATGATTGAAAAAGCATACAGTATAGCGAAAACAGCTCATGAAGGTCAAGTACGTAAATCAGGGGAACCTTATATTGTACATCCTTTGAATGTTGCGATTATTCTTGCTTGTCTGGAAATGGATAAGGAAACTGTAGTTGCCGGTATTTTGCATGATGTGGTGGAAGATACGGTTATGACAGAGGCAGATTTAATTCGCGAATTTGGAGAAGAAGTAGCACTGTTGGTGGATGGTGTGACCAAGTTGGAGAAGATTCCTCTTTCTTCCAATATGGACCAGGCAGACAGTAAATTGGAAATGCAGGCAGAAAACTTACGAAAAATGTTTCTTGCCATGGCAAAGGATATTCGTGTAATTATTATCAAATTGGCAGACCGTCTGCATAATATGCGCACACTAAAATATCAAAAGCCGGAAAGCCAGCAGAGAATAGCAAAAGAAACTTTGGAAATTTATTCTCCCATTGCACAGAGACTGGGTATTTCCAAAATCAAGGTAGAATTGGATGATTTGTCCTTAAAATATTTGGAGCCGGATGTTTATTATGATTTGGTAACCAAGATTTCAGCAAGAAAAAGTGAGCGAGAACAATATATTCAGAGTATTGTAGATGAGGTTTCAGAGCATATTAAATCCGCAGGAATTAAGGCGCAGATAGATGGTCGTGTAAAGCATTTCTTCAGCATTTATAAGAAGATGAAGAACCAGAATAAAACCCTGGATCAGATTTATGATTTGTTTGCTGTGCGTATTATCGTAGATTCCGTGAAAGATTGTTATTCGGCATTGGGTGTAATTCATGAAATTTACAAGCCCATTCCTGGTCGTATTAAGGATTATATTGCCATGCCCAAGCCCAATATGTACCAGTCATTGCATACCACTTTGATTGGAACTACGGGGCAGCCTTTTGAAATTCAGATTCGTACCATTGAAATGCATAAGGCTGCAGAATATGGTATTGCTGCCCATTGGAAGTACAAGGATGCATCTGATGGTAAGAAAGCAGAGGTACAGGAAGAGGAAAAACTTTCCTGGTTGCGTCAGATTTTGGAATGGCAGCGTGATATGTCCGATAACAGAGAGTTTATGAACTTATTAAAGAGTGATTTGGATCTGTTTTCGGATAATGTATATTGCTTTACCCCTACGGGAGAAGTAAAGAATTTACCTGCCGGCTCTACCCCTATTGACTTTGCCTACAGCATTCATTCCGCTGTAGGAAACAAGATGGTGGGAGCACGAGCAAACGATAAACTGGTAACCATAGATTATGTAATTAAGAATGGAGACCGTATTGAGATTATTACTTCTGCAAACTCCAAGGGCCCCAGCCGTGATTGGTTGAACCTGGTAAAGAGTACGCAGGCTAAGAATAAGATTAATCAGTGGTTTAAGGCGGAGTATAAAGAAGAGAATATTGTTAAAGGCAAGGAAATGCTGACTACTTATTGTAAGAATAAAGCGATTACCCTTTCGAATTTGTTGAAGCCGGAGTACATGGAGGCTATTCAGCGCAAGTATGGCTTCAAAGAATGGGATGCGGTTTTGGCTGCAATTGGTCATGGCGCTTTAAAAGAAGGCCAGATTGTGAACAAGATGCAGGAGTTCTATGACCGCGACAATAAGAAGGAAGTGACCAATGAGGATATTCTGAGAACCATTTCTGAGAACAATACCAGCAGACCGGTAAAGATGCATTCCAAGAGTGGTATTGTAGTAAAGGGAATGACGGATTTGTCTGTTCGTTTTTCAAAATGTTGTTCACCGGTGCCGGGAGATGAAATTGTAGGATACGTAACCAGAGGTCGTGGTATATCCATTCACAGAACAGACTGTGTCAATGTAATGAATATGCCGGAATATGACAGAGAAAGATTGACGGATGCGGATTGGCAGATTCCGGAGGATGCTGCAAGCTTTGAAAAATATGTGGCAGAAATAATCATCTATGCAAATAATCGTCATGGATTACTGGCTGATATTTCAAAAGCCTTAACAGAGAAAAATATTAATATCATGTCCATGAATTGCAGAATTAACAAGCAGGATATTGCCACCTTGCAGATGAACTTTGAGATTTCGGGAAAAGATGAGTTGAACCGAGTGATTGATAAGATTCGCGGTATTGAAAGCGTATTGGATATAGAAAGGACTGTGGGATAATGTCAGAGGTAAAGATTGGAAGAATGATGATAGGCTCTTATCAGACCAATTGCTACTTTTTGTTTCGGGATGAAACGAAAAAGGCAATTGTGATTGATCCGGCGGATAATGGTAAGCTGATTTATGATAAGTTGACCCAAAATGGTTTTTCTGTGGAAACGATTTTGTTAACTCATGGTCATTTTGATCATATTTGGGGCTCCAATGAACTTAGAGAATTATCCGGTGCTAAGATTTATGCCTTGGATAAGGAAAAGACCTTATGTGAGGATGTAAGTAATAATCTTTCTGCTATGGTGGGAAGAGCATATACGGTTGTACCGGATGAATATGTAACGGATGGTGCAGAGCTTGAGTTTGACAATATCAAGTTACGGGTAATAGCCACACCGGGACATACTATCGGAAGCTGCTGTTACTATTGTGAGAAGGCCGGTATTTTGATTAGTGGTGATACCTTATTCCAGGAATCTACCGGGCGTACAGACTTCCCCACCGGAAGTATGAGCAGTATTGTACGCTCTATCCGTGAGAAATTATTTGTATTGCCGGATGAAACCAAGGTATATCCGGGTCATGGTGACTCAACCACCATTGGCTATGAGAAGAAGTATAATCCGTTTGTGGCGGAGTAGAACACGTATTTCAAATTAAGGTTACTCCAGCCCTCATTACAGGCTATTTTGCATGCTCCCGCAGGATGCTTAGTATTTCTTATGTTTTCAAATAATATGTTAGAGCTAAAAATCTCACCTGTCTGAGCGTAGCGAGTTTGAGATTTTTAGCTCTGCTTTTTAGTATTATTTGAAAATATTAGAAATACTTGCGTCCGAGGACTTGCGCAAAATAGCCTGTAATGAGGGTTGGAGATACGCTTATATTAAAAAACAAAACAGGAGATAATCTATGAATACTGCAATTTTAACCATCGATGATATAGCGTCTAAGAATACACCGGCAATTGTGGATTATTTGAAGGAAAAGGGCATACCGGCAATTATGTTTGCAGAAGGTGCAAGGGTGGAACGTTTTTATGAGGAAGCACTTTATGCCGTGAAGAATGGTATGATTGTGGGAAATCATAGCTATTCACATCCGGCGTTTTCTTCTATTTCACTGGAAGAGGCTATCAAGGATATTGAAAAGTGTGAGAAGGTATTGAACAAACTGTACGCGGATGCAGGTGTGGAACGTAAGTATAGACCTTTTCGTTTTCCTTACGGAGATAAGGGCGGAGAGAATAAGGATGCTTTGCAGGAGTACTTTGCGGAGAATGGTTTTCATAAAGTGGATGATACGCAGATTACTTATCCCTGGTGGAAGGAACATGGTTTGGACAAGGATATAGATACTTTTTGGACCTTTGATTTTGAAGAGTACAGATTTCATCATGAGCCCACGTTTACAAAGGAATATATTTGGAATAAGATGAATAATGATAATCCAAGCCAAGGGGCAGTTTTATTTGCAGAGAACAATCATCATCTTATTTTGTTGCATGCCCATGATGAGACGGAGGGAATTTTCCCGCAGTATTACAAGGAGTTTATTAATCGCTGCCTAGAGCGGGGGATTAGGTTTGAAGAGCCGCAGTTTGTATAAAGCATAGAAATGAATGGTAAAGTTTTCAACAAGAGGTAATATAGAGTTCTTGTGGACAGAAATACATAGTAAAAAAGGACTAAATATGTTAGCAGTAAAACTTAATTTGGCAAATTGTGAATATGACGTGCATTCTCTAGTAAAGGCATTTTATCCGGAAGAAACCGTGAAGGTGATTACTCTGGATACGAAGGAAGAAACGGTGGAAGCGGTTTTGGCGGAAGCAGGTAGTGCACTTTTGGAGATTGATTTAACAGAAACGGGTGCGAAGGTTACTTGTTCAGGTGATTTCCATGAGTGGAATTATCTTGAGAAAGAGGAGCGTTTCAAGGATGGCTTTAAAAAGTTCTTGTACAGAGTATTGTGCAAGGAAACCGGCAAGGAACTTCCATGGGGAAATCTTACCGGTATACGTCCTACGAAGATTGCCTATGGCATGCTGGAAGAAGGTAAGTCTGATGAGGAAATCAGTGCATTTTTAAAAGAGGCACATTATGTCAGTGAAGAAAAGATAGATTTGAGTATTGATATAGCCAAGAGAGAGAGGGAACTTCTTTCGGATATTCACTATGAGGGCGGTTACAGCCTATACATAGGTATTCCTTTTTGTCCTACGACCTGTTTGTATTGTTCCTTTACCAGCTATCCCATTGCAGCTTATCGTAAGCTGGTCGAAGATTATGTGGACTGTGTAATTAAGGAAATGGATTACGTTTCTAAAAAGTACGCCCATAAAATCCTGGATTCTGTATATATTGGCGGTGGTACGCCCACGACCTTGGAGGCAAAGCAATTGGACAAACTCATTACGGCCTTAAAGCAGAAGTTTGATTTTTCTACCGTGAAGGAGTTTACAGTGGAAGCGGGCCGTGCGGACAGTATTACCAGGGAGAAGTTGGAAGTGCTTAAGAAGCATCAGGTGGATAGAATCTCCATTAATCCCCAGACCATGAAGCAGGAGACTTTGCAGATGATCGGCAGACGACATACGGTGGAGCAGGTGGTGGAGGCATATAAGCTGGCAAGAGAAATTGGTTTTGAGAATATCAATATGGACTTGATATTGGGACTGCCCGGTGAAAAGGAAGAGGATGTGCAGAATACCATTGACCGAGTGGTAGAACTGGCACCGGATAGCCTGACCGTTCATTCTTTGGCTATTAAAAGAGCATCAAAGCTTAGTCAATGGATTATAGAGCATGGTGTGGAAACCCTGCGTAATACCGATGAAACCATGAAAATAGCAGCGGCAGGAGCGAAGAAGCTTGGTATGGAGCCCTATTATTTGTACCGCCAGAAAAATATGTCCGGCAATTTTGAAAATGTAGGTTATGCAAAGCCCGGAAAATATGGTTTGTATAATATTTTGATTATGGAAGAGAAGCAGACGATTGTGGCTTTGGGGGCAGGAAGTATCAGTAAGGTAGTATTACCGGATGGCAGAATTGAACGTGCGGACAATGTAAAGGATGTGGCGTTGTATATCGAGAAGATTGACGAAATGCTGGAACGAAAAGAGAAGCTGTTTGCATTAGAAAATGTGTAAATAAAGTAAGGGAGCAGATTACATTGCTGTAATTTGCTCCCTGTTTTTCATTATGGTTAAATTATGTAAGAAAAAATACTTTTTAGGTGTGCAGAATACTGTGAATGGTTTCTTTCAGGGTAAGCGGAATAAAGGGCTTGCTGATATAATCATCCACGCCAAGCTTATTGGCTTCCTGAATGGTATGAATATCCTTGTTTCCGGTTAAAAATACAACCGGCGTGTTGTGTTTCTGACGAATACGAGCAAGAGTTTCGAAACCATTCATATCGGACATTTCCACATCCAAGAGAATTAAGTCTACGGAAATTCTATCCAGTAATTCTAATGCTTCTTTGCCGCTGGTAGCACTGACTATTTCACAGTAGGGTTCTTTTTCCATAATCAGTTTGGTGACTTTAATATTTATCGGGTCATCATCTACCACCAGAACGGTTTTGATAAGGTCCGTATTTTCTTTTAATTTGTATTCAGGGTCATTATCAATCATTTGTAATACGATAGAAGCAACTGCAGGATCAAACTGTGTTCCCATTCCTTTAACGATTTCTTCGCGGACTTTTTCCTGAGGCAAGGCTCTACGATAGCTTCGATTACTTGCCATAGCATCATAGGTATCTGCAACACCAATGATTCTGGCTATTTCAGGGATGTTTTCTCCGCTTAGACCGCTGGGATAACCATTGCCGTCATATCGTTCGTGGTGGAATTTGGCAGCCAGAGCCATGCTCTTATCTTCATATATATCCTTCAAAATATGATAGCCGGTAACCGGATGGATTTTGATTTGTTCAAATTCTTCGTTTGTAAGCTTTCCGGGTTTGTTAATAATATCTTCCGGTACACGTATTTTGCCCACATCGTGCAATAAGCCGGCATAATAGATTTGTTTTTGTTCCTCAGGACTTTTGCCCATCTTTTCAGCAATTTTTGCTGCATAGTCCGCAACACGAAGAGAGTGGCCGTTCGTATATCGGTCTTTGGCATCGATGGTTCGTACCAGTGCACGAATCATTTTCATATTAGCATCATCCAGCTTTTGATTACTGGTTCGTTCCATTTCCATGGAGTGTCGTATTTGTTTAAAGGTGTATATGAAGAAGAACAATATTAAAGCCGAAATGATCCCGTAAAGCAGTATATTTTTAAAGAGATTGGCATTTACATCTTTAAAGAATATATCTTCATCTAAAACCATAACTACATACCAGTTATTCATGATTTTGTTGGAAAAAACCCGGTAATCTTCATTGTCTAATTCTGTTTCAAAATAAGCACTTTCAGAGGCAACGACGGATTTCATGAGATTTCCCATGCGTTTATTGAAAAGGTAGTTTTGACCTCTTTCGTTGATGTCGCTGTGAGAGATAACCAGTCCGCCTTCTTCTACAATAAAAATATAACCCAATTCATTCATACTGTTAGTGGTAACAATGTTTTGGATATTGTCTGTATTAATATCTAAGGAAATCACACTTTCTTTGTCGGAAAGCATCTGACTGATGGAAAGCATTATGGTATTGGTTCTGGCATCCAGATAGGGTGATACCAAAGTGGGTGTACCATTTGCAGCTTGCGCAGCCGTATACCAGCTACGGGAACTCGGAATATAAGTTTCGTCGGGAATCCACCCTAAGCCGTCAATGTATTCACCATTAAATACGCCGTAAATCCCGGAAAAGCTATTGTCAATTTCGTTTGTATATTTATTACTTTCATATATCAGGAAATCTTCTAATTCCTCTTTGGTGGCCCGGTTTTCCATCATATATTCCATGGTAATGGCTGTGGCTTGTACCAAGTCAAGATTTTGTGAGAGACTATTTTCGACTGCTTGAGAGATAACACTTAGATTGCCGACGCCCATATTTTGCATCTTGCTCATTATATTCATATAAAATGTATAATGATTAAAAATCATCATTCCCACAAGCCCGAGAATTGTTACAATAATAGTTAAGATATAGGTTCGTTTGTTCCAGTTTTCCATGTTAGATTCCTCTTCCTTGGTATAAAGAGCATTTATTAAAAAATTAATAAAGACTAGTAGATTAAAAATAAATCTGTTATACTTTATATCATAACAAAAGAGCTTAGGGGAGTAAAGGGTTACTTATGAAAAAAATCTATATTATTGCTGCATTTATTGTGGTTGCAATCATTGCGGGAATATTCTTTATTAACATATATGAAGCTGAAACGGAAGTCACCAAGGAAACCACAAAAGTTGGTGTGGTTTTGAACGGCAAAATAAATGATCAAAGCTGGAGTCAGTCTCATTATGAAGGCTTGGAGCAGACTGCAAAGGAATTGAATTTAAGTATTTTATATGAGGAGAATGTTACCACTGAAAATATCGAGGAAGTTATTGAAGGGTTTATAGATTCGGGATGTGAAATTATTATTGCGAATTCTTTTGAGTTTGGCGAGTGTATCAATCAAATGTCCAAGAAGTATTCGGATATTTATTTCTTTCATGCAACCGGTGTGGGAGAGGGTAAGAATTTGACCACTTATTTCGGAAGGATGTATCAGATACGTTATTTGACCGGAATTGTTGCCGGATTACAGACACAGACAAATGAGATAGGGTATGTTGCAGCTTTTCCGATTTCTGAGGTCAACAGAGGTATTAACGCTTTTACCCTTGGCGTTAGAAGTGTGAATAGCGAGGCAAAGGTATACGTAAGCTGGACGAACTCTTGGAATGATGACGGAGCGGCAGAACAGGCTACCAATAAATTATTAGAAGCACATAATATTGATGTGTTGACCATGCATACGGATTCTGTGAAACCATTAGAAATAGCGGAAGAAAAAGGGATTGAAACCATAGGTTATAATGTAGATAACAGTTCGTTTTATCCGGAAACTTATTTAACAGCAGCAGTTTGGGATTGGGAAAACTTTTATACACCGAATATTTTAAAGTGTTTGCAGGGGAAAATAGAAGGCAATCACTATTGGGAGGGTGTAGAAACAGGGATGATTTCTCTGGCTCCGTTTACGGATAATGTGAAAAGCGGAACAGCGGAAATTGTTAACAGGGAGATGGAAAAGCTTAGAAGCGGAACCTACGATGTTTTTTACGGACCCATTAAGGATAATATGGGAAATGTACGTGTAAAAGAGGATGAAAGTCTGACAGATTATATAATGCTTAACCAATTTGATTGGTATGTAGAGGGAGTTATTAATGAAGAATAAAAACAAGATTCGTCAATGTATATTATTAATATCGGGCGTGCTGCTTTTCATATTTATTTTTGTATTTATACATTTAATCGGTTATCAAAAAAAGGATATGCTTAAGGTTGGTGTAATTCTTACAGGGGATATAGAAGATATTGGATGGAATGGTGCACATTATCAGGGAGTGAAGAATGCGTGTGAACGTTTGGAATTGGAACTAATTGTAAAAGAGCATGTTTTGGAAGGCACCGGTGATTGTGAAAAGGCTGTCCGCGAATTAATCGATAAGGGCGCAGAAATGATTATATTATCCAGTTATGGATATCCTGAGGAAGTCAAAAATGTGGTGGCAGATTTCCCGGAGGTTGCCTTTTACGGAATTTCAGCGGAGCATTATGCGGATAATATGACCTCCTATTTCGGAAGGATGTATCAGGCCAGGTATCTGGCTGGTGTTGTTGCCGGAATGAAGACCGAAAATAATCAAATCGGATATGTGGCGGCCATGTCAAACAGTGAGGTGAATCGCGGTATCAATGCCTTTACCTTGGGCGTTAAGAGAGTTAATCCGGATGCGGTTGTAAATGTAATATGGACGGATACCTGGGATGATGCCGAGAAAGAAAGAGCAGCGGCAAACAAATTGATTACTGAGGTAAAGGTGGATGTAATCACTTATCATCAAAATCAAGACTATGTGGCACGTGTGGCGGATGAGGCAGGCGTTTTTTCCATCGGATACAATGAAACGGCAGAAGGCTTGTCTGATAATTATCTGACCGCTGCTATTTGGAACTGGGATGAATTGTACTATCAAATATTAAGAGAATATGTTCAGGGAAAAGCAAACTCCGTAAAAAGACATTGGTTTGGAATCGGAACCGGTGTTATTATGCTTTCGGATTATTCGGACCTTGTGGAAGAAGAAATCAGAGTTTTGGTAGAAAGCATCAGAAAGGAAATATACAATGGTAAAGATGTTTTTTCAGGAGTGATTTATGACAATAGCGGAATGCTTCGCTGTGGTGAGGGGGAATCCATAAGCGATGAAGTGCTACTGGAAAAAATGGATTGGTTTGTAGATGGAGTAGTAGTTTATGAGTAAAAGATGGAGTTTTAGGGATATAAAAACACCCATATTTGTCATTTTGTTTAGTTTTCTGGTAATTATGGTAGTGTGCATTTCTATGTGGTGGAAAATGCAAAATATTATTGATAAGCAAGTGGAAGAACACATATCCGAGGATGGAGAGTATGTTGCAGATATAATCAATAATTATTTTGGAAGTGAGTTACAGGTCTTAAGTGAAATATCGAGTTTCGTGAACATGGAGACCGGTATGCTGGAGTGTTCTTTACAGGAAGAAAAGGGCATATCTTATGGTGTGTTGAAAATTGATGGTCAGGTGGTATATGGTGAACCGCTTGCTTTTACGGAATATACGGGTATTTTTGATGCGATTCACGGAAATGCTTCAGTTTCCTGCGGAAATGATTCGACGGTTTTGTTTACCGTGCCTGTTTACAGTGGCTATAATGTAAAATATGTGTTGTATAAACTGTATGAAGGACAAGTTCTTGCCGAGCAGATGGACATCGAATGTTATGAGGAGTATGGTGTATTTGCTATCGTTGATATAGATGGCAAGATGGTTTTGCAAATGAAGGAAAAGGAATTTGCTCTTTCTTACTTTACCGATAGTATTAATGAGGCGGCTGTAAAAGAAATTCAGAAAAAAATGAATGTGAATTCGGCGGCTGCAGCGATAAGCAGGGATGGGGAGGAAAATCAGGTTTTATTTGCATCAGAAATCGATTATACCGGTTTGTACATAGTGGGTTATGTGCCTCTGGAGTATGTGGCATCTAATATTATGTTAATAGTCCCCTTGGTATTATGGTGTTTTGGCTTATTATGGTTATTGCTGGTAATAGTAGCTATTTATTTAATGGGAACGGAGAAAAAGGTAAAGGAAAGCGAAGCTTTGCGTCAGGCAAAAAGAATAGCAGAGCAGGCAAATCATGCCAAGAGCGATTTTCTGGCCAATATGTCTCATGAAATCCGAACACCTATCAATGCAGTAGTGGGTATGAATGAAATGATTCTGCGTGAGTGTGAAGATGATAAAATTTTGGAATATGCCAACAATATTGAAATAGCAAGTCATAATCTTTTGTCAATTATCAGTGATGTTTTGGATTTTTCCAAAATTGAATCCGGAAAGATGGAGATTGTTGAAAGCGAATATAAATTGGGTGAACTACTCAAGGATGTCTGCATGATGATAGAACTCAAAGCAAAGCAGAAGGGCTTACAGTTTGGAGTAGAAGTAGATGAAAAGCTTCCGGAGGTACTGTTTGGTGATGAGGTCAGAATAAAGCAGGTATTAATTAATTTGCTGAATAACGCTGTGAAATATACCAAAAGCGGTGAAGTCCGACTGAAGATTACCGGTAGTGCAGACCAGGAAGGTACCGCTGAAATTGTGTGGGCAGTAGAGGATACAGGAATTGGCATTCAGAAAGAAGATATTTCCAAACTGTTTAGGGAATTTCAGCGTTTGGATTTGGACACCAACAGAAATATTGAAGGAACCGGGTTAGGACTTGCGATTACCCATAAATTAGTAAATATGATGGGCGGAAGTCTGGAAGTAGAAAGCGTATATGGAGAAGGTAGTGTCTTTACTGTACGTATGAAGCAGAAAGTGCTTTCAAAGGAAATGATAGGTGATTTTGAAAAAAATTATAAACATATTGTGAATAATGAAAATAAGTATACAGTTTCCTTTATTGCGCCTACAGCCACTGTTTTAGTAGTGGATGATAATCTTATGAACTTGCAGGTGGTTCAGAGCCTGTTAAAGAAGACACAGGTGCGGATTACAACCTGTGATAGTGGTTCCAGAGCATTGGAGTTAATGTGTGAAGAAAAATATGATGCCATTTTATTGGATCATATGATGCCGGGAATGGATGGTGTGGAAACCTTAAGGCGTGCTAAAGAGATGCCGGAAAACCGAAATAAAGATGTGGCAGTTATTGCGTTAACCGCAAATGCTATTTCGGGTGCCCGGGAAATGTACATTTCAAAAGGCTTTACGGATTATATCAGTAAACCTATTGAGGGCACATTACTGGAGAAGAAATTAAAGAAATATTTACCGGAAGAAAAAGTACAGGATGTGGCTTTAGAAGAACAGAAAAAAGCGGAAGTCGCAGAGGAAAATGTGGCAGATACCGAAGAAAAGCTGATTGATCATGCTGTGGGTATGAAATATTGTGCCGGAAGCGAAGAGATATATCGCAAGATTATGAGTATTTTCTGTGAGCAGTATGATGAAAAGCGGACGGGACTGCAACGTTTGTTTGACTGTGAGGATTGGGACGGTTATACGGTACAGATTCATGCACTAAAGTCAAATGCACTTAATATCGGTGCAGAGAGGTTGTCGGCCTTGTGCTTGCAGTTGGAAATGGCCGGAAAGAAAATTAGGGATTCTGAGGAAGTTGAACAGAATGTGGAATATATAAAGAATAATCATATATTTGCAATGCAAACTTATGAAGAAGTAGTAAAGGCGGCAAAAGAATACTAAGATACCTAATCAAAAAATATGGAGAGAGACGGAATGAAAAAAATACTACTGGTGGATGATGATTTCATGAATTGTATTCTGGCTCAGCATTCGTTGGATCAAGAATACCAAGTGGAGACGCGATATTCGGGAAAAGAAGCATTAGAATATTTGGAGAAAGAATGCCCGGATTTGATATTAATGGATATTGAAATGCCGGAAATGAACGGTAAAGAAGTGGTTAGGATTATTAAGCAAAATGAAAGCTGGGTCAATATTCCGGTAGTGTTTTTGACTGCGGATACCAATCCTATGACGGAGGCAGAATGTTTAAGCTTTGGAGCAGATGATTTTATTACCAAGCCCTTTGTGCCGGATGTGATGAGGAGCCGAGTGGGGAAAATTTTAGATGCCCATGAGAAACGTAAGGATTTGGAAAATCGTTTGGAAGAAAATACCATGAAATCTCTGACGGATGCTTTGACGGGCTTAAATAACCGCCCTTTCCTAGAGAAAGAATTAAAACGATTATTAGAAGAAGACCATTATGGTACATTGTTTATGATTGATTTGGATAATTTCAAAAAGATGAACGATACCTATGGTCACATGGTGGGAGATGAGGTCCTTAAGATTTTTGCTGATGTGCTAAAGGGGTATGCAAGAAAAGGTGATTTAATATGTCGGTTGGGAGGAGATGAATTTGTTACCTTTTATACGGACTTAACAGACCCTGAAATTGTTGCAAAGAAAGCGACGGATGTGATTAAAACTTTTTCAGAGAGAATGGGTGCCATTGGTTATGGCGGAATTGTTTCGGTTTCCATCGGTGCTAAAATAACACTGGGAGGAGAAGCTTTTCAGGAGCTTTACGATAAGGCGGACAAGACCTTATATTATGTGAAGAATAATGGTAAAAATGCCTATTTAATTTATGATGAAAATAATGAAAATGCCGGTGAACAGTTAAGTCAGATTGATACCAATACTACTCTTGACAGCATTCATGAAATGATGATGCAGGGAACGGAAGATTGCAAAGGCGCATTCCATGTGGAGTATAATGAATTTAAGAAGATGTATGATTTTGCGCTACGTTGCGTAAACAGAAGCAGGCGAAAAGTACAAACGGTTTTGTTTACGCTTGAAAGCCTTGAAGAGATTCGGGGAAAGAATCAGGTAGATGCAGGAATGGAGCTTTTTACCAAGGCGGTTATTTCTTCATTGCGTAATGTGGATACCGGTACTAAGTACAGTAGCAATCAATATTTATTGATTTTAATGGACGCTGATATGGAGGATAGTAAGGCTATTGCTAACAGGGTAATAGACCGTTTTAAAGAATTGGGAGGAGAAACGAAAGAGCAATGGAGGGTTTCCTACGAAATTAAAACCATGAAACCTGCTATCGTCTCTTGACACAATCCATTAAAAATCTTAATATAGATAAGATAAAAAAGAATTTAAGTATTTGCGTAAGCAATGGATATGCGCAAGAAAAGGGAGAAAGTACTATGGCACTGAGTAAAAAACCGGTTACCGGTATGAAGGATATTTTGCCGGAGGAAATGCAAATTCGAGATTATGTCATCGGTGTGATTAAGGAAACCTATGGCAAGTTCGGATTTACCTCCATTGAGACTCCTTGCATGGAGAATATTGTTAACCTGACCAATAAGCAGGGCGGCGACAATGAAAAGCTGATTTTTAAGATTTTAAAGAGAGGCGAGAAGCTGAACGTGGAAGCAGCAACCACCGAGGAAGAAGTGGTGGACGGCGGCTTGCGTTATGATTTGACCGTGCCGCTGGTACGTTATTATTCTAATAATTCTGCAAATTTACCTTCTCCTTTTAAGGCATTGCAGATGGGTAATGTTTGGCGTGCGGACAGACCACAGCGAGGACGTTATCGTCAGTTTATGCAGTGCGATATTGATATTTTGGGTGAGCCCTCTAATTTAGCAGAAATCGAGCTGATTCTGGCGACTACCACTACTATTGGTAAGCTGGGCTTTAAGAATTTCCAGATTCGTATTAATGATCGTCAGATTTTGAAGGCTATGGCTGCTTACAGTGGTTTTGCAGAGGAGTCTTATGACAGTGTATTTATTACCTTGGATAAGATGGACAAGATTGGCTTGGAAGGTGTTAAGGCAGAACTTCTTACCAATGGTTTTGCAGAAGAAGCGGTGGACAAGTACCTGAATCTTTTCACAGAGCTGGATAAAAAAGAAACAGCAGGTGAGAAGGTGGCTTATCTTGCTAACACTTTGGAAGGTGTACTGGCAAGTGATGTTCACGAAGGTCTTTTAGAGATTATTAACAGCGTGGAAGCCACCAAGAATGCCCAGTTTGATATGGTATTTGATGCGACTTTGGTACGTGGTATGTCTTACTACACCGGTACGATTTTCGAAATCGCCATTCCGGAATTTGGCGGAAGCTGCGGCGGTGGCGGTCGTTATGACAAGATGGTAGGCAAGTTTACCGGCAATGATGTACCTGCTTGCGGATTTTCTATTGGTTTTGAGCGTATTGTACTGCTCCTTATGGAAAGTGGCTTCAAGGTGCCTACACAGCCTAAGAAGAAGGCATTCCTGATTGAAAAGGGCGTAGGTGGTGAAGAACTTTGTAAGGTAATCGGACAGGCTCAAGAAGCACGTAAGGAAGGCTTACAGGTGCTGGTTGCCCGTATGAATAAGAATAAGAAGTGCCAGAAGGAACAGTTAATGAAGGAAGGCTACGAAGATTTCGTGGAATTCTATAAAGATCCTTTAAAGAATTAATGGAGGGAAATAGATTATGGCAGAGTCAATGAAGGGCTTAAAGAGAAGCCACAGATGTGCAGAATTAAATGCGTCCAATGTAGGCGAAACCGTAACCGTAATGGGTTGGGTGCAGAAGCAGCGTAACAAGGGCGGTATTATTTTCGTAGATATGAGAGACAGAAGCGGTTTGCTTCAGGTGATTTTTGAAGAAACCGATTGTGGTAATGAAAACTTTGAGAAAGCATATCATTTGCGTAGTGAATTTGTAATCGCAGTAGTAGGTAAGGTGTGCAAGAGAGAGGGCGCCGTAAACGAAAATCTGGCAACCGGAGAAATTGAAATCCGCGCTACCGAGCTTCGTGTATTATCCGAGGCTGAAACCCCGCCTTTCCCTATTGAAGCAGATTCTAAGACCAAGGAAGAACTTCGTTTGAAGTATCGTTATCTGGACTTAAGAAGACCGGATATTCAGAATAATTTAATCTTAAGAAGTAAGATTGCAACTACCACCAGAGCGTTCTTGGCAGAGGAAGGATTCCTTGAGATTGAGACTCCTATGCTTTGCAAGTCCACACCGGAAGGTGCAAGAGACTATTTGGTGCCCAGCCGTGTGCATCCGGGACATTTTTATGCATTGCCCCAGTCTCCTCAGATTTTCAAGCAGTTACTGATGTGTTCCGGTTATGACAGATACTTCCAGCTGGCAAAGTGCTTCCGTGATGAAGACCTTCGTGCAGACAGACAGCCGGAATTTACCCAGATTGACTTGGAAATGTCTTTTGTGGATGTAGATGATGTAATTGATGCTACCGAAAGAATGGTACAGAGAGTTTGTAAGGAAGCCATCGGTTTAGATGTGCAGCTTCCTATTAAGCGCATGACCTGGCAGGATGCTATGGACCGCTTCGGTTCTGATAAGCCGGATACCCGTTTCGGTATGGAATTAGTGAATGTTTCTGACGTGGTTAAGGGCTGTGGTTTCGGTGTGTTTACCGGTGCCATTGAAAATGGCGGTTCCGTAAGAGGTATTACCGTAAAGGGACAGGCTGAAATGCCTCGTAAGAAGATTGATGCTTTGACAGCGTTTGTTAAGGATTACGGTGCAAAGGGTCTGGCTTACCTTTCTATCCAGCCGGATGGAAGCTACAAGTCTTCTTTTGCGAAATTTATGACAGAGGACGAGTTAAAGGCTTTGTCTGAGGCTATGGGTGCAGAGAAGGGCGACTTAATGTTCTTTGCAGCTGATAAGAACAGCGTGGTTTGGGCTTCCCTTGGTGCACTTCGTATTGAAGTGGCTAAGCAGCTTGATATGATTGACAATGACAGATTTGACTTCCTGTGGGTAACAGAGTTCCCTCTCCTTGAGTGGAACGAGGAGGAGAACCGTTTCGTAGCAATGCATCATCCGTTTACCATGCCCATGGACGAAGATTTGCAGTATTTGGATACTGACCCCGGCAGAGTACGTGCAAAGGCTTATGATATCGTATTAAACGGTGTTGAGCTGGGTGGCGGTAGCGTGCGTATTTTCCAGAGCGATGTACAGGAGAAGATGTTTGAGGTACTTGGATTTAGCAAAGAAGATGCTTACGAGAGATTTGGCTTCCTGTTAAATGCATTTAAGTATGGTGTGCCTCCTCACGCTGGTTTGGCAATCGGTTTGGATCGTTTCGTAATGCTTTTGGTTAAGGCAGACAATATCCGTGAAGTAATCGCCTTCCCTAAGGTGAAGGATGCTTCCTGTCTTATGACAGAAGCTCCCGGCTTGGTAGACGACAAGCAGTTGGAAGAATTGCAGATTGCATTGGATTTGGTTGAAGCGGAAGCAACAGAAGAATAAAGAATAGTCTAAAGCCATGCCGAAAGGCATGGCTTTTAGGGACTTAATAGAATAGCTTGCCAGAAGAATATGTCCAAAGATTGTAGATTTGCGGTTTGACAGTTAGAAAAACTCGAAGTTGATGGAGTGTTGTATGGATAGAAAAGAAGCAATAAGAGAAAAAATATTAGGTTTGGGTGTTGATGTATGCGGATTTGGAGGAATAGAGCGATTTGCGGAAGCACCGATAAATTTTCGCCCTGTAGATTTGTACCCGGACTGTAAATCTGTGATTGCAGTAGGAATTGCACTTCCCAAGGGGCTTTTTCACGTTGAATCAAGATTGATATACGGACATTTTAATGCAGATGTTGTACACAAAGTAGATGAAGTTGTTTTTTCGGCATCAAAAATCATAGAGGAAGAATTTGATGGAATATGTGTACCAATTCCTTCTGATAATCCGTATGAATATTGGGAAACAGAAACAATGACAGGAAAAGGACTTATTTCAATGAAACATGTGGCGGTTGCCTGTGGAATTGGGCAAATTGGAAAAAGTAGTTTGTTATTAAATCCAAAATACGGAAACAGACTTACATTAGGCGCAATCTTAACCAATTTAGATTTGGAAAGTGATCCGTTTTGTAAAAATATTTGTATTCCAGAATGTTCAAAATGTATAACGGCTTGTCCTGTTTCAGCCATAAAAAATGAATCTGTTAAACAAATGGAATGCAGAAAAAATACCTATGGTAAAACTTCACGTGGATTTGATACAATTGATTGTAATAAATGCAGAAGCGTCTGTCCTATGCGTGATGGGTTTTGTTGATAAAAAAAATGATAAAAATAATTGATACTTATTCACAAATTAATTCTCTGTTTGAAAATGGAATGTTTATTCAGGCAAAATGGGAATCATATATTAATTCAATTTATGATAATTCAGCTCATTTTTTTATTGGTGATTTAAATGAATGTCTAGACAGTGGGAATTATGATTACAAAAAAGATGTTTTATCAGTTTTAAATGCAGTTTATAATAATCCGAAATTGGAAATTTTACATTCTTCTTTTTTGAAGATTATAGAAAACCTAAATGAAAAAGTTATTAATCATTTTGAGCAAGAAATAAATATAGATATTGTTTTATATCTCGGACTTTGTAATGGGGCTGGCTGGGTAACAAACATTAATGGTCGTGACGTAATATTATTAGGAATAGAGAAAATTCTTGAGCTAAATTGGTATGATGAAAAATCAATGTGTGGACTTATTTATCATGAATTAGGACATGTATATCAAAAACAATACGGAAATTTTTATCAGTCGAGTGATGTTAGTACGAAAAACTTTGTTTGGCAATTATTTATTGAAGGTATTGCGATGTATTTTGAACAAGTTTTAGTTAATGATTTAAATTTTTATCATCAGAATAAAAATGATTGGTTAAAATGGTGTGAAAATCATTTTCAACAGATATGTGTAGATTTTCATAATGATTTACCAACAATGACAAAATCGAAACAAAGATATTTTGGTGATTGGGTAAATTATTATGGGAAAGGAGATGTTGGATATTTTCTGGGAACAAAATTTGTGCAAAAATTAACTACAAAATATGATTTTAATCAGTTGATAAATTTAAAAATAGATGATGTTTATGAAGAATATTTATTTTTTACGAGGTATCACAATGATTAGAAAAGCAACAAATAGTGATAGTCGTGTTTTGGCGGAAATGGCTGTTCAAATGTGGGATGACAATACTGTTAATGAATTAGAAACAGAGTTTTTGAAAACGTTGAATGACGAACAATCTGCTTTTTTTATTAAAGTTGTTGATGAAATCCCTGTTGGCTTCGCACAGTGTAGCTTGAGAACAGATTACGTTGAAGGAACAGAAAGTTCTCCAGTCGGATATTTGGAAGGAATTTTTGTAAAAGAAGAATATCGAAAGAAAGGATATGCAAAAGAACTTCTTTATGCTTGTGAAATATGGTCAAAAGAAATTGGA
>JAZSPK010000003.1:0-9990 GCA_045537405.1 Acetatifactor sp.
ATTTCCAAATCATCCACACGATAAATCTGCTCCAGGTTTTCACAGATATTCATGAGCATCAGGTAACGACGAAGCTGGGACTTAATTCTCGCCAGGAGTTCCAGGGGACTGCATTCAGTGGTACAATAATCATCCGCCCCCGCATTTAAAACTTTTACCTTGGAAGCATCGTCCTTTTTGTCTGACACCACAATCATGGGCATATTGCTGAAACCTCTGATGCTCTTAAGACACTCCACACCTGTATCAATACTCTTACTTCCTATAACCACATCCAAAAGCAAAAGCTGTGCGCCATCCTGCTTTAACAAATTCACCAAATGCGTATAATCTCTGGCAACGACCACTTGAATGCCCTCACCTTCAAACAATGGATTCATTAAATTCACGATTCCTGTATGGTTATTATATACAATCATTTTTGCCTTCATTTTACAACCTCCTTTTCCTGTAACTGCAGCCCTTTATTCTGCATTACCCTACTCATGGCTTGTCCCTTAACACAATACCATCATGCACCTGTGCATCATCAAATTCGCATATCTTTTGCATAATTCTTGCATCATTTGTTTTAAGAAATTTGAAAGAACCTTTCATACTTATTAGACAGTAAAAAAGGTTCTTTGGTTGCAAAATATTTAGATTTTTTATAAATCGCCCTTTTTTTCTTAGGAATAGTACACTTCTTCCAGCATTAGTCCCTTGCCCGGCACTAATGCTCCCGCATTTTCCCTTTCCTTTGACACCAAAATATCCGGCATGGTATCTGCCTTACGTTCTCCTCGTCCTACTTCCAAAAGTGTTCCTACCAAAATGCGTACCATGTGATACAAGAAACCATTCCCTTTAAAAGTAAAGGTAAGCAAATCTCCCTCACGCTCAATCTCTATGGCATCGATACGGCGAACTGTGGATTTCTTTCCCTTTTTCGTAGAGGTAAAGGCCTTAAAATCATGTTCGCCCAGAAAATAACCGGCGGCCTGTTTCATCGCCTCCACATCCAAAGTTTCCTCCACCGTATGTGTATATCGCCTCCAAAACACATTGGGCACGCTGCTGTTCCAAACCCGGTAGCAATACTTCTTTCCTGTAGAATTCAGTCTGCTGTGGAAGCGTTCCGCCACTTCGGCAATTTCAATAATTGCAATATCCTCCGGCAAATACTGCTTCATGTACTGTTGCATATCCTGCAAAGACATCTCGCAAGAAGTGTGAAAGTTCACAATCTGTCCTCTTGCATGTACTCCAGCATCGGTTCTTCCGCTTCCCTGCACAGTAATCGCTTCTTCGCACATACGGCTGAGTAATTTTTCCAGCTTACCCTGTATGGTATTTTCGTAAGCTTCCTGCTTCTGCCACCCTTGATAACGGGTGCCTTCGTAGGACACCTTGAGTCGTATATTTCTCATCACTTTTCACCCTTTTGAATGATTAGTCTATTAACGAAAAATTGCTTCTACCTTTTCCAATTCTTCACGAATCTTTAAATGCTGTGGACACTTTCTTTCACAGAATCCGCAGTTTAAGCAAGCATCCTTTAACTTGCCGCCCTTATTTACATATTCATTAAACATATGCTTCGCATGGTCTGTCAATCCGTACACATTATGGTAGGTAAACATATTGAAAATACGCGGTATCTCAATGCCTGCAGGACAGGGCTGACAATACTTACAACCGGTACAATAAAGCTCACTGAACTTTTTCAGAGACTCCATAGCGTCACCCAGTTTTTTCCACTCTTCCTCTGAGAATGTGGTTGAGCCGGACGCTAATGCCGTATTCTTCATAACCATATCCAAATCCTGCATACCGGAAAGTGCACAATTCAAATCCGGATTACCCAGCACAAATTTAAATGCCAACTCGTAAGTGGGCACGGATTTACCGCCGGTAAGCTTTGCATAAAGCTCCGTAGGAGCGGCAAGTCTTCCGCCGCCTACAGGTCCCATTGCCACGGTACCCAAGCCCTTGGACTGTGCATAAGCAAGCATCTCTTCGTTACTTCTATCCAAAAGATTATATTGTACCAGCATACTTTCCATGGGGACACCATAGCTTTCCGATGTATCAATAATATACTTAATCACCTCCGGCGCATCATGGAAGGAGAAGGAAATATGTCGAATCAAGCCTTCCTCCTTTGCCGCCTGTGCATCCTTTAAAAGCTCCTGCGCCATAATAATGTTATCAAAGGAGCCCTTGTTAATTCCCCAGAAATGATAAAAATCCAAGTACTCTGTGTCAAGATTCTTTAAGGTGCTTTCCAGCTGTCTGCGGAAATCTCCCGGCTTCTTTGCCACTTCTGTAGGGAACTTGGAAGAAAGCAAAACCTTCTCACGAAATGCTTTCACACCATGACCCAAAGCAGCCTCTGAATTGCTGTTGCAATAGTAAGGTGCCGTATCAAAATAGTTCACCCCCTGCTCATAAGCCTTTGCCAGCATCTCATCGGTTTTGTCCAAATCCACGATTTTCTTTCCGTCAACCTCTAACTCCGGAAATCTCATACAACCAAATCCCAAAGCCGAAATCTCTTCACCTGTGTTACCAAATTTACGATAGTTCATACTATAACCCTCCTTATATTTTTGAGAAACTGTCTCCCCGTGACAATTTCTTACATCTCTTCTGTAGTGTTTTCCTCGATAAGGCCATCTATAATCTCATAAATCTCTTCTCTTCCCTGCTTAGTGGTAGCCGAAAAAGGTATCATGATAGTCCCCTTCTCCACCTGCAAGGTTTCTCTGATTAATTTAAGTTGCTTCTGCACCTGACTGCGATTGATTTTGTCCAGCTTAGTTGCAATAATAATAGGCTTGTACCCATGATTTAAAATCCAATCATACATAATACAATCATTCTCAGAGGGCTTGTGTCGAATATCAATGAGCAAAAACACCTCTTTTAACTGTTTGGATTTGTGCAGGTAATCTTCAATCATCTTGCCCCACTGTGCCTTTACCTTTTCATTGGCCTGTGCATATCCGTAGCCCGGCAAATCCACATAGTAAATAGCATCATTCACATTATAAAAGTTAATGGTCTGAGTTTTTCCCGGCTGGGAACTGGTTCTTGCCAGTGACTTACGATTCATAAGGGCATTAATCAAAGAAGACTTTCCCACATTACTCTTTCCTGCAAATGCTACTTCCGGCTTAGTATTCTCCGGCAATTTACTGGTCACACCGCACACAGTTTCCAAACTGACATTTTTAATAACCATATCTTCTCTCCTAAAAAACGCCGCCCTATTCAGGCGGCGCTTATTACTTTCTGCTATGATTCTTCACGAATCGTTATCGGTTCTCCGGTGCCTTCTACCGCTTCTTTTGTAATAATAACTGTTCTGATGCTTTCATCCGAAGGAATCTGATACATTACATCCATCATAACACTTTCCATAATGGAACGTAAGCCTCTGGCTCCTACTTTTCTTTCCAACGCCTTATCTGCGATGGTTTCAATAGCATCATCCTCAAACTTTAACTCTACATCATCAAACTCAAAAAGCTTCTGATACTGCTTTACCAAAGCACTCTTAGGCTCCTTCAAAATACGAATCAAAGCTTCTCTATCCAACCCCTGTAATGCCACATTAATAGGAACACGGCCAATAAATTCAGGAATTAAACCAAACTTCACAAAATCCTGAGGTGTTACTTCTTCAAACAACTCACCAATTTCTTTGGTGGACTTCTGTGCAAGCTCCGTATTAAAACCGATGGACTTACGATCCAAACGTGCTTCAACAATCTTTTCCAAGCCATCAAAAGCACCACTGCAAATAAAGAGAATGTTCGTAGTATCAATCTGAATCAATTCCTGATGAGGATGCTTTCTGCCACCCTGGGGTGGAACACTTGCCACAGTTCCTTCGATAATTTTAAGGAGTGCCTGCTGCACACCTTCACCGGATACATCTCGAGTGATGGAAACATTTTCACTCTTCTTGGTGATTTTATCGATTTCGTCGATATATACGATACCGAACTGTGCTCTCTCTACATCATAATCTGCTGCCTGGATCAATTTTAACAAAATATTTTCTACGTCTTCACCAACGTAGCCAGCCTCTGTAAGAGTTGTTGCATCTGCAATAGCAAAAGGTACATTAATAATCTTTGCCAAAGTCTGTGCCAAATAAGTCTTACCGGAACCGGTAGGTCCTATCATAATAATATTACTCTTCTGAAGCTCCACATCATCCAAATCTCTGGGGGCCATTACCCTCTTGTAATGATTATATACTGCAACCGAAAGCACCTTTTTGGCTTTCTCCTGACCGATTACATACTCATCCAGGAAACTTTTAATCTCCCTGGGTTTCAGTAAATTAATATCATACGCTGCAGATATTTCCTCTTCTGTATCTTCCAGTTCCTCTTCCAGAATATCTTCACAAATTTCGATACATTCATCACAGATGAATATATCATTAGGACCTGCAATCAATTTGCGCACCTGTCTTTGTGACTTTCCGCAAAAAGAACAATGAACATCATTACCCGCCATTTTTCCTGCCATCACTTTACTCCTGTTACCTGTTTCCTAAACTTTTACTTTAGATTGCTGCATGAGAAACAATTACTTTATCAATCAAACCATATTCGCAGGCTTCCTGTGCAGTCTTCCAGTTATCACGTTCGGTATCTGCACAAACGGTTTCATAATCTTTTCCGGTATTCTCTGCTAAAATACGGTTTAATTTTTCCTTGGTCTTCAAAATATGCTTTGCTGCAATTTCGATTTCTGTTGCCTGACCCTGAGTACCGCCAAGAGGCTGATGAATCATTACCTCGGCGTTAGGAAGTGCATATCTTTTACCCTTTGCACCACCTGCTAAAAGGAATGCACCCATGCTTGCTGCCATACCAATACATACAGTGGAAACATCACATTTAATATACTGCATGGTATCATAGATAGCCATACCTGCTGTTACACTGCCACCCGGGCTGTTAATGTATAAGTGAATGTCTTTTTCCGGGTCCTCTGATTCCAAAAACAAAAGCTGTGCTACTACAAGGCTTGCAGTCACTTCGTTTACTTCCTCACCCAGGAAAATGATTCTGTCTTTTAAAAGGCGTGAATAAATATCATAAGATCTTTCACCTTTACTGGTTTGCTCAATGACATAAGGTACTAAACTCATATTTTCCTCCTATCCACTTAAATCTAAACAGAGGATTTAAGAAATCTTAATCCTCTGTTTCATAAATCCATTATTTACTACTATTTTTCAGTTTCCACAAAATTATTCAGCATCTGTTGCTTCTTCCGCTTCCTTCTTTGCCTTTGTGGTCTTCTTTGCTGCAGGCTTTGCTTCCTTTGCATTTTCTACAACAAATTCAACTGCCTTGCTGATAGCAAGATCTTCCATCACCTGCTTCTTGCCGTTTTCACCTAGCATTTCCTTAACCTTATCAGCTTCTAACTGATAAGCTTCTGCCATCTTGGTTACTTCTGCTTCAAAATCTTCCTCGCTTGCAACAATATTTTCAGCAGCAACTACTGCTTCTAATACCAAGCGTGACTGGATTCTCTTCATAGCCTGGGGCTTAACCTGCTCAATTAAAGCCTGAGGGGTCAAACCGGTGAACTGCATGTACTGCTCCATAGAAAGACCCTGTGACTGGATTCTCTGTGCAAAGTCTTCTACCATCTGTCTCTGCTGGGTTTCTACCATTGCCTCAGGAATATCCATGGTTGCATCTGCAATAATTGCTTCGATTACAGCATCTTCCTTAGCATTCTTCGCATCAGCTTCCTTTCTGTCAGCGATTCTCTTTACGATGCTTTCCTTGTATTCTTCAAAGGTATCATATTCAGATACATCACTTGCAAACTCATCATCCAATTCAGGAAGTTCCTTAACCTTGATTTCCTTAACAGTACACTTAAATACTGCAGCCTTACCAGCCAATTCATCTGCCTGATAATCTTCAGGGAAGGTTACGTTTACATCCGTCTCTACGCCGATTTCAGCACCGATAAGTGCTTCTTCAAAGCCGGGAATGAATGCACCGGAACCAATGGTCAAAGGATAATCTTCGCCCTTACCACCTTCAAAAGCAACACCATCTACAAAACCTTCGAAGTCAATAACAGTCATATCGCCGTCCTGAACTGCTCTGTCGGTTACGGGAATATTTCTTGCGCTGTTTTCTCTTTCGGTATTGATTTCTGCTTCGATTTCAGCATCCGTTACTTCTACATCAATCTTGTCAATCTTTACGCCCTTATACTTGCCTAAAGTTACTTCAGGCTTCAAGGCTACTTCTGCAGTAAAGATGAAAGGCTTACCTGCCTCTAACTGAACCACTTCAATCTTGGGTGCAGATACGATTTCTTCAGTACACTCGTCCACTGCCTTCTCGTAAGCATCGGGAATAATTTCATTGGCAGCATCTTCGTAGAATACTTCCTTACCGTACATCTGCTCAATCATCTTACGAGGTGCTTTACCCTTACGGAAGCCGGGGATGCTGATTTTTCCTTTGTTTTTCTGATATGCGCTTTCAATTGCCTTGTCAAACTCTGCTGCGTCAACTTCAATTGTAAGCTTCGCCATATTCTTTTCTAATTTTTCTACCTGTAAACTCATGGTTACATTTCCTCCTTCATCGCCCCTGTGTAGGCTCTATATGCTGATTATTCAGAGCCATGCAAATTTACAAAACAAGGACTAGCAAACTGACTTGCTAAGGACTTGTTTTATAAATTTATATGGCGAGAAGCACACATAAGCCTGTAACTTGTGTCTCAAGTTACTTAGTAAAGCCTCGCAGAGGCGATTTTGCGAACGCGTGCTCTGAATAAGAAGCATAATCACAGTCATTTTACGATTATAGCATATCCCTTTTAAATCTGCAAATGTTTTTCGCAAGTTTCTTTTGTTTTAATATTTTACAAGCCCTTAACGAATATGTGTAGCTATCAACACTATACTATTCTTTCCGTGTGTCTCCAGATAAGCATTCACCTTGATTCGATTTTCCTCATCCAGTCCGTTATAAGGCTCGTCCAGAAGAATCAAATCCGCACCGGTTATCATGGCTCTCACCAATGCCACTCTACGCTTCATACCGCCGCTCAATTCCTTGCAGGGTTTTTCAATATCTTCTGCCTCTAACACTTCCTTCAAAGCTTCCCTTGCTGCAAAAGCACTTCCGGTTATTAGCTCAATATTCTTTACCGCACTATATTCCTCACACAGCCGGTCCTCCTGGAACAAATATCCCACACTTGTGATATTTCCTTCCATCACACCACTGTCGGCCCGCTCCAAGCCTGCAAGCATACGAAACAAAGTGGTTTTTCCGCTTCCCGAGGGAGATTCAAAATAATATACCTCACCCGGATGATACTCTGCGGTAAGCTTATCCACCACTCTTTTCTCATCATAGTTTTTAGTCAACTCACACAGATGTAAGTATTTCTTTTCGCTATGCAAAGCGTAGGTCTCATCCTTGTTAGGAGCTTTTAACTTCTTCACTTGCACCGTTCCCTTGCATACCGGCTCCCAATCGCAAAATCTTTTCCAACCGGATTTAATCACTTTTTCAAATGCAACACTAAGAACGATTACTACCACTGTCCAAGCCAAAACTCCTGCCGTATCCAAATGAATCTTAGACATGTAAAGCCGCTCACCGATGGCGTAGCTTGGTAAACCGATAACCTCGGCAGCCACTCCCGCCTTCCAGCTCATGCCTGCTGCCATGCAAATGGCACTGTCCCAGAAAGGCTTTAATGCGGGTCTTAAAATATTAAAGAACTTATCCCTGCCGGAAATACAAAATACCTGCGCCATTTCCATTAATTTCCTGTCAGTGCTCTTAATACCTGCCAGAGTGTTCATATACAACTGCGGAAAGGTCACGCAAAAGCTGATGGCAACCGCTAAATATGCGGATTTCCACCAAATCAGAAACAATACTACAAAAGAAGCCACCGGCACCGTTTTCAGCAAAATCATCAGCGGCTCCAGCACTTCCTCCAGCCATTTCGTCTTCGCACTAAGCATTGCCAGCAAAACTCCCAAAAGCATTCCTGTCACAAAGCCCAAGCCTATACGCAAAACACTTCCGCCGAGGGACAGCCAAAAATCTGACTCTAGGCCATGCACCATCAGTGCCCTAAAAGTCTCCAATGGGCCTACCAATAATAAGTCATTGCCTACCAGCATACTGATTACCTGCCAAACCAAAAGCCAGCCCAATATGATACAACCTTTTCTACACCATCTCTTTTTCACAAACTACCTCTTTCTTAATCTAAGGTACATAATAAAAATCTTCCTCCGGAAGCTTCCCTCCCACAGAGGACGCATCCTGCTCAAACAATACTTCTAAATATCCGGACAAGGCCTGTTTCATTTCCTCACCGTCAATATAAGTAATATTACAGTTCGGAATTGCCTTCTGTGCAATTGGTGCTTTTCCGATAATACCGGCGGCCACCACAAGTTCAGCGCCCTTTTGTACATCGTCATTGATTGCTTTTGCGCTGTCTTTATGATTTTGCAGGAACTTCTCCACTGCCTCAGGATATGCCTCTAAAATCTCTCTTCTCACTACCGTTACACCGGTTACCATACGACTGCCGCCTTCTCCCTGCAAAAGACTCCACTGTTCATTCATATCCATAACCACCTGCAACTTTTCATTCTGTGTACAGGCTACGGTTACAAAGGGTTGGGGCAACAATCCTACCGCATCGGGCTTCTCTGCAAGCAGTGCCGCCACTTCCGTGGGTTCTGATTTATACTCCAGCGTATAATCGCCCTCCTTTAAACCATTTTCCTTCAAAATATAATGTAGTACATAATCCGGTGTAGTTCCCTTGCCGGTTAAATAAATGGTTTTACCACGCAAATCCTCTGCCTGCTGTATTTCACCATCACCGGACACCATATACAATACGCCCAAGGTATTAATATCAATCACCGCCACGCCGCCTTCTGTTTTCTGATAAAGAATAGCCGCCACATTAGCCGGTACCAGTGCAATATCCAGTTCGCCCTTTATCATCATGGGCAACAGCTCGTCCGCGCCGGTTACCATGGTAAATTCATACCCTTCCGGGTTTTCACCGCTTTCTGCTTCCTCCTTCATAAACAAAAGTCCCATAGAAGTAGGTCCTTTCATACCGCCTATTCTTAGGGCCGGAGCTTCTTCTTTTTTTCCGCAGCCTGCAAATAAAGCCATTACCAAAAGCATACTAATTGTCATCAATACAATTTTTTTCATTTTCTTCACTGTCATTACCTTCTTCGTCATTTAGTTTGGTTGATAAAACCATTCCTTATTATAGGGAATCTGTTTTCGGCTGTCAATTTTTATACAAAACTTACCATCATATTTTCTTTTTTTACAGCTCATACTATTACCAAGATAAGTGATGACGACGCACTAACGCGGTTAAAACAACGGAGATAATTCAGATGAAATACTCCTTATGTTTCTTCCGGGATAAGTGTGAAGCACACTTATCTTGGAAATAGAAAAAACAGAAATATAGGAGGAAACAAAGATGAACAAGAATTCTAACAGAATGGAAGTTCCTGAAGCTAAGGCAGCTATGGATCGTTTTAAAACAGAAGTTGCATCTGAACTTGGCGTAAACTTGAAGGAAGGTTACAATGGTGACTTAACTTCTCGTGAAGCAGGTTCTATCGGTGGCGAGATGGTCCGCAGAATGATTAAGAAGCAGGAAGAACAGATGAGATAATCTCATAACAGAAAAAGAGAGCGGTCGCTTTGACAAAATGTCGGGCGACCGCCCTTCTTTTACATCACTTATTTCTTACTCATGTCTAAGTGCCTCAATGGGACTTAATTTCGCCGCCTTCTTGGCCGGATACATACCAAAGAACACACCCACTGCTGTGGAAAACAGTGACGCTCCCAATACGGTTGCCACATCCACTTTTACTTTGAAACCAAATAAAGAACAAACCCCGGCAGCCCCGGCTACACCCAAGGC
>JAZSPK010000033.1:0-26872 GCA_045537405.1 Acetatifactor sp.
ATGGGATAGGGTGTGTGGTCCGCAAAGCCAAGGACCTTCAAGCCACTTGCGATGGCCGCTTCCACATATTCTCGTTCAGTACCCGCCGCATGCCCGCATCGGGCAGTGTGTGTATGATAATTTGCTTTCATTGTAGTTCTCCTCGTGTTTTTTACAAACATATATCTTTTAAAATACCTTCGTGGTCCATTTGGTACAGTCCCACACATCCGTAGCCAGTCCTTCGTAGAACTCAGGCTCATGGCATACCATAAGGATGCTGCCTTTGTAATCCTTGAGGGCACGTTTTAATTCGTCCTTGGCATCCACATCCAAATGGTTGGTAGGCTCGTCCAAAAGTAAAATATTGGTTTCTTGGTTAATAAGCTTACACAAACGTACCTTTGCTTGCTCTCCACCGCTTAATACCTTGACTTTGCTTTCAATATGCTTGGTGGTAAGACCGCATTTTGCAAGAGCGGAACGCACTTCATACTGGGTAAAACCGGGGAATTCGTTCCACAATTCTTCCAGACAGGTGGTATTTACATCCTGGCTCATTTCCTGCTCAAAATAACCGATATGCAGGTAATCGCCCTGTTCCACAGCGCCGGAAATAGGCTGAATTAAACCTAAAATACTCTTTAACAAAGTAGTTTTACCGATACCATTAGCACCGGTAAGGACAATCTTCTGTCCGCGTTCCATTTCCAGATTTAAAGGTGCAGATAATGGTTCGTCGTAACCGATAACCAAATCCTTGGTCTGGAAAATGTATCTGCCGGGGGTACGGGCTTCCTTGAAGCGAAATTCCGGCTTGGGTCTTTCGGCAGCCAGTTCAATAACGTCCATTTTGTCCAGCTTCTTCTGACGGGACATAGCCATGTTTCGCGTTGCTACACGGGCTTTGTTGCGGGCCACGAAGTCCTTTAAGTCTGCGATTTCCTTTTGCTGTTTATTGTAGGCGGCCTCTAACTGCGCCTTCTTCATGGCATATACTTCCTGGAATTTGTCGTAATCACCCACATAGCGTGTTAAAAGCTGGTTGTCCATATGATAAATCAAGTTAATAACACTATTCAAGAAAGGAATATCGTGGCTGATTAAGATGAATGCATTTTCGTATTCATTCAGGTAGCGTTTCAACCATTCAATATGCTGTACATCCAAATAGTTGGTGGGCTCGTCCAAAAGTAAAATGTCCGGCTTTTCCAAGAGAAGCTTACCCAATAAAACCTTGGTACGCTGGCCCCCGCTAAGTTCCGTTACATCCCTATCCAGACCAATATCTGCAAGGCCTAATGCACGACCGACTTCTTCTACTTTTGAGTCAATCATATAAAAATCATGCTGGGTCAGAAGTTCCTGTAAGGTTCCGAACTCTTCCATATAAACTTCTAATTCCTCCGGGGAAGCCTCGCCCATTTTGTCACAAAGGGTATTCATTTCTGCTTCCATTTCAAATAAGAAATCAAAGGCAGATGCCAATACGTCACGGATGGTCATACCAGCCTTTAACACGGTATGCTGGTCCAGATAGCCTACGCGTACATTCTTTGCCCACTCGATTTTGCCCTCATCCGGCATCAGTTTTCCGGTAATAATATTCATAAAAGTAGATTTACCTTCACCATTGGCTCCGATTAAACCGATATGCTCCCCTTTCAGCAAACGGAAGGATACATCATTAAAAATGGCACGGTCACCGAACCCATGTGTTAAATGTTCTACATTTAATATACTCATGCTCTTTCTTTCCTCCAATATACATGTTATAATGCCTTCTAGAAGTATACAGTATATTTGGGAAGATGTCATCTTATAATTTATACCTAGGTTATAAATTCTTAAGAAAGCTTTTGTTTACATTTTGGAAAAATCGGGTATACTAAGGGTGTAACGAAGAAGAAAGGACTGCTACATAGGAAGGTAGCAGAAAGGAGTATTATGAAAAAATTAGCAGTTTTATTGTGTACCATGGCATTAGGTCTTAGCTTAATGGCTTGTGGCAAAGATGCAGGAGAGAATCAGAATCAGGAACAGAACCCTTCAACAGAAAATGTTGGCGGAAACGATGCAAATGTAGAGGATAACAATGATGCAACTACCGATGACAATGCAGGAGCAGTTACCTCAAGCGTAACCGTTGCAGACCTTAAGCAGGCAGTTGTGGATGAATTAGGCGAGAATTATTGGCCTAATACCGAAATGCCCGCTGAATTTTTGGAAGGCTTCGGTCTTACCGCAGATATGTATGACGAATTCTTAGGTGAAATGCCCATGATCAGTACCAACGTAGATACCTTGATTGTTATTAAGGCAAAGGACGGACAGGTTGAAGCAGTAGAAGGTGTTGTAAACGCATATCGTGAGAACTTAGTGAACGATACCATGCAGTATCCCATGAACGTAGGCAAGATTCAGGCATCCAGAATTGAAACCTTTGGTAATTTTGTATGTTTCGTGCAGTTAGGTGCGGATGTTATGGATATTCTGGAACAGGGTGACGAAGCAGTTATCCAGCATTGCCAGGGCCAGAATGAATTAGCATTGGAAGCAATCGGTAAGGTTGTAGAATAATATTACAAGATTTTGTGATATAAGCGGGGTGTAAAATGGTCTTTAGCAGTACACTATTTTTGTTTCGGTTTTTACCGATTTTTATGATATTGTACTTTGTGGCTCCCGGGAGGATGAAGAATTTCATCCTCCTTTTTGGGAGTCTTGTTTTTTATGCGTGGGGTGAGCCGATTTATGTGCTTTTAATGATTTTCTCCACATTTTCAGATTATTTGCATGGTCTTGCCATTGGTGCTAGTCGCAGTAAAGCGGTAAGGAAGGGGTTGCTCATATCGTCCATTATTATTAATTTGGGCATGTTGGGATTCTTTAAGTATGCGGATTTTCTGGTGGGAAATATCAATGCAGCCTTTGGCTTGGAGATTCCCTTGTTAAATTTGCCGTTACCCATCGGTATTTCCTTCTATACCTTCCAGACCATGTCATACACCATTGATGTGTATCGCGGAGAGGTAAAAGTTCAGAAGAATTTACTGGATTTTGCGGTGTTTGTGACCTTATTCCCCCAGCTGATAGCGGGACCTATAGTTAAATATATTGATGTGGAAAAAGATTTGGGAAAGCGAAATCCGGATATTTTGCAGATTAGTTACGGCTGTAAGCGTTTTATTATCGGTTTGGCAAAGAAGGTGCTTTTGGCTAATAATTTGGGGCTTATCTGGAATGAAATCTCTGCGACAAATTACGGAGAGCTTCCCGTGATGACAGCGTGGATTGGTATATTGGCATTTGCATTCCAGATTTATTTTGATTTCTCGGGCTACTCTGACATGGCAATCGGATTAGGGGCCTGTTTGGGCTTTACTTTCCCGGAAAACTTTAATTATCCGTATATTTCTGCTACGATTACGGAGTTTTGGCGTAGGTGGCATATGACTCTCAGCAGTTGGTTCAGAGAGTATGTGTACATTCCTTTGGGTGGTAACCGAAAGGGACTTCCTCGCCAGTTTTTAAATATTTTGATTGTATGGACTCTGACGGGTATTTGGCATGGGGCAGGCTGGAATTTTCTGCTCTGGGGTCTTTGGTTTGCTTTTTGGCTTATGTTGGAGAAATTGGGACTCAAGAAACTATTTGATGTTTTGCCAAAAGTTGCAGGACGTGTATATGCCCTGTTTGTAGTATTAATCAGCTGGGTATTTTTCTCTGTGGAAGGTGTGGACAAAATTGCAGGCTATTTAAAAGCAATGTTTGGTTTGCAAAACGTAAGTTTTTATACCCGGGAAGCAATTTTTATGGGTATGGAGAACGTGGTGCTTTTTGCAATCGCGATAATTGCTTCAACTCCCTTGGTGAAGAATTTGTGTAATAAGTTGGCAAAGTCAAAAACGGGTCGAAGTATTGCAGTTTATCGTGTTTTGGAAAAGCTGCTTCCGGCTATTTTGTTGCTGGCGTCTATCGCTTATATTGTAGATGCCACATATAATCCATTCTTGTATTTTAGATTTTAGTTCAGGAAAGGAGGAGTATTCTTTTGGTTATGCAGGATGAAAAAAGAAATGCATGGAGAACGGTTTTGTTTTTCTGTGCCATTATGTTAATCCTATGTATTGCGGATTTGGTACAACAGGATATCTTTTTTTCGGAAAGTGAAAACAGAATATTGGCCGAAAAACCTGAGCTAAGTGTGAAAACTCTATTGTCCGGGAAATATATGGAGGACTATGAGACCTACTTAAATGATCAGTTTGTGAGCAGGAATACCTGGATTGCTTTAAAAACCGGTATGGATATGCTTTTGCAGAAAAAGGAGATCAATGGTGTCTACTTGGCGGATGACGGTTACTTGATAGAACAACATTTGGACAGTGCGTTTAAAGAGGAAACCATTACGAAAAAGCTGGAGCTTTTGGATAAATTGGTACAGCAGTATCCGCAGACCCAGGTGCTTTTAGCACCTACGGCGGATAATATTTTAACGGAGAAATTACCGTTTCAGGCACCGTTCTTTGACCAAAGAGCATTTTTGAACAGGGTAAAGGATACCATTGGAGAAGAACATGTAATTGATGTTTTTCCGGCATTGACAGAGCATGCACAGGAAGATATTTATTATAAGACGGACCATCATTGGACTACGACAGGAGCATATTATGCGTATCTGGAGTGGGCAGACTTCAATGAGTTTGAATCGGTGGAGTATTCTTTAGATACTTTGCAGGCGGTAACGAGTGATTTTAAAGGTACTTTGCAGTCCAAGCTGAATATGCCTGTAAAGGGAGAGGAAATTCACATTTTTCCCCAGACATTGACGTCACCTGTCAAGTTAAAGTATGATATGATGTTAGAAACCCAAAGTTTCTACGAGGAGAAATATTTGACCGGTAAAAATAAATATGGTTATTTCTTGGATGATAATCATGGATTGATTGAAATTACCACGGACGGACCGGCAAAGAAGCAGTTATTTATTATTAAGGATTCTTATGCCAACACCATGATTCCCCTTTTGGCAGAGCATTATGGTAAGATTTATGTGTTGGATTTGAGATATTTCAACGGTAAATTGTTCCCTTTTATGGAGAGCATGGATGAGTACGGAAATATGGACGTGCTGGTATTGTATAATTGCGTGCATTTTATTGATGACTTCAGATACTTTTAGAGGAGAAAAAACTTATGGCAAACTTGGGAATTCCTCAGAATACCATAGCGGTTTTACAGAAATACAATTTTAATTTCCAAAAGAAATTCGGACAAAACTTTTTGATTGACACCAGAGTTTTGGACAAAATCATGGACTCCGCAGAGATTACCAAGGACGACTGCGTGTTGGAAATCGGACCCGGTATCGGTACCATGACACAGTATCTGGCGGAAAGAGCCGGTTCAGTGGTGGCGGTCGAAATTGATAAGGCCTTAATTCCGATTTTGGGAGATACCTTGGCTGCTTACGATAATGTGACCATTATCAATGATGATATATTAAAGGTTGATGTGAATAAAATCGTAGAAGAGAAAAACCAGGGACGCCCCATCAAAGTGGTGGCGAATCTCCCCTATTATATTACAACCCCTATTATCATGGGACTGTTTGAGAGCAAGGTGCCTTTGCAGAGTATTACCATTATGGTACAGAAAGAAGTGGCAGATCGTATGCAGGTGGGACCCGGAACCAAGGATTATGGAGCACTTTCTTTGGCGGTGCAGTATTATGCCAAGCCGGAAATTGTGGCAATGGTGCCCCCCAATTGTTTTATCCCCAGGCCTAATGTGGGAAGTGCAGTTATACGATTGACCAGATATGCAGAACCTCCCGTACAGGTAAATGATGAAAAGAAAATGTTTGCTTTGATCAGGGCGTCTTTTAATCAGCGTCGCAAAACACTGGTAAACGGACTGACCAATGCCACAGAGTTGAAAGTAAATAAAGAACAGATATTGACTGCCCTGGAGCAGATGGGTCTGTCAGCCACCATTCGTGGCGAGGCCTTGACTTTGGAACAATTTTCGCAGTTAAGTAATATGTTATAAAGAAAGTAAAATCCTTTGCAGTGTATTGCAGAGGATTTTTTTCGATATATTGTTTAAAGGTAAGAGGGAAAAATACAATATCTTGTGTTTTTTTGCAAAAAATGCACTTTTATTTTTGACAAGAAATACTCGCTGTGATAAACTTAATAAGTGATAGTGGGAGATTTTTTTCACGTGGAACAGATAACAGCGGATATATAAATAAGGGAGTGTACAACCTTGGATAAGTACGAATACAAAATCAAAGAAGACGAAATCAAAGAACTGGTTAAAATGCGGGAGTTTGAAGAGGCGGCAGAGGTGGCTGATACCATAGACTGGCGTCGTGTGAAGAGTGTCAAAATCTTGTGTATGGTCAGTGATGTATATAAGAAATTACGCAGATTTGAAGACAGTCGCGATATGCTGCTTTTGGCCTATGAACGTCATCCGGGTGGAAGAACCATAGTGTATTCTCTTTGCGAACTGGCAATTAAAATGGGTGATACCAAGAATGCTTTAGAGTATTGCAAGGAGTTTATCCAGTTAGCTCCCAAGGATCCGGGCAGATATATTTTGCAGTACAAATTGTATGTGGCACAGGAGGTCAGATTAGAAGAACGTATTGAAGTGTTAGAAGAGTTGAAGAGTCGTGATTATCTGGAGAAATGGGCCTATGAATTGGCTTACCTGTATCATCAGATAGGTATGGGAGACAGGTGTGTAGAAGAATGTGACGAAATGATTGTCTGGTTCGGTGAGGGCCGATATGTTATTAAGGCTATGGAGTTAAAAATGTTACATCAGCCTTTAACACCTGAGCAACAGGAAAAGTATGACAATCGTTTTGCAAAGCCTGAGCAAGAAACGGTAGAGAAGCCTGCAAGACAGGAGAAAATTGTTCCGGACGGGGAAACCAGAAGAATTCCTGCAGAGGATATCGATATTCAGGTGAAGCCTTTGGGACTTGGCCAGTGTGATACCATCAATCTGCAGGCGGAAGTGGCAGCAGGCTTGAAAGAATATTTGGATACTCAGGACGAGCAAGAGCCTAAAGCGGAAAGAGATATAGATTTTGAAATGGCCAATACTGCCGAATTTATGATGGGCGTAATGCAAACCGAGGAAATCATTCTGGAAAAGAAGTCGTACGCCTCAGAAGAAGCAGAGGTGGTTACAGAGTCTGAAGCGGTAGAGGAGGTAACCGAAGAGCCTGAGGCTGTGGAGGAAAAAGAAGCGGAAGAAACGGTAGAAGCAGCCGAGGAAAAGGCGGAGGAAACTTTATCGTCCGATACAGAAGGTGTGGCACAGAAGCCGGAAACTTTAGACTGGCAGGCCGGTGAAATGGCCAAAGTCCTTTCTGTAGAGGGAGATGGTCAGATTAGTTTTGTCATACCGGAAGCGGTTGCCATTGAAAAGCAGATAACCGGACAAATGAATTTCAGTGATATTATGCTTGAGTGGGAGCGCATGAAGCTGGAATTGGAAGAAAAGCGTAAAGAAAATGTGAGACAGATGGTATTGAAGGATACCGATTCCATGTTTACGGAATTTGAAGCTTCTGTGAGAGACGATTTGTTGGAACAGCTGGAAAACGGAAAGTCCTTGGAGGAGATTTTAACCAAGGCAGAGAACCTTGTATCAGAAGATACGGAAGAGCTTGTTGAAGAACAGGAAGATTCCTATACAGAAGATGAAAATGGCTTTGAAAAAATCGGAATGGAAGACTTAGCTGAGACCGAGGAGGAAATCGGAGAAGCTGAAGATGTATTTGAGGAATTGGGTGAGATTTCCGAGGAAGAAGAGGATGGCGTAGAAGAAATTGCGTTTACGGTAGAGGAAGCTGAAGCAGAGGAGCCTGAAGCGGAAGAAGACACGGAAGCTGAGGAGGCTGAGTCAGAAGAGAAACTTGAAGAGCCTGAAGAAGAGAAAGAGGCTGAGTCGGAACCGGTAGAAGAGTCAGAAAAAATCGAAGCGGAGGAATATGAAGAGGAGGAACCCGAAGCAGCAGAAGAAACGGAAGAACCGGAAGTAGAAGCGGCTGAACCAGAGGAAGAGATTGAAATAGAAGAGGAGCTCGAAGCGGAAGAGCTCGAAGCGGAAGAGGAAGTTGAAGCAGAAGAGGAAACGGAAGACGATTTGGACGACGAGGCAGAAGACGCAGCTCCTGTATCACGAAAAAATAAAAGTAATAGCCGCAGTTTGACAAAAGAGGAGAGAGAGTTATTTGCTCCTTTCATTCAGGGACGGGAATCCAAGGAACAGTTAATTCGCGTGCTGGATACCATTTCTCTGGCGGCTTATACAGGCAATGTGGTGATTACCGGTCGTGAAGGTTTGGATACCATAGGTCTGGCGAGAAGTCTCGTTCGAAATCTTCAGCAGGAAGATAAGAATTTTTCCGGTAAAGTGGCTAAGATTTCCGGTAACTCTTTGAATAAGAGAAATATTCCGGAAATTGTGGAAGGATTAATAAACGGTGCCCTTATAGTGCAAAGGGCAGGCGATATTAATGAGGCCACGGCGAAGAACTTATATAAGGTGCTGCAGCAGGAAACCAGAGGAATTGTTATTATTTTGGAAGGAAGCAAGCGAGCAATTAATGCCTTCTTTGAGAGATACTCTATTTTGGAGCCTTGCTTCAATGCAAGAATTGATATGGAAGCACTCAGCAATGAGGCGCTGGTTAATTTTGCAAAGAAGTATGCGAGAGAACAGGAATGCTCCATTGACGAGTTCGGCATGTTGGCGTTACACCAAACTATTGCAGAGAGACAAACCAGCGACCATGCGGTGACTATTATGGAGGTTAAGGATATTATGGACGCAGCCATTGAAAGTGCTAACCGCAAAACCCTGGGTCATTTCTTCTCCATATTAGCAGCAAAGCGTTATGATGAAGAAGATATGATTATTATCAGAGAAAAAGATTTTATGTAAGGTTTTATCAGGCAGATGTTATCGTCTGCCTGATTTTTTGTGGAATAAATATCCCTTACACTAAGAAAATCATAAAAATAGCCGATAATTTATGTACACGTAGATTACTCGGAGGGATACATGAGAATTACATTTGATAATTTATCTCAAGTAAATATAGAGAATGCTAAGCCGGAGAGAAGTATTTCAGCAGGACAGGTAACAAAAGCATCGGCGTCCTATCAGGTTGCCTTTGACGGAAAAAACAGAGTGGGTTTCGGTATTGATGCCAATGCGGTACGTAATAAGAATACAGTGCAGTTGCCTATGGAAGGTGCTGAAGCAAATGTGCAGAACATGCGTAATCAGCTTACGATAATGTCCCATATCATGTCGGATGAGGATTTTGCAAAAATGCAGAAGGAGGGCTATGACCCTTCTGAAATGAAACCGGAGGAGGCCGTTACCATTTTGGATAAAATTAAGTCCGAGCTGGTAAAAGCAGGCGTTCATGTGGAGGGATACACGGACAGTCTGGATATGGATACTTTGGCGGCAGCAATGGGCAGTGAAGCCCTGGCTCGTTCTATGGCAGAAAATTTTGCGTATCAGGATATTCCGTTGGAGCAGTCTAATGTGGACAAGGTATTGAATGCCTTGAATATGGCGGAACAAATAGGTGTTCCAAGCGAAAGTACCTATTATTATATGGCGGCAAATAATGGGTTTGCTGTATTAAAGGATTTTTATTTTGCATCTGCAAGTGGTTCCCAGGTGGAATTAGAGCAAAATAGCCAGTATTTTGGTGAGGCTGTAAAAGGTTATATTACGAAGAATGTAGGAAACCCGGTTGAGGTAGGAGTATCTACGGACTTAAATATAGAGGCCGAAATTGAGAAGTTGATGGAGCGACAAGGGCTGGAAGCGTCGCAGGAGGAAAGAAAAGTTGCGGCTTGGCTGATTGAAAAGGGACTTCCGGCAGAGAAGGCAACCATTGAGCGAATGAAGGATGTTTTTGCTGTACCGTTTCCTCTGAGTAAAGAGCTAGTACTTAAAACGGCAGCGGCGGCCATTGCGGATGGTATGCCGGTGGAGGAGAAGAATCTGGCAGACCCTACTTCTAATTTGGAAAAGGCCGTTGCCCTTTATGAAAAATATCAGGGGGATAAAGGTCTTGCTTTGATACAAGACAGACGTATGCTGGAGGAAGTGCGTTTGCATATGACCGTGGAGACAAATTTGAAATTGTTGCAAAGTGGTTTCTCCATTGATACGGCGCCTATTGAGGAGACCATAGAAGCACTGAAAAATATTGAGCAGGAATTGGCGAAGCAGTACTTCCCGCAGGATAATCGGGCAGAAGTGAAATATCAGCAGTTTAAGGAAACGGGACGTATTTTGCAGGAGTTACCCAAGCTTCCGGCAGCGACCATTGGTTCTTTTGCAGAGCGTATGACAGAAGGAACCCTGGAGCAGTTCCATGGAGAAGGCAAAGCGTTGGAGGCTGCTTTACGTAAAGCAGGAGAAAGCTATGAGACCATGGGTACAGCGCCCAGAGCCGATTTGGGAGATCATATTCGCAAAGCCTTTGCAGGCGTGGATGCGCTTTTGGAAGAGCGTGCTTATGAACTTACGGAGGAAAATCGGAAGGCAGTACGTATTTTGGGTTACAATCGTATGGAGATTACGCCGGAAAATATAGAACGTATAAAAGAAGCTGCCAAGACGGTTGACAGAGTAGTAGAGCAAATGACTCCCGCGGCAACTTTGAAGATGATTCGTGATGGTGTGAATCCTTTGGAAGCTACGCTGCCGCAATTGGAAGAGTATTTCGAGAAGCTTCCACAAGACTACGCACAGACTACGGAGAAGTACAGTAAATTTTTATATCGTTTGGAGCATACGGGACGGTTGACCGAAGCTGAGAAGGAAGCTTTCATTGGTTGTTACAGATTGCTTCGTCAGGTGGAGAAGTCCGATGGGGCAGCGATAGGAGCCCTGATAAATACCGGAGCAGAATTAAACTTTAATAATCTGCTTTCTGCTGTACGTAGCGGATATTTTAAGGGCATGGATGCCAAAGTGGATGATAGCCTGGGAGCTTTGAGTGAGGAAACCTATGTGAAGTTTTCTATTTCCGAGCAAATTCAGGCAGGCTTTGGGACGGAGCAGCGCGAGTCTATGAAGGAGGCGGCAAAAGCACCGATACAGGCTTTTGAGATGCTTGAAAGAGGCCAGGTAGAGCCTAGTGCTGAAAATATCCTGGCGGCAAATGCCATGGAGCAAAAGCTTCGGGAAGTGTTAACCAAACAGGAGCAGAGAATCCGTAGAAAAGAGGAGCACAGGGAAAATTGGCAGAAACTTGCAGATAAGGAAGAATTTGTTCAAAGCTACCAGGGACTTATACAGGAAGCCCTTGTAAGTGTGGAGGAAAATACCCTTGCAGAAGCGGACAATACCGTGGATGTTCGTCAGATGCAGTTATTCCATAAACAGCTTCATATTATGCAGAGTTTAACTTCTGCTCAGGAGTACTATTTTTCCATGGAAATCGGCGGAGAGTTGACCGGTATTCATTTGCAGTTTGAGGAAAGTGAAGAGGGAAAGGGTCTCATTCGAATGACTTTGGAAAGCGACGCGTTAGGAAGGTTAACCGGTGCTTTACAGGTACAAAATGATCGGGTGGAAGGTTATTTTGTAGGAAATCAGGAAGAGGCAGTAATGAAACTGCGAAAATCTTCCGATATAGTAAATAAGAGCCTTGGCGAAGAATGGAAGTTTTGCGAGGTAGAGTTTATACATAGTGAATCAAATCATATCCCTATGGATTGGACACGGAAGTCCACCGAAACGCAGGTAAGCAATGACAGCCTTTATAGGCTGACCAAGAATTTCTTGCAGGCGGTTAAGGCTGTGGGTGATAACGCATAGGAGTGAGAATATATGAGAATTAATTACAATGTGTCCGCAATGCTTACCAATAATGCTTTGGCAAATAATGATGATTTCCTGTCCAAGTCTTTGCAGAGATTGTCGTCAGGACTTAAGATTAATGGCGCAAAGGATAATCCTTCAGGACTGGCAATGTCTAAGCGAATGAATGCGCAATTGGAAGGTTTGTCTATGGCAAATCAGAATGCCAGTGACGGTGTTTCCATTATTGAAACCGCTGATGGCGCACTGACAGAAGTGTCAGAAATGATACAAAGAATTAATGAACTTACCGTACAGGCGGCAAACGGAACCATGAATGACGAGGACCGTCAGGTAATTCAGGCAGAGATTTCTCAATTAAAGGAAGAAATCGAGAGAGTTGCAGATACGACAGAGTTTAATGGTCAGAAACTGTTAAATGGCGAGTATTCTGTAAAGGGTTATACCAGTGAGGAAGGCATCACGGTGAATACCTTTAGTGAAACCACAGAAGCAAAGGTGTATTTGATTGATAGTCTGACCATCGCAGAGGAAGAAGATGCCTGCGGCAATATCAGAAAAGTAGTAGAGGATATCTCCTTTGGAGAGGGCTTCCCGGAGGGACTGGAGCCTATCGAAGTGGATGACAGCTTTGTTACTATTCGCGGAGAGCAGGGATTTGAAATTAAATTAGATATTAAGGAAGCAGAAGCGGGAACCTTGAATGGTTTGCAGGTGGAAGTGACGGATGTGGGTCCCATGAGACTGCAGATAGGTGCTAACGAAGGACAGGTATTGTCCATTGATATTCCGGCTATTTCTCTTCGTAACATGGGTATTGACGATCTGGATGTGAGTACTGTAGAGGGGGCACAGGATGCTTTAAATCGTATGGATGGTGCGCTTGCTTTTATTTCTTCTGTAAGAGGTAGTCTGGGTGCATACCAGAACCGTTTGGAGTCTACCGTAAACAGCTTGGATATTACCAGTGAAAATATGACTGCCGCGTATTCCAGAATTATGGATGTGGATATGGCAGAGGAAATGACCAATTATACAACCTATCAGGTATTGACACAGGCAGGTACTTCCATGTTGGCCCAGGCCAATGAAAGACCTTCGCAGGTATTACAGTTATTGCAGTAATGGAGGATGCTTATGACGAAGGAAATGAAGCAACAGTTTACATTCCGAATTACCAGGGCAAACCCTACGGATATGGTGGTTATCTTGTATGAAATGACTCTGCAATTTTTGACAGAGGCAAAAGAGGCCATGGAAGCCGGTGAAAAGGTTGTGTGTAATGAGTGTATTCGCAAGGTAAGGGGTTGCATTAATGAATTGATTCAGTCCTTGCATTTGGAATATGAAATTGCGATGAATTTGTATAAGCTTTATATGTTCTGTATTCGCAGACTTGCGTATGCGCAGGTAAGAGAGGAAGTACAGGCACTGACAGAGATTGAAAGGGTCATCAGCAAGCTAAAGGATGCGTATGCTGAAGTGGCCGCCCAAAATCCCGCAGCACCTGTTATGAGCAATGCGGAAACGGTATATAGTGGTTTCACTTATGGCAAGGGAGCCTTAGCCGAAGACGTGTCTAACCAGGGCGCGAATCGGGGAATGCTGGTTTAAGGTATCTGCGGCATTTGCGGTCTGCATAACAGAAAGGTCGCACAAATGCTTATAGCGCTTTTGCAAAGCGTTGATTTCATAAATATAGCAGTCAATCATATCAGGATCTACGGCGTAATCAAAACCCGCATGTGCACTATCCAGTGCCTGGCGGGTTTTTTCGATTTCTGTGCGAAGGCTTGTGATAGTAAAATCCTCTTCTAATATTGCAGGTGTTTCATAAATTTTCTTAAATAAAACTTTCATGTCTCTCCATTCTGTCCAAGGGACTTTCAACTTGGTTGTTAAAAGTATAGCCAGAGGAAAAGAAAATTATACCAAAAAAATTTTTATTTTTATGTAGACAAACATAAAAACTTGTGATATACTTCATTTCAATTAAAGAAATTCTATTTTCTTAATAAATCAATTATTCTTAGTTTCAAAGAATCGTACGAATTTCCAAGAAGAAACAAACACATAAGGAGGTATTTGGTTGGAGCATAAATTATTGGTTTTATGCGACCAGGAGGAAGATTATGCGCAGCATATGGCAGAGTTCTTGTGCAAAAGAAAAGATGCTTTGTGGGAGGTTGTGGTTTATACCAGACCGGAGGAGTTAAAGAAGCTAAACAGATCCATTGATGTTTTAGTAATTGCGGAATCGGTGTATGGCGGATTTGTGGAGGATATGTCAATAAAGCTTATTGTTCTTTTGAATGAGAGCGGTATTCTGCGGGAGGATAAGGTCCTAAATATTGATAAATATCAGGAAGCGGCCAAGGTACATCAAATTCTCTGGAGTCATTATCAGGCTGAGGAACAAGAAGGGTTACTCCTCACAAAGGGTGAAGGACGTACTCAAATTATTGGTATGTATTCCCCGGTGAAGAGATGTTTGCAGACCACCTTTGCCTTAACCTATGGGCAATTGCTGGCACAAAAGCATGCAACCTTGTATTTGTCCTTTGAATATTTTGCAGGACGTCAGGAGTGGGAGGAGGGCGTGGAAGATGGTTTGTCCAAGCTTTTGTATTTTCTTCCACAGGAAAAAAAATTTGTAGCCCATCTAAAGTCGCTTACACGCACGGTAGGAGGATTGGATTATATAACTCCTATGGAAAACGGAGAAAATCTTTTATATGTAAATGCACAGGATTGGCTGAAACTGATTCGGGCTATTGTTGACTCCGGGGAGTATGAATATATTATTTTGGATTTAAGCGATAATCTGCAGGGAATGTTTGAAATACTTCGGCTTTGCAACAGGATTTATACCATAGTAAAGGAGGATGCAATGGCGCAGGGAAAAATATTACAGTATGAGCAATTGCTTCAGTTACAGCACTGTGAGGATATAAAAAGACGTACCTCAAAATGTCTCTTGCCGACCTTTCGTAAGCTTCCCGATACAATGGAACAATATACGAAGGGAGAGCTTGCAGAGTATGTCAAAGAGCTTCTTTATAAAGGAGGTGCGACCGGTGGACTATAAAGCTTACAAATGTAAACTGCGGGAGCAGGTTTTGCAAAGGATGGATTACAGCAGAGATTTAGAGGATGAAGAAGTATTGGCTATTATTGACCAAGTAATTTTGGCACAGGAGGATTACAAACTTTTGCCTATAAATATAAGCAGGAGATTAAGGGGCGAATTGTTTGATTCTCTGCGAAGACTGGATGTGCTGCAGAGTTTTGTGGAGGATACCAATATTACAGAAATAATGATTAATGGACCTAATCATATTTTTGTGGAAAGAAATGGTGTACTGCAAAAGCAGGAGCAGGTATTTGAATCGGAAGAAAAACTTCGGGATGTGATTCAGCAGATTGTAGCGGGTTGCAATCGTGTGGTTAATGAAGCCTCCCCCATAGTCGATGCACGGCTAGAGGGCGGAAGCCGAGTAAACATTGTTATGGCCCCCATCGCTTTGAATGGGCCCGTTGTTACCATTAGACGTTTTCCGGATAAGCCTATTGATATGCAACAATTAATCGAAAATCATTCTATTACCGCCGAAGGGGCGGAGTTCTTAAGAACACTGGTAAGAGCAAAATACAATATCTTTATCAGTGGCGGTACCGGTAGTGGCAAGACTACCTTTCTAAATGTTTTGTCAGGATTTATTCCCAAAAACGAAAGAATTATCACTATAGAGGACAGTGCTGAGCTACAACTGCAAGGGGTGGAAAATTTAGTGCGGTTGGAGACTCGTAATAAAACAGCCGAAGGGTGCGCGGAAATATCCATCCGTGAGTTGATTAAATGCAGTCTGCGTATGAGGCCGGACCGAATCATTGTAGGTGAGGTGCGTGGTGCAGAAGCGGCGGACATGATTACTTGCCTAAATACGGGGCATGAGGGTTCACTTTCAACCGGTCATGCCAATAGTGCGATGGATATGTTGGGGCGTTTGGAAACTATGATATTGATGGGAGCAACGATTCCTTTGGAGGCTATACGCAGGCAGATCTCGTCAGGAATAGATATTTTGGTGCATTTGGGACGCATGCGTGACGGGACTAGGAAGGTTCTGGAAATTCTGGAAGTAATAGGCTATGAGAATGGTGAATATCATTTGAATCCATTATTCGTATTTGAGGAAGAGGGAGAGGATGAACAGGGATATGTTATTGGACGGTTAACTAAAAAGGAGGAACTTGTGCATGAGAAAAAACTTTTGGCAGCAGGTTTGCACCTTTTGTAAGAAACTGACTGTTTGGGAGGTGGGAAAAGGTCTCGCAGTAATGGTTTTCTTCGCCTATTTCTTTTACCGAAGTGTTTGGAGTTTGCCGCTTATGTTGCCGCTGGGTGTGCTTTTTATTGAATGGTGCAGGCGAAGGGAGGGGCAAAAAAGGAATTTGGATTATCTGGAGCAGTTTAAGGAATGTATTTTATCGGTGGAAGCGTCCCTGCGGGCAGGATATGCAGTGGAGAATGCTTTTTTGGAAAGCAGGAAGGATATACAGATGATGTTTGGGGATAACTGCCTTATGGCCAGACAACTTTTGTGGATTCAAAAGGGTTTGCAAAACAATGAGACCTTAGAAAAACTGCTTTACTCTTTAGCAAAGGAGTGTGGGAATGAAGAATTTCTTCAGTTTGCGGAGGTGTTTTCCATAGCGAAACGGAATAGTGGTAATTTGTCGGGAACGATTGAAGTGTATAGCGCCTTGATTACCGGAAAGCTGGAAAATTTGCAGGAGATACACACCGCATTGGCGTCGAAGCGTCTGGAACAAAGTGTAATGAATGTTATGCCTTTTGCCATTGTGCTGTACCTTAATCTAAGTAATCCCGGTTATTTTGATATGCTGTTTCATAATATTTCCGGCGTTTTGATTATGACGGGGTGCATGGGAGTATATTTACTTGCTTTTGCATGGGCGGAGCATATTTTTATGAGGCTTTACGGATAGGAGGAGTCATGGTTGGTGTATGTAGTGCGTTACTTGCGTTGGGCGGTGTTGCTCTGGCAATTTTTTCGGCAAATTATGAAGGAGACATATTTCGTCGGATGGCGACCTTTGTTTTCGACATTTTGCGTAAGTTTGGAGTGCGATTTCAGGGTGAAGGCAGAGTGAAGAAGGACCTGGAAGGACTATATTCTGTACGAGTGGAAGAGAAACAGTATAGGGACTTTTATGTGGAAAAGCTACGATTAATGTTACTGGTGATGTTGGTGGGTGCGATATTCTCGCTGCTTATATGGGGAAAGTCCAAGGCGGATAGCAGAGAACTGCAGGAGATTTCCAGACCGGACGCGGGTGGAGGAGTCAAAGAACTTCAATTAGAGGTTACAAAGGGTCGGGAAAAAGCAATAGTCTCTTTGGAAGTGGAAGAAAGAGTTTTAGAAGATACGGAGGTGGCAATTTGGGCAGAACAGTGTATGGAGGCTGCGGAAGAGTTGTTGAAAACACCTTCTTATGCAGGAGTTACGGATATTTCTGAACTTCCGGAAACTGTGGAGGGATATCCCTTTGAAATTTTGTGGAGGCGTACCGGTGAAGATAGTATAACAGGATATTTTTATTATAAGGACCGGATGTACTCCCGTGTTTTTTCGGTGAGTCCTTTGGAAAAAAATGAGGAGCGGTCCATGGAAGAATTATTGCTGGAGGCAATAGAGCAGGAAAATGTGCAATCCCAAAGAGAGGAATACTTCCGTTTGCCAAGTCAGCTGGAAGGAGAAGAATTGTCCTGGAGGGAGGTGAGAGAGGATGGTAGCGGATGGATTTTGGCGTTAACCCTATTGGCAGCAGTGAGTATTTATTTCCTAAAAGACAAGGACTTACATGAGGATTGGCAGAAGCGCAAGAGCCACATGCGAATGAGTTATCCCATGGTATTGAATAAATTTGTCCTATACTTAGGGGCGGGTATGACCGTACGGGGAAGTTTTGTGAAGATTGCGCAGGATTGGCAGAAGAGCGGAAAGAAGGAAGGTGGAGAGATTTACGAGGAAATGCTTTTTGCCTGTAATGAGCTGAATGCCGGCGTGTCCGAAAGCCTGGTTTACCAACGTTTTGGACAAAGGACGGGGCTGGAAGAGTACACCAGATTTGCGGCAATGTTAAGTCAAAACTTAAAGAAAGGAAATGCAACCCTTTTACTAAGGTTGCGAGAGGAGAGCGAAAAGGCTCAGAAGGAAAATGTACATATCAAAAAGAAAATGGGTGAGGAGGCACAAACAAAATTATTGATACCTATGATTATGATGATGACCATAGTAATGCTGTTAGTGATACTTCCTGCATTTTCTGCATTTTAATTAAGAAAGGATGATAAAAAGATGAGAAGTAAAGTGAAAAATTGGTTGGACAGTAAATTGATTGCGTGGAATTGTTATGTGGCAAAAAATAACAAAGGAATGGGAACCGTAGAGATTATTTTGATTATTGTGGTGTTGATTGGTTTGGTATTGATTTTTAAATCACAGCTTACAGAGCTGGTGGAGTCTATTTTTGACAAGATTACCAAGCAGGCTAAAAAGGTCTGAGTATGTGCGGAAAGTATGCAAAGGCATATCTTACCATTTATCTGTCATTGACTTTAACGGTGTTGCTTTCCTTGTGCCTGACCCTGATTGAGGGCGCAAGGAGAAGCTGCATTCGTCTGGAAACGGAATGTATCACGGATATCGGCTTGCACAGTGTTTGCGGAGAATATCATAGAGAAGTGTTCCGACAATATGACTTGTTTCTAATCGACAGCTCCTATGGTACCGCTGTCCCTACTTATTGTAATACGCAGGCACGATTGGAAGATTATATTCGACAAAATATGGATTTGAAAACCTCCGGCTATTTTAATTTTGTATATAAGGATTTAATGGGAGTGGAGCTTTTGGATGTATACATAGACAGAGTGGCCTTTGCTTCGGATGATGAAGGGCGTCGGATACAGAAGAAAGCGGCTAAGGCCATATTGGATGAATCAAGTATGGGATTGGCGAATGACGTGCTGGAATGGGTAGGTGTGGTAGAGCAACACAAGCTTCTGGAATATGATGTGGCAACCCAAAGACAGGAAATAAACCGGGACATTGAAGAACGGGTGGAGGCTAAGAAAAAAGAGGATGCGGAAAAGTGGTATTCCATAGAAGTGCCGGATTTGCTGGGATATCTGAATGGTTTGATTTCAGAAGGACTACTGTACAACATGCTGGAAGGAGAGAAGATTTCCGAGCAGGTTGTAGATGTCTCACAATACATTAGTACCCGACGTAAAAATGGCATATTAAATGTGGGAAATGCACCTGCGTCAGATTCGGTAGCGCCTATGGAGCGGGTTTTATTTCATGCGTATCTGATACAGCATCTGGGACGGTATGGGCAGAGAAAGGAGAATGGCCTGCTTGCTTATCAGGTGGAATACGTCTTAAATGGCCATGGATCAGATAAAGAGAATCTTACGGCAACCATGTGGAAACTGTGCAATCTTCGAGGAGCGGCCAATCTTCTGTTTCTGTATAAAGATCAAGGGAAGCGGGCTGCGGTTCAGGGCGTGGCAACGACGGTAGCGGCGGTAATTCTTATGCCCGAACTGGAAAGTTTAATCGAGACTTCTCTTCTGCTTGGATGGGCCTATGTGGAAGGTATGTATGATGTAAAAGTGTTGTTAAAGGGTGGAAAGGTTCCTTTGATTAAGAGTGCTGAGGATTGGCATTACGATTTGGACAGTATTCTGGAGAGTGCGGACATGCGGGTACTGAATAAAGAACAAAAGGGTTTGAGCTACGCAGATTATTTGCAGATATTACTTTTTCTGGCAAGTGGAGAGAATACGGCGTTCCATTTTATGGATATTGTAGAAATGGATATTCGTCAAACCGCAGGCAATCAAGAGTTTCGAATAGATGGCTGTATTGACTATTTGGAGGCAACTGCTATTTATAAAAGCCAATTTGATTATCGGCATGTGGTTCGATTGCAACAAGGATATGAGTAGAGAAAGAGGTGAAAAAAGATGTTCTTCTTGGGAACTAAAAATCGGTCAAATATAAATAGAATCATTAAGCCTTCTCCGACAAATACAAAGGTTAATTCTGACCAAAAATCCCGTAAGTATAAAAACATCCCTATCCCGTTTCCAAGAAGGACGTCTTTTTTTGCCTCTTTTTCTTTAAATGCCATGGTGCCTGCCGGCATGACCGTGGAGGCATCCATGGCACTCCCTTTGTTTTTGTTCTTTTTTCTACATTTAATGGGATGCGTGGAAATGCTTCGTTTGCACGGGAAACTGACCTTTGCTCTGTGGGATGCGGGTAAGAAATTAACGGTATATGGAGCGGTTGCAGAAGAAGTAAGCGTGGATTTGCCGGATATAGGAGTTTCTTATTTATATGTAGAGAACCATTTGTCAGAGGTGCTCGGAAAGGAGTATTTAGATGCGTCTCCCCTTGTATATGGAAGAAAGGGATTTAATTTTCTGGCATCCGAGTACGACGAAAATGAGGTGGATATTGTCTTGACCTATGAGGTACACCCTAAGATAACCATATTCCCTTTTTCCTATTTGCGAATGGGGAATCGTTTTCTGGGAAAAACTTGGACGGGTTATGACGTGACTGGTGGTCAAGGTCGGTATGTTTACGTTACCTTGTACGGTGAGGTGTGGCATAGTACGCCGGAATGTACTCATATTTTTATTGATATCAGGTTGGCAAGTCGAAAAAATATAGGAACCCTGCAGAATAGTGCAGGTGCTTATTATCGTTTGTGTGAATTATGTGAGGAGGAATCGTGGAGGGATGTGGTTTATTACACTCCGCAAGGGGAGTGTTATCACAAAATAAAGGAATGCTCTGCGCTTATACGATATGTACGGGCGATAGAGTGGAGTTCTACTATTCCGTATAGACCATGTTCGCGATGTGGAAAGGAGAGTGCGCAGACACATGGGTAATGTTTATATAGCTGTAATTTTATTAATAGGTAGTGTTTATGACTGGAAGTATTATGGTTTGCCGGTATGGCTTTTGTTAATAAGTATTTTGGGCGGTTTAGGTGGTGCCCTATATAGTTTATTAGAAAAAGATATGTCTTTGATAAATATAGGAATGGCTTTCTTGCCCGGGGCGATTGCTCTAATTCTTTCTTATATTACGAGGGAACAGCTTGGGTACGGTGATGGATTGCTTATACTTGCTCTGGGAGGGGGTATAGGGCTACGGCAAACTATTGTCGTGGTAGGTATTGCTTTGGGAGCAAGCTTTGTGACAAGTGTGGCGTTGGTTTTATCGAGGAAGGTGTCACGTACCCAAAAGTTACCATTTGTACCTTTTTTGTGTGTGGGTTGGTTTGTGACATGGGGAGGAGGATTTTTGTTTGGTTAAAGGAAGTGGTGGAAAAAAGCTTGGAGGATATATGACTGTGGAAGCAGCAATGGTAATGTTTGTGGTGTTAATGACCTATGTATTTTTGATTGACACTATGATTATGCAATACGAGCGTTGTGTGGAAGAATTGGAAATGGCCAGGTATGCTGTAATAGGACCCAAGGAAGAAAATACTATGTATGATGTGACAGAGCTTAATCCTGTAAGCGTATTGCGTTTGCAGAGGATGTTGGTGGGAAAAACAGAAGGAAAGGAGAAGTAGATGTTTTCAACGGAGTATGTAAGAAATTGTAATTGTAATTATATGAGAATCGGATTAGAGAATAAACCAGAGGAAAAAAGATATCAGTATTGTATTTTAAATAGAGGGGGCATACGTCATCTGCTTTCGGGAAGCCTGCGATATATAAATGGAGAGGCTTATTTATATTATGATATTTCTTCTACGCAAAATGTGGGGCAGTTGTTTGAAACAAAAACCATCCGAAGAAACTGGATGAAGGATTTTCTTTGGGGGATTAAACAGATGCTGGGAGAATTGGATCGCTTTTTGTTGGAAGAACAATGTATTCTTTGGAATCCAAAGTTTCTATTTCAGGATTTGGAGAAAAATGATTTTTTCTTTTTGTATGTTCCTTATTATAAAGAAGATACAGGATTGATGGACTTTATGAATTTTCTGGTAGAACGCATTGATTACGAAGATGAAGGATTGGTGGATTTTGTATATGCAGTTTATGAGCAGATTCGTGTAAATGGACAGGAATATTTACGTAGACATATTCACGAGGCATGGGAAGAACTGGAAAGAAAAGCGTTGGAGGCAAAGTGTGCTGTTGAGATCAGGGCGGAGGAAGTGCAGACTATTCAGCAGCAAGAGCAGGAAGAAGTGGCGAAAGTAGAAGGACAAGTTCCTAAAAGAGGAATGGGTCTTTGGAACGGAATACGAAAAAAGCAAAAGCAAAAAGAAGACTATCGGGAGAGAATGCGGGATAAAGTGTTGGGAGTGAAAACCTTGGCTGTGTGTGAGGAAACCGTATATAGCGAAAGTCTTAGGAATACAGAGGAGAGAAATGTCTATGAAGAGAATGAAAGCGAAGAATACGGTAAAACCATTTACATAGAAGAAAGTCCTTCCGGAAAAGAACCTGGTTTATATAAGCCGGACGGGGAGCTGGTTATTTTGGTAACGGAGTTTCCTTTTGTAATAGGAAAGAAAAAGGAAGAGGTGAGTTTGGCCATAAATGATTATTCCGTCAGCAGAATTCATGCGCGCATTACAGAGGAGGAGGGAATTTGCTATATTGAGGACTTGAATTCAACCAATGGAACTTTTAAAAATGGATTGAGGTTACAGCCTTATGAAAGACGCAAATTAGAAAGAGAGGATGAGGTAAAATTTGGAAAGACAGAATACCTTTACCGTTAAGCGTAGGGTTGACGAATAGGGTAAAAGAGTGGTACAGTTTTCTCAATAGAATTATTAGAGAAGCAGGGAATATATGAAACGTATTTGGCAAAAGGTTAGTAATTACCCGCTTGTTACAATTGGGCTTGTTTCCGCAAACTGTATCGTATTTCTTTTATGTCAGCTTTTGGGAGATCGTTTGTACATGGCAGGACGTTTGACTGCCCGGGGAATCATCGAAAATAAAGAATATGGAAGGATTATCCAGTCCATGTTTTTGCATAGTGGTTTGGACCATTTGTTTAATAATATGGTTATATTGTTATTCTTGGGAGCCATGCTGGAAAAGGTAGTGGGCCATTTGCCGTTTGTGATATCGTACTTTGCTTCGGGAATCGGTGGTTGTGGACTTTCACTGATGGGTAAGATATTACAAGATAATCCGGCAGGGACAATCGGAGCCAGCGGGGCCATATTTGGATTGAACGGATTGCTCTTGGCGGTGGTACTTTTGATAAGATATAAGGTGCCGGATATTACACCTTTGAGAGTGTGTCTCATGATAGCCTTATCCTTGTATAGTGGTTATGCAGGTACAAATATTGATAATCTTGCCCATGTAGGTGGCTTGATAGTTGGCTGGATCGCAGGTTTGATTATTTGCATGATTATTAAGTCAAAGGATACTAAGAAAAGATTCAGAATAGTACAAACGAGAGGTGTCTAAATGAATATTCATATTTATTATGGAGGAAGAGGGTTGATTGATGACCCTACCTTGTATGTAATTGATAAGATGCAGGAGGTTCTTGAGGAGCTTCATGTAAAAGTGACAAGATATAACTTGTATGAGTGCAAAAACTCTATTGTTACATTGCCCCAGACCTTGAAGGATGCGGATGGTGTTATTTTGGCTTCTACCGTAGAATGGTATGGTATTGGCGGATATATGCAACAATTTTTGGATGCCTGTTGGCTGTACGGAGATAAGGAAGTAATCTCTGGTATATATATGTGTCCGATTGTTATGTCAACTACGTATGGGGAGCGTGAAGGAAAACTTACACTGGCAACCGCGTGGGAGATTTTGGGCGGACGTCCCTGCAGCGGAATCTGTGGATATATTGCAAATACAACTTCAATGGAAATGAATCAGCAGTATACTACCATAATTGAGAAAAAAGCAGAGAATATGTATCGTACAATTAAGCAGAAGATATCCAGTTTCCCTGCAAGCAATCAGGCGGTTAAGCAGATGGTGGCGACAACCACGCAGATTGACTTGACGCCTCAGGAGTCGGAACAGTTGTCGGAATATGCATCCGATGACGGATATGTACAGCGTCAGAAAGAAGATATTCAGGAACTTGCAAATCTGTTCCGTGATATGATGAGTGAAAACTCGGAAGACAGTAAAGAGAAATATGCAGAAAATTTCCGTAAAGCGTTCAAAGTACAGCCGGACAGTGATGCGGTTTATCAGATTAACCTTGAAAATAAGAAGTGGAGTTTATTTTTAAAGGTGGTTACTGGTAAATTGGAGTATTCCTGGGAAGAGATAAAGGGAGTTTCGGTGGAACTTTCCATGGAGAGCAGTGTGTTGGAAGATATTCAGGCGGGACGAATGACCTTCCAGAGAGCGTTTATGTCAGGCGTTATGCGTATGAAGGGTGATTTCAAGGTGTTGCGTGCTCTGGATCAGGTATTTGCGTTTGAAAGTGTTTAAGGGAGTGAGGTTGTGAATATGAAAAAAGATGATTGTATTTTTTGTAAATTAGCCAATGGAGTAATTCCTACAAATAGTATTTATGAAGATGAAGATTTTAATGTAATTTTGGATGCAGCACCGGCAACCAAAGGGCATGCATTGATTCTGCCCAAGGAACATGCAGACAATTTATATGAATTGCCGGATGAGACTGCTGCGAAAGCGATGGTGTTGGCTAAGAAACTGGCAAAGAGTATGACTGCTAAGCTGAAGTGTGAGGGATTTAATCTGGTGCAAAATAATGGAACAGTAGCGGGACAGACCGTATTTCATTTTCATCTGCACCTGATTCCACGTTACGAAGATGACGGACAAACTATCAACTGGAAGCCCATGCAGGTAGAGGCGAGGGCACAGAAGGAAGTTAGAGATTTATTGGCGGAGTAGTAAAAATGCGGACGATTCATGTAAAAGAAATAACCAATCATATTAAAGAGATGTGTATAGAGGCAAATCATTTTTTGAGCAAAGATATGCAAGATGCATTATGCCATGCAAAAGAAATAGAAGAAGCGCCTCTTGGCAAACAAATATTAGAACAGTTGCAGGAAAACCTGCAAATTGCCGGACAGGATATGATACCCATATGTCAGGATACCGGTATGACTGTGGTATTTCTGGAAGTGGGACAGGAAGTACATTTCGAAGGAGGCAGTCTGGAAGATGCTGTGAATGAGGGCGTTCGCCAGGGGTATGTGGAAGGATATTTGCGAAAATCTGTGGTTAAGGATCCTCTAAATCGTGAGAACACCAGGGATAATACTCCGGCTGTAGTTTATTATGAAATAAAGTCCGGTGATAAGGTGAAGATTACCGTGGCACCGAAAGGTTTTGGAAGCGAAAATATGAGCAGGGTTTTCATGCTTAAGCCGGCAGATGGTATTGAAGGTGTAAAAAATGCCGTATTAACGGCAGTAAAGGACGCAGGACCTAATGCTTGTCCACCCATGGTGGTAGGTGTAGGTGTGGGAGGTACTTTTGAAAAATGTGCGTTAATGGCCAAAAAAGCACTAACCAGGCCGGTAAATGAACGTTCAGTGATTCCTTATGTTAGGGAAATGGAGGAAGAACTGCTTGCCAGAATTAATGCTACGGGAATCGGACCGGGAGGTCTGGGTGGCAGCACAACGGCATTGGCAGTTAATATTAATACCTATCCCACGCATATTGCAGGACTTCCGGTGGCAATCAATATCTGTTGCCATGTAAACAGACATGCAATCAGAGAAATATAGAAGAGGAAAATAAAATGGATAAATATATTACGGTGCCTATGAGTTCGGAGGATATTCAAAATCTTCGGGCAGGCGATTATGTATATTTAAGTGGTACGGTTTACACGGCAAGAGATGCTGCACACAAAAGAATGTATGATACTTTGCAGGAAGGTGGAGCATTGCCTATAGATATGAAAGATGTGTTGATTTATTATATGGGACCATCTCCGGCAAGAGAAGGCAGGGTGATTGGCTCTGCGGGACCGACAACCTCCAGTCGAATGGATAAATATGCTCCAACCCTTTTGGACTTGGGGGTGGGTGGCATGATTGGCAAAGGTAAGCGTTCAAGAGAAGTAAAGGATGCAATTGTACGCAATCAGGCGGTGTACTTTGCAGCAGTGGGTGGCGCAGGCGCGTTGCTTTCCCGCTCAATTATTGCCTCGGAGGTTGTTGCGTATGATGATTTAGGGACGGAAGCTATCCGTAAATTAGAAGTAAAAGATTTCCCCGTTATTGTAGTCATAGATAGCTGTGGCAATGATTTGTATGAAACTGCCATGAAAGAATATAATAAGGAATAAATATCAAAAATAATCCTAAAATAAAATGCAAAAAGGGAATTGACAAACATATTAACCTTATGTATAATAACACTTGCGTCGTAAGTGGCGAGCAATTAAATATTGGTAAGGACGTAGTTCAGAACATGGAGAAATACTCAAGAGGCTGAAGAGGCGCCCCTGCTAAGGGTGTAGGTCGTTTGCGCGGCGCGAGGGTTCAAATCCCTCTTTCTCCGCTTTTACCAATACAAAAAGAATCTTAAGAAATTGAGATTTCTTTTTTTGCGCAAAAACGCAATCTTCTGTTGACAAGAAATAGAAGGCTGTGATATTATGAAAATCCACCACGCAAAATAATTTGCAAAGTGGGAAAAATATTTTAAAAAAGTTGTTGACAAAGCAAAACAGCTGTGATATTCTAAGTAAGCTGTCGCTGAGAAAACGACGCACAAGTGACTTGAACAGGTCACAATGTACTTTGACAAATAAACAACAATGCAACCTTGAAAATTCTTTTAAGAAGCAGTAGTGAATACTGCGGAGCACTTGAGTGCTTCAAGAAATTCAAGAACGTAAAGATGCGAATCTTTAAACCAAAAACAGTAATGCCAGAAACG
>JAZSPK010000010.1:0-13038 GCA_045537405.1 Acetatifactor sp.
TGTGAAATTGGTTTGGAGTATGCTGGTGCACCGGGAACTACAGCAGCTCTTGCTTTGTTAAATGATCAGGTAAAGAAGGGCGGCGTTATGGCCTCCTCCTATGTGGGTGGTTTAAGTGGAGCCTTTATTCCGGTTAGTGAAGATCAGGGGATGATTGATGCAGTAACAGCAGGTGCTTTGACCTTGGAAAAATTAGAGGCTATGACCTGTGTATGTTCTGTGGGACTTGATATGATTGCCATTCCGGGAGATACGAAAGCAACCACAATTTCCGGTATTATTGCTGATGAAATGGCTATTGGTATGGTAAATCAGAAGACTACTGCAGTACGTATTATTCCTGTCATCGGAAAGGGCGTAGGAGAGACTGTTGAGTTTGGAGGGCTTTTGGGTTATGCGCCTATTATGCCGGTGAATCCTTTCTCCTGTGATGCGTTTGTAAATCGTGGAGGAAGAATACCAGCACCGATACATAGTTTTAAAAATTAAATAATTGGCTCCCGTCCAGCTCCTATATTATCCTACTCGAATATGTTTTTACTTGATGAAGAATGTAGCCTTGCTAAGATAATATGGGTACAGATGGGAGCTTTTATATTGGGGATTTCATTGGAGTAATGTATATGGGGAAATTAATGAAAGAATGGGATAAGTTTAAAGATGCGCGTAACTTTGCTGTTTTCTTTACAGTATTATACATAGTATGGCTTTTTTTTATGAATTTTTGGGGAGTTTTTGGCTTCGAGGAAACACTTGGATTTATGATTTGTCTGGCTGGGTATTTGTTAATGCCTGCATTGTGTATATTTTATTGGATTATTTGCATTGGAATGTATTTCTCGGTAAAATCTATAGAAATATCGAAGACGTCAAATAAACTGTGGTATCTATGGGAGATAATTAGTATAATAGCTATGTTAGGCTTTGGAACGGCAACTATATATTGTTTGGATGATTTTATGGATTTTTATTCTGGTTATTGGCGGCTGATGGGTGACTTGTTACACTGTGTCGGTATTAAGCTTGGTATAATTGCAGGATGTCTGTTTGGTTTGATAGGCAGTATTATGGCAAGAAAACAACTATGTATTATGGGTAATATACGAAGAAGAATAATTATAATTACAACAGGTATTGTTTTTGCTGTGATATTACGAGGATGTTTCGTGTTGCAGGATAAATATACATATAATGAAAAGGAAGATGTTTGGTTTAAAAGTATGATAGAGCATTATGAGAAGTATGGCTCAGGACCGGATGCAGAACCGTTTTTGTGGAATTGATGGTAACATACAAAAAATGCAAGGCAAATTGTACCTTGCATTTTTTGTATCACAATATATCCCTATAATATCACAATCGGTGTGGAGTATTCGTTATACATGGGTACTTTTGCTTTGGAGGCACGAATACTGCTGTAAATATCATTTACGGTAATATCTTTTTTGAGCATTTCATAAGCAGGAGGACTTAAAATTTGAGAAGCATCGGCAAGCTTTGTAATAAGTGGAATGGACGTGTTTTTGTCAATTTCACTTAACAAAGGCGAGGATTCTTTCCTAAATCCTAATACTCTGGCATAAGGAGTGATGCCCAAATCGTTAATATAGCTATCTAAATCGGTTTTGCGCATATTTAATAAAATATGATACAGACAACGACTTATTCTGGAATATGTTATTTCTCTGGTCTTTAACAAATCACAAAATGCTTCATAACCATCGAAGTTGTATAAGTTATTGCATATACGGTCGGATAATGCAGGGGATACATCTACATAGTCAGTGAACCCCTTGTCTCTTTCAGCCAAAAGCTTGTAATACAAAATTTCTGAAAAATCATTCAGGTGAATCAATTCATTGTTTTGGAAGTAATCATCCAGAATTTGAAAGGACTGCCCGGGCAATTGACTGGATAGTTCGGAGATTTTTACTCCGGACCACAGTGCCTGACGTAAAGCGGTAGCAGAGCTTTGATTAATGCCTAAACGCAAATCGTGATAGCCGGAACCATAACGCCTGGTAGTTAAAGGAATAATGGAGCTGTTAAGCTTCAAAAGATTCTTTATGTACTCAATGCCTAAAATATTATTAGGCGAGTTCAAAACCGAAATATTAGCACTTAACTCGGGAGCAATTTTGATTAATGCGGCAGTACGTGCAGAAGGGTAGGTTTCACCACTTCTTAAGTGTGATTGAAGACAATTCTGAAACTCCGGTGATTCTTCCAGAAGGATTCCCGCAATTTTTTGTAAAAGAGCAACATCACCACATTCACTACCAAAGCATATATGGGTCACAGCACCAAGCTTCTCCATGAGAGAAACTGCCCCAAGAGCAAAGTATTCAGCACTTCCGGTGGAATAATAGGAAGGGAGTTCTATAACTAAGTCAGCCCCACAGGAAAGCGCTACTTTAGCACGTGTATATTTATCCATAATGGCGGGAGTGCCTCTTTGCATAAAATTCCCGCCCATGACAACAATAGTATAATCAGCATTTGATAATTCTTTTGCTTTTTGTAACTGATAGAAATGTCCATTGTGAAAAGGATTGTATTCTGCTACAATACCACAAATATTCATTTTGATACCATCCTTTCAAAAATTTTATCGGAATTGCGTAAAAACGTGAATGCTTTGTATTTGAAAACATACAATTTTGCGACTGTTTTGCCTTGTACCAAATACTCATATTTAGTATAATATAGTCAGAGAAGTTTGTTAAGAGTTTATTTGTATTTTTATATAAATGAAAGAATTATTATGGGACGAACCCGCGGGAAAGGAGTATGCTATGTCATATATCGATTTAATCAAAGACAGAGCCAGATTGGAGAAGAAAACCATCGTTTTACCTGAGTCAAATGATAAAAGAACCTTGATTGCAGCTGCAAAGATAATGGAAGAAGGCATTGCTAATATTATTATGATAGGTAATGAAGAAAAGATTACCGATGGTGCCGGATGGTTGGAAGTTGACTTGACGGATGTAAAAATAGTAAACCCCATAACAGACCCGAAGTTTGAAGAATATGCCCAGTTATTATATGAAACCAGAAAATCCAAGGGTATGACTTTAGAGGCTGCCCGCGAGATTTTATTAAATGATTATCTCACCTATGGAATTGTTATGGTTAAGGCAAATGATGCAGACGGTATGGTGGCCGGAGCAAATCACTCAACCGCAGCTACTTTGCGTCCTGCACTTCAGATTTTAAAGACAGCTCCCGGAGTGAAGCTGGTTTCAGCATTTTTTGTAATGGATACCAAGTTTAAAGAGTTGGGCGAGAATGGTACCTTTATTTTTGCAGATTGCGGTTTGAATCAGGATCCCAGTGCAGAGGAATTGGCGGCGATTGCAGATTCATCTGCAAAGAGTTTTAAAGCTTTGGTAGGTCCCAGACCTTGTATAGCAATGCTTAGTCATTCTACGAAGGGAAGTGCAAGTCACGCACTGGTGGATAAGGTGGTGGAAGCAACCAGAATAGCGCATGAAGAGTATCCCTGGCTTACCATTGATGGAGAATTACAGCCGGATGCGGCATTGGTGCCCGGCGTGGCAAAAACTAAGGCTCCAGGAAGCGTCGTGGGTGGTAATGCAAATGTGCTTATTTTCCCTAATCTTGACGCAGGAAATATCGGATATAAATTAGTGCAGCGTTTGGGGGGCGCGGAAGCCTATGGTCCCATGTTACAGGGTATAGCCAGACCTGTTAATGACTTATCCCGTGGTTGTTCTTGGCAGGATATCGTAGGTGTAGTTGCACTTACTGCCGTACAGGCTCAGCTTGTTTAAGGGCAGAGATAAGTCTCCACAAGTACATGTACCAAGCTAGCTTGGGACTATGTACTTGCGGAGATTTAACGAGCGAAAACATCAAGGAAATTCGAAGAATTTTCGAGATGTTCTGCCCTTAAACAATATAATAAATTTAGGAGGAAGCAAAAATGTATATTTTAGTTATAAACTGCGGAAGTTCTTCTTTAAAATTTCAGTTGATTGATTCTGAAACGGAGCAATGTATTGCAAAAGGTATTTGTGAACGTATTGGTATTGAAGGAAGCTTGATTGCATATACGCCGGCAAGTGGTGAAAAGGAAAAGACAGTTGTACCTATGGAGGACCATACAGAAGCCATTCGTCTGGTTTTAGAAGCGCTTACCAATGAAAAGACCGGAGTTGTTAAGAGTCTTGAGGAAATTGGTGCCGTAGGACATCGTATTGTACATGGTGGTGAAAAGTTTGCTGAGGCGACCATTATTGATGAGGAAGTAATTAAAGCTATTGAAGAGTGTAATGATTTGGCACCACTTCATAATCCTGCTAATTTGATTGGAATTAATGCGTGTAAGACCTTAATGCCAAATACTCCTATGGTGGCTGTATTTGATACCGCATTCCATCAGACTATGCCAGAAGAAGCTTATATGTATGGTTTGCCTTATGAGTATTACAAGAATTACAAGGTGAGAAGATATGGTTTCCACGGAACCAGTCACTCTTATGTATCCAAGAGAGCGGCAGAGGTTTTAGGTGTGGATTACAGCTCCATAAAAACCATTGTTTGTCACTTGGGTAATGGTGCATCCATTTCGGCGGTAAAGAATGGTGTTTGTGTAGATACCTCTATGGGTCTTACGCCCTTAGAAGGTTTGATTATGGGAACCCGTTCAGGTGATGTGGATCCGGCTATTATTGAATTCATTGCAAAAAAAGAAAATTTAAGCTTGGAAGACGTATTGTCTGTTTTAAATAAAAAATCCGGTGTATTAGGTCTTTCGGATAATTTATCCTCAGACTTTCGTGATATCGAGGAGGGTATGTTAAATAGCGAGGAAAATGCTGTACGTGCCATGAAGACCTTCTGTTATCGTGTGGCTAAGTATGTAGGTTCTTATGTAGCTGCTATGAATGGTGTGGATGTTATTTGCTTTACCGCAGGCGTAGGTGAGAATAGTCCTATTATTCGAAATTTGGTATGTGAGTACTTAGGATATTTAGGTATCGAGATTGACCAGGAATTAAATAATAAAAGAGGTTTGGATCTTGTGGTAACAACTCCTGAATCGAAAACTAAGGTGATGGTAATTCCCACCAATGAAGAGCTTGCAATTGCCAGAGAAACCGTTCGTTTAGTAAAATAATGTGAAAATTTATAACCCTTATGTATTCCAAAGCTTTGGTTTTACATAAGGGTTATTTTGATGCAAAAATGATGCCCAAATATGATTTAAATAGTGTTATACTATATAATGCAATAGTTTACAGTGTGTCTTTTGGAATTTGGAGGTCATATGCGAAGTATATCAGAAAAAGCTTTTGCAAGAATATTGGTTGGTGTGTTAACTCTGTTTTGCTTGTGGAAGGGAGCTTTTACGGTTTGTGCAGCGGATAATGACAATAAGTCATTAGTTCGAACTCAATATGAAGAGTATATAACAGCCTTTGGTGAGATTAAATATGTATCAGATATTGAAAATAAGGGGTTTCAGATTATTGAAGACCAGGTTTTTCAAGAGGTGTTTGAAAGCTTTGGTGAAGAACCGCTTACTTTTATTGCGGCTATTCATGAGGATTATAATCGTTTGGCGATTTTTTTGGCAGATGAAGAGGAACGAATACTGTATAAAAACCATCAGTTAGAAACAAATAATCGCGTGTTGGGACAGATGGAACAAAATACCAGAGAATTAGCAGCGGTTTCTTTTTCGGATTTAAACGGAGACGATAAGAAAGATATTATTTTAATTACCAAATGTATGAATGAAACAGGAGAATATACGGATAAGCTTTATAAAATCGGTGATGTTCTTTTTCAGTCAGAGAAGTGGTTTTACAGAGATTATCGTATTTCAGACAAAATAAATCGCTTTGGTATGAATAAAAGTGCGAAATGTATTGTTACTTTTGTGAGGGATGGTGAATCAACGGAATTTTTATATACCGCTACAACCAAAGAAGTATTATTGGATAATGGTTTTAAGGTAGAGGAGGAGCAATGCTATTACCGTGATTTTGAAAAGCTGGGACGTTTACAAGTGGTCCCGGGTGTGTTTCATATGGGTGACTATGATATATTTATGATTTATCTGGTGGATTCTGACGGAAATATTGTGTGGAGTTTTCAGCCAATGGGTGACTATGATAATTTATACTCCCTTCGAGGAATGTCCGGTAAGGATGTGGATGGTGACGGCATGAAGGACTTGGTGGTTTTGGCCAAATATAGTTATGAGTCTGCGGAAGGTATTACAGTTATAGAAATGGCATGTGCTGTTTATTATCAACGTACAGGCGGTTTTGATGTGGATAAAGATTTTGTAGAACAGTTTAAATGTCCTGATAATATTACTATGAGTGATTTAGTGAATGAAATTCGTGCTTATTGGGGCTGGGAGACCGAAGAGGTAAAAGAATATTTAAAAACGAAAGAAAAAAATGAGGCGGTAAAATGATTAAAGTACTGATTGTAGATGATGAGAAACCCATCTGTGATTTGATTGATTTGAATTTAAGTAGTGCAGGATATATATGTAAAAGTGTTCAGGATGGTTTGGAAGCTATCGATTTAATTGAAAAGGAAGAATTTGATTTAATTTTATTGGATATTATGCTTCCGGGAGCGGATGGTTATGATATTTTAGAGTATATCAGACCTTTGAAAATACCGGTTATTTTTATTACAGCCAAGCATGAAGTGAAGGATAGAGTAAAAGGGCTCAAAATGGGTGCAGAAGATTATCTGGTAAAGCCTTTTGACGTAGTGGAATTATTGGCAAGAGTAGAAGTGGTTTGCAGACGCTACAATAAATCTCAGAATTTATTACAGGTGGGTGATGTGGTTGTGGATACCCAGGCACGTAAAGTGACGAAATCCGGCAAACCGGTTATATTAACCAACAAAGAATATGGTCTGCTTTTGCTGTTTATTCGAAATAAAAATGTTGCACTATTTAAGGAAATGCTTTATGAAAAGGTATGGGGAGACGAGTATATAGCAGATAGTCGTACCTTAGAGTTGCATGTACAGAGACTACGAAAGAAGATGTCTTGGGAAAATAATCTGGTAGCAGTATATAAAATAGGCTATCGATTAGAAATCTGATTTACCTGTATTGCGAATACAGGGGAAGGAAACTATGAAATTTTTATATAAAATATTATTGTGGAATGTGGTTATCATAGCGGTTTCCTTAAGTGTTGGAGGATATTTCTTTGTAAATTTTGTTTTTGAAACTGCTATGCAACGAGAGATACAACAGTCCATGGAAGAGAATAGTATTATGCAGTTTGCGTTCGAAACGGCTGCCTTAAATATTCCCAGCAGATACAATATGTTGCAGGATGTTACTATTCAGGAAATCGGTATGAATCTGAAAAACAGTGGTACCCATGGCGGACGTTTACTTCGTTTGGCAGACGAGGCAGGAGAGATTTTGTATGCTACGGAAGGATTTGTGGTTGAAAGCGATTTTATAAAGCAAATAGAGCGTGATACCAGAGTATATCAGGTTATTTCTGTGGAAGACCGTTATTTTGTACAAACCGGAATAAAAATGGATGTATTGAATCGAGAATTGTATTTGGAAACCATGCGAGATATCACACAAGTGTATGAAGAACGTACGGAAGGCTTTAAAGTATATCGCAAAGTTGTATTTTTTGTATTATTGATTGCATCATTTGTTTTATTTGTGATTACTACATGGTTGACTAAGCCCATTCGTTTGCTTACGAAAGCAACTAAAAAAATGACCGCCGGAGACTATTCCTATCGTGCCAAGGTAATCAGTGATGATGAGATGGGACAATTGACTATGGATTTTAACAGAATGTCTCAGTCTTTGGAAGAAAATATAAATAAGCTGGAAGAAGAAGTAAAGGCAAGGGAAAATTTCATTGCTGCTTTTTCTCACGAGTTGAAAACTCCGCTTACGGCAATTATTGGTTATGCAGATATGTTGCGTTCCCGTAAGCTGGATGAGGAAAAATTTTTTATGTCGGCCAATTATATTTACACGGAAGGCAAAAGATTGGAAGAGATGTCTTTTCGTTTGTTGGATTTGATTGTTACCAAACGTACGGAAATTGAGAAGCAAAATATCAGTACGGAGAGTTTATTTAAGTATTTGAAGACCCTGTACGAAGAAAATGAATCAGTAAAAGTACGGTGTCAATATGAACTTGCAAATGTCAAAGTAGAAGTGAATTTAATAAAATCCGTTTTGTTAAATTTGATGGATAATGCTAGAAAAGCTTCTGAAGAAGGCGGGAAAATAGAAGTAATCGGAAAGAAAACCGAGGAAGGCTATTTGTTTGCGGTTAAGGATTATGGAATAGGAATCCCTAAAGAAGAATGTAAGAAAATAACAGAAGCTTTTTATATGGTGGACAAGTCCCGAGCCAGAAGAAAAAACGGTGCCGGCTTAGGCTTGGCGTTGTGTGTAGAGATATTGAAATTACATAACAGCGAATTGAAGGTAGAAAGCGAATTGAATAAAGGCAGCTGCTTCAGCTTCGTGATTCCGTGGGAGGAGGTGGCTAAAGATGCGTAATAAAAAGACGGTTTTAAAAGGAATACTTGCTCTTAGTTGTGTCTTGTTGATTTTATTCCTTGCTATCTGGGGACCGGAACATTTGGCTGATTATAGGGATAAAAATACCTTGGATAAGGTTGTGGTACAGACGGTGGATGAGGTGGCAGAAGGGTATCAATATGCTTTAAGTGTTAACGAGAAAGTATATATTTTATCTGCATGCTTAAGCAATCGTGTTATGGCAGAAACGCAGCTCAGTGAAAAGACAAAAGTCACAAACGAGTTGGATTATAATGAATTGAATAGTGGTACTTACGCGCTTGTAACCAATTATCAGGGCCCTACTGACAAAGAAATTCAGGAATCGGAGGTTTTTGATACCTTCAACTTGGAGGTGGAGACTTTAAAACAACTGGGTATTTTACCTCAGGAAGTAAAATACGTTAATGAAGCTTCTTATAACGCAGAACTTCTCTCGGCAATTGATGTGAGAGAGCCTCGAAATAATGTTTCGGTCTGGAAGATATCTTTGGAAACCAGTCAGGTAAATGCAGATAAATCCAAGCGAATTTTGGATGCATATGTAGATGCACAGACGGGTAAAATATACGAGTTTTATGTACGCGTGGATAAGGATTGGTCCCAATTGGAACCGGAGCATATAATAAAAAAATGGAGTGAATATCTGGAATTGGAAGGTCGGGAAGTGTATGAGTCAGATAATCCTTTGTTGGAAACCACTCCATATTATTTGAAATATCGATTCCCCGGAACAGATGATAATAGTACTATTGTTACAATAGGTTTTTATGAAGGTATTAATGAGTTATTTATAAAAATATCTAAGTGATGAAAAAAAGATGCAATTATTATGTTTTCTGTATGCAGGAAATATGAAAGTTTGATGTGCCCTTCGAATAAGCTTGTATCATAAAGGCAAGTTTATGGGAGGGCATTTTTATGTATGCGTGTGAAAGTATCTGGTTTCAGAAGGAGCAAAGAAGAAAAAAAATATACAAAACCATCGGGGGTTATGGGGGGATCGGACTTCTGATATTATTGTTGGTGGTTTGTATATTTTTTCTTGTAACCGGATGCTTTCCTAAAGTACCGGAAAAACACACTTTGTTACAGGAGGAAACCCTGACACAAACCATGAGCGGCTCACAGGATATAGAGGACCCCTTGCAGTTAAATGAGGAATCTTCCGAATTCACAGAGGGGGATTGGCCGGAGGAGATTATTTATGTGGAAGCAGAGGAAGAAGAAACGGGAGTACCTTTGATTGTTATTGATCCGGGACATGGTGGTATGGATGAGGGCTGTAGCAGAGGAGAGGCAGAAGAAGAGGCCTATAATTTAGAATTAGCTCTTAGGTTAAAGATAAATTTGGAGGAATTAGGCTTTAGAGTATTGCTTACCAGAGCGGAAGATGTAGAAGTCAGTTTGGTGGAACGTGTAGAAATCGCAACGCAGTCAAAGGCAGACATGCTTATCAGTATTCATCAAAATTCCAGTGAATATCTTGGGGCGGAGGGAGTTGAAACCTGGTATTATGCGGATGATTCGGGAGAAAATAAGCGATTAGCTTCATTAGTGCAAAAGTATGTAATTCTAAATACAGATACAAAGAGCAGAGGCATTCAAGAAACAGAAGATTTATATGTCATTAGGGAGTGTGGAATACCGGCTTGTCTGGTAGAAACCTGTTTTTTGTCCAATGCAGAGGATTTAAAAAAACTACAGACTGAAGAATATAGGGAAAAAGTAGTGCAGGGTTTAACCGATGCAGTCTGGTACTATTATAACCCCAAGAAAATGTACTTAACCTTTGATGATGGACCCAGTAAAGAAAATACAGCACGTATATTGGACTATTTGAAAGAACGTAATATCTATGCTACATTTTTTGTGGTGGGAGAGAATGTAGAAAAATATCCTGATATAATAAAAAGAATGGTAGAGGAAGGACATTGCATAGGCATTCATTGTTATAGTCATTCTTATGAGGATATATACCAGAGTGTTGAGGGCTTTGTAGCAGATTTTGAAAAGGCGAAAGAGGCAGTGCAGAATATAGTTGATGTGGAGGTTTGGTGTTATCGTTTTCCGGGAGGTAGCATCAACAGCCACAACAAACAAATTTATAAAGATATCATTGCCGAAATGTCAGAAATGGGATATGTATATTTTGATTGGAATGCCAGCCTGGAGGATGCTTTGAAAAATGTCACAAAGGAGCAGATTATTCAAAATGCAGTAGAAAGCACTTTGGGACGAAAAAAGGTAGTTATGCTGGGACATGATATCGTTTATAATACTTCTGTATGTATGGAAGAACTATTAGATTCCTTTCCGGAATATGAATTTTTGCCTTTGACAAAGGAGGTAACACCTATCAAATTCAAGCAATAAGAAGGTGCTTTCAATAGAAGGAAATATCTGAAAAAAATAGCAAATAGTTATTGACAAATAGAAATTACGTATGTATAATTAACCAAGTGTGAAAACAAAGAGTATGCCATAAAAGATGTACTCTTTACATAGGAGTCAACTATGTTAGTGAATTTATCTGATGTATTTTCATCTGAAGGAATGAAAGTATCTTCCACGGTGAAACTTGAGATGACAAGCTTTCAAAGCCGAATGGGTAAGTTTTTAATCACGAAGAAAACTCCCGTAACTTTGAATTTTGCAAATATCGGTGTGGGTAAAGCAAAATTAGAAGGAGAAGCAGAGCTTGTATTTGAAACAGTGTGTGACAGATGCTTGACAGAAGTACCTACGGTGTTAACCTTGCATATGGAAAGGGAAATAACTTCACCGGATGCTGTACCAGATGGTTCTACAGACCCGGATGAAGGGGAAGATGAACTCGATTACATGGAAGGTTATCAACTTAATGTAGAGACTTTTGTGTACAATGAAATTTTATTAAATTGGCCCATGAAGATTTTGTGCAAAGATAATTGCAAAGGAATTTGTAAGGTTTGCGGTCAGAATCTGAATGAAAAGGAATGTGGTTGTGATACCTTTGTACCGGATCCACGTTTCGCGGCAATACAGGATATCTTCAACGCGAATAAGGAGGTGTAACGAATATGTCTATTTGTCCTAAGAATAAATCTTCAAGAAGTAGAAGAGATAAGAGAAGAGCAAACTGGAAAATGAGTGCTCCTACTTTGGTTAAGTGCAGCAAATGTGGTGCTCTTATGATGCCTCACAGAGTTTGCAAGAAGTGTGGCTCTTACAACAAAAAGCAGGTTGTAGCAGTTGACTAATTTCAAAAAGACGACAGTGGATCAAGGGTTTTGAGAGATCGAAGCCCTTGATTTTTTTTGCGTGATAAATAATGTTTCACGGTTGCATTGAAGTGGGGAATCGTTTATAATAACGGTAGAGAGGTGATCGTAGAAATGAATGATAAGGCGAAAAAGAAGCTTCCGGTAGGAATCGAGAGTTTTGATAAAATTCGTTCAGAGGGATTTTATTACATCGATAAGACTTCGATGATTCGGGATTTGCTAGATAAATGGGGGCAAGTAAATCTGTTTACCAGACCCAGGCGATTTGGAAAATCGTTAAATATGAGTATGCTCAAAAGTTTCTTTGAAATCGGCTGTGATAAGTCTCTGTTTGATGGACTGGAAATTACAAAAGAGAAAGAACTTTGTGAAGAATACATGGGCAAATTTCCGGTGATTTCCATCAGCTTAAAAGGTGTAGCGGCGGAAAATTATGTGACAGCACGTAATCTGGCAGTCAAAGTAATCAATGAAGAGGCGAGAAGGCTGCAGTACCTTTTGGAGAGTGATAAAATATCAAAGGAAGATAAGGATTTATTTGCGCTGCTTCTAAAGAAAGAGATGGATGATGAAACGTTGTGCTGCAGTTTACGCGAACTGTCAGAACTTCTACAGAAGCACTATGACCAGAAAGTCATCATTTTGATTGACGAATATGATGTTCCATTGGCAAAGGCAAACGACAGAGGGTACTATGATCAGATGGTAGTGCTTCTGCGAAATCTGTTTGAACAAGCACTGAAAACCAATGACAATCTACACTTTGCTGTGATGACAGGATGTTTGAGAGTGGCGAAAGAAAGTATATTTACGGGACTGAATAATCCAAAGGTTCTTTCCAACACCTCTGTAAGATTTGATGAATATTTTGGCTTTACTGACAGTGAAGTAAAAGAGATGCTACAGTATTATGGTCTGATGAATGCGTATGAATCCATGAAGAATTGGTATGACGGATATCGTTTCGGCAATGTGGATGTATACTGTCCATGGGATGTGATAAATTATTGTGATGAGTTGACGGATGATCCGACCACTCAGCCCAAAGCTTACTGGTCCAATACAAGCAGCAATGATATTGTGAGACATTTTATTGAGAAGGTGGATAACGGGCTGACGAAAAGAGAGATTGAAACATTGCTTGCCGGGGAGTCAGTGACCAAAGAAATCCACGAGGATCTGACCTATAATCAG
>JAZSPK010000044.1:0-24947 GCA_045537405.1 Acetatifactor sp.
CGCCATGGAAGCCACCGCCAGGTAATGTCTCCTGATTCTCGCCACCATGGAAGCCACCGCCAGGTAATGTCTCCTGATTCTCGCCGCCATGGAAGCCACCGCCAGGTAATGTCTCCTGATTCTCTCCACCATGGAAACCACCGCCGGGTAATGTCTCCTGATTCTCTCCACCATGGAAACCGCCGCCAGGAAGAGTCTCCTGGTTCTCTCCACCAAAATAACTTTCACCTAATAACACCTTTGAAATAACGATTTTCTGTAACATATTCTTCTCCTCCTATAAAAGTAATTAGTATTCTGTGGTTTCCCACTATCCAATGATCATTCGGAGCTTCGTCTCGAACGACCACCGGATTTCGACTGGTTACCATCCAGCTCTCATCAGGTAGGTACTATTTACTTTCCTCATAATATAAAACACTTCTTTTCTTTCAAAATCACACTATCTATATTTTTTCATTTTTCTTCAAAATTCTTTAACAAATTTCCATAATCAGCTCTTATAAATAAATTAACGTGTTTTCCGGGTAATATACACCGGAATTTTCCTTCTGGAAATACCGGCCATGAATTTTTTTGACTTCATATATTACCACTTCCGTTCATTAGTTCTATGTAGAATCTTACTGTAGCTCCCGGCTACGATTCTAAACCCATTGTATCACCCCAAATTCTGCTGGTCACCGCAAGAACATGCCTATACAGATGTAATACAGCGATTTTTCTCAGCAATAAAGCTTATACAGTTTTACTACTTTATTTCTTTCTAAATCAATTGTAGCACCCAGAAACAAATCCTTAACCGCAAAGCAACGATAGTTTTTATGTAATAAACTCCTTTTCTTCCGTAATTAACACCGCCATCCCGAAAAACCCATTAGGAAGCTATCTGTTTCCATAAAAAACAGCGCAAAAAACGGCTCTGTGTATATGACTATACACAAAACCGTTTTTATCAAATCGTACTCATATCAAACTGGTCAATAATGCCTGTATATTTTGTCCTTACAGCATGGAGCATTTTCTCATAGTCGTCAAAATCACATCTACCATACTCATGGGCAAGCACACATACCAAGGCTCCCTCCGGATCGCCATCTACATCCCATAGTTCCTCTTTCCAAAAACCGCATGACACCTCTCTCCAATCGTCTTCTGTTAGTTTTCTAAGAAGTTTCCGTGCTTTCGCATGCTCTTGCTTTTCAAAATAGTACAACGCCAAGTTTACTAATGCATATTTATCTCCTTTATGAGCTGCAGCCTTGAGCAATTCCGGTATATCTTCATAGGAATACGACAATAACGCTTCTTTTCCGATTTTGCCGTACCTAAGCAAAAATCCCAAGTTAACCAAAGTTGCAGATGGTTCCTCACCTAATTTTTCAATACAAAATCTGGCGGCACCTATAATATCTCGCTTTCTAAAAAGAGAAAATACACTTCTTTTACTATTTATATTATTAAGAGTTTCATTTTCGATTTCCATAAATATTCTTGCGGCTTTAAGAACAACTTTATTCCTTTTTAACACTTCGAAATGAGCTTGCTCTCGTTGTGAACTATACTTTTTTATTACAAATCTATAATTTTCCTCCAAATCCTTTTCGCCGCATATATCATGTATCCATGCCTCGATAAAATGTTCATAATCCCATACGCAACACCACATCGCAAGGACAATCGCCGTCTGATCAATATCCATTTCATTCTTTGATAATTCATATATCGCTTTAAGAACAATTTGAGAATATAGACTAACATTGACATATTCTTTGTTATTTTCCTTTATAACAGGGAAACTGCCTATCACGGTGAATATCTCCAGTAACTCATAGTACTCATCCGGTCTTTTATCATACTTTCCCATACACAGAAACTGTGATGCTTTTTCCTTCCGAGCTAAGTATTCCAGTGCAATAGCACGCAATTCTTCATCCAAATATTCTCGATATACACTCTTTTTATAATTTCGAGCAATACATATATCTGTTAATGCTTTTATAGACGAAAAATCTTTGTACTGTTTTGCATTTTTATACAAGTCCGAAACTATCCCATCAAAAAGATCCAATTGCTTTCGTGCAGTCTCTTCGTATCCTTCTATACTTTCTCCATAAAACAAAGAAATACATTCCGATACAATTGCTGCGGCAAGTGTACACTTCTTAGGATTCTGACCTTTTATATCTTCCAGAAAAGAACTTAAGTCCCTATTATTAATAAAAGAATTAATAACCACCGAAAATGCACAAGCACAACTATATACCCTATCTTCCGATTTCATGAACAAATTTTTTAGTGCCAAGTTATATGCATACGCAGATTTTGTTCCGTTCCATACCACTATAATTTTCTTATGTTCATCCGTCAAAACATTACTCTCAAAGAACCTCTCGCAAATTATTTTTGCTTGTTCTTTTGTTATCTCTAAATCGGATTCAATATAGGAACACAAGCGAGTATCATTATCTTCATTTGAAAATACATAATCCAAGAGTCTTTCAAATTCAGACTGATTTGTTGTATACAAATCTGCCAATGCAAAAATAATAATCTTTGTCCATTCATCGGCATATATTTTTTTTGACAATATCCGAAAAGGTTCTGGGCGCATACTGTTTTCGTCAACCACGAGATGGCAGCATGCGTGAGCTGTTAAAAATTCCTGGTATGACCTTATTGGGAATGTAAAAACTTCTTCACCATCTCTGCGCTCTTTTTCAACTATCCCAATATTCATTGCTATATTATCCAAAAAACGCACATAATCAGTAATACATCCCGAAGAAATAATACCCGAATGGTAGTTTAACGCATTTAAACTTCCAATGATCTGATTCAAATCAGTCTCAGAAAGATATAAATTTCCCCTTAACTGCATTTGGTATGCTATACATCCCAAGACAGACATTGTATCCTCAAATAGTATACCTCTTTTATCAACTCTCTCATGAGAAGTAAACAATTCAAATAACATGTCATGAAACAGTTGATATCTGTCTAATGCTAAGGAGTCATTTGCCAACTGCTTTAATATGACAAGAAGTTCTAAAGGCGTTCTCATAAACTCCTTTAGATAATTATATTTTTCTTTAGATAGAACCTGCGAAAGCCTCTTCTTTAGATTTGCTTTGACAATATCTCCTTCCTGCGTTTCCTCAATCCATTTTATAGAATAAGCCTCTGCATCCTCATCTGTAAGAGGAACAATCGATCTTCCAATGAACCGCAGCTTTTTAAGAAAGCTCATGATTTGAGGATTAGTAACTCCGGCCACACGCGATGTCATCATAACCGTCGTATTAGGGTTGCTTTCCAAATATTCCTCCAATAATGTAAGAATAGACTCAGATAAAGCACTTGATAATTCGTCTAACCCATCAATTAATAACAATAAATTGTTGCGCTCTTTATTGAGAAAGACATTAATAGTATCAATAGAATAAGCACCCTCACAATCATCGAATACTTCTCCTACACTTTCACATAGAATTTGTTGAAAGTCCTTCGCTCTTCCATCATATTTTCTTAATGGTATATAACAAGGAATATAATCCCTTTTGTCATCAAGTCCATATATCTTTTTTATTCTACTGTGTTCTTCAGCCCCGGCAACTAATTCTTTCTTTTTTTCTCTTAATTCCGGTAAAGAGGCATAACAATAAAAAAGCGCAATTCTCTTTAATAAAGTTGTCTTGCCGTGTCCTGCATTTGCGATTGCTAATACACGTTTGGTTCTTACAGAGAGTGTGTGCTTATCTTCATAATCTGCTTCCGGAAATAGACCATATTCACCAGTTCCCAATTCTGCATCATTTTTTCCCGAATCAAAATAAGAAATGGAATTATCCGGCTCATCTCTTTCCAAGATTTCTTTATTTGAAACTTGTACTTCATGACTATCCTGATCCGCGTTACCATCCTTTTCCTCTCTTCCAAGGATTTCTTCATCTGAAACCGGTTTTCCAGGATTATCCGGAATTTCCCTGACTAAATCTCCCTCTTTTTTATCTTCCGGATTAATATTACCTGTTTTGTCAGTATTATCCTCTCCTACTATAAAGGAAGAATTTTTTTTCTCTAATTCATAAACCAGCGTTTTGTCCTTCGATTCCTGCGCGTCTCTTATAGAGGAAGAAATTTTTCCCAGTAATTCATCACCTAGAGTTTTGTTCTTCTTTTTCTGCAAATCTTCTGTAATGGAGGTAATCTTATCCTTTAATCCATCACCTAGCGTTCGGTTTTCAATTTTCCGTCCTTTTAAGCTTGCACTTATCTCTTTTTCCTTCTTAGCTTGTTCAAATTGTTCCTTATAGCTTTGAAAGGCATTTTTCCCGTCATCAAGAGCAAGCGGATAATATAATTTCTCAAATGAGAATCTTTTCCCGCTTGCTCTATCGAAGCAGATTGTATTTAGTGTTCCCTCTAACACCGCCAAATATTTATGTCTATCAAGTACCTTATCCATAATTCTGCCTCATCAGATGAATGAATTACTCATCATCATCATTTAAATCACTAACTAATCTGTTAACATTTTTAAGAATTTCATTTATCTCTTTAGCTTTAAATCTTCCAACACAACATTTTTTAACTTCTTCATAATCACCCGCTGCCGATGATGCTACGGTCAAAAAGATTCTCTTGAAATCATCTTTATATAATCCGTGTCCTATCGGGAAACTATATCTATAAGACATTTCTCCATCCTTTTCATCGTAATGCAGTGCACCAAAACGTTTGGGATAATTTGCTTTAACCATCTTTTTGCAAAGTACGTATTCATAGGTTGCATCTGCGTTAACCGGCAAAATAGCATCAATTCTGCACACTTTAGGTTCAGCTTCGATATATACTCTCATCCTTAATCTACATCCACGAATACCGAAACCTAAATCAAAAATATATACATCCTCCCTTAATGCATCCTCTGTGTATCTCCATTCTTCTTCGGCAAAGACCTCCTTTACAACTTTTACGGTCTCGTCCATGAACTTTTTATCGTCCTCCGAAATGGAAACATCATCGTCTTCACCAAGTCTGGATAATACATGTTGCATCAGGGCTTTATGCAGAGCCTCTTCAATCTCAGCCTCACCAGCTTCTTCGGGTAGATTTTTCTTTGCCTCTTCCAACAGTTCCACTAATCCTTCAGGACTATCCTGGTCCTCTCTCGCTTGTTGAATTAATTCGTCAAGTTTATTCATTTCAATGTTCCTCCTTTAAATTTGTAATTATTTATAATAATATCATAAAACCTTCACCAATCTTTTAAAATGTAAAAAAGAGCTCTTTTCACAGTAAAAAACACTACAATAAGAGATTTTTTAATGTATCCGATATCCACGCCAAATTATTTTTATATGCGGGAGCCTCTTTTATCTCCTTTTTTTCTTGCGCTGAGGGTAAGAAATTGGGTGAGCACATTATTCTCATTATTACTTCCCTTTGGGCACGATTAACATACCTTGCTACATTGGCACCCTTTTTATCAATGGTAAGTATGCTACTTCCATATCGATTTAAAACAAGGTCCAACATACTTCTAATCAAAATAGCATCTTCTTCCTGCGTGCAAAAATCACACATTGTCAAATCAGACAACAATAGTTCTGCCAGCTGGACATCCTCTATATCGCATATTAAAGGTATAAGTAATCCCACATATTCTTCTATGCTGGACATTGACGGAAGAATCTCGGAACGATATATAATAGCTTTCTCATCCCTTTCAAGCACTCGCTGAAATCCCTTGGCTGCAAGCTCATATCTTATTTGATTATTAATAAATTGATAAGCAGAGTCATCACCGTCAGCGGGAACAATCAATCCAACCTCTACAACAAATATCTCATGTAATCGTTCAATATATCGTTCAACATCTTCATCTGACAGCTCAGATTTATCAATAAATTTTTCGATATACTTGTCTATCTTTCTTCTCGAAATATGTCTATTCCCATTGATAACTGTTTCGCCCGCAATATCTTGCATAATCTTGACAATGTTACGCAATACATCCTGAATGATAGGATCCATCTCCTTATTATTCTTCAAATCCGCTGTTCTGTTATTTTTCTGCATTTTATCAACTAGTGCCTTAATACATCTCTGCGTAATCTCAGTCATTTCACGCCCCAAATAGAAACAAACCACAGAAAACATATACGGATTCACTGAATAGTCCTTATAAAAATGATTATATTCCACCTGCTCTAATCGTATTTTTGATTCAGCATAATCAATTCCCAAGAATTTATCCCATTTCCCCATCAATTCTTTTCTTTGTTCCAAGTTCAAATAACTTATCTCAAATATATCCCGATTTTCATCCAGTTCCAAAGCAGCATGAACACATTTCATGGTATTTTCGGACATTTCGCGTGAAGTAAAAATTACATGCGCCCCAGCATCCTTTCCTTCCGGGTAACAACAGTATTTATCGTTAAAGGCAGTCAACGCTTTCAAATATGCATCTCTTAATTCTCCTGACGAAATTTCATCATAAGAATCAAAAAGCACTGTAAGTTTCCCGGATGTAGCCAAATGATTAATATAATCAACCAACTCACTTGTTACACTGTAGGTTTTTAACAATTCATCTTCATCTGTAAAACCTTTATTTTGATTACCCTGTTCAACAAAAAAGTTATATGATGGATAAAGCTTCCACATTACATTAAAAAACAGCGACACAAAGTCATTGGTCCAATCCTTATATTTTTCATTTCTATAGCAAAACGAAAACATTTTCGCCGGTATAAATATCACATAGTGTTCTTTTGGAACACCTAATTCCTCAGCAATCTTATCAATGGTTCCTTCTTTATCTTCTCCCCTCTCTATAAACTTATCGAGCATACAAACGGTTGCCATTTTTAATAGTGAACTCTTACCCAAACCGGTCTTTGCCTTAATCAAAATTCTGCGACTCTTTTTTGCATCCTTAATTATTCTAAAAGGGTTTTCACGATTATTCTCAAATGACGGAACCACAAAAAAATCCTGTGGATACAGCTGCTGACTAGTTACTATTGAACGAGGTTCAAAAAACTTTATACACTCCGCAAGATTTTGTTCAGCGCACATTAATGCCTCATTTGCATTGCTTTCCTCTTTAAAGGTTTCTTCATAGCACTCATACAATCGGGCAAAAACGTCCGCATGCTTTTCCTTATCATATTTTCCAAGCAAAAATACGATAACGTAAGTTGTCGCCAGAAATAACTTCAATCCCTTATCTTGAATCTCATCAAACATCCCACCTGATATTTCACTCTTTTTAACATTTGACAAATCCATATCAAACAATTTATAAGAAATAGTATCTTCTATATCCGTGATTCCGGCAACAGACAACACATACTCATAAAAATTGCCTCTGGTCTCATCACACTCTTTTCGCGCCAGAAGTAAATAGCTCAAAAACAGAGTGGCTTCATAGCTAATATTTATCTTGTTAGTCTTCGGTTCTAACCAACTGCGTAAGTTTCCGGAAGACGAATTACATATTGTATAGAATACGGACGTATACGTCCTGTAGCTGCCATCTTCTAATACACTGTTCTGTATTCCCAGGATTTCTTCACCATACTTTTGTAATTCATACATTAATGAAAATACTTTGCTTCGGATTTCTATTACGCATTCACAATCATCCCCACCATATATATCCAGTTCTCTTGCCACCTTTTCACATGCATTCATATATCCATAGGGGGTTGGATTAACCCCCATAGAGTCCAAATCCGGGAAAATTGCTTCGACAAACTTTGTTATAAATTCCTCCTTTGAAGGTAAACTATTCGGTAAAATAAAATTCATAAACTACCTCCCATTTTTATGTGATTTCAATATTTCATCCACCAATCCGTAATCCAACGCCTCTTGCGCAGATAATGTATAATCTCTGTCACAATCTTTTTCGATTTTTTCATACGGTTGTCCGGTTACCGTTGAAATAATATTATACAAAGTTTCTTTTGTACGCCTTGCCTCTTTTGCAACGATTTCAATATCCGTAGCCTGCCTAAAAGCATTTCCAAGATTCTGCAAAGGTTGGTGTATCAGCACCTGAGAATGAGGAAGAATTTTTCTCTTGCCTTTTTCACCCGACATTAATATCATAGCCCCCATAGAAGCTGCCATTCCAACACAAACAGTGGACACGTCGCAACTAACCAAGTTCATGGTATCAATCATAGATAATCCAGCCGAAACACTTCCACCCGGACTATTAACATAAACAACAATATCTTCCTTACTGCTTTTATGCTCCAATTTCAGCAGTAATGTATTAAAATGATATGCCATGTTATCATCTACCGGTCCATTTATATATATTATTCTTGTTCCTTCTATATGAGAAAGGGCTACTTGTGAACCACCTTCTTGTTGATTGCCAATCTCGAACATATTAATCCTCCTTTTCTTGTGCGGCTAATTTAGCTTGAATTTTCTTCTGTAACTGGGCCCTGAAATCAAGTTCGCCTTCTCCATCATCACTCGTATCCTCTCCGTCATCTTCTTCAGTCGCCTCATCTTCTTCATCCGCCAACGCTTCAAATATATCTACCAAAGTTTTCTTTCCGGCTGCGTTTTTTGTTTCATTCCTACAAACTCTTTTACTCTCAAGTGATTCATCCGCCTTTTCTTTCTTGTCCGATGCCGTTTTCGATTCAACTCCCTCTTCTACAGCGCCTCCTTCATCAACTCCTTCCAGGAAATCAATGAACTCGGAATAAGTACTACCCACTATTTTATTAAGCTTCTCATTAAAGCCAGCTCCCGAAAAAACCGTTGCTCCCTGCGGCCTAAAATCACAGCTTTCCGCAGCCTTACCTGAATATTGTGACTGCCTTTCAGCTATTTTCGAAAAAATACTAGCTCGCAGTCCATCCTCCTCAGCTTTTCGCTCGCTTTTACGTTTGGCAAGTTCACTTGCCTTTGCATTTCTCGCAAGTTCAATAGCTCTTTCCAAATTAAATAGTGGTCTTTGGATTGGTTCATGTTTTGAAGGCAACTCACCTATAGCAACCGTTTCTTCATCTCCAAAATCATATGTACTATAATCTCGCAAATATCCCATCATAGGTCTACATCGATCATTCAATATCAAAACTTGACCTTTTTCTTTATCAAAATGCTGCAACTCTCCAATATCAATCAACGGGCAAGATTCATTAGTGTATGGACTAATATATGAACCCATAAGCTTTACCAATCTTTCCAAGAAAGGCAAATTACGACAACTCATATATATCCAAACACGACAATTCGCCAAAAGTGTCTCTCGTCCATGTTCTTCGTATTTTGCTGTCAACTGATCCATGCTTTGACATACTAAAACAAATCGTATTCCTCTGCTTCTGGCAGCGGTAAGCATAGATTCGATAGATGGCATTTTGGCAAAATTAGCAAATTCATCCAATAGGAAAGTAACACGATTAGGCAACTTCCCATCTTTCTGGTCGTCTGCCAATGCTACAAGCATAGAATATATTTGTTTAACAAAAATCGTCGCTATTGGATACATTGCTTCTGTATCATCCGGTAAAATAAAAAATAAAGCCGTAGGTCTTTTGCCCAATTCTAATATATCTATCTCCGATTTAGCAAAAAGGTCCATCAAGGATTCCTGACTGTAATACATCGAAATCATCGTCTCAAATTCTGAGATAATATTATTTCTTGTTGAAACGGCATTTTTAAAAACAACCGACAAGTTTTGAACAATAGGTGAATTCTTTGGAAGGGATTTTATTAGCTTCTCCACTGGAAACTCCATATATTCCTTCATGGGATCCTCTTTAGTGTTCAACTCTTCTACTATTATCCTTGCGACTAAGGCAATATTTTCAAAAGTTAATTCATCTATAGAACCATATTCAAGTATCAAAAAAGCTATGCCTCTTAAAACATTACCTGCTGCTAACATCCAATAAGGGTCTTTTCCCTGTATTCCATCCTGAAGAACCTTTACTATATCATCAAGCATCATTACTGCTTTACTTTTTTTATCATCGTCTCCGGAATGATAGTAGGAAGCAATTATTGCCAAGGGATTCCATCGGTTTCCTCTGTTAGGGGTTCTAAAATTAAGAATCTGAACGGTATATCCTTTAGCTCTTAATATATTTGCCGTCGAACGGTACAATTCCCCCTTAGGATCAGCAATAACCATAGATTCCCCCGATTTTGCCATAAGCCTAATTGAAGGTAAGATAACTCTTCTGGTTTTTCCACATCCGCTATCGCCAATTACAAAGCAATGTAATTCCTCTTGCGATGTAGCGTACTCATTTTCACCTACAAATGTTAACGGAACACCGACTTTCTTTAATTCAGATTTAGTCGAATCAATAACTATAGAATTATTTAAAAAACTATCGGTTTTCTCAAATTGAGCACCGGTTCGACTCACATAATTAGGAAAAATATTTCTTCTCATGGTCTATTATCTCCCTCTCCTTAATATCCAAATCCCAGCGAGGAGCCACCTGTTTTTCCATCAGCATCCATCTGCTCGATTGCTTTCTTTAAGTCCTCTTCTTTTCCCATGAAACTATTCGCTTTTAAAATACGAACTAATTGTTCAGCCGTTTCATATCCACACTTTTTATTCTCATAGTATTGTTCCAAAAATTTATATATTGGCTTTTTAACATGCGTCGAGAAATCTCTTATCTTAGATACCGTGTATTCTACAAGGTCATTTACCTCAGGTAATCCCAAGTCAACCAACCGATATTCAGAATATTGATTTAAAATATCATACATCGAAGCAATTTCATTTTTATTATTTGAAAAAACAATCAATAGATATACGGCGCTTGTGTTCGTCAAAATATATGTAAGTAATCTTTGAAAATGTTCGTCCTCAGTCCTTCCTATATAGTCGGTAATATCTATTCCGAAACATCCTTCAAATTCATGATTTTTTGCCACAATACTGGGTGATTCAAAAAATTTATCAAATATATTGGGGTCTTTAGAATCGGGGTGCGGATACGCTAATAAAAGCTTATTTTGTTCTTCGGGCGAAAAAATACGTTTTGACTTTATCACCTCACTCGTTTTATAATCAAAATATTCCTCAAATCCAACATCTCCTTCAACTGGCAAAACCACCAACTCATTGGTACAAAAATTGCCATTTAAGCATTTCTCCAAAAACTCTCTGCTCAGCTTACGCATAAGTATTCCTCCCATAGTTTCGCAAATAATATACATAATAAAAATCCATATCCGCACTCATCCTACGACAATAGGATAATTATACATAACCTGTCGAATATCATCAAGTATTTTTGATAATTATTACCTATTTTTTTCATTATAAGAATGATTTTTTATGTATTTTTCACTAATACATTAATCTTACCTCTTCCTACACTAAATCTCAAAAATCTTTTTCAAACGCCTGCGGTCTGCTGTGATATATTACTTCTCTTTGCACTCCCTTATAACCCGAACAAACATACTCCATAGTCGTTAACAGATTTTCAATAGCTTTAATAATAGAGCAATTCCTGTGACATATTTGGGCATATAAAAAGGAGGATAGACGCCTTCTTCTATCCTCCTTATACTATCTTTAATCATACTATTTGAGCAGGTTTTCTTTAATTAGTTGCAAATCGGTCGAAATTCTCAACTATCAATCGCTAAAGTCCTTGATTTTATCAGACCTACTTCTCCAAACTCTTCATCGTTGGGAAGAACAACACATCCCTTATCGCCTGTGAGTCAGTAAGCAACATGCACAATCTGTCCAAACCATATCCGATACCGCCTGTAGGGGGCATACCTATTTCCAAAGCGTTCATGAAGTCTTCGTCGGTGGTGTTGGCTTCGTCGTCGCCTGCTGCCAGCGCTGCTTCCTGTGCCTTGAAACGTTCTCTCTGGTCGATAGGGTCGTTTAATTCGGAATATGCGTTACACATTTCCCAGCCATTGATGAAAAGCTCGAAACGTTCTACATAGTCCGGCTTGTCGGGCTTTCTCTTGGTCAAAGGAGAAATCTCTACCGGATGGTCCATGATAAAGGTAGGCTGAATCAAATGCTCTTCAACGAATTCTTCGAAGAAGAGGTTCAGGATATCGCCCTTCTCATGACGCTTTTCGTACTCTACATGCTTCTCATCAGCAATTTTTTTAGCTGCTGCAGTATCGGGGATTTCATCAAAATCCACACCGGCATACTTCTTTACTGCCTCAATCATGGTAAGTCTCTCGAAAGGCTTACCAAAGTCAATGGTATGAGGGCCGTACTTAATAATGGTAGTACCGCAAACCTCCTGTGCCACATACTTAAACATGCTTTCAGTCAACTCCATCATACCATAGTAGTCGGTATATGCCTGATAAAGCTCCATCAAAGTAAACTCAGGGTTGTGTCTGGTATCTACACCTTCGTTACGGAAAACACGGCCGATTTCGTACACTCTTTCCAGACCGCCTACAATTAATCTCTTTAAGTAAAGTTCTAAGGAAATACGAAGCTTTACGTCTTCATCCAAAGCATTGAAGTGGGTTTCGAAAGGTCTTGCAGCCGCACCACCTGCATTTGCTACAAGCATAGGAGTTTCCACTTCCATGAAATTACGTCCGTCCAAGAAATTACGGATGCTCTTCATCATCTTAGAACGTTTGATAAAGGTATCCTTTACCTCCTCGTTCATAATAAGATCCACATATCTCTGACGATAACGGGTATCGGTATCCGTCAAACCGTGGAACTTCTCGGGCAAAATCTGCAAGCTCTTGCTAAGCATGGTCATCTCTACAGCGTGTACGGAAATTTCACCGGTCTTGGTACGGAATACATAACCCTTAATACCATAGATATCACCAATATCGGACTTCTTGAAGTCTGCATATGCATCTTCACCGATAGCATCTCTTGCTACGTATACCTGAATTCTGCCTTCCAAATCCTGAATATTGCAGAAAGAAGCTTTACCCATAACACGCTTGAACATCATACGTCCTGCGATGGATACGTTAATAGGGTTTGCGTCCATAATGGCTCTTCTTTCATTATAATCTGCATTTATTGCTTCCCTTGCTGCTGCCTCATCCAAACCTTCCACATTAACAGCCGGTCTGTCTCCTAAAATTTCTGCCTCAAGAGCCTCATACTGTGCTCTTGCCTCTGCAGTATGATGAGTTACATCATATTTGGTAATCTGGAAAGGATCCTTGTCTGCTGCCTGTAAATTCGCAAGCTTCTCTCTTCTGACCTTTAATAACTGATTTATATCCTGTTCCTGTACATTTGCATTCTGTACTTCTGCCATGTTTATCACTCCTCTGTTACTTTAGAATAACTCCTATTTATCACGGAGTTTGCCACGCAAACTCCTAAGCGCGTTGAATATCCAAAACCTTGTAAGAAACCACACCTGCCGGGGTATCTACATCCACTAAGTCTCCGATTTTACGTCCCATGAGTGCTTTACCTACAAGACTTTCATTGGAAATTTTACCCTTTATACTGTTTGCTTCCGTAGAACCAACAATTTTATATTCCACTTCTTCATTAAATTCAATATCCAAGATCTTAATCTTGCATCCGATGCTGATGGTGTCTAAATCCACTTCCTCTTCATCTACAACTTCAGCATTCTTTAAAATCTTCTCTAACTCTTCAATACGAGCTTCAATATCTCTCTGTTCATCTCTTGCCGCATCATATTCAGCATTTTCTGACAAGTCTCCCTGTTCTCTGGCTTCCTTAATTTTCTGTGCAACTTCCTGACGCCTTACCAGCTTAAGATGATCCAACTCCTCCTCGTATTTCTTTACACCTTCATAGGTTAAAATATTTTTCTTCTCTTTCATTGTAACACCCTTCCTTTGAAAATACTCTATTTGCTGTCAAAAGGCTTTGCACAATATGCTTTACCTACCTAATCCGTCTAATTTAACTTCCGTATTATACTCAATATTACTAATAGTGTCAAGTGTTTGTAGCATTTCTTCTTTCCAAATTTTTTTCATAGAAATATAATGTATTCCTATTTTTCTATCTTCTATGCCATGCCTCTTACACTCCACACTGTCCATGTCCAACCAAACACTGCCTTTACATAACCCTATGACAGAAATATTTACCTTACCGCTGTAATCTAACACCAATACCGGATGATTACAAAAAAAACGTTCCTTTTTCATTTCGCCCGGCGGTATTAATTTTATTTGAGAAACCAGTCCAAGTTCTTCCTCCAAATCCTGCGTTAACTTCTCCAAACTCCTTGTCACAAACTCCACCCAAAAGGTTAGGGTTCTGATTTTTGCCGAAAGACCTAAAATACACTCCTTCATATCCGGTCCGTACCCCAATATCCACACTTCCTTGGGGAAATTGTCAGCAGGTACTTTCGCAAGCATATATTCCACATTTTCCTTTTCATAAAAAGCATCATACATAGGAAGTCGCCACAACCTTCGCCAAAGCGCCGTGTACTCTACACTTTCCAACCATTTCTCAAAAGGGTTTTCGTACACCAGCCAGGTTTGCATTGTTTCTTCCTGCTTCCTGCCACAGGCAAGTATACGTTCAACCGCCTTTTGCATTTCTCCCTGCACCAGCGGCACCTGCGTTTTATCAGGATATCCGCATAGTTGTACATAAATAATATCTTTTCCCTGAGACCAGCTTCGAAAAACCTGTACCCGATAATCGCTATTTTTTCCTTTTTTTCCTGTTATTCTAAAATATAAAATTCTGTCCATGGTTCATTGTATGTCACGGACTCTTATCATATACAATCCTTTTTAGGAATTCTGAAAAATTTCTTCAACACTTTTTAGCAACTCATCCATACTTTCCATGGTATTAATCATTTGACGGAAACGTGCGGAATTAGGATAACCGGTGGTATACCAGGACAAATGCTTACGCATTTCTCTGACTCCCGTATACTCTCCCTTGTACTCCAATTGCAAATTAGCATGTCTAATAATCACTTCTTTGACCTGCTGTGCGGTAGGCTTTATTGGAATAACACCGGTTTCCAAATAGGTAGTCACCTCACGAAAAATCCAGGGATTGCCCTGTGCTGCCCTTCCTATCATAATACCATCGCAACCGGTTTGCTCCTGCAATGCTTTTGCCGATAGGGCATCTACCACATCCCCGTTACCGATAACCGGTATTTTCACCGCTTCCTTTACCTGCCGGATAATCTCCCAATCTGCCTTGCCACTATAATATTGCTCTCTGGTTCTCCCATGCACCGCTACTGCTGCCACGCCGCAGCTTTCCGCAATCCGTGCAATTTCCACCGCATTGACATTTTCCTCGTTAAATCCTTTTCGGATTTTGACCGTAACGGGTTTGCAGGTGGCCTTTACCAGCTTGGATAGTATTTCCTCTACCAGCTTAGGATTTCTCATAAGTGCGGAACCTTCTCCATTATTTACTACCTTGGGCACCGGACAGCCCATATTAATATCCAGTATGGCAAAAGGACGCTCCTCAATACGCTTTGCCATCTCACTGATAATATCCGGATCCGAACCAAACAACTGCAAAGAAACCGGTCTTTCGTCCGGATGTATCTCCATCAGTTCCTCTGTATTTTTATTATTATAATAGATTGCCTTTGCACTGACCATCTCCATGCAAATAAGACCGGCTCCCTGTTCCTTGCAAAGTAAACGAAATGGCAGGTCTGTCACACCTGCCATAGGAGCCAAAATTATATTATTATCCAAGGTCACATTCCCTATCGTAAGTTTGTTCATGCTCGCCTCACTAAAATATTCTATTGGTGAAAGAAGGAAGGACCGGCTGGGGAAAGGATTCCACTTAGGCGCGCTCTCGCTCCGTGGACCACGTAGCAGTACTATGGCTCGAAAAAACCTCGCCAAGTGCTGACGTGTTCCAAGGGTCTTGCGTTGGAACACATTCCCCAGCCGTTCCTTCCTTTCTTGCAACTATCTTTTATTTTTCTCATAAACAATGCGCAACCCTTCCAATGTCAGCGCACTGTCATAAATTTCAATACTGTCGGTTTCATCGGCAATGGTTCTTCCCAATCCTCCAGTAGCCACCACCCTCATATCTGCTATACCGGTTTCTTCCTTCACCTTTTTGATAATATATTCGGTCTGTCCGATTTGTCCATACAAAAGACCGGCCTGCATACTGGTAATGGTTTCCTGGGCCAAAATGGACTTGGGCTTTTTGATTTCTACATTAGGAAGTTTGGCTGCGGATTTCCAAAGAGCCTCTAAGCTAATCCGAATCCCCGGTGCCGTAATTCCCGCAGCAAATTCACCCTTGTCCGTAACATAATCATAGGTGGTTGCAGTTCCGAAGTCAATCACAAGTACCGGACCACCATACTTTTCATAAGCAGCCACTGCATCCACAATTCGATCCGCACCGATTCCCCGGGGATTCTCCGTAACCACTTTAATACCGGTCTTTACACCGGGACCTACAATCAAAGGTTGAGTACCCGTATACCGCACAATACCTCCCGTAAGAGAATGCATTACATCCGGCACAACACTGGCAATAATACTGCCTTCCAATTCTGCAACATTAATGCCCTTGCGTTCCAATAAATCTAATAACATAGCCCCATACTCATCCGAGGTTCTGGGGGTTTTGGTGGTTATGTGAAAGGTCGCCTGTAAATCCTGCCCTTTATATACACCAAATGTTATGTTTGTATTACCTACATCCACTACCAAAATCATGACTTACTCCCCTATCATGTCCGATATATCTTCTTTTAAGATAAACACCCTGTAAAATAACTGCAACGATTCCAATAAATCCTGACGCTTTCTGCGTATCTCAGAAACCAACAGTCCACTGGATATTTCATCATAGTAAAAATCATCCGGATCTGCCTGAGTTTCCAAAGAAATAGAACCATCCTCTTCAAACACAATAGTAAAAATACCGCCCACTTCTTCCGTAAACAATACGCAAATAATATGAAGCTCATCCTTTATAGATTGTGGTATATTGTTAAACTTTTCATTAAAATAGTACTTCTGCTCGTAAGCATTGGCACCACAAAGAACGATTCGCTCTTCCACCTTATCATCCTTTCCTTTCTATACATAACCGTACAAGCCCCGCACGGAAACTTCTCCCGCATAAACCGCTTGCAGGGCACCGTCCTTTTTTTCTACCAGCAATTCTCCCGTACGATTTATACCCCAAGATTTGCCTTCGTACTCTCCACCGGGCTCCAATACACGCACCTGACCATTCCTACCCGCCAGCATTTCGTTGTATTTGTCCATTATAAAGCTCAAATCGCCGGACATCATAAAAGTATCGTACAAACCGGTAAAAGCCTTTAAAACGGCTGTAAGCAGGCTTTCAGCATCTACCTGCACTCCTTCTAATTCAAGCGAGGTGGCTTTGTCCTGTAATTCCTCCGCAAAAACTTTCTGACCAACATTGATACCCACGCCAATTACACAATATGCCGCACTACGTCCCTCCAACTTCATCTCGGACAAGATGCCACATACCTTCTTATTCCCCAGCACTAAATCATTGGGCCACTTAATTTTCGGTTGCAAACCTGTCTTTGCCTCCAGTCCCTGTGCTGCCGCATAGGCCATAAGCAAAGTCAGCATGGATAGTTTTTCCGGTACGAGGTTTGGACGTAATAATAAAGTAAAGTACAAATTTTCTGCGGATTCTGACATCCACTCTCTACCTCTACGTCCCTTACCTGCAGTCTGTCTGTCCGCCCAAAATACGCTACCATGAACCGCGCCTTCATCCGCCTGGCGCTTAGCCTCTTCATTGGTAGAATCCACGCAGGGCATATGGTTCACCTGATAACCGGGTATCATATTAACCTTCATAGCCTAACGTTGCTGCCATCACTGCCTTGATGGTGTGCATACGGTTTTCTGCTTCCTCAAACACCAGTGACTGTGCGGACTCAAATACCTCGTCCGTTACTTCCATCTCGCTGATACCGAATTTCTTTTCAATTTCCTGACCAATGGTGGTCTTCAAGTCATGGAACGCTGGTAAGCAATGTAAGAAAATTGCCTGCTCTCCTGCATTGTCCATTACTGCCTTGTTTACCTGATAAGGAGAAAGTTCTGCAATACGTTCTTCCCAGATTTCGTCCGGTTCGCCCATGGATACCCAAACGTCCGTATAAACAACATCTGCGCCCTTGGTACCTTCCTCCACGCTATCGGTTAAGGTAATGGTAGCACCGGTGGTTTCAGCAATCTTACGGCACTCCTCCACAAGCGCAGGATCCGGGAAATATTTAGGAGTAGTACAAGCGGTAAAGTGCATACCCATCTTTGCACAGGTTACCATCCAGGAATTACCCATATTGTAACGTGCATCTCCCATATATGTAAGCTTAACACCTTCCACCTTACCAAAATGCTCTCTGATGGTTAACAAATCTGCTAACATCTGAGTAGGGTGGAATTCGTTGGTCAAACCATTCCAAACCGGCACCTTTGAGAACTTTGCCAGTTCTTCTACGATTTCCTGTCCATAACCTCTATATTCAATACCATCATACATTCCTGCAAGTACTCTTGCAGTGTCTGCAATGCTTTCCTTCTTGCCAATCTGAGAGCTGGAAGGGTCCAAATAGGTAGTACCCATGCCCAAATCATGTGCTGCCACCTCAAAAGAGCATCTGGTTCTGGTACTGGTTTTTTCAAAAATCAAAGCAACATTTTTGCCACGAAGACAATCTACTAAAATGCCCTTCTGCTTCTTCTCCTTTAAATCAGCTGCCAAGTCTACCAAATAGGTAATCTCCTCTGCTGTAAAGTCCAATAATTTTAAGAAATCACGACCTTTTAAATTCATACCTGCTCCTCCTAAAGTCCATACAGCGTTTGTAGGCGCTTCTGCCCTCACGCCAAAATAAAAAAAGATAGCATAATTATACGTCAAAGCAATATTTTTTTCAAGTTGCGTTTTTTCAGAGAAAAAAGGCGCTTCCCGCAGGAAGCGCCCTTCTAAGAAAACACTATTTATTTACTAACCTCTTTAAATGCAGTTGCCATACTTGCAATACCAGAAAGTTCTGAAGGAATAAGAATGGTAGTTGCCTTGCCATCTGCTACCTTTTCGAATGCTTCCAAGCTCTTCATCTTAAGAACTGCTTCATCAGCACCGGCATCTTTCAGCATCTTGATACCATCTGCATTAGCCTGCTGAACCTTAAGGATCGCTTCTGCCTGACCTTCTGCTTCACGGATCATCTTTTCCTTCTGTGCTTCTGCACGTAAGATTGCAGACTGCTTTTCAGCTTCTGCACGTAAGATTGCAGACTGCTTTTCACCTTCTGCCTGAAGGATGCTTGCTTTCTTTTCACCTTCTGCACGGGTAACCGCTTCACGTCTTTCACGTTCTGCCTTCATCTGTTTCTCCATTGCATTCTGGATTTCTGCAGGAGGGATAATGTTCTTTAATTCTACACGGTTAACTTTAATTCCCCAAGGGTCAGTTGCAATGTCCAGTGCAGAACGCATCTGGGTATTGATGGTTTCTCTAGAGGTTAAGGTCTGGTCTAATTCCAAATCACCGATGATATTACGAAGTGTAGTAGCTGTCAAGTTCTCGATAGCCATCATAGGATTTTCTACACCATAGGTGAAAAGCTTAGGATCGGTAATCTGATAGAATACTACAGTATCGATTCTCATGGTAACATTATCCTTGGTAATAACGGGCTGGGGCGGGAAATCCGCCACCTGTTCCTTCATGTTTACTCTTCTTGCAACCTTATCAAGAAGGGGCAACTTAATATGAAGACCGGTATCCCATGTGTCCTGATAAGCTCCCAAACGCTCAATAACATAATTCTGAGCCTGAGGCACGATCTTCACACAAGACCATGCAAGAACTACTAAAATAACAATAATTGCAATAATTACTCCTGGCATAATTTTTTCCTCCATTAGTTTGTTTTAAATATTCATTAAGATTCTTCAGCGACTTCCACAACCTTGGGTGTGCTGCGAACCATTAACTTCACGCCTTTTACTTCTTCTACGACTACTACAGTTCCTACCGGAATGATTTCCGCTTCTACAACACTTCTTGCAGTCCATTCCTGACCTCCCACGGTTACCTTTCCAAATCCCTGCAGATTGTCAATCTCATCCACTACAATTGCCTGCTTACCAATAACGCCGGAAACATTTGTTTTCGTTCTGTCTTTATTAAAGTACTTCATCGCAATCGGTCTGGTATAAACCAAAAGGATAATCGAAACAAGTAAAAACAGAAGAACCTGTAACCAGATGGGTGCATGCAATGCAGCCGCTAACATACCGATTAACGCACCGCCTGCGAACCAGATACACACTAAGGTAACTGTAATGCCTTCAATCACAAGAAAAACAATTAAGGCTATGAGCCACGCGATTACTTCCATAAATTCTCCCTCCTTAAAATGTGACAACTATTTGTTATGCATTTATCATACTATAATCCATATTCATCTGCAATCGATTTATTGCTACATTATATACCTTTAATATGGCAATATTTGCACGTTATAATTCATACATCGTGCAAAATAAAAATCCTGACTGTTTCCAATCAGGACCTTTACTTATTTGCTATTAATAAAATACATGATTACCAATAACCAGACCTTCACGTCCGTTTACGGTTCTGAAGAACTTCAAATCACCTACATTAGAAACACCGGAAAGTGCTTCCTTTGCAGCTTTAATACAACTTTCGTTAATCTTGCCGGATTCAAGTACCTTATCTAACTTGCCATCCATAGCCGGTGAAAACTGACCCGGTGCAAAAATAACTTCATAGATTGTATTGGGGAAACGTGAACTTCTAACACGATTCATAACCACCGCGCCAACAGCCACCTGACCTTCATAGGATTCTCCACGCGCTTCACAATGAATTAATGCTGCCAAAAGCATCATGGTATCTTCATCCGTGGGATATTCACCATACTTTACATGACGCTTTGCTTCACGCTCTGCTGCTTCACGAATTTTTATTTCTTCAACGGTTTCGCCGGCATCAACCTCAAAGTCTATGGTTACATATTCCGCTAACACATAGCCGTTCTGTCCGCCATAATTCACACATATCCAACCGTCTTCACTCTCGGAAATTACTCCCAATATTTCGTCTTTGGAAACAACTCCCAGTACGTCTGCCATGACATCTGCTTCAGCACGGATATTCAGCGCCTCCGCATCAATTACTGCCAAGGTTTGACCTACTTCCCTGGCCAATGCTACTGCATCCTCACCGAACAAAAGATATTCATCACTTGCCCAGCCAATCAAATTACCGGTCTGGAACTTAGTCCAACCGTCTTTTCTTTCAATAATATGTCCGCCGCAATCCTTATATATCTGTCCCACTCTCTGCGAATCTACGGTAGCCTCTGCTCTTACATTCAGGGACTTAGTCACATTTGCCATTACCAGATTCGTTTCATCCAACTCCTCTACTGGTTCCTGCTCACTCAGTTCCTTTTCCGTAGCTGCCGTTAATTCTTCGGTGCTTTCTTCTTGCATATTTAACATGGCAGCAATGCCACCATTCAGTAATTCTGTGGAATCAGTATTGTTTCCGGCTTTTACAGACATACTCATGCTGCTTGTGAGGATCAAACTTAAAACCAGACCCATTACAGACACAAGAAGTCTCTTGCTTTTTAACATTTTCTTACCTCCAACAAATGTTACAATTTTGTTAAATTTGTTCCGAGGCACATAATAACAAATAGATTTTGATTTGTCAACCTTCAAAAAATATTCAGAATTTTCTACAAATTACGTGATTTTTCTGCGCAAGCCTCCATAGCTTCCATTACAGCGGCACGTAATCCCTTCTGTTCTAACACCTTTACAGCGTCAATGGTAGTACCTCCGGGTGAACAAACCATATCCTTTAACTGCGCAGGATGCATACCGGTTTCCAGCACCATTTTGGCACTGCCCAGTACGGTCTGGGCAGCAAAGGTATACGCCTGATTTCTGGGCATTCCTTCCGCTACCGCCGCATCTGCCATGGCTTCAATAAACAGAAAAACATAAGCAGGCGCACTACCGCTGACTGCCACTACCGCATCCATCAGACGTTCCGGTACCTCCTGTGCTACGCCGAAGCTCTGGAGCAAATCAAGGACCTGCGCCATTTCTTCTTTTGTCACGCTTTCACTTGGACAAGCCCCAGTACAACCCTCACCTACCAAAGCAGGTGTATTGGGCATACAACGAACAATTTTTCTTGCCTTTCCTCCCATACCTTCCTGCATGAAGGCAATACTTTTTCCTGCCACTATGCTGACAATAATTGTATTCTCTCTTACAACATCTGCAATTTCTGCAAGTACTTGCCCCAGAAAAATAGGTTTTACTGCAAAAAATAAAATATCCGCCTCTGCTGCCACCTTTTTATTATCCTCACAGGTTGCAATACCAAACTGCTCTGCTGCCTTGGTACGTCCTGCTTCACTTACGTCTGAACCAATAATATCCTGACTACTTACCAATCCTTTTTTTAACATACCGCCAATCATGGCACTTGCCATATTGCCAAGTCCGATAAAACCTAATTTCATACTTTTTCTCCTTCTTCCTTCAAATATTTTTTAACCGGTTCGTCACTCCACACCTGAACTTCAATGTATCGCTCCGGTCCATGTTTACCGTCATCGTTCCAATCCTGTGGTAAGCCGAATTTTTCTATGACTTTCAGAATTTCCTCATAGGTGTAAAGCTTCCCCCTGTACTCCTTGTCATCCTTTACTCCCCAATTGGGCATGGAATCTCCATATGTGAAGGATAAAGTGGCCAAATCAAACTCCTCAATGGGAATCTTTATATATCGCCCATCTTCAAACCAGGTGCTCAGCCACGGACTATGCTCCACTGTCATATAATGTGGCACATTTCGGTCCATTTTTCCACCTTTTTTTGCAAATTCAGTCCTTAAAATATTTTCACAGTTTCGTCTGTACTGCACATATTTGTCATGTCTTGATGCACATTGCGTATCCGGACGGTCTTCTTTTACCTTCTTCACAACCTCCTGAGCCGCCTCTACGGAAAGATCCGAAAGGTTGCGGAAGGGTCCTGTGGCTTTTTCAAAATAATGGTATAGGTACATATTCTCAGCCCTCCTGTCATCTACTACCGATGCAATATTTGCACGTGCTACTTTTTTCGATACACCAAGTATCCACTTGCAAACAATTCTGCCACCTTAAGCACCCTCTGTGATACCTTACCGGTACTTCTGGTGGAATCAATGATAACTACCTCGGTTTTGGCTTCATCAACAAATTCCTTGAAAAACATTACATGGCTACCCACCTTGGCAAACACATCCCCCTGGCGTATTTCCTCCAAACTTATTTCAAAAGCATACTGGGGAATATCCCTTGTGGCAATCTTTTTGGGTAAATCCCAGCATCTGGTAAGTAATCCCGAACAGTCCACACCTACGGTATGGTAGCTGCCATATAGCGATTTATCTTCCGGTACATTACCGGCATATTTTCCTTCTGCAAGTCCAGAAGCAAATTCCTCCAAAGTAGAAGCATTACCCCAGCCATAAGGAATCCCTACATTCACCTGTCCCACCTGCCACCAGCCGCAGTCCAATACTTCTCCCCTCCATGTTACATCCGGAGTCTCCACAAAGCGTCCCGCTCCGTCCACTCCATGTAGCACATTGACCTGCGTAGGCGTCCATTCATAATTTGCATATTCCAAGGCCTTTTCAATGACCTGACGCCCCCAGCTATTTGTATCGTTCATCTTGTTCCTCCAAAAATTCAAAAGTTTTGGCTGAATCTCCGGGTATGTCCAGTTCTCCGGCAATTCATCCGTAATCACAATTTTCTCTATTTCACTATGTAATTCTTCTTCAAACTCTTCCACCCTGGCATAAAATAGTTTCCCAAAAGTTTCCTCTCCGGCAAAATTATCCGGTGATGTTACCGAATAAATACCAACCGACTCTATATGATATTTTATGGCACCGGTTTCCTCATACAGTTCCCGCTTGGCCGTTTCTTCAATATCTTCTCCCAGCTCCCGATGACCTCCTGGCACTTCTAAGGTATCACGGTCTTTATGCTTACAAAATACCCAATGCCCCTGATATTTGGTAATAATTACCGCGAATTTTAACAAAGAGTCATCTATCGTATCGTAAAATTTCACAACTGTCATATTACTATCTTCTCCCATCAAACCTGTCGAAATTCCTGACAAGTTCAGTTTTAACCAACAAGCTACAACCACTGTATAAACGCAGTCTTATCCGCACTATTGTACCCTGCACTCTTATAAAAATTCAGGGTTTTCTCCTCCTTGGAACCGGTCAGCAACATTATCTTATAACAGTTATTTTCCTCCGCAACCTTCTTAGCGAAGTTTAGGCAATCCGTAGCATATCCTCTGCCTCGATATTCTTCATGAGTCACCACATTTTCCACAAAAGCATAGGGTCTGACACCCCTGGTTAAGTTGGGAATAATCACACAAACACAGGACGCCACCAGTTTCCCTTCCACTTCACACACAATCAAATGGTGTGCAGTATCTGTGATTATCTGTTCCCAGGTCCTTTGTAAATATTCGCAGTCCTGCGGCACTTCCTTCTCATGTAAATATAAATACAGCTCTAAAAGAGCATATAAATCTTCCTTTTTTGCCTCGCGTATCATGTTTCCTCCTGAAATCCCCCAACACATTTACAACTATTATAACATTATTTCCTCATGATTTACAGACGAAGTCCTGCCATAGATTTGATAAATATTGGGGTTTTGAATGAACCCATTAGAAACAGACTAAATGTCTGCTCAGATTAATAGATACAATTTTAGAAACAAGTGCCTTTTAATCATCCTCGTCCTCTAAGAGTTGATATTTCTCTAACATTTCTTCTAAAAACGCTTCATCCTCCAATCGGG
>JAZSPK010000043.1:0-26807 GCA_045537405.1 Acetatifactor sp.
CAAAAAATCAAAAGGAATTATATTATATGCCTGAATTTCAAGAAAACGGAGTAATACATGCTTTTGTGGGCAGAAGGAAAATTTTACAAGAGAAATAGCGAAGGAAATTCTTAAGAATTTCTTTCTTTTTTTATACAGTGGCTTTTTAGATTTACATTTTATGATATACTTGTACATGAAAAAGTGGCAGTGATTGTCGAAGAAAGCTATTGCAAAGCGCAGAAGTGTAAAGGACGGAAGAAAAAGGAGTTAGAAAACATGAACGGAGCATATCACATTTTGGTAGTGGAGGATGATGAGCAGATTCGAGACGCCATAGAAATTTATTTAAAAGGTCAGGGATACACGGTATTCAAGGCGGCGGATGGTGTGGAAGGTCTGGAGGTCATTCACAGAGAGGAGATTCATCTGGCTATTGTAGACGTCATGATGCCCAGAATGGATGGAATACACATGGTGATTGCGCTGCGAAAGGAATATGATTTCCCCGTACTTATGCTTTCGGCAAAGTCAGAAGAGGTGGACAAAATCATGGGACTGAATATGGGGGCGGATGATTATGTGGCAAAGCCTTTTCAACCCCTGGAGCTTTTGGCGCGTGTGAATTCCCACCTGCGCCGTTATGAGAGATATTTAAATATGGCAAACAGAGAAGTAGTGCAGGAGGAAACCGGAGTTTATACGGTGGGAGGTCTGGAACTGAATGAAAACACAGTGGAGGTCAGAGTAGACGGAGAGCCCGTAAAACTGACGCCCATTGAGTTTAAGATTCTGCAATTGCTGATTAAATCACCGGGGAGAGTATTTTCCACGGACGAAATTTATGAGCGTGTGTGGAATGAAATTGCTATTAATACGGACACGGTACTGGTTCATGTACGCAACATTCGGGAAAAAATTGAATATAACCCGAAGGAACCAAAATATTTAAAGGTGGTGTGGGGCGTTGGATATAAAATCGAGAAAATCTAGTAAATTAGCAAAATTTATTATTGCACTGGTAGTATTGGTACCGGCCTTTCTTTTGGTGTCATTGTATCCTCGAATGGAGAAGTTGATGCTGGAGAAACAGGAGAATATTGAGAAAATAAATGTGGAAATTGTGGAGGATGATAGTACAGGTGGATATTTAGAGGACGTACGGGTATCGGAACCGGGGACGCTAAATCTGAACACTTCAGAGTGGATTTCCATGAATGACTATATACTCAGTTACAATTATGTAAATTATGTGGCAGAGTCCTCATTTTATTTGTACGGTCAATTATTACAGGAAGCAGAAGGAAGAGAAGTCAATTTTGAAATCTTGGATACTTTTGGCTGGATTAATGACTTTTACAGTATCTCAAAGGAAAATTATTATTGTGCAGTTTATACAGCACCAGACGGAGCCACGTATTCGGACAGTAATTATTCCCTGAGTATGATGCATTTGTTGGAAGAAACAGATAGTATAAGCAAAGAGAATTTATTGACAGAGTTAAAAAGAAGCGGTGTGAGAGGCTATTTAATCATGGAGTTTGATCCTTATGGGAAAATATCCAAAATAGATTTTCAAAGCTTCGGAAGCCTGACTTATCAGGTGAATTTGTACGATACGGCAAAGGAATCTCTAACACAGTTTCATAATAATGAAGCCTATTATTTAGAACTTGCTGAAAATGCAGGTACAGATATGAATTGGGCAAAAAAGGCTTCAGAGGTGGTGCCGAAGAATTTCAAAGTGGTCTTTGCCATTCCGGCTTCCAGCAGTTTCATTTATAATAACAGCAATATAATCGTATCCGGCGGTAGGAACTCCTTCAGCTTTAATCAGGAGAATTTTTTCTGGGATTTGGGTGTATGGGTGGTCATTATTGTACTTGCTGGCTTTGTGGCATTAATGGCTTTGATTTTGCCATTCTTTAAGCGTTTAAATACCGGCTGGGAGAAACTGTTTTGTATGCCTATTGAAATTATGATTGGACTGGGATTTGCAGGATTTTTCGGAGCTTTGCTTATGGCAAGGGTGATGTGCCACTCCACTCTGTATGAGGTTTCGCTTTACTGGAAAAATACGCCCATAATGGGTTATCCGGTTAACAATGAAACCGTGTATGGTATTGTGCTTGCGGCAAATTATATAGCATGGACGGTTTTGTTTCTGGCAGAGTATACGGTAGTGGCAGCATTTCGTCAGTTTTTATGCCATCCCATTCTTTTTTTGAAAGAGCGTTTCCTGGTGGTAATGTTGATTAAATGGATTTTCGGACAAATTGCCCGTTTCTTCCGGTTTATGACCGATGTAGACCTTACGGATCGGATGCAAAAGAATATATTTAAGTTGGTTTTAATGAATTTCCTTTTAATTGCAGCCATGTGTTGCGGTTGGTTTGTGGGTATTTTCTTTGCGGCTATTTATTCTATCATTATATATAGGATTTTCAAAAATAAAGGAATGCAAATGCGAAAGCAATACGAGAGTATTTTGCATGCTACGGAGCAAATGGCGGAGGGGGAACTTAAGATTTCCCTGCAGGAAGATTTGGGTGTATTTGAGAAGCTGGGAAGAGAGTTGGAACTTGTACAGGAAGGCTTCTCTAAAGCTGTGGCCGAGGAAGCTAAGAGTCAGCATATGAAGACGGAGCTTATCAGTAATGTGTCCCACGATTTAAAAACACCGCTGACGGCAATTATTACCTACATAGATTTGTTAAAGCGGGAAGAAAATCTGACAGAGGGACAGCGCGGATACGTGCAGACTTTGGAGATGAAAGCCCAGCGTCTGAAGGTGTTGATTGAGGATTTATTTGAAGTTAGCAAGGCGCAATCAGGCAATATTCAGTTAAATAAAATGGACGTGGATATTGTTAGTCTCATGAAACAGCTTCGGTTAGAAATGGAGGATAAGATTGCAGACAGTGATTTGTTCTTTAGGTGGAACTTGCCGGAGGAGAAAGTGATCTTAAATCTGGATGGTCAGAAGACTTACCGAATTTTTGAGAACCTTTTGAGTAATGCTTTAAAATATGCTATGCCGGGTTCCAGAGTTTTTATTGATATTTTGAACGAAGAGGATAAGGTGCAGGTTGTATATAAAAATACTTCTGCCACAGAGTTATCCATGGATTCGGAGCAGTTGACGGAGCGTTTTGTAAGGGGAGATGCTTCACGTAATTCGGAAGGAAGCGGTCTGGGACTTGCCATCGTGAAAAGCTTTACTGAAATTCAGGGCGGCGAGTTTAAAATAGAGGTAGACGGCGATTTGTTCAAGGCTTTGCTGACTTGGAAAAAATAGCATATTCTGACGTAAAATGCTGATTGACAGCGAATAAGGGAAAATGTAGTATAGTAGATGAATACTACATTTTCCCGTTATTTTATTTGAGAAAAGGAAGAATAAAAAGGGGCGTACAAGCGTATATTTTGATAATTAAGAATAGGCAGATGAGGAATAAATGAAAAGAGTAAATGTTGTAATTGCAGCATTGCTTTTAATGATAAGTATGGCAGGCTGCGGCGATGATATAGAAAATGCATATTTGTTGTTGAATGGCGGAGAGGTGTATGCAGATTCCACGTTACAAGGCAGTGTGGTAGTCCCGGGAAACGAGCGGCCTATATATGTGGAAGGGGAAGCCCTTGCAGAAGATAAGCAGGAAGAGAGTAAGGATTCCGAAATGCAACAAACCGGAGCGATGATGGAGCAACAGCAACCGGTGGTGCCTGAGGATGTGGATATTGATGTGTTGGAATATTTTAAAGACACCTTGTTTATCGGAGACTCCAGAACGGCTGGATTACGTCAGTTCGGATACTTTGAAACGGCAGATTTTTTTGCTACTCCCGGCTTGAGTGTATATTCGATTCCCCAGACCCAAGTAGAAGTAGGAGAACTGGGAAAGCTTAAACTGGAGGAACTTTTAGAACAAAAAGAATACACTAAGATATATGTTATGCTGGGGATGAATGAGCTTGGTTATCGATTTCCCCAGACGGTAGAAAAATATCGCAATTTCATTGAAGATTTGCAAGATTGGGAGCCTTGTGCAACCATATATTTGTGTGCTAATCTGCACGTGACAAGCACCCGTTCCAATAATGATAAATTTTTTAATAATGCGAACATTGATAAGATGAATCTGGAAATTCAAACTCTTGCAGAGGAAAAGGAATTGGTATATTTGGATATCAATGAGTTGTTTGATGATGAAAACGGTAATTTGGATAAGGAAATTGCCAGTGATGATTCTCATGTAACCGTAGAAAATTATATTGTATGGTGTGATTGGCTGGTTGAGAAGATGGAGGAATTGGAAAACGCAGAATAGTTGCATGAAACTTTTGTATAACTGAAAGAGCTTTCTTGCAAAAGAAAATTGATTGTATTATAATAGATGGGTATGTATGAAAAAATAAAGTTACGAAATGATAGATAGTAGTAGGAGGAAAACATGAAAATTACGTTAAAGGATGGTTCTGTAAAAGAATATGCAGAAGCAAAAAGCGTATATGAAATCGCTTTGGATATTAGTGAAGGTCTTGCCAGAGTAGCATGCTGTGGTGAGGTAAACGGCAAAGTGGTAGACTTAAGAGAAGTGATTGATTATGATTGTGAGCTGTCTATTTTGACTGCAAATGATAAGGCAGGTTTAGCAACCCTTCGTCATACCACCTCTCATGTTATGGCAGAAGCGGTGCAGAGATTGTTCCCGGATGCAAAGGTTACTATTGGTCCCAGCATTGACAATGGTTTTTATTATGATTTCGACCATGCTCCTTTTTCCAGAGAAGATTTGGACAAGATTGAAGCAGAGATGAAGAAAATCATCAAAGAAGGCAACAAATTAGAGAAGTTCACTCTTCCCAGAGAAGAAGCAATCAAGTATATGGAAGAGAAGAATGAGCCTTACAAGGTAGAGTTGATTAAGGATTTGCCGGAAGATGCAATTATTTCCTTCTACAGCCAGGGTGATTTTGTAGACCTTTGTGCAGGTCCTCATTTAATGAGCACCAAGAATATTAAGGCATTTAAGTTGATTTCTTCTTCCGGTGCATATTGGAGAGGTAAGTCTGAAAATGCTATGTTACAGCGTATTTACGGTACTGCTTTTGCCAAGAAGGAAGAGTTGGCAGAGTATTTAGAGTACCTTGAGAATATTAAACTTCGTGACCACAATAAATTGGGTCGTGAAATGGAAATCTTTACCACCGTGGATGTTATCGGTCAGGGACTTCCTTTATTAATGCCTAAGGGAGCTAAGATTATCCAGACTCTCCAGCGTTGGATTGAGGACGAAGAAGATAATAACAGAGGATATGTACGTACCAAGACTCCTTTGATGGCAAAGAGTGATTTGTACAAGATTTCCGGTCATTGGGATCATTACAGAGACGGTATGTTTGTATTGGGAGATGAGGAGAAGGATAAGGAAGTATTTGCACTTCGTCCCATGACCTGTCCTTTCCAGTACTATGTATATAAGGCAAGCCAGAAATCCTACAGAGATTTGCCGATTCGTTACGGCGAGACTTCTACTTTGTTCCGTAACGAGGATTCAGGCGAAATGCACGGACTTACCCGTGTGCGTCAGTTCACCATTTCAGAAGGTCATTTAATTGTACGTCCTGATCAGGTAAATGATGAGTTCAAGGGATGTTTGGAATTGGCATTATATTGTTTGCAGACATTAGGACTTGACAAGGATGTAACCTATCGTTTGTCTAAGTGGGATCCTAATAATCGTGAGAAATATTTGGGTGACGATGAATATTGGAACTCTACACAGGGACGTATTCGTGAGATTTTGGAAGAGGCAAATCTTCCTTTCTACGAAGCTGAAGGCGAAGCAGCATTCTATGGTCCTAAGGTAGATATTCAGTTAAAGAATGTATATGGCAAGGAAGATACCATGATTACCATTCAGCTGGACAATGCGATTGCAGAGCAGTTTGACATGAGCTATATTGACCAGAATGGTGATAAGGTGCGTCCTTACATTATTCACAGAACTTCCATGGGTTGCTACGAAAGAACCCTGGCTGCTTTGATTGAAAAGTACGAAGGCAAGCTTCCCACTTGGTTGTGTCCGGAGCAGGTAAGAATCCTTCCTATTTCTGAAAAATATGCTGATTACGCTGAACAGGTTCGCAAAGAATTAAAGGCAAACGGTGTATTGGTAGAAACAGATAATCGTTCTGAAAAGATTGGTTATAAGATTCGTGAAGCAAGAAAGGCAAGAGTTCCTTATATGCTGGTAGTAGGTCAGCAGGAAGAGGAACAGGGACTTGTTTCTGTAAGAAGCCGTTTTGCAGGTGATGAAGGTCAGAAGACCTTGGCAGATTTTATCGACCAGATTTGCAAGGAAATCCGTACCAAGGAAATCCGCAAAGAAGAAGTGGTAGAAGAAAAGAAATAAAAGAATAAAACCTACAAAATCCGTTCATACTATTACGGTAACGAATAGTAAATTGCTTTGATTTAAACATCAGAGCGGAACGGAGGAAGTATGGCAGAATTAAAATGTGGTGCAGAAAGTTGTGTGTATAACAGAGAGAAGCTTTGTTCTAAGGGAGATATTATGGTAGGTGGCAAGCATGCCTGCAGCAGTGAAGAGACCTGCTGTGAGAGTTTTATTTGCAAAACTCCGGATAAGGATGCTTATACCAGTGCCATTGCACATCCCAGTCATGTAATCAGTATCGACTGCGAGGCAGTGAAATGTGTTTACAACAGCAATTACAAATGTATTGCAGAGCGCGTAGACATTAAGGGACATGGTGCCGGAGAAAGCAAGGAAACCGTTTGTGCGACTTTCAAGGAGAAGTAATAATTTCATAAAAAAATTTGTTAAAAACTATTGACAATGGTAAAATCCTGTGTTAATTTATATAGGCATGTGAAAACGTGAAGCAAGTAGAGTATCCGCTCTCACCTTACGGCAATCGGGCTTGTAAGTGTTAACTATTTGATATTAATGCGCAAGGAAGACCAGTGTGTCTAGATAGTATTGTGTTATCAGATAAAGAGTGGATAGATTGCTATCCACTTTTTTTATTGCAAGAACAAGTTGATTTTTCTGTATGGAGGGTACAACCATTAGCGATTTATTAATCAATGAACAAATCAGAGACAAAGAAGTACGTGTAATCGGAGAAGACGGCGAACAGCTGGGTATCATGTCTGTTAAGGAAGCATTGGCTTTGGCTGAAGAAGCAGGCGTGGATTTAATTAAGATTGCTCCGACTGCAAAACCACCGGTCTGCAAAATTACGGATTATGGTAAGTATAAGTATGACCAGATGAGAAGAGAGAAAGAAGCCAAAAAAAAGCAGAAGGTAGTCGAAGTGAAAGAAATTCGTCTCTCACCCAATATTGATACGAATGACTTGAATACTAAAGCAAATTCTGCAAGAAAGTTCTTAACCAAGGGTGACAAGGTTAAGGTATCATTACGTTTCCGTGGCCGTGAAATGGCACATATGAACAGCAGTAAGCACATTCTGGATGACTTCGCTGAGCTCCTTGCTGATGTAGCAGTAGTGGAAAAAGCACCGAAGGTAGAAGGAAAAAGTATGACAATGTTTTTAACTGAAAAGCGTTAAACGCAATAGTTAAAATAGATTAAGGAAATTTAGGAGGAAATTGACATGCCAAAAATGAAAACTAGCAGATCAGCTGCAAAGCGTTTTAAATTAACCGGAACAGGTAAGTTAAAGAGAAACAAAGCTTATAAGCGCCATATCTTAACCAAGAAGACCAGAAAGAATAAGAGAAATCTTAGAAAGCCTGCAATGGTGGATGCAACAAATATCAAGACAATGAAGAAGATTTTACCATATATCTAATCGGGTAAGGAGGAGAATGAGACATGGCAAGAATTAAAGGTGGCTTAAACGCTAAGAAGAAACATAATAGAGTATTAAAGCTTGCAAAGGGCTACAGAGGAGCTAGAAGCAAGCAGTATAGAATCGCTAAGCAGTCTGTTATGAGAGCATTAACCAGCTCTTACGCAGGTAGAAAAGAAAGAAAGCGTCAGTTCAGACAGTTATGGATTGCACGTATTAATGCAGCAGCAAGACTTAATGGTTTATCCTACAGCAGATTTATGTACGGTCTTAAGTTGGCAGGCGTTGAAATGAACAGAAAGATGTTAGCAGAAATGGCTGTTAATGATGCAGCTGGTTTCGCAACCTTAGCTGAATTGGCTAAGTCTAAATTAGCTTAATATTGTATGAACATAAGAAGAGCCGGTGTCGGAAGACATCGGCTCGTTTTTTGTGCAGTAAACACAACGGAAAACTATATTTTAGTTTTGGGGTTCATAAAATTCTCGCAAACGAAGCAGTCGTTCATAACGCTTTGCGGCATCTGCTTTGGCCTGTTCAAAGAGTTCCTTGGCATTTTCGGGTGATGTTTTTTGTAAAGCGGTGTAACGGGTTTCTCCTTTGAGAAACTCGTCATAATCCAAGGTGGGAGCCTTGCTGTCCAGAATAAAGGGATTTTTGCCCTGTTCCTTTAAGGCGGGGTTATAGCGGAACAGATGCCAGTAACCGGTTTTTACTGCTTTGGATTCTTCCTGTTGGGAGCTTCCCATACCGGATTTAATACCGTGGTTAATACAGGGAGAGTAGGCAATAATCAGGGAGGGACCGTTGTGGCTTTCTGCTTCTAAAATGGCACGCAAGGTCTGGTTATAATCTGCACCCATAGCAATTTGTGCTACATATACATCACCATAGGTCATGGCCATGGCGGCAAGGTCCTTTTTGCGGGTGGATTTGCCGTCGGTGGCAAATTTGGCATAAGCGCCCACAGGAGTAGCCTTGGAAGCTTGCCCACCGGTATTGGAGTATACTTCCGTGTCCATGATTAATATATTAATATTGGCACCGCTTGCAAGGATATGGTCCAGTCCGCCATAACCAATATCGTAAGCGAAACCATCTCCGCCGAAGATCCAATGGGACAGGTGCTCGGAAGGCCGTATGGTCTTGCAGGCAAGGAGCATGCCATAGCCGAATTCTGCCGCATCTTCAAAGAGGGAATTGGACCAGGCGGGACCTTTGCCCTCAGGTGTAATGGTATAGGCCGTAGAAGGGGAGGAATTGGCCCAAATGGAGGAGCAACCGGTGGCATTGGCAATATACATACGTTCCCCGAAAAGCTGGGTAATCAGCTTAGGGTAAGTGGTTTCCCCGCAACCGGCACAGGCACCGTGAAACTCTAGTAAAGGTTTTCGCATCTGACTTCCTTTAATGGTATTTTCCCTGAAAGCCTCCAGAACTTCAGGCTTTGTAGGGAGGGCTTTCCCATAATCAAAGTATTCCTGGTGCTCGCCCTTTTCGTGAATGGGCGTCATCTCCAAGGCTTTTTTGCCCATTTTGCCGGGACAGACACCTGCACAGGAGCCACAGCCGGTACAGTCTACTTCTGAAACAGTAATGGAGAAGTGGTAGTTATCATCCGACATCCCCATCATAGGAAGGGTTTCCATACCTTCCGGTGCAGCGTCTTTTTCTGCGGTAGTCATGGCTGCAGGGCGAATAACCGCATGAGGACACACATAGGAGCATAAATTACACTGGATACAGTTTTCCGGAATCCAGACCGGAATCTCTGTAGCGGTATTACGCTTTTCGTGGGCGGTGGTACCGGCGGGGAAACTGCCATCCACATAGGGAAGAAAAGCAGAAACCGGTAAGTCGTTCCCTTTTTGGTCAGTAATGGGTTTTTGCAGGTTTACCACATAATCCAGAACTTCTTTTCGGTCGGGAAGAAGTTTTTCGTCCAAGGGGTTGTCTTTTGCCTGAAGCCAACTTTCCGGGTAGTGGACCTGATGAACGTCCGTCATGCCGCGTTCAATGGCCAGGTAATTCATTTGCAGAATATCGTCTCCTTTTTTGGAATAACTTTTGGCAGCAGACTCTTTCATAAGTTGGGTGGCTTCCTTGGCAGGAAGGAGGTTTACCAAGCTGAAAAATGCCGCCTGTAAAATGGTACTGATTTTGTTGTTCAGACCAATTTCCTTTCCAATGGCAATAGCATCAATGATATAAAATTTAATATGATGTTCAGCAATATAACGCTTCACCTGACCCGGGATATATTCTTCCAAATCTTTTTCTTTCCAGTAGCAGTTTAGTAGGAAGATTCCCCCGTCCTTTAATTTCTGTACCATGTCATATTTGTGCAAATAAACCGGGTTGTGGCAAGCTACAAAGTCTGCTTTTTGTACCAGGTAAGGCGCACGGATGGGGTCTTTTCCAAAACGAAGGTGGGAGATGGTAAGTCCCCTGGATTTTTTGGAATCATAGTCAAAATAAGCTTGGACATATAGGTCTGTGTGATCTCCAATGATTTTTATGGAGGATTTGTTGGCACTGACCGTACCATCGCCACCCAGGCCCCAGAACATACAATTATAGGTGCCCTTTGGTAAAGGATCGTATTCCGCTGTAATAGGTAAGGACAGGTGCGTTACGTCGTCGTTAATACCGATGGTAAAGTGTTCCTTTTCATGATTATTTAAGATGGCCAGTATTTGCGAAGGGGTAGTATCCTTGGAGCTTAAACCATAACGACCTCTAAAGACGGGGATATGGGAAAAGGCACTGTCCTTTAATGCGGCTAATATATCCAGATAAAGGGGTTCACCGGTAGCCCCGGGTTCTTTGGTACGATCCAAAACAGTGATTTTTTTCACAGTTTTTGGCAATACTTTTAAAAAGTGTGAGATACTGAAGGGGCGATAAAGGCGTACTTTGACTACCCCCGCCTTGATATCCGCAGTATGAAGGGAATTTATGGTTTCTTCAATGGTCTCGCATACGGAACCCATAGCGATAATGACATGTTCGGCGTCTTGATCTCCGGAGTATTCGAAAAGACCGTAGTTCGTGCCTAACAGATTATTTACCTGTTGTATTTTATCTTCCACAATATGCGGAAGAGCTTGGTAGTAAGTGTTGCAGGCTTCTCGATTTTGAAAGAAAATGTCCGGGTTTTGTGCACTGCCCATAAGTTTACCGCTTGCCGGGTGTAAGCAACTTTTTCGAAAACCCTGTAAAGCTTCCATATCCATAAGTTCTTTCAGGGATTCGTAGTCCCAGACTCCGATCTTTTGGATTTCATGGGAGGTGCGAAAACCGTCAAAAAAGTGTAGGAAAGGTATTCTTCCTCTTAATGCAGACATGTGCACAACCGGAGTAAGATCCATGATTTCCTGAACGTTGCAGGTGGCAAAAATGGCGGCACCGGTTTGGCGGCAGGCATAAATGTCGGAATGGTCTCCAAATATGGAGAGGGCATGGGTGGCAAGGGTTCTGGCGGCTACATGGAGGACTCCGGGCAGAAGCTCGCCAGCCATACGATATAGGTTGGGAATCATTAAAAGCAGTCCCTGGGAAGCAGTAAAACTGGTGGAGAGAGCACCGGTGACCAAAGCACCATGCATAGCTGAGGCAGCGCCCGCTTCCGATTGCATTTGTGAGAGGGTAACCGGATGACCGAAAATATTCTTTTGGTTTCCTGCCGCCCATTCATCCATATATTCTGCCATAGCAGAAGAAGGGGTAATAGGGTAGATGGCAGCCACTTCCGTGTATGCGTAGGCAACATGGGCAGCAGCTTGATTACCATCCATGGTCTTGGATAATCGTTTGATTTTATTTTTCATGACACACCTCTTTTTTGTGTATTTTCTAAAGGGTAGTTTGCCCTAAAATTAGAAATAATTGCATAAACGAAGGTATGAGTTTTCAGTTTTATGATGAAAACCCAAAGAAGATGTGCTATAATGTGCGGGAAAACTAATGCGAGAAACTTAAATTATGGTATTGTACGCAGGTTTGAAGGGCAGCAGAACATTTGTCTGAGTAAAATTTTTATGTGAGGTTATGAGATGAGAGTTTTGGAACAATTAACTCCTACAAAAGTATTTTATTATTTTGAAGAGATTTGTAATATTCCTCATGGTTCCGGAAATGTGGAAGCTATCAGTGACTATTTAAAGGCTTTCGCAGTGGAACGGAATTTGGAAGTCTTTCAGGATGATTTAAAGAACATTATTATCCTAAAAGAGGCAAGTGTGGGCTACGAGCAGGAACCTCCCGTGATTTTGCAGGGACATATGGACATGGTAGCAGTGCATAAACCGGAGCTTCCCATAGACATGAAGACCACACCGTTAAAATTGAAGGTGGAGGGCGACCGTGTTTTTGCGGAGGGCACCAGCCTGGGTGGTGATGATGGTATTGCAGTTGCTTATGCTTTGGCTGTACTGGATGATGAGAGTATTGTACATCCCCGACTGGAAGTGGTGATTACCGTGGATGAGGAAACCGGTATGGATGGGGCCAGAGGCATTGATTTGTCCATGTTAAAAGGAAAACGTCTGCTTAATTTAGACTCCGAAGAAGAAGGCGTTTTCTGGACCAGTTGTGCAGGCGGTGCACGGGTGAAGTGCGAATATGAGCTTACTTGTGAAAAGCTGCAGGGACTTTTGTATGAAGTGACTGTGGGAGGTTTGCAGGGCGGTCATTCCGGAGCAGAAATTCACAAGGAACGAGGTAACGCCAACAATATTACAGGTCGTCTTCTGTGGAGAGTGATGTCAGACGATTTGGAAGTGGGGCTGAAAAGCTGCCGCGGTGGTGTGGCGGACAATGCAATTTGCCGTGAGACAAAGCTTGAATTTATTGTTAAGGGTGCAGATACCGACAAATTTGAGCGATTGGTAAAAGAAGTAGAATCGGAAGTGAGTGCAGAACTTAAGGGTAAAGATGATGGTTTTGCTATTAGCTTCATGGCAGGGAAGGAAGTTTCCGCATTATGTGTAAGTAACACCTGTAAGGATTCTGCTATATTGGCAGGATTTTTAATGTCAGTACCAAGTGGTGTGCAGGCTATGAGTGCCCATATTCCCGGCTTGGTAGAAACTTCATTAAATCTGGGAATCCTTACCATTGATACGGAGAAGTATTATTTCCTGGCAGAGTTTTCAGTGCGAAGTAGCATAGAAAGTAGCAAAAAAGCCCTTATTCAGAGATTGGAGGCTTTGGCGTGGTTGGCCGGAATGAAGACGCAGTGTACCGGTGATTATCCGGGGTGGGCATATAGGGTGGAGTCCCCTTTACGCCAAAAAATGATTGCACTATACGAAGAAATGTATGGAGTAAGTCCTAAGGTGGAAGCTATTCATGCAGGGTTGGAATGTGGTCTTTTAGCGGCTAAAATCGAAGATTTGGATTGTGTATCCATAGGACCGGATATGGCAAATATTCACACCACAGAGGAATATTTAAGCATCTCTTCCACGGAGAGAGTTTGGAATTACCTGATTCGGTTACTTGGAAAAAAGGATGATTTGTGATTTGAAAGGTAAGTAAGAAACATGGGATTTGACAAAGTAAAAGTACGACAGATTTGTTTTTTGGTACTGTATATAGCGGCAGTAGCGCTATTGCTTATATATAGTGACCTGTTATTTAAAGGCTTAGGACTTGGATTAAAGATATTGATGCCCTTTTTAGTGGGAGGAGCCATAGCCTTTATTATTAATATTCCGATGAATGCCATCGAGAATAAATTGTTTAGAAAGTGGCAAGGGAAATCGGCCAAAACGCTGAAACGCCCAATTAGCTTGATATTGTCCATATTGTTTGTATTAGCCATTATGGCATTGGTAGTTTGCGCAGTGGTTCCCCAACTTCGTACAACGATTGTAACATTAGGAAGTAAGATACCTCCTTTTTTAGAAAAGGTGGTAGTGTGGTTGAAAACCTTGACTGAGGATTATCCGGAATTGGTTAATCTTATTAATCAGCTGGAAAACTATGAGTTTGATTGGGGAAGTATTACTGCCAGTGTTGGCGGCTTTTTGACAAGTGGTGTGGGTAGTGTGCTTACTTCTACCATTTCCTTTGCAAGTAGTATTGTATCCGGTATTACCAATACTTTTATTGCAATTGTGTTTGCTATTTATATTCTGGTGCAGAAGGAAAATCTGCAGAGTCAGGCAATCCGGTGTGTGGACGCGTATGCTAAGAGTAAAGCTAATTTCCGTATCAAGGATGTTTGTAGCAGATTGTATACGAATTTTACGAATTTTATTTGCGGACAGTGCTTGGAAGCGGTTATTTTAGGGATCTTATTTATTATTTTTATGAGCATTTTCCAAATGCCCTATGCTGTTATGATTGGAACTTTGATTGCGTTTACAGCTTTGATACCCATTGTAGGAGCATTTATAGGTTGTGGTGTGGGGGTTTTTATGCTTTTGATTGAAAATCCCATGCAGGCAGTATGGTTTTTGGTGTTATTTTTGATTTTGCAGCAGTTGGAAGGTAATTTGATTTATCCAAGAGTGGTAGGGAATTCCGTAGGATTGCCTTCCATTTGGGTATTGGCGTCTGTGACCATTGGCGGCAGTATGTTTGGCGTTGTGGGAATGTTACTGTTTATTCCTTTAATGTCTACTTTGTATTCTTTGCTTCGAGATGATGTAAATCATCGGAATGGACAAGGCACAGGCAGAAAACGGGGAAGAAACGATTCTCGGACCCAGCAGGTACAGCAAGGTAAAGCAGGGGATACAAAGACACAGCAAGTAAAGGCCAAGGCGCAGGAAACCGATGTAAAGCAGCCGAAGGAGCAGAAAACTAAGGTACAACAACCTAAGCAACAACCGGTACAGCAACAAAACCAAGGGCAACCGACGGGACAGCAAGCTGCAAAAGAGCAGGAGGCTAAGGTAAAGCAACCCAGGGCACAAAAAAATAAGAAACAAATGCAGAATAATCAGTCAGAGAAAGCGGATGCGTCTACGGAAGATTTGATTGCAAGACTGGTGGCTGAGGGAGAAGAAAAGGTTCGTAACGAACTGGGCGAGGATCCTATAAAGCAGGCTGAAACTCCGAAACCCAAAAAGAAGAAACGTTATTATTACAATAATAAAAAGAAATAAATCAAAAAAGAAGTCGATGAAAATCGACTTCTTTTTGTATCGGAGTGGCGGGATTCGAACTCGCGACCTCCGCCTCCCTAAGACGGCGCTCTAACCAAGCTGAGCCACACCCCGGCAACAAAAATGATTATACTATTACTCTGGTGAAAAAGCAAGCATTTTTTTGAAAAGATTTTGTTTTTTTTGTTTTTTATAAAATACTGACAAAAATGCTGATTTGTGATATGATAAATAGGGAATTATTAACAAATTATTTTGATGTTTTATGATTGGGGACGTATATGAAACAGAAGAATATAGCGATATTGATGACTGCACTGGATAACGATGCACAGGCAGAAACCTTAAAGGGAATTGAAGAATACGCAAAAGAGAATAATTGTAACGTGGCTGTTTTTGTTTGGTTTACAGGTGCTTTTGAGAAAGATAAGCACAACAGTGGCGAGGTAAATATTGCCAATTTGCCGGATTTGAACTTGTTTGATGGCGTGATTTTGTTTTCCAATACATTACATATTGAGAATAATAAAATTAGAATAGCAGAAATATTAAAGAATTTGGAGTGTCCCCTGGTAACAATCGGTTGCAAAATTGAGGGTTATCCGGAGGTGCGTACGGATAATTATGTGGCCATGTGTGAATTGATTGAGCATTATATTGTGGATCATTCCATGCGCAGAATTCACTTTGTAAAAGGTATAGAAGGTAATGAAGATGCTGAAGAGCGTTATCGTGCTTATGTGGATACTATGACTAAGTATGATATCCCGGTGGTGCAGGAGCGTATTAGTCAGGGTGATTTTTATGTAACAGGTGGAGAGCGCGCAGCCAAGGAGATTCTGAGTTCTAATCTAGCATTTCCGGAGGCCATAGTATGTGCCAATGATATTATGGCCATAACCATTTGTGATATCCTTATGGAAAATGGTTACCGAGTGCCGGAGGATGTGGTGATATCCGGTTACGATTATACTATGGAAGGTAAATATCATACTCCACGAATTACTACAGTGCGGTGTCGTTTCAGGCAGATTGGAGTAGAGGCCTGTACGTTATTATTAGATATGGCAGCGGGAAAAGAAGTTCCTGATAAAATCCAGTTACCGGATGAAGTGATTTTAGAGGAAAGCTGTGGATGTCGTGGCAGACGAACTAAGGATGATGAAAATAAAGAGAAGCAGTATATGAGTGCAGATATTCTTCAGCGTATTTTCATACATCATATGATAAGTTTGGAGAAAAGTTTAACCGAAGATACTACCATGGAGCAGTGGTTGCGTTCCTTAAGTGAGTTTATACAACAAATAGACCCTGCAGAATTCTATTGCTGTGTGAATGAAAATTTTGTGGAAGATGTATTTGAAAATGGTGGAATGGAGCAGGAAAACATGGACGAGGAAGAACGTATGGCTTACTCAGAGATGGTTGATGTGGTTTTGGCATACAAGAATTCTGTATTTAAGAAAAAAGCTTCCTTTGAATCCAGATACGCCTTTGACGAGATGTTTACAGGGACGGAAAACAGTAAACTGTATATTTTCTCACCTTTACATTATCAGGATCGAAATTTTGGATATTTTGTATTTGTGGACAGTGGTTTCCCGGTTTCCAATCAATTATATATCAGTTGGTTAATCAGTATGGGTAACGCTATTGAAAATATGCGTAAGCAAAGTATGCTAACCAATGCCATGAAGCGTTTGGATGATATGTATGTAAGGGATTCATTAACCGGTGCATATAATCGTTTCGGTATGGAGCGATATTTTGCCGAGCTGAAGATGAAGTGTTTGATGAATCACACAAATTTGCAGATCTCTTTTATCGATTTGGATGATTTAAAGGGAATTAATGATAAGTATGGTCACGAGGAAGGTGATCGAATTATCAGTGCAGCGGCAAATATTTTGATGAAAAAGACGAAAAAAAGTTATGTGGTACGTTATGGCGGAGATGAGTTTGTCGTAATGGGTACAGCAAACAGTGAAAAAGAAATTCAGGATTATTGGACTGCGGTGGAAGCAGAAGTGGAGAAATATAATCAGAAGAATAATAAGAAAGCACAATTGTCATTTAGTTACGGCTATGATGTGTTTAAGATGAAAGCCTCTACTTATCTGGAGGAATGTATTAAGGTGACAGATGAAAAGATGTATCAAAGCAAAAAGCAAAAGAAACTGGCAAGGGCTGAAAAACTAAAAGAAAATTAATGGAAAGAGGCACTCGTTTCAAAGAGCGGGTGCCTTATTAAAAGGAGGGACTTATGAATTTTTCACCAAACAGCACATTTTTGTATATTATTGCAGCCTGTGTGATTTTATTTGTGATTGCACAGTCTCTGTTTTTCTTGATCAGGGCATATCGTAGGGCAAAGGAATTAAATATGGATATGACGCAGATTAAAAGAGTGATTATTTCCAGTGCTATTTTCACCATAGCGCCGGCAGTCTCCATTTTGTTGGGAGTTATTACTTTGTCCAAGTTTTTGGGATTGCCCCTGCCCTGGATTCGAATGAGTGTCATCGGAGCACTTACTTATGAGCTTCCGGCGGCAACTTCTGCGGCAAATGTATTTGGTATTTCTCTTTCAGAGACCATTACGGACCCTAAGGTGTATTCAGCCATTGCCTGGGTAATGACTCTCGGTATTTTGCCCAGTATCATTTTAGTACCATTGCTGTTAAAGAAAATCCAAAAAGGTCTTTTAAAGATTAAGAATAAGGATGCCAAGTGGGGCGATCTGTTCAGTACAGCCTTATTTTTAGGTATGATTGCTGCGTTCTCCGGCATGGTATTTGCCAATGTACGAAATGGTCTGGTAGGCTGGATACCAGTATTTGTTTTAATGTTTTCAGCGATAATTATGGCCGTTTGTGGTTTGCTGATTAAGAAGTGTAATATGAAGTGGCTGGAAAATTATGCATTACCCATCAGTATGTTATGTGCTATGGCATTTGCTATGGTAATTACACCGATGATTGCGGGTTAAGGAGGTGGCTTACATGAATAGAAGTTATGAAGAACAGACTCATTTTTGGGGAAAATTATGGATTTGGACGGCGGTAGTGGTAGTATTGTTTGTGCCAATTATTATTTGTGTGGTTTATGATTGTTGGCCGGGTGTGACACCGGTATTTAAAGGCCTTTTAGGCGTGGCACCTATTTTCTGGACCGTTGGAGTGATTGAAGTGGTCACCTTTACACCTATGTTAGGTACTGCGGGTTCTTATTTGAGTTTTGTGACCGGTAATGTAACCAGTTTGAAGGTGCCGGCGGCGTTAAACGCCATGGAAAGTGCTAAGGTAAAGCCCGGAACGGAAGAAGGTGAAGTGGTTTCTACCATTGCTATTGCAACCAGCTCCATTGTAACTACCATTATTATTGCAACAGGTGTTTTTTTGTTGGCACAGTTAACACCGATTTTGAATTCTCCTGCCTTAAAGCCTGCGTTTGATAATATTTTGCCCGCACTGTTCGGAGGCTTGGGTGTGGTTTACATCAGTAAAAACTGGAAGGTGGCCATCACGCCGGTGACTTTTATGGTAATATTATTTATTCTGGTCCCCTCTTTATCAGGCTCCGTAGGCGTATTGGTGCCCGTAGGTGCAGGTATTTCCATCGCTATGGCAAGGGTGTTGTATAAAAAGGGACTTGTGTAAGGTGTGAAAGACATTTTGGGAGATTGGAAAGGATTGTTATGGGTAGTATAATCGGAATTGCGATTTTTATATTGTTTGTGATATTCTTGGCAGTTATTTTGGTGCGTGCTGCAAGGTTCACACCTGTAGTGAAAGAGAAACCAGAGATCACGGAAGTAAATTTAAACCGAGAAAAAATCATTGAAGATATGGCGGAAATGATTCGTTGCAAAACTGTTTCCTATAGAGAAGAGGCGCTTGTTGACAGGGCGGAATTTGCTAAGTTTGAGCAGGTTATGCAGGAGCGTTTTCCCTTGGTTTATAAGGCATGTAGCTTCACGAAAATCGGCAAGACCGGACTTATGTATCATTTGCCGGGTAAGAGTAGTGACAAACCCAGTGTATTTATGGCCCATTATGATGTGGTGCCTGTAAATGAAGATGGATGGGACAAACCTGCTTTTGATGCAGTGATTGAAGATGGAATTATGTGGGGAAGAGGCACCTTGGATACCAAAGGGACTGTATGCGGCGTTATGGAGGCAGCAGAGCAGCTGCTTAGTGAAGGTTTTGTACCTGCACAGGATATGTATTTTGCCTTTTCCGGGGAGGAAGAGATATCAGGCGACAGTTGTCCGCAGATGGTAGACTACTTTAAAAATAAAGGTATTACGCTAGGCATGGTAGTGGATGAAGGCGGCGCTGTGGTGGAAAATGTATTCCCGGGCGTGAAACAGGAATGTGCCGTGGTTGGTGTTGCGGAAAAGGGCATGATGGATTTGGAACTCTATATGGAGGGTAATGGAGGACATGCGTCCACACCACCTACCAGAACTATGCTGGGACAATTATCCGAAGCAGTAGTAAGAATCGAAAAACATCCATTTAAGAGTCAGTTAACCAAACCGGTGGCAGGAATGTTTGATACTTTGGGCAGATATTCAAGCTTTGGATATAAGGTGCTTTTTGCTAATTTATGGTGCTTCAGACCGGTCTTAAATCTGGTTTGCAGATTGTCCGGCGGGGAATTGAATGCCATGATGCGTACCACCTGTGCTGTAACCAAAATGGAAGGTTCCAAGGCCTTTAATGTGTTGCCACCTAAGGCAAGTGTGGGCATGAATCTGCGATTGATGGGCAACGATACCCTAGAGTCTGCCCAGTCGTATATTCGTAAGGTAATTAAGAATGATAAGATTCAGTTTCGTGTGGAGGAGGGACATAACCCTTCCAAGATTTCCGTTACGGAGGGCGAAGCTTGGGATAAGTTAGTGGCGGCTATAGGTGCCACTTGGCCACAGGCCATTGTTTCTCCGTATCTGATGATGGCATGTAGTGACTCCAGACATTATTCAGAGATTTCCGATAAGGTATACCGTTTCTCGGCAATGAAGCTTTCCAAAGAGGAACGTGCCATGATTCATGGCAATAATGAGAGAATTCCGCTGGATACGCTGGTAAAGACCGTGGAGTTTTATATTAGATTGATGAAGGAATGTTAATGTATGAAGGATAACAGAGATAAATTGATTGCAGCCAAAAAGAAAGCGGCGAGACAGGCTGCTAAACAGAGCGGAAGACCTAGCGCGGCTCAGTCAGGGAAGGCAGTCAAGCAGGATGGTAAAACACGGACTGTGCAGGGAAGCGCAAAGAAGCAGACGTCGCAGGGAAGACAACAGGCCGGTGGTAAGATGCAGACGACACAGGGAAAAACACAGGTCGGCAGCAAGAAAAATTGTAACAGCCTTTGCCCGGTTTCCGAGAAATGTGGTGGCTGTAAGTGGATTGACAAAGAATACAGTGTGCAACTGAAAGAAAAAGAGAAGTGGGTGCGTGGATTGTTGGAACCCTTCTGTAAGTTAGAACCCATTATTGGCATGGAACATCCTACCCATTATCGTAACAAGGTCCATGCAGTATTTGGAGAGGATAGAAAGCATAATATTATCTCCGGTATTTATGAGGAGGGTACCCACAAGATTGTTCCTGTGGATTCTTGCCTTATCGAAAACGAAAAGGCGGACGCTATTATTGTGTCCATTCGAGAGTTGTTAAGGTCCTTTAAAATTCGCCCTTATAATGAGGATACGGGCTATGGATTGTTGCGTCATGTATTGGTGCGTACGGGACATGTGACAGGACAGATTATGGTGGTGCTGGTGTTAAGTTCTCCGGTAATGCCCTCCAAAAATAACTTCGTAAAAGCCCTATTAAAACTCCATCCGGAGATAACGACTGTAGTGGTCAATGTAAATAATAAGGGTACCAGTATGGTGCTGGGAGACAAGGAACAGGTGATTTACGGCAAGGGATATATAGAAGATGTACTCTGTGGCAAGACCTTCCGCATTTCTCCTAAGTCATTCTATCAGGTGAATCCGGTGCAGACGGAGAAGCTTTACAACAAAGCACTGGAATATGCAGATTTACAGGGAAAAGAAACAGTACTGGATGCATATTGCGGCACCGGAACCATCGGAATTATCGCCAGTGACCGTGCCGGTCAAGTCATCGGCGTGGAGCTTAATGGAGATGCCGTAAAGGATGCAAAAGAGAATGCCAAGCGTAATAATGTGAAGAATATCCAGTTCTACCAGAATGATGCAGGCAAGTTTCTGGTGGGCATGGCAGAGCAGGGCGCCAAGGTGGATGTGGTCCTTATGGACCCACCCCGTAGCGGCAGTGACGAAGCATTTCTAAGTTCTGTAGTAAGGATGAAGCCGGAGAAGGTGGTCTACATTTCCTGTAACCCGGAAACTCTGGCCAGGGATTTGAAGTACTTGACTAAGAATGGGTATAAGGTGAAGAAGGCTGTGGGGTGTGATATGTTTCCGTTTACCAGCCATGTGGAGATGGTCAGTCTGCTGTCGAAAAAATAAGTCTAAATATGATGAGGTGGTGATGCAAGGTGGATTTGATTTTGGAGTATGTAGAAGCAGTTCAAGAGATAGACGGTATTCAAGAAACTGGTCTCGATAATAGGAAAAAAGTAAAACAAAATAATAAGTTAGCCACCAGACTTAGAGCAATAGCTTCTGGACTTGATAATGGAAATCCAGAAATGAAGTCGAATTTCTATCAGTTGTTGTTTCATGAGAACGCAAGCGTTCGCAACTGGGTTGCACATCATATTTTAGAAGTAATGAATTATAATGATGAGTGTAGAGCAAAGGCTTTGAAACAAATTGCATATACTGCTACGCACGATAAAAGTATAAATGGTCTTGGAAATAAGATGTGGTTAGAACAATGGTTTGATAAGAATCCTGCGGACAAAGACTTGTTGTAAAACTCAGATTCGTAGAATAAATTATAGAGTCGATATGTTCCCTACAACAGACGGGGTGGATGTGTTGCCAGCAACGTGAGTTAGCACTTCCATTGTTACGAACCATTGCGAAAGCGTGGTTAGCCTAGTTAAGAAATAGATATGGCTACTATAGTTCAGTATATTGTATAGTATGAAAGGAGATAAGAAATGAGTAAGGTCGCAGTTATATGGTCAAGCCCAAATGTGGACGGTTTGACAGCTTCTGCCAAGGAGCAATTTATAAAAGGTTTAGTGAATGAAGGAACTGAAATTGAAGAAATTCACTTGAACAAGAGAAAACTGGAGCATTGCAGAGCCTGTGGCAACGGGTGGGGGACTTGTAATAAGAAGGGTACTTGTGTTATCCGGGATGATTTTGCAGACATATATAAGTCGCTTTCAAATGCGGACGGAATCGTCTGGATAAGTGCAGTATATTGGTCTGATATGACAGAATGTTTCAAGGCGTTCTTTGACAGGTTACGCAGGTGCGATGCAACAAAGAATCATGCCTTGGCGAATAAAAGATGTATTCTTATGGCTTGTGCCGGGGGAACCGGACGAGGAACTTTGGAATGCTTGCAGCAATTGGAAAGAGGACTTACCCATATGGGAATGAGAGTGTATGATCGGATTCCGGTGGTTCGATATAATAAAGATTACATACTGCCCATGCTGGAAAGTGCCGGAGAAACCTATGCGAAAACTCTTGAAACCGGGTTTGATATGTATTATTAAGGTAAGGATGTTAAAACGGTAAGATATGTATCTTACTTCGGAAAAAATACAAGACTTGTTCAGGGTGTAAAAGAAAGTATTCGTGGAATCCTGAAAATTAGTATCCAAATCCCGATGATGTTTGTTATAATATCATTGGGGTTTTTACTTTGAAATAGTATATGAAAAATGTGGAGACGGTATCTCTTTTGGTGAAAACGAATGTGTGTAAAGCCTAAGTTGCAGTTTTGAGGAGTGAAAAATGAAGAATTTAAAAAGGGTAGTTATAAAATGTTTTCTATATCTGGCAGTCTTAAGCTTGACTGCCTGCGGTGAAAAAGAAGCATCGTCCCAGGAAGTGCCGGAGAAGCCTACGGCTAAACCGATGGCAGAAGAGAGCCTTCCGACTGAAAAGCCGGAAGATATCACTTTTGTAGAAGACACCGAAAGTGTCAACTGGGATGAGATTCTTAGTGTTCCCGCAGAGGAGGCAAGAAATGAAGCGAATCCGGAAAATCGGATGGCGCATAATGTGTATGCGGAACCGGATTTAAGTGCCACCTCCGGGAAGTTTGACGGATTTATGATTGATTTTAAAGCGGACCAGGCAGGAACGGCTACTTATTGGGCGCTTTGTAATTGGCAGATGAATAAAGAAGATTTGATGAGTAAGTACCAGGTTATGGATGATTACGCAGGTGCGTATGCAGGGCTACAGTTAAGACCGGACGGTCCCAAGGCCATCATGTCGTTTTGGGAAATTAAGTACATCGATGAGTCTGGCAATGAAAAGAAAATCGAGGCAGAGCGTATTCATCCTTCCGGCGGTGATACAAACAGGTTCGGCGGCGAAGGAGAGGGCAGTAATTATATATGTGATTACAACTGGGAAGCAGGAAAGTGGTATCGTATGTACTTAAACTGCTATCAGGATGAAACCGGAAAGACCTTTGTGGAGCAGTGGGTAGCAGACCTTTCCACAGAGGAATGGACGATGTTCAGCTGTTTTGATACGGGACTTTATTACTCTTATTTTGAGGGTGACATGTCCCAGTTTATGGAAAACTATGATTCTGATTATGCAAATGAGACGCGAACCTTTGAGTATCGTAACATCTGCGTAAGAGAGTATGGGCAGGAAGATTGGACACCCATTCTTACAGCAGATTTGTCTGTGGATACTTGGTGGGATAATAAAAAAGGAAGCGCGTTTTACGGAGCGACGGCGGACCGTTTTTACGGAATTGCAAACGGATACGGTCCGGATGTTTATGAAAAGGATGAAATTGTCCGAGATACTTATACGATTGCCGGGAATGCAGAGATTGAAGAAATAAAAAGGTAGACTTTTTATATGAAAATGTGATACCTTTATATGGTATGGTAGCTTCGTTGAATAGTGAGACGTTGCATTTTTTAGACAAGAGAGGAAGAACAAATGGAAAATTTTTGGGATTTTAGCGTATGGGGAAATATCCATATATTCGCCATGATACTTTTAAGCCTGTTGATTGCAAATGCAATCAAGAGAGCCATTCCTTTTTTGCAGGCATCTTTGATACCGGTTTCTGTGTTGGGCGGTGTGGTTTTAATAATGGTATCCGGTGTATATAAATTGCTTGGCGGTGACGTGAGTCTGTATGATACTCCTTTTTTTGCAGGACAAGGAACTGCTATGATGGAGACCATAACCTATCATACACTGGCACTTGGCTTCATTGCTTCTTCATTGAAAACCTCTGAAGAAAAGCTGACCAAGAAACGTTCAGAAGAGATTTTTAATACCGGTGTAACTACGGTGGCTACCTATTTGTTGCAGGCAGTTCTTGGCTTTGGTATCACGCTGGCGGTGGCAATGATTATTACGGGCTTTTTCCCGGCAGCAGGCGTGTTGTTGCCATTTGCTTATGGACAGGGACCGGGACAGGCTATGAACTACGGTGGCATTTATGAAATGCAATTTGGTTTTGAGGGTGGTAAGAGCTTTGGTCTGACCATCGCTGCGTTTGGTTTTATCAGTGCGGCACTTGGCGGTGTATTCCATTTGAACCTGTTAAAGAGAAAGCGTAAGATTGTTATCGGCAGTGGTGAAGATATTGATTACGATACAGAAGAAATTCAGTTGGAGAACGAAATTCCCATGCAGGGAAGTATGGATAAGCTGACTGTGCAGGTAGCACTTGTGTTTGTATCCTATTTTATTGCATATGGTTTAATGTATCTGTTGGGATTGTTGTTACCCGGTATGCGTTCCGTTATATATGGATTTAACTTCTTGCTTGGTGTTGTTGCGGCTACTTTGGTAAAAGTAACCCTGACTTTCTTGCAGAAGAAAAAAATAATGAAACGCCGTTACATTAACAATTTCCTGTTAACCCGTATCAGCAATTTTTTCTTTGATGTTATGGTAGTAGCCAGCATTGCAGCTATTCGCTTTGGTATTATTGAAAAGTACTGGGGCATCCTTCTTATTTTGGGTGTTGTGGGTTTTGTGTTTACATATATTTACAACTACTTTGTTGCAAAAGCATTGTTCCCGGAATACCAGGAAGAGCAATTTCTTGCAATGTATGGTATGTTGACAGGAACTGCAAGTACAGGTGTTGCATTGCTTCGTGAGATAGATGGTAAGTTTAAGACACCTGTTTCTGAAAATCTGGTGTACCAGAATTTCCCGGCTATTGTATTCGGCTTTCCTATGATGCTTTTAGCTACATTGGCACCTCAGAAGCCTATATTGACCTTTGTGTTATTGTTCCTATTCTTCGTGGTTATGAATATAATTCTTTTCCGCAAGCAGATTTTTAGACGGAAGAAGTAATAATGTATTCGTAAAAAAACTTTTCAAAACTCATAATTCATGTTACAATAATGCAGTTCATTATTGTGTTAAAGTGGAGGAGAGACAAATGAAAAAATTAATTACAATGCTGTTATGCACAGTGACAATTTTGTCTTTGGCGGCTTGTTCAAAGGCACCATCTGAGGATGAGATTCGTGGAGAGCAGATTACCAAGGAAGAACCTAAAGACAAAGAAGTTGTGGATGAAGCAACCACAGATGAAGCAACTACAGATGAAACAACGAAGGACGATACTACTACGGACGAGGAAAACGTTGATGAAGAAAACGTAGAAGATGGTAAAGTGGAAGAAGAGGAAGAAGCAGGAAACGATTTTTCTTTAGGAAGCACGGATGGCCTTATTTATGAAAGTGCATTTATCGGTCTTGGATGTACGTTGCCGAGCGATTGGACCTTCTATTCAGACATAGAAATTATGCAATTGAATAATTACACCGCTTCTGTTATGGGAGAAGAGTACGAAGAGTTGCTAAAAAACGCACAAATCGTGTACGACATGTATGCAGTTGATGGCACAGGAATGAATAGTATCAATGTTACTCTTGAAAAGATTGATAACAGAATGCTTATGGCTATAGATGTGGCAGATATTTTTACTCAGAATGCCTCTATGTTTGAAGAGATGTATACAAGCATGGGATATAGTAATGTGAAAGTTGAACAGGCTACCTTTGATATTGAAGGTGAGGAGTTTGACGGAATAGAGATATCAGGAGAAATCAGCGGGTTTGTGTTATATCAAAAGTGTTTTGGTGTGAAGTGTAATGGTTATCTTGCAAGTATCGCAATTACAGCATATGATGATGAAGATATCGCGGATACAATTGTATCAAACTTTTATTTGGTTGATTAATCTTGAAAAAATGTAAAACTTCCTACGATATCTCTTGACATTGAGGGAAGAATGCTATAAATTTAAAATGATCCCAATTGGAATAGATTTTCCAAGCAAGGTTGGCAACTCCGGTTGCCTTATTGATTGAGTTAAAAGCTCAGTTTTATAAGTTGGTTACTATAAACCACCAAATGCCGCTGGCATGAACTTGTGAAATGGTCAATAAGAGTAGTGAAGTATTTGCTATTCGCCTGCATAGGGATGTCCTTATGATACTGTTTACAAGAGGCATGCTGCGAAAGTGGCATGCCATTTTATTTTTACGAATCAGAAAAGACAAATAACGGGGATAGAGAACATGAAAAAAATAATTGAACTAAAGAATATTACAAAGGCTTTTGACGGAGAAATCATACTGGATAATATCAGTTTGGATATCCATGATAACGAGTTTATTACATTGCTTGGTCCTTCCGGCTGTGGTAAGACTACTACGCTT
>JAZSPK010000050.1:0-80373 GCA_045537405.1 Acetatifactor sp.
CCAAATAAAATTCCAATAGGCAGAATTTGTGTCAAACATCATCTGAAGCAATCTACTCCAAAACTTCATTCCGGTTGCGATTGCAAACAAGTCAAACAAAACATAGCTGCCACCGAAAATGTATATCCATCGCCACCAATAATTACTTTTTCTATTCTTGATAAATGTAACAATTCCAAGAACACATAATGCAGCCAAGATTCCCATAATCCCAAAATATGCTATTCCTTTATTCTCCATTATTCCCATCCAAAATGATGCATAGGATTCTCTATCCGCCAAAGCCCATATCCTATGCAAATGAAATAATCCAAAGAACATAAAGAACCATGGTTCCCATGAATATATTTTTTTCACATCTTCCGCACTGTTGTGTATAAGCTTTTCTGCCATATTACATATCCCTTTCGACAAATACATTGAATCTCATCCTACCAGCTGTAGAACAATTCCTTTAATTACAATACGCATACTGTCCTTCCAGTTTTCTACGCCAATCTCTCTCTTATACATACCACCAAAAATAATCATCATAAATGCTCCTGATAAAGCCTGCACATTTAAGTTTCTTTTCATTGCAAGCTCCTTAAACATTCCCTCTCCTATATCACTGTCATTTTCTCTGTGCTTTGTCAATACATCATCCGGAAGTTTCGATAAAACCAACGCCATCGACTCTGGATTAAGAAGAACTTTCAAGCACGAATTGTATGTTATCTCCATGGCACCAAGTATTAAATCTGTGAGTTTATCCACACAACCTGAGAAATCTAACGCATCCATAGACATTTTTTTATCTTGAATAATCTTATAGACACCATTTGTCATATGTTCGTCTACTTGTTCATGAAAATCTTGAGCCACATCAAAAAGCAACATTTCTTTACTTGGATAAAACAGATAGAATGTCCCCTTAGGAATTCCAACTCTCTTCACCAGCTCATCTACTGTGGTTTTTTTCACGCCCTTTTCCTGCATAAGGATGTTGGCTTCCTCTTTTAACCTTTGAATAATCTGCTTTTTCTCTTCTTCAGAGTATATCTTAGGCATTATCTTCTCCTTTTTGACCATTTTGTCTCTTTTAGTCAGATTAAATTAAATTATGCATTTTGTCAAGATATTTTTCAACACAAACAAAAAGAACCACATTGCTGTAGCTCTTTTTATGAAAAAACATTAATAATTACCTAATTGTAATTTAATGGTGAAAACTGAAATTTACTTTATTCCATACTTCTTAATAATATAATCCATATCCTTATCTCCTCTACCTGAAAGATTAATAAGAATAGTGCCTTTACCCATTTGCTTAGCCAACTTCACGCCATAAGCAACTGCATGAGAACTTTCGATTGCCGGAATAATGCCTTCCATTCGTGAAAGTTCAAAAAATGCATCTATCGTTTCATCATCACTTACCACATCATATTTAACTCTGCCAAGGTCATGTAAAAAAGCGTGTTCCGGTCCGGATGACGGATAATCAAGACCACTTGCAACGGAATACACCGGAGCAGGATCTCCCTTTTCATCCTTTAGCATAATACTATTAAAACCATGCATGATACCTTCTTCTCCATAGGTAAGACTGGCTGCATGTTCACCAAGAGCAGTACCTCTTCCGAGTGGCTCAACACCATAAATATCAACCGGATCATTTAAGAATCCGGAAAACAATCCCATAGCATTAGAACCACCACCCACGCAGGCAACAACCGCATCCGGCAATTCCCCTGTCATTTCTACGAATTGTTCTCTTGCCTCAATTCCTACCACACTCTGAAAATCCCTAACCATCATAGGAAACGGATGTGGCCCCACAACAGAACCAATACAATAAATCGCATCCTTATATTCTTTACAGTATGCCATAAACGCTGCATCAACAGCTTCTTTGAGTGTTTGTAATCCATCTGTCACTTCTATAACTCTGGCACCAAGTATTTTCATTCTCGCAACATTAGGTGCTTGTTTTTTTATATCCACAGCTCCCATATAGATGTCGCACTCCAATCCAAAATAGGCTGCGGCTGTTGCAAGTGCAACACCATGCTGACCGGCTCCGGTCTCTGCGATAACCTTTTTCTTTCCCATATACTTTGCAAGAAGAACTTCTCCCATACAATGATTCAACTTATGTGCGCCCGTATGATTTAAATCCTCTCGCTTTACATAAAGTTGGACTCCCGTTCCAATCTTATCAGATAACCTTGCCAGATGCGAAATCGGTGTAGGTCTGCCCTGAAACTCCTTACGGATACGACGCAGTTCACTAATAAATTTTCTCGACTTACATATCGTCTGATATGCTTCACTGATTTCATTCATAGCGGTTTGTAATTCCGGTGGTATATAAGAGCCGCCATATTTTCCAAAATACCCATTAGCATCCGGGTAGTTTTTAAAGTAAGTGTCAAATTCAGTATTATTATACATCATAGTATTATCCTCCAATTTTGATTATTGTTTCATTAACTGTTTCCTATCTGTCCTATTCATATTTTCCGGCGCATAAGCGCCACCACAATTTTAGCACCATGCTTCACACCTCCTGATAATATAATCATTCTTCTGTCAATGAAGCATAAAAAACGTCCTTGACAGAAGAATAAAATCTGTCAAGGACGAATACGATACTTAATTAAAAGATACACGCTCCGCGGTGCCACCTTGATTTACAGCTATGTTGCTGTACACTTAGCAGGATACCAACATATCCCCGGCAACTGACGTATGCCCAAACGTCGCAGAATACTAGGTGCGTATATACACTTTTGGCTGCGCCCTCAGCGGTCCATTTGACAACTTGTTTCTCACCTGATTCTCAGCGCCACAGGCTCTCTGTAAAGGCATCATTGCCGTTATCTCCGCTTCAACGGTTTATATAATATATTAAATTATTTTGAATTATAGAACCAGTTTTTTTATATGTCAAGTAGTTTTTCAATCTCTTAAGAAACTTCAAATAAACGCGTGCTTTCAATCTCTCCGCAAGACTGAAATTCGTCTCTTATCCTTCAACAGAAAATCAACAATCATGTTCCATCTCTCTGACAAAAAGCAATTTTTCAAGGGTTACCCTTGGTCTCCACCAAATCCTTGCCTGTTCAAACTCTGCATATGATGTATACCATTGCCATGAGATATCGAATCCTCCATCTTCTTTCTGTAGTTTTCTAATTACATCAAGTTCTGCTTTGATAAGCGGTCTTATCTCTTCCGATACAAATTCCGAATACAGTCCGCCAAAAATATCCGATGGTGCAGTCACATATTCTACCCCATACTTCTCTGTGTCAGGGCAAATCACTTTCCCAATCCAATCAGCTAATAGTTTCTTAAAAACATCCAGATTAATGATATCCGTAATACTATTATTCTTCAGAAGTTCGTATGCAAGCAAGTAGCATTTTAATGAATCGCCCCCCATCTTATCCGTGGTTCTAAGATACGAAAGTACGTCACATAATATTTCTTCATACAATGCATCTCTCTTTCCATAGCAAACCATAAAAGCCGAAAGTGAAACGGTTGGATTAAATCCATCAATTCCATTGTCATTTTTTTCCCACCAAATAGCATGCGGATAATCCTTATTACTGTCAATTGCAAAAAGCCACCTCTTTTCATTTTCATCAAATGAATCATGTGTTTGAAGATATCGGACAATACCTTCAACAATATCTTTGGCAGACTCAATGGCATTCATTCTATACAACCAAATAATAGCATCATTGGTGGCTATCGGATTGGAATTGGGATTCCAGTTATCAGCCTCTAATGCATGACCAAAGCCACCATCTTCATTTTGAAATTTTTGCAACTCTTCTATCGCACAATCTACTGAATGATGATGATACAATACATCATACACAGCCTTCTCAAATGGTCTTGCAGTTTCACATATAAATTTCTCCGCAGCTTCTATATATAACATTGACACCTCCATAGATTCAAATCTTCTATACTTTAAGCATTTCACACTCATGTTGTAAATAATATAAAGACTCATCCCTCTCTCTTTCAGTTAACGTTTTGTCATATAGCAAGCTCTGAGAAAATGCCTCTATATCTTCAATTCTTCGCCTTATTTGATAGAATTCAAGAACTTCGGAATTCAATTTAAAATCCGTTCGTATTGATTCATATATTTTCAGGAACTCATCCGAGCAGTTATGCCAAAAAAGATTTCCAATAAAAGCAAACAAATCCGCTTCCGGCGGGGCCAATTTCATCCCTTCCCAGTCAATCAGAACAAGACGGTCTGATTGCATCAAATTCCATCCATGAATATCTGTATGACACAAAACAAAAGAAAGAGGTTCTCGTGACAGTTTCTTCGATAATTTTTCTATCTTATCAATGTTATAAAGCAATTTTTCTTCAAATTGCTTTAGTATATCTTTTGTCTTATTTGATGGTCCCTGTTGTAATGTTTCAATTATTTTCTTCAATCCGTCACAAAACGGAACGGAGAAATCCTCTTTGATTTTATCTGTATTAACCGGTATTTCAGCACCACATTTATGCAACTCCGCTAATATTTCTGCAATCTCTTTCACTTGAACATCAGACATCTTCTTTTTTCCTAATGTGTACCCCTCGATATAAGGAAAGAGTAAATAAATGAAGGTTTCATCTTCATACTTATATTCACTTTCCTTGGTGAGTACAGGGCAAATAATTCGGCTCTTAAGCTTTGTATTTTGGTCAAGCCATATAACAATAGGCATATAGGTATCAATTGTCGATGTCCATAAATCAGTCGATAACTTTTTCTTGTCATATACTTTCAGAAAGAAAGTTCCATCAGCGGTCTCTGCCTTAAATGCTTTAGCAGACCACCCTCCCTCCTGTTCTGAAATATTTATCAGCAATTTAGTATATTGCTCATGCAATATTCTTGAAAATAATTCCGTCACGACTCCTCCTAAGTAATCATTCCTTACTATTACAACTCCATTATATCACACATCCACAACTTCCGACACCAAAAACCAAGTTTTTTATGCCAACATTTACTCGGTGAAACCGATTGCGTTTTCTCACAACTTCATTCCCCGCATGACTTTCTTTCACTTTTTCACGAAAAAAATCTCCTCCCCTAACCGTTATGGTTTGAGGAGGAGAATCCATATTTTTCTTAAATTTCAGTAATCGTTCGTGTAACGATAGCCCTACTTATTATTAAGTGCAGCCTGTGCAGCCGCCAGTCTTGCAATAGGCACACGGAAAGGTGAACATGATACGTAGTTCAAACCAATCTTGTGGCAGAATTCTACGGAAGAAGGATCTCCACCATGCTCGCCACAAATACCAAGCTTGATGTTAGGACGGGTTGCGCGACCCTTTTCAGCTGCAGTCTTAACTAAGAGACCAACACCGGTCTGGTCCAATCTAGCGAAAGGATCTGACTCGTAAATCTTGTTCTGGTAGTAAGAATCCAGGAACTTGCCGGCGTCATCACGAGAGAAGCCGAAGGTCATCTGGGTTAAGTCGTTGGTACCGAAGGAGAAGAATTCAGCTTCTTCTGCGATAGCGTCAGCGGTAAGTGCTGCACGGGGAATTTCAATCATGGTACCAATCTGGTACTGGATGTCGCTATTCATTTCAGCCTTAACAGCTTCAGCAACTTCTACTACTACGTCCTTAACGAACTTAAGCTCTTTCTTCTCGCCTACCAAAGGAATCATGATTTCAGGTACGATATCGTAGCCCTTCTCATTCTTCACTTCAATAGCAGCTTCCATTACGGCTCTGGTCTGCATCTTTGCGATTTCAGGGTAGGTAACTGCCAAGCGGCATCCTCTGTGACCCATCATAGGGTTGAACTCGTGAAGTGCGTCACACTTAGCCTTTACTTCAGCAACGGTCAGGCCCATATCCTCTGCCAATGCCTTAATATCCTCTTCCAAAGTAGGAACAAACTCATGGAGAGGCGGATCTAAATAACGAACGGTCATAGGCTTGCCTTCCAACACTTCATACATTGCCTTGAAGTCTGCCTTCTGGAACTCGCCGATAGCCTTTAACGCTTCTTCTCTTGCTTCTACGGAGTCAGAAAGAATCATCTTACGGAATTTAGGGATTCTGTCCTCACCAAAGAACATGTGCTCTGTACGGCACAAACCGATACCTTCTGCCCCCAACTTCACTGCATTCAAAGTATCTTCAGGGGTATCCGCATTGGTACGTACCTTTAAGGTCTTGTACTGGTCAGCCCAAGCCATGATACGACCGAAGTTGCCACCTACGGAAGCTTCTACAGTCTTGATATCGCCCTTGTAAATCTTACCGGTAGTACCATCTAAGGAAATGTAATCTCCTTCGTGGAATTCATATCCACCAAGAGAGAATACCTTTGCTTCTTCATCAATCTTAATATCACCACATCCGGATACACAACAGGTTCCCATACCACGAGCAACTACTGCTGCGTGAGAGGTCATACCACCACGTACGGTCAGGATACCCTGTGATGCATGCATACCTTCGATATCTTCCGGAGAGGTTTCCAAACGAACCAAGATAACTCTTTCACCACGGCCGCCCATACCTGCTGCCTTTGCTTCTTCAGCAGTAAAGTATACCTTACCTGCTGCTGCACCGGGAGATGCAGGAAGTGCAGATCCGATTACTTCGCCTGCCTTCAATGCTGCGGGATCAAACGTGGGATGTAATAACTGGTCTAAAGATTTTGCCTCGATACGAAGCACTGCTTCTTCGGGGGTAATCTTGCCTTCATCTACTAAATCACAAGCAATCTGAATTGCTGCAGGTGCGGTTCTCTTACCGTTTCTGGTCTGTAAGAAATACAACTTACCTTCTTCAATGGTAAACTCCATATCCTGCATATCGCGATAATGCTCTTCCAATCTGTTAGCAATTTCAATAAACTTCGCATAGCACTCAGGCATGTCCTCTGCCAACTTGCTGATAGGCTGAGGGGTACGAACACCTGCTACTACGTCTTCACCCTGTGCGTTAATCAAGTACTCACCATAAATACCCTTTTCACCGGTAGAAGGGTTACGGGTAAAGGCTACACCGGTACCTGAGGTGTCACCCTTGTTACCGAATACCATGCACTGTACGTTTACAGCGGTACCCCAATCACCGGGGATATCATTCATACGTCTGTACACGATAGCACGAGGGTTGTCCCATGAACGGAAAACTGCCTTAACAGCACCCATTAACTGCTCTACGGGATCCTGAGGGAACTCGGCACCGTTCATAGCATTCTTGTAAACCGCCTTGAACTTGTTAGCTAATTCCTTCAAATCCTCTGCTGTCAGTTCAGTATCAAACTTAACACCTTTTTCTTCTTTCATTTCATCGATAATCTTTTCAAAGAAAGACTTCGGAACTTCCATAACTACATCAGAATACATCTGAATAAAACGACGATAAGAATCATAAGCAAATCTGGGGTTGCCGGTCTTCTTTGCAAATCCCTCAACTGCCACGTCATTCAATCCCAGGTTTAAGATGGTATCCATCATACCGGGCATAGATGCTCTGGAACCGGAACGTACGGAAACCAAAAGAGGATCTTCCATATCGCCGAATTTCTTGCCCATTAAAGCTTCTAAATCTTTGATGTTTGCTAAAATCTGCTCCTGGATTTCATCAGAAATTTTCTCACCGTTAGCATAGTAATCTGTACATGCTTCTGTGGTTACTGTAAATCCCTGTGGAATCGGTAAATCCAGATTTGTCATTTCTGCTAAGTTGGCACCTTTACCCCCCAGCAGGTTTCTCATGTCTGCGTTACCTTCTTTAAATTTGTACACCCATTTCTTCATACTTTTTTGTCTCCTTCGTTTTGTTCTTTGACAAAATTGTAATCCTTTTTGTCTCCTGACAAATACATCATTTTCTCACTTTAATACTACAATATTATACTCGTTTGTGAACAAACTCTCAAGTGATTTTTATCCTTGCAACACATAATCTCTACTTTTATTGCTTTTTGACAAAATCAGAGCTGCAAATTGTGCACAATTAACAAGCAAATGTGTGAAACTCGCACAATCCACAGCCCTTTCCTTCTGTACATTAGGTTTATAAATCCGGAATAAAACTATCAAAAATAAAAATATCAAAGGAAGCTTGAGAAACCTCCAAATCTGCCTGACTTTGTATGGTCCAGGTTACAGCAGTGGCTCCATACAGTTCACGACAAAGTTTTCTTGACAAAGTTTTTCTATCCGACCACTTATAAGCAATAAAGTCCGGCTTGGTGTAAAAATTAAACAGCAAATTTTGTAACATAAAGTACAATACGGTTTTGCCCGTATTGGAAAAGAACCTCTCCGATAACTGTCCGCGTGCCACCTGAGGACGATTTTTTCGATACCAGGCCACCATTAAGGGATTAAAGGATTCCACACAATAAAGCCCCTTATAGTTATCTAAAATCTGCGCCCCTGCCGGACAAAGACTGGTATCCGTACTGTTATTTCCCTTAAACTCCACAATTAAGGGCACCTTACCATCCACCAGTTTTAAAACCTCAGTAAAGAGCGGTATTCTTTCCTCTGATTTACCTAAACGAAATTCCTGCAACTGCTCATAAGTGTAGTCCGAAACCTTTCCCCCAACTCCGCAAACTCTTTTTAAAAAATCATCATGAAACACCACCACCTGATTATCCTTGGTCAATTGTATATCTAACTCTATACCATATCCGACCTCTACTGCCCTTTTAAATGCAGCCATGGAATTTTCCGGTGCCTCGGTTTCGTTGTCATGAAAACCTCTGTGGGCATAATAACGTCCCAGAAATGCCTTCATATCCGGTCTATGCAATATTCGCGGCATAATCATCCACAGATACAAAGCCACAATTACCGCTATCACAATCAATACTACTATCATTACTTAATATTTCCTTTAAATCACTGCCTGTGTCTAAGCGCAACTAACACTAAAATCAATCATCCACATCAAAATGCTCTAACAGACTTTCCTTCTTCTCTGCCTTCACATCTCCGTGACGCACCTGGGTCATGGTTACAAAAGCAAGCAAGGTAAAGAATACTGCATAAGGAAACAACGTTCTGTAAGACACAAATTCCAACAACGCTCCTGAAAGAATAGGCGTCATAATCTGTGCAGCCATGGAAAAGGTATAATACATACCGGTAAACTTACCAATGTCTGACCCTTTACTCATTTCTACCACCATAGGATAGGAGTTTACATTAATTGCCGCCCAGGCAAAACCTATCAATGCAAATGCCACATTAATCAGTACGTGATATTCAGGTACAAAGGCTGCCGCCAAATAGCAGGCTGCCATAAGTAATACACCCAGCATAATGGTTTTCTTACGACCTATTTTACTTGCCAGAAAACCAATGGGAATATAACTGATAATAGCTGCCACGGTTGCAACCATGAGGCAATCTGCAAAGCCTCCCTTCTGCAACTGCCAAACTTCCTCTGCATATCTGGAAAATGCAGTTGTTACGGCATTATAAGCTGTAAACCACAGGAAAATGGATGCCAGCATAAAAATCATACTGCGCTTTACTTCCGGTGCCAGCACGGTCTTTTCCGGAACCAAATCCGGTTTCTCATCTGCTTTTACACTTTCTCCATTCCCTTCTAAAGCCTCCTGTGCCTGCAATTGCGCTGCCAGCTTCTTCTCTCGAATGGTAGAAACCAACACAATAATTGCTACCACCATGAAAATAGCCACACTGCTAAACAAAGGTAAATAACTGGGGCGGTCCCCGTCACCTACCAGCATCTTAATCATAATCAGGGAGTACACACCACCTACAGCACCCAGTAAATTGATTACTGCATTTGCCTTACTGCGAAGTTTATTAGGTGTCAAATCCGGCATTAAAGCAACTGCCGGTGAACGATACAGTCCCATGGAAACCAGAACGCCGAAAAGCGCTGCCACAAACCAAGGCAGATTCTCCATTTTATCGGCAAAGGGAAGCATCATCATGAAGCTGACCGACAAAGTAGTACCCACGATAATAAAAGGAGTACGCTTGCCAAGCTTAGTGTCCACCTTATCTGAAAGAGTTCCAAACACCGGCAATAGTACTAATGCAAACACATTATCCAGTGCCATTACCACGCCGGTTACGGTCTCACCCAAGCCGAAGGTATTCTTCAAAATAAGTGGTATGATATTATCATATACCTGCCAAAAAGCACTGATGGACATAAAGGCCATACCAATCAAAAATGTTCTTCCGTAGTTTAACTTCTGTTTCATTGTTTTATCCTCACTTATTTTCTTGCTGATGTTCCGTCAGCTTTCCAGAAAACAGATTTATGTAAGCCTCCTGCCACTTCCTGCACTTCTTCTTTAGTTGCATTACCAAATATCTTATCACAATAGTTCAACAAAAGCTTCATATCACTTAACAGCACCGCATGTCCTTTTAAATGCTCACACAGACAGGCATGACTACCCAGTCCCAGAAAATCAAATACCTTCTTTGCCTTTATATACGCAAGCCCCATGGCCGCTGCATTTACCCAGTCTTCTTCCGTGATGGCACTGATCATAAACAGGTAACGGTTTTCCTCCGCTATCAATGCCGCCAACTCATGCTGATCCACTGGCAAGCGTTCCTCACAATCAAACTGTAAGAAAATATCATTAAACCAATGGCCTTCTGCATCCGACTGCAAATTGCAAAGTGCCTCATTCTGTCCTACCTTATACAGCGTATTCCCCTGTTCATCCGCATATCCCACGGATTTCAAATCATAAACATATCCCTTGGAACGATAACGATACATGGCAGCACCGCCAGCTCCCGAGCAGGCGGGCACTACTACTTTTATACGTTTATCATTGGCACCGGCCACCAAGGTCGCTTTACCCAGACGGGATACACCGAACAAAAGATTATTCTCCCAATTAATATGCAACGTTTCTGCCAATCCATACTCCAATGCATCCAAAATTTTGGAAGCTCCCCAGCCCCAGGCTACAAGTACTCCGGTTTGTTCCTCCCATGTATCGCCATAGGGATGTATCTGATAAAAAACTCCTTCTCTGCCCGCTTTATCCGCTGCCACCTCCATCGGATTATAGCAAATGGTAGCATACCCTCTTGCAGCAGCATAATAAGCATTTACAGAAAGCTCCAGCTCCCTTCCCGGCCACACAAAGCCCATTTCCAAGCAAACCGGATAACCGCTCACAGGTGCTTCCTGCAAAGGCAGGCATACTTTTGCTCCAAAGGAGGCCTTTCTTTCTCTGAACGTAATCGTAATCTGCAATTTGGCAGTTTTTACCTTTACTCGTATCTGCTCTCCATCCGGCATCGCAATACTTTGCTCTTTTTCCTCCCACGCTCCCAAGGACCTGGTAACAATCTCTCCGGACGAAAGAGGCATGGGACCATACATGTAATATGCAAACATGTTCTTAAGCTCTTCGGCTCTCTCCTTCCAGCTCTTCTGACCGGCCACCTTCCTACCGTCTTCAAAAGTAAATGCATCCGGTATTTCCTTGGTAAGCATAAATTCTTTTGGTTCTTTAAATAACATTTTTATCCCTCATTTCCTTTTTACACTACTTCTACTTTACGATAATTTTGTCTTCACTTCAATCACTTTTCACAATATCTTATAAAAAATGCTTTTTCACTTGCATTTTCCTTGATTTTCTGTACAATAAATGTGATACCATTCAGAGCCATGCAGATTTAGAAAATGTACCTGCAAGCTTGCTTGTAAGGGACTATTTTGCTAAATCTATATGGCGAGAAACACACATGAGCTTGCAACTTGTATTCAAGTTGCTTAGAAAAGCTACGTAGTAGCGATTTTGCGAATGGGTGCTGAATGGTAAAAATAATACTAGAAAGGTTTTACTATGATTAGTGCAAATAACGTAACCTACAGAGTTGGTAAGAAAGCTCTGTTCGAAGATGTTAACATCAAATTTACCGAAGGTAACTGTTATGGTTTGATTGGTGCCAATGGTGCCGGCAAATCTACCTTCTTAAAGATTCTTTCCGGTGCATTGGAAACCACCAAGGGTGACATTGTTATTACTCCCGGACAGCGTCTCTCCGTTTTGGAGCAGGATCACTTTAAATATGATGACTGCGTAGTTATGGACACCGTTATTATGGGTAATGCCCGCCTTTTCGAAATTATGAAGGAAAAAGACGCCATCTACGCTAAGGAAGACTTTACCGATGAAGACGGTATCCGTGCCAGCGAATTGGAAGCAGAGTTTGCAGAAATGGATGGTTGGGAAGCAGAATCCAACGCGGCTATGTTATTAAACGGTCTTGGTATCGGTACGGAATTCCATTACTCTGTAATGGGCGAACTGGAAAGTAATGTTAAGGTTAAGGTACTCCTTGCAAAAGCATTGTTCGGTAACCCTGACATTCTGCTTTTAGACGAGCCTACCAACCACTTGGATTTGGATGCTATCGCCTGGTTGGAAGAATTTTTAATCAATTTTGAAAATACTGTTATCGTAGTTTCCCACGACCGTTATTTCTTGAATAAGGTCTGTACACATACTGCTGATATCGACTACGGCAAGATTCAGCTTTATGCAGGTAACTATGACTTCTGGTACGAATCCAGCCAGTTACTTATTAAGCAGATGAAGGAAGCCAACAAGAAGAAGGAAGAAAAGATTAAGGAATTGCAGGAATTCATCTCCCGTTTCTCCGCAAATGCTTCCAAGTCTAAGCAGGCAACTTCTCGTAAGCGTGCTTTGGAGAAAATCGAGTTGGATGAGATTAAGCCTTCCAGTCGTAAGTACCCTTATATCGACTTCCGTCCTGACCGTGAAATCGGTAATGAAGTACTTACCGTTGAAAACTTAAGCAAAACCATTAATGGCGAAAAGGTATTAGACAACATTTCCTTTATCGTCGGTCATGATGACAAAATTGCTTTCGTAGGCGGCAACGAAATTGCAAAGACTACTTTATTCCAGATTTTAGCAGGCGAAATGGAGCCGGACGAAGGCTCTTATAAGTGGGGCGTAACCACTTCACAGGCATACTTCCCCAAGGATAATACTGCTGAATTCGACAATGATTTAACCATTACCGACTGGCTTACCGGCTACTCTCCTGTTAAGGACGCTACTTATGTGCGTGGTTTCCTGGGACGTATGCTTTTCCCCGGCGAAGATGGTGTAAAGAAAGTTCGTGTCCTTTCCGGTGGTGAAAAGGTACGTTGCTTACTTTCCAAGATGATGATTAGTGGTGCAAACTGCTTGATTTTTGATGAACCTACCAATCATTTGGATATGGAGTCCATTACTGCACTTAACAATGGTGTTATGAAGTTCAAGGGTGTTACCCTGTTCTCCTGCCATGACCATCAGTTTGTTCAGACTACTGCAAACCGTATTATTGAAATCCTGCCAAACGGCAAGATTATTGACAAAATTACCACTTATGATGAATACCTGGCAAGCGATGATATGGCTCGTAAGAGAACTGTATACACCGCCCGTAAGGAAGAAGACGAGAACTAGAATACAGGGAGTTTGTATGTCTGCGGACATGCAACTCCTTTTGTATTTGATTCCATCTACCCTAGCCGATACAGAGGTCCATACGGACGCGCTCTCGCTCGGATGCAAAACGTAGCGGTACTAAGCTCGAGAATACCTCGCAGCGATGTTCTTTATCGCAGAGTGCCGACGTTTTCATACGGTCCTGTATCGGACCTCTATAATGGCCAGGGTTAGAAACACCTCGACACCCAACTATATATCTACGAAAGGAGTTTTCATGAAAACAATCGACTTACATGTGCATTCTACACGTTCCGATGGCACATATACTCCCACTGAACTGGTAGACTATGCTATAAAGAAGGGCCTGGTTGCTTTTGCCCTGACGGACCATGACACGGTGGACGGACTGGAAGAAGCTATTACCTATGCAAACACTTTGCGACACGAAGGTAAGGATGCACCCGAAGTAATTCCCGGTGTGGAGTTTTCTACGGAATATCAGGGCAGTGACGTGCATATAGTAGGCTTATATATTGATTATAAAGTACCAGATTTTCAAAAATATCTGGTAGACTTTGTAAACTCCAGAACCCTACGTAATCAAAAAATGTGCAAACTTTTACAAGAAGGTGCCGGTATGGACATTACCTATGAAAAGCTTTTAGAAACCTTTCCTAACTGCGTGATTACCAGAGCCCATTATGCCCGGTACATGATGTCCAAAGGCTACGTAAAAAGTATTTCCGAGGCTTTTGAGCGTTACATTGGCGACCATTGCCCCTACTATATGCCCCGTGAAAAAGTGACTCCTGCCCAGGCTATTGAACTGATTTTGTCTGCAGGCGGTATTCCCGTATTGGCCCACCCTCTTCTGTACGGAATGGGAAAAGCACGTTTAGAAGCTTTAGTAGCAGAATTAAAGGAAGCCGGATTACTTGCTTTAGAGGCAATCTACTCCACCTACTCTGCCAGCGACGAGCGGGATATGCGTGCATTAGCTGCAAAGTACGATTTATGCATAAGCGGCGGTTCTGATTTCCACGGTGCTAATAAGCCCAAGCTGGATTTGGGTACCGGCTATGGTTCTCTTTATATTCCCTATGAAGTGTTAACAAAACTTTTAGACAAAAAAACGGGCGACCATTAATGGTCGCCCTTACATTAAAAATATTATTCTTCAATCTTTTCAGCAACGTTTTCTACTGCTTCTGCTACGGTTTCAGCTGCTTCTTCTACTGCTTCTGCTGCTTCCTCCACAACTTCCTTAACTTCGCCTGCGTCAACTACTTCTACAACAGGTTCAGGCATCTTGTTACCGCAGAAAGGACAAAATGCAACATCTAAAGCTACTTCGCCATTACACTGAGAGCATTTCTGAATACCTTTCAGCTTCATAACTTCAGCCTTCCAGCTTGTAATTTCCTCACGTGCCTTTTCAATTGCATTCATCTTTTCAGCAATTTCAGCCGGTGCATCTTCTCTTAAATTTTCGAATACATACTGACCGATTTCAGTATAAAGAGCCTTGATACTATTCTCATTAGCATTAATCTGACTATTTAATTTTGTAACTTCTGCAATATCCTTTGCCTTCTTAGCTACGTCACCACTGGTCTTTGCAATTTTCTCTTTTGCTTTGTTAAAAAAATCCATTTCTTTATCCTCCTAATTATGTTTATTTTATCCTTCCACTATCAGATAACGACCATCACCTACATCAAAAACTTCTGATGCAGTTAAAATTTCCTCTCCGTCAGCCCCCTCTAAATCAATTCCTTCCTCTTCAAAGAATTCGATTACTTCGTCGACGGAGTCAACCACAATTGCCATACACTCCTCCAAAAAGTTCTCTGCCTCTTCCATACTGGTGGCAACTTCCTCCGGAAACAACTGTAACTGGTTTTCTAAAAAGCATTGTAATACGGCATCATCAAACTCATGCATATGCGTACCTCCTTATAACAAAAATAAATATGTTAAAGCCATTGCTTTTATGTTTTAATCATAATTTTTTTCTGACTTATAGTCAAGGTATTTCATTGTTTTTTTATAAATAAAATCTCAGTTCCTGATAGAGTCGGGCTACCGGCAATCCTACCACATTATTGTAATCTCCATGGATTTCCCGTACGAATCTACCGCCAATTCCCTGAATCCCATAAGCCCCTGCCTTATCCATTGGTTCCTTGGTTCTTACGTATTCCTTTATTTCTTCGTCATTCATAGGATAAAACTTAACCCCTGTGCACTCAGAAAATGATTTCTTAATTACCTCATTGCTTTTACGAATATATACTGTGACACCGGTAAATACGTTGTGTTCCCTGCCTTGTAAAGACCGAAGCATACAGATGGCCGCTTCCTCATCAGAAGGTTTTCCTAATATTTTATTATCCTGCGCCACTACCGTATCCGCACCGATTACCAGTACATCACCTTCTGTCTGTTCAAAAACAGCCCTTGCCTTTTGGTCTGATAATTCCTCTACCACCTTGGCGGGATCGCTTTGTGTAACAACCTCCTCCACCTCACTGACCATAATTTCAAAATCAGCCTTTAACCACGCTAACAATTCCTTGCGTCTGGGTGACGCCGATGCTAAAATAACTCTCACTTTATCTGCCTTTCCGGGATAAACACTCTACTGTCCCGCACATCCTTAAGGTTAGCAGCCGCTGCCAATGCCACAGCCTCCTCACAAAAGGCCGCCTGTGCTCCAAACAGCACCTTGCCGCGTTTATCCACCTTATCATAACTACCATCCGGTTGTAAAATATGTGCCTTTAAATTATCCCTTAACTGGTACTCTAATATTTCATATACCTGTTCTTTTAACTCCGATGCTTCAATAGGGAACAATATCTCTACGCGACGTTCCAGATTTCGCGGCATCCAGTCCGCACTGGAACAATAGATCTCATACTGTCCATCATTTTCAAAATAGAATACTCTGCTATGCTCCAAAAAATCACCTACAATGGAACGAACCGATATATTTTCACTTACACCGGGAATTCCCACCTTCAGACAACAAATGCCTCGTACAATCAAATCAATCTTTACTCCTGCCGCACTGGCTTTGTAAAGAGCTTCAATCACATCCTTGTCGCAAAGGGAATTCATTTTGGCAATGATATGTGCGGTTTTTCCTTCCCTCGCAAAACCGGTTTCCCTTTCAATCAGATAAATAAATCTATCCTTTAGCCATAAGGGCGCCAGCGAAAGCTTATTCCAAAACAAGGGTTCTGAATATCCGCTAAGCATATTAAATACCGCCGTAGCATCCTCTCCAATAGACTCAGAACAAGTAAATAATCCTACGTCCGTATAGAGTTTTGCAGTAGCATCATTATAGTTACCGGTTCCCAAGTGTACATATCTGCGAATGCCGTCCTCTTCTCTTCGAACCACTAAGGTAATCTTGCTATGGGTTTTTAAGCCTACCAAGCCGTAAATTACATGACATCCCGCCTGCTCCAGCTTCTTTGCCCAGACAATATTGTTTTCTTCATCAAAGCGAGCCTTTAACTCTACCAGCACCGATACCTGTTTGCCATTCTCCGCTGCTTCAGCAAGAGCAGCAATAATGGGCGAATTACCACTGACCCGATAGAGGGTCTGCTTAATAGCCAAAACCTCAGGGTCTGTTGCTGCCTGACGAATAAAATCCACTACGGGCATAAACGTCTGATAGGGATGATGTAGCAAAATATCTCCTTTGCGGATTTCCTCAAATACATCACAACCCGTCGGTAATGCCGGCACCTGCTGTGGTTCATATTTAGGCGCCTTCAAATGCTCAAAACCGGGCATTCCGTACATTTTCATCAAAAAAGTTAAATCCAAAGGTCCGTCAATAGAATATACACTCTGACCCGAAACATTTAATTCCTTTTTCAAAAGCTTAAGCAATTTCTTATCTACATCCGCTTCTACTTCCAAACGAATAACCTCGCCCCATTGACGACGTTTCAACTGTTTCTCAATTTCCTTTAATAAATCCTCTGCCTCATCCTCATCAATGGATAAGTCCGCATTACGCATAATACGGAAAGGATGGGCACAAACAATATTGTAATTTAAAAATAGTTTCTGAATATTACGCTCAATAACCTCTTCCAGCAAAATTACTTTTTGTACAGTATCCTCCTCTTTCTGAGGTAATACAATAATTCTGGGAAGTACACTGGGCACCTGTACGGTAGCAAACTCAATTTCTTCTTTTTCATCCTTTTTTTGCACCAATGCCGCAATATTTAAGGATTTGTTACGAATAAGCGGAAACGGTCTGGAAGAATCCACCGCCATGGGCGTAAGTACCGGGTATATATTCTCTTCAAAATATCGGTCAATATAGGCCGCTTCTTCTGCACTCAGCTTTTCATGTTGCTTTATTACCTGCAACCCATTCTGCTGCAGCAAAGGAAGCAGAGAACGATTATAAGCAGAATACTGCTGGCTTACCAGCTGATGTATTTCCGTATCCAATGCCTTCAATTGCTGTGTAGGTGTCATACCCGCTATATCCGGCTTCTCATATTCTGCATTTACCATATCCTTTAAGGAAGCCACACGCACCATAAAAAACTCATCCAAATTAGACGCAGTAATGCTTAAAAATTTTAATCTTTCAAACAAGGGAATGCTTTTATCCTTTGCTTCCGATAAAATTCTGTAATTAAACTGTAACCAGCTTAATTCACGATTGGTATATAATTTTGCGTTTTTAAAATCTATTTCTGCCATAACGAACCCCTAAATCATTCTCTTTTGCTTAATTACCGGCTGAATATTGTACACCTCTTTAAAGAAATTGGCACGTTTGGTAAACATACCCTTTTCCAGCACAATATCCTCCTGGGAATCCAGCGTTAAAATCAATTCTTCATCTTTTAAGATTGCTCTGACGCCCTTAAGTTTTTGCTTATGACTTCGGTCCAAACCATTTGCCACCTTTAAAATAGCGGTAAGCTTGGCAATGGTTAAATAAGCTTCCTCCGTCATACTCTTACTCTGCATATTGTTGTAATATGCAAAAGGGCTGTGATTATAACGTACCACGTTTGCTACAATCTCACGTTCTGCATGGGACAGACCGATAATCTCCGTAGCCATAATAATATGATACGAAGTTTCCCCTATATCCATTAAACTGATATATTTCCCACAATCATGTAAAATAGCTGCAATTCGCAGATAAAACCTCTCACGATTACCTAAACCATGCACTTTTTTCATACTGTCAAAGATGGTCATGGTAATACTCTCCAAGGTCTCTGCACGCTTTCTGCTACCCATGTATCGCTTGCTGATATTCAATGCGCAGGCCACAATATCCTTTTCAAAGTCGTGGTCACACAACATAATTTTATTTTTCTCTGCATATTCATAAGCAATACCATCACACAAACCAACGCCCGGTGCCCAAATCCGTTCTGCATTCATGAGCTTCATCAGGCGATTCACAATACAGGCACTTACTGCCGTCAAATGGGCCGCATCTTCTGAAATGGAAAGTTTCTTCGCCACCTCCTGCAGGGGCACGTTACGAAGCATTCCTAAAAACTTTTCGTATTCTTCCATGGTTACCATGGCTTCCTTGCCCGATTCCCTGGTCTTTCCTGCAATCCATAAAGACAAATAATCATCCACTACAATCAAAGTCTTAATCTGACTATCCTTCAAATACAACTTCTTATAGGTGTTTAACTGGGAAGATGCTATTTCATCCACCAGACTCTCCATCTGACTACTCTTTATATTCATTTGCTGTAGCCATTCCTGCACACGAAGCGCACCCAGTTTGATATTCTGGGTGGATACCAACATATCTTTATCAAATAGGGAAATCTGGATACTTCCGCCACCAATATCTACAATGGCCGTTCCTTCTTTGATAACATTTCGAAAACTTTCCCCGGTAAACGCAATTGCCTTATAATGCAAAAAACGTTGTTCGGAGTTACTTAACACATCAATCTTTATGCCTGTACGCTGCTCAATCTGGTCCAAAATAATTTTGGAATTTTCCGCTTCTCGTATAGCACTGGTGCCGTAAGCCTTGTAATCAGATACCTTGTAGGTTTTCATAATTCCGGAGAATTCTTTTAAGGTACGACATAACTCATCCAAACGTTCCGCATTGATTTTCCCGGTTACATAGGTATCTCCGCCCAAATCAATTCTTTTCCTGATATGCTCGATTACCCGACTGGCATTCTTTCCCGAAAACTCCACTATTTTTAAGGAAATCTCAAAGCTACCCACATCAATGGCCGCAAAGGTTTTTACACTCATACTTCCTCCATACCCAAGAGATAATCAATAAACTGCTGCGCCGTTCTTCCGGAAAGACCGCCATGGGCAAGCTCCCACTTGTTGGCCTCTGCCAGAAGCTTTTCCTGCTCCATAGTAACTCCATAACGCTCCGCCAAAACCGTCACAATATTCTGGAATTCTTTTTTATTGGGAGAACCAAAATAAATAGTCACACCAAATCTGGATACCAAAGACAATTTCTCCTGTACCGTATCACTGGTATGCATATCCTGACGAATTTCTTCCTTGTCACTGTAATTTTCACGAATCAGGTGACGTCTGTTAGAAGTAGCATAAATAAGCACATTGGAAGGTTTCTTCTCCAGACCGCCTTCAATCACCGCCTTTAAATATTTATACTCTATTTCAAATTCTTCAAAACTCAAATCATCCATATAGATGATAAATTTATAATTACGATTCTTAATCTGGCTGATACAGGCATTTAAATCCTGGAACTGATGCTTGTATATTTCAATAATACGTAATCCCTTTTCATAGTATTCATTGGCAATAGCTTTGATACTGGAGGATTTACCGGTTCCCGCATCACCAAAAAGCAGACAGTTATTCGCCTTTCTTCCGGCTACAAATGCTTCGGTGTTATCAATCAACTTTTTCTTCGGTATATCGTAACCCACCAAATCATCCATATACACATGGGCAATATTTAAAATCGGTTCAATATGCACACCACTCTCATCATGTACGATGCGGAAGGACTTATGCAAACCGAACTTACCTACACCATATTCCTTATAAAAATTGGTCAAGGTAGCCTTCATTTCCTCCGGCGAATTGTCTTCTTTAAAATGCTCAGCCAACTCACAAATACGAGCGCAAATACGGGTATTATATACCTTGCTTTCCTGCTTACTACTTGCGTAAGCTTCGATAATACTCCACTCCGGCACCTGAAGCACTTCCATCATCGGTGCAAAATCATAATCATAAAACTCCTTAAAAATCACAATATCATGTAGTGCAGCCTGATTAATACTTCCCTCGATGGCACCTCGAATTTCGCAACCGCAGCTGTAACTGTTTTCATTATTTACCAGCAGATTCGCCAGATAACAATGCCATAAATTGCCGTGAAAGCCATAATTACCCGCAAGCTCGATTAACTTATGAATGCACTCATACATAAGCGCCGCCAGGTCCTCTGCGTTATAGTACTCATCACTATAATGCTCCATAAGCCACGCCATATCATACAAAAGCTCGCCGTCCTCAAATTCTCTGTATACGATTAATTCCTGTTCTCTCATATCTCCTCCGTGTTCTAGTAATTCCCCAGAACCTTCATATTTTTAGCCTCTTCCCTAAGGCCACGCAAAGCATTCTTTACGGCACTGTCTGCCAAATTGCCCTCAAAATCAATGAAGAAGCGATACTCCCAATTCTGATCCTCTATCGGTCTACTCTCTATCTTAGTCATGCTCAAATTATTATAAATAAAATGAGACAGCATGTGATACAATGAACCGCTTCTGTGCGGCAACTCGAAACAAATACTGATTTTATTTGCATCCTTTTTGAAAATCTTCTGATTGGTAACGATAATAAATCTGGTAGAATTGGTATCGGACTGATTAACTCCTTTCTCCAAAACCTCCAAACCATAAATGCCTGCTGCATGGGCACCTGCAATGGCCGCCTGGGTTTTATCCTGCTCACGCGCCACCTTCTGGGCTGCAAATGCATTGTTCTGCATACTGATTTGCTGCCAGTCCTTTGTTTCCAAATACTTAGCACTTTGCATGAGTGACTGAGGATGAGAATATACGGTCTTAATATCCTCCAACTTGCTACCGGGAACACCCAATACACAATGTTCTATCTCTATAATCTGTTCTCCCACAATATAATTCTCAAACTCTACCAACAAATCATATATTTCATTCACAATTCCTGCAGTGGAATTCTCTATGGGCAATACTGCAAAATCCGCACTTCCCTCTTCAATAGCTCCCATAGCATCCCGAAAAGAATCCACATGGAAACAGTTTACCTTATCCCCAAAATACTGCATCATTGCTGCTTGGGAATAAGCCCCCGGTGCCCCCTGAAAAACCACTCTGGCCTTTTGAGTTTCCAATTCGTCCACACTAATAAACGGCAACTTCCCCAGACTGCCCTGTTCCGCCAACAACTGATACTGCAATTTTCGGCTCATGGACATAATCTGTTCAAACAATTCCTGTATCCCATGGGCATTAAAATCATTGTGGGTAAGACTTTTAACCGTAGCCAGCTTTTCTGCCTCCCTTTGCTTATCAAAAACCTTTTTACCGGTACTTATTTTATACTCTGCCACCTGCTTGCAAAGCTCCATTCTATCCTCGTAAAGCTCCACAATCTGCGCATCCAGCTTATCCAATTTATTTCTCAAATCCAACAAATCCATAGGTGTTGCCTCCAATATTTCTCTGATAAAGTATATCTTATACCAAATCCCTCTTGATAGCAAGCCAAAGAAAAGATATACTAAGTTTAGAAAGTAATTATTTCACCTTTAAAGAAAGGATTCCTATGAAAAAATACCTTCAATTCTTTGCTTTATTATTTGGTCTGCTTGCCATAATCGGTGCACTGGCTTATTGGGGTTATCAAACCCGCCAGCCAACCCAGAATCCCTTAGGCACAATAGGCAATACAGGCGGTAATTTAAATAACTGCGGACTATTTTGTGAATACAACGGCACCGTCTATTTTGCCAATCCTTTGGATGGATACTCTCTCTACACCATGACTGTGGAAGAACAGAACGTGACCAAGCTTACAAGCTCCGAAGTCTGCAATATTTTGGCAGCCGGAGATTACATATACTATTTCCAGCGTGCTTCCCATGATGATACCATGGGCAATGTACGTATTTCCCGTGGATTCTTCCGCTGTGATTTGGACGGTTCACATCCGCTTACCCTGACCACCGATACCGTAGTCATGGCCCAACTGGTTACCAATGATTTATATTTTCTGGTTTCCCAAAAGAGCGGCCCTGTTTTTTACAAAATGAAAATCGACAAGTCTGAAAAGGAAGAATTGGCAAACTATCAGGTCAATCCCGCCAGTGCCAGAGGTGCCACAATTTATTACAACGGTACTGTTGGTAATCACTTCCTTTACACCTTAAATACTGTTACCGGTGAAACAAATGAACTATGGCAGGGAAATGTGTGGTTCCCCATTGCGGATGAAAATTATGTGTATTACATGGACCTGGAAAACAATTACAGATTGTGCCGCTACTCCGTTGGCACCGGTGAGGTGGAAGTATTAACTGAAGACCGCATAGAATGTTATAATGTAGGCAACGGATACATTTACTACCAGTGCAATTCTCCCGGTGAACCGGCGCTTAAAATGATGCGAACCGACGGTACGGGACTTACCACCTTGGCAAAAGGAAATTACACTAATATCAATATGACTTCAAAATATGTATATTTCCAGGAATTTAACCAAGCCTCCTCCCTGTATCACAGTCCCCTTGGCTCTGATAGTTTTTCATCCATGATTCCCTGATTATATTTTTCTGCAAATAATAGACGGCTAACGAATCGCTTTCGTTTAGCCGTCTCTGTTATTTCTTAGGTATAAACAGCTCTTTCATACCTTCCGTCATTATAAGTTCCAAATCCTCTGTCACAAAAAGTGCCTGGACCCCAAATTCCTCCGCCAAGTCCATTCCTTTTTCTACTCCCAGTACAAAACACGCCGTAGAAAGAGCATCACTTAGTAACCCGCTCTCACTGACAATGGTAACACTACATACACCACTATTGGCCGGATATCCGGTATCCGGATCGATAATATGATGGTATCGTTTTCCCTGCCATTCCACATAACGTTCGTAATCACCGGAAGTTGCAATACAATAAGTTCCGCTTAAGGCCAATGTTCCCAAATAAGAATTTTCTTCCCTTGGGTGCACAATTGCCACATTCCAGGTGCCTCCCTCCGGCTTTTCTCCGTAGGTAAGCACACTGCCTCCCACTGTGATAATAGCCGCCTCTACAAGCTCCTGTTCTGCCAAATACTCCCCTATTTTGTCACATACCATTCCTTTGCCCACTGCACCCAAATCCAATTTCATCTGTGCAGGTAAAAGAATCTTATCTCCTTCCAGAGAAACCTTTTGATATCCGGTATGTTCCAGAAGTAAACCAATTTGCTCAGAGGAAGGTGTACTAAAATTCTCCACTCCTTCTACTGCCCAATAATCCAGATTCCAAGCTTGCGTCACCGGTCCTATGGTAACATCCAAGGCACCATCGCTTTTGTCTGAAATCTCCCAAATCGTATGTAACGCAGTTTCCAAACCGGTCCAACTCTGCAATCCATACCCCTGCAAACCACCTGCTGTTGCATTTATATTGGCAATCTCCGACCCTTCCGCTCTCCAGGATAATATCTCTTCGTCGTATTGCTTCAAACACTCATTTATACTTACTAGAACTTCTTCTCCTGCCTCCGTATCTCTCACATAAATACTACTTTGTACTACCGTACCCATGGCAGTACTTGCCTCTGACATTTTCACCGTAGCCCTTCCACAACCGCCAAATAAAAAAAGAACGTGGAAAAGCAAGATGGTAAGCATTGTTTTTCTTCTGCGACTCTTCATTTTCCTCATCCTTTCTGCTATACTATATTCATTCCTAGAAAGGTAGTAATCCCATGAATCCTACACTTCGTAAACGAGCCTTATTACTGGGCACAATAATATTATTAATTCTAATCGCCGGTGTTATCTTTCTTTTCATCCGTTATAAAGATAATGCTGACAATTACACTGCATACATTTATCAGGATGGCAAATTATATAAAACCATTAATTTATCCGCCGTTACTACGGACTATACCCTAATGGTTTCTTCCTCTAATGGTGGCATGAATCAAATATTGGTACAACCGGGGAGCATCACTGTTACCGATGCCGATTGCCCCGATTTAGTATGTGTACATCAAGGTACCATCCGAAATGATTTGCTTCCCATCACCTGTCTGCCACATGGCTTGGTGATTGAACTGAAACCACAGCATGCAGATATTGATACCATTACTTACTAACAGAAGAAAGGTCCTCAATGAAAAGCAATACCAAGAAACTAACTACCCTGGCGCTGTTTACCACCCTGGCGCTGGCAATCTATTCTGTAGAAGCAGCCCTCCCCACTCTGGTTCCTATTCCGGGTATCAAGCTGGGACTGGCAAATATCATCACTCTTATCGTCCTTCGCTACATGACTACAAAGGATGCTTTTCTTGTGCTTTTGGCACGTATATTGATTGCCGGCTTTCTGTTTGGACAGGCGATCAGTATAATATATAGCCTGGCGGGAGGAATTTTTTGCCTGGTAATCATGTATTTAATCAATAAATTTTTGCAGGGACATTGCCTGTATATTACCAGCATCTTTGGTGCGCTTGCCCATCAGACCGGACAGCTTGTAGTAGCAATCCTTTTAACTTCCTCCTTCGCTCCATTAACATATATACCCTTTTTTATAATCAGCGCCTGCATTACCGGACTCTTTACCGGACTCTGCGCCCATTTTGCCGGAAAATATATGTCAAAAAACCTATTTAGGCAACTCCTCCAATAACTGCTTCATGGTCTTTTGCAGTATAGGATGTCTGAAATTAGGATTTAACTCTACCATGGGTTTTAATACAAAATCTCTGTTCTGCATATCCACATGAGGAATTATGAGCTTATCATCCTCATACACCAGCTTATCATAAAAAATAATATCCAAATCTAAAGTACGGGGGCCCCAGCGAAGCTTTCTTTCTCTTCCTGCTACCGCTTCCAGTTCATGTAAACCCTCCAACAATTCTCCCGGTGTCAAAAGAGTTCTTATCTCTGCCACACCATTTAAAAAGCAATCCTGTTCCACTCCACCATACGGCTCTGTAACAATCCACTCCGAAACCCTTACCACTTGTGTATCTATTAATATATCCAGACCTCTTACTGCATCCTGCAGATACTTTTCTTTCTCTCCCATATTGGAACCAAGCGCCACATATACCCTATGCCATCCCCTGTGAAGCTTTACGGAAACACTCTCAAAAGGAAGTCCAATCGGCGCCTGGGGCTTTCTAATTTCCACATCCAAGGCCTGTATCAAAGGAAATGCCTTTAATACCTCTCTTGCTACATTTTCTGCTACTGTTTCAATCAATTTATAGGTATGCTCCTGCATCCATGCAGTTACAAAATGGCACACTTCTCCGTAATGAGTAGACAATGTCAGCTCGTCCTTAAGCCCTGCTACCCGTAAGTCCGTATATAAAACCATATTCACATAAAAGGTTTGCCCCTTTTCATTTTCTTCCGGAAAAACGCCATGATGGGCAAACACTTCCAGATTATCAATTCTTATCTCGTCCATACAAAGCAACACCTCCCTGTAACACCGCTTCAGTCATACGAATCGCCCTTACATTTTCTTTAATATCATGCACGCGCACAAAAGAATAGCCCTGCATCACTGCCATAACCGTGGTTGCCAAAGTTCCCTCCAAGCGCTCCTCCACCGGCAAATCCAGTGCATACCCGATTACCGATTTGCGACTGCAACCTAACAAAAGGGGATATCCTAATGTACGAAATTCTCCCCATGCCCCCAGCACTCTTAAATTATCCGCATAGGACTTGGCAAATCCGATTCCTACGTCCAAAAGGATTTTATCCTTTGCAATGCCTGCTGCCTTTGCCAAAGCCAGACTTTCCTCCAAATCTTTTTGCATATCCTTCAGCAAATTCTTATATTCGGCGTCTTTGCGATTGTGCATGAGACAGCATGCTACGCCTCCTTCTGCAATGACCTTTGCCATGTCAGTATCATACTTTAGGCCCCAGATATCATTAATCATATCCGCACCGGCCTGAATGCCTGCCTTTGCCACTTCTGCCTTATAGGTATCCAAAGACACAGGCACGTCAAACCTTTCTTTTACAGCCTCTATTACAGGAACTACCCGTTCTATTTCTTCCTGTACGGAGACAGGCATAAATCCGGGTCTGGTGGACTCTCCGCCAATATCCAGGAGTTCCATTCCTTCTGTAATCATTTCTTCCACACGTTTCAGGGCCTTATCGAGCACATTCCACTGATTACCATCCGAAAAAGAATCAGGAGTCACATTCAATATGCCCATCACATAAGTGTGATTTTTTATATCAAATTGTCGATTACCAATTTGCATACATTTCTTTTTTTCAAACATTACTCATCAATCCCTAATTGTTTATGAATAGAAGGTATGGCCATATCCCAGCCACCCATTTCCTGCTTAGCATCCTGCATTTTCTCTTTAAATTTCTGCGCCATTTCCTCATTGCCGGCTTCCGTATAAGCGTTATACAAAAGTGCCGCCTCATAATACTGTGCCACACCATAATACTCTGCGATTTCATCATCTGCTTTGTAACCGTATGCCGTATTGGAATAATAGGTGGGCACCATTTGAAAATACTCCTCTGAGGTCATATAGTATCCAAAGGAATCCGTAGAACGTTCTCTATGAAAAGCAGAACGAAACTCAGCAATCATTACTCCTGCTGTAATAAACAAAATAAGACAGAGTACAATGATGATTATATTCATGACCCATATAACTATTTTATTTGCACCGCTACTCACCTTATTTTTCATGCAATATCCTCTCTTCCAACAAACTCATTCTCTGCGCCTGAGTCATATTCTTAAGTCCTTCCGCTTCTTCCATGGTCAAACCACAATATGCCACCAACAAAGCATTCATTTGTGCTTCAATCTCCAAAACCTCGTCCTTATGTAAGGTATTATCAAATATATTTATATAATTCTCCTCATCATACAGCTTATAAAAAGATGCCAAATCGCCTTCTATTCTGCTTGGATAAGTTTTAAGACTTTCTTCACTATAAGGATATATCACCCGGATTATATCACCATAAAGAAAAACATATTGGGTTACAGCACGTGATATCGTTCGATATTCCTCATACCCTTCCGTATCATATTCAATGCAATGTGCCTCTAAAAAAGAATATAGAGCATAATACTCGTTGTTCTCAAGATATTCTTCTATAACAGCTTTATACTCTTCCTGTTTTCTTACAGCCTTCGATTGATTCATCTTACGATGAATAGAATATCCTTCACCACTCAATACACCGCACAAAATAATAAGCACAATCAATACTGCAATTGCAATAATACGAACAGACACACCTACGTATCGCTTCGTAACATCATAAACCTTATCCTTGGTGCCTTCATAGTCCTTCTGGTAACGTTTCATTTCCCTAATGTGCTCTATGGCATGGGGATTTATCGCTTCACAATGAGGACATACCACATCTTCTAAGGTTAAATTGCCTCCACAATTTTCACACTTCATTACTTATTGTTCCTTTCCATCCACATCTCTACAATCACTTCAATATCATCAAAATCAGCATAACCATCATTTTCCAGAAGCATGGCATCAAAAAGCGCCTGCTCCTCACCGGTAAAATTCCACCTTGTCTCATAATCTGCATTTAACACTTCCACAAAGGGATTTAATTTTTCCTTTTCCTCATCTGTAAGAAGGGAGGACTGGGGAATTTTTTCTGTCTGACAATACAAGTAAAGAAGCCATTCATAATCTCCAATATCCAATACCTGCCCGGAAGCTTCCTTTTCAAGAATTGCATTTTCCCTTAAAACATACTCTAAATACTCACAGAAGTATCTGTGCTCCCATTGCCACACAGGTTCATTATTTGCATAAGCAGCATTTACCGTTTTCATCAATTCCTCGTACTGCTCCTGCTCATATAATTCATTCAATACGGGCACGTTTTCCTGTAACCACAAATAATCCGCCTTATCATCTCTCTCCTGAGGCTTATACCCAAAGATAACCTCGATTATTACACCTACTAACAGCAAAGCTCCGCAGATTCCCAAAGCCCAAAGAATAATCTTCGTCTGCTTCTTAATCTCCTTCTTGGTTACTTCTGCCGGTACAGATCCCAGTTCTTCCACATCACTGCGGATATCCTCCAGCTTTTCCATATATTCCGCTTGGGCGCCCTTAATACTCATAGTACCGCAGTAAGGACATGCCGGCAGCATTTCATCGAATTGTGCCCCACAGGATTTACATTCCATTAATTTTACTTTTGAAGCCAAATCCTTTTCTCCTCCTAAAACCTTATCGCCTAGTACTTAATCTTCAAATTTTTCTTTTCTTTCTTCCAGTTACAAAGTCCTTCCGCCTCACAGGCAAAACAGGCTCTGCTGGCTTTGTCCGCCCGGTAAATTACTCCTGACAGACTTTTTTCTTTTGCTTTTCTTTTGTTTCGATGCTCCAAAATAGCCCTTAAAATCTCTGCTTTGGCTTTCTTTCCAAAACCACATGCCTCCAGAATATCCTCTGCAAGTTTCGCACTAGCAACCTCATGAGGTGTACCATTCTCATACTGCACATGACGACCAATATCATGCAAGAGTGCCGTGGCGTAAATCAATTCCTTAGATAAATCCAGCTTTTCCTCCAAATTTATCATCTGTGCAATCCTTGCCACATCCAAGAAATGTTCTATATTATGACAGCAGAAGATTCTATCCACTTCTGCTGCCTTGTTTTTCCGTATATACTCCTGATATGTACTATTTTCAAGAATTTTGTTTACTCGCTTCATCACTACACACCTAACATCTGATAAAAACGGTTTTGCAGTTTCTCGTCCTTTTCAAATGCTCCTCTGCAGGCCATGGTCACGGTCTTGCTTCCGGGCTTTTTCACGCCACGCATGGTCATACACATATGCTCTGCCTCAATCACAACCATGGCTCCCTTAGGTGCCAAATGCTCCATAATGGCATCTGCAATCTGGGCGGTCATCTGTTCCTGAATCTGAGGTCTGCGGGCATATACCTCTACGGTACGTGCCAGCTTACTTAAGCCTACCACCTTACCATCCGGTATATATGCCACATGGGCCTTCCCGTAAAAAGGCATCAGGTGATGCTCACAGGTGGAATAAAAAACAATGTCCTTTTCCAGCACCATTTCGCTATTATCCACGGTAAATACTCTGCTTAAATGCTCGGAAGCATCTTCATAGAGTCCGCCAAAGATTTCCTGATACATTCTGGCAATACGTGCCGGAGTATCCTTTAAACCTTCTCGGGTAATATCTTCTCCCACTCCTTCTAAAATAAGCTTCACGCCTTCTTTTATCTTTTCCTGGTCCATCATGAATATTTCCTAAGCCTTTCTCTTTTCCAAAATCGTCAGCAGTCTTCCCATAAAAGATAAGGAACCGAACGCCAAGATAACATCGTCCTTACCCGCCAACAAATAGCTAATTTCCACAGCTTCCTCTATACTGTCCACCGCGGTCACCTCCGGATGTACCTTAGCCACCTCTGTGGCAAGCTCATAAGCCGACATAGCTCTGGCATTTCCGGGTGTTGCCACCGTAATAATCTGATCTGCAAACCTATGGGTCTGCTCTATAATCGAATCATATTCTTTATCTCTCAGCACTCCCATTATAAAGATAATTCTTCGGTTTGTAAAATAAAATTCGATAGTTTCCGCCAATTTCTTTGCTGCGTCTGCATTATGCGCCCCATCAACAATGAAATAAGGCTTCTTTCCCACTACCGTAAAGCGTCCCGGCCACTGGGTTTCCTGCAGACCTTTGCGAAGAGCTTTTTCCGAAACTGCATAGCCCAAATCGTTCAGTTCTTCCAAAGCTTTGATTGCCAAAAGGGCATTATCTATCTGGTGATTTCCTGCAAGGGTAATCTCCAGGTTCTTCCATTCCTTATAATCCAAACGCTGTTTTTCTAACCCATAACGAACCTTTTTTACTTCCGTAGGCTGTACCACTGTTAACTTACAGCCTTTTTCCTCTGCCGCCGCCTCAATTACCTGCAGGGCAATCTCCTCCTGCTGTGCTGAAACCACGCGGCAACCGTTCTTTATAATACCGGCTTTTTCCGTGGCAATTGCCGTAAGCGTCTTACCCAGGTACTGCATATGGTCCATGCTGATGCTTGCCAGCACCGAAACCAAGGTATTCTGAATAATATTGGTAGCATCCAATCTGCCGCCCATTCCGCATTCCATGACTACAATATCACAGCCCTGCTCTTTAAAATAGGCAAACGCCAGCGCCGTTTCGGCCTCAAAAGAAGTGGGGTGCTTTTTGCCTTCTTTCACAAGTAAATCACAGGTTTCCTTAATACGTTCCACCCATTCACACAGCGATTTCTTTGTAATGGGACGATTGTTTACCTGAATCCTCTCCCTATACTCATAAATCGTAGGGGAAACGTAACGTCCCACCTTATAACCTGCACATTTTAACACCGTTGAAATATATGCCAGGGTAGAACCTTTCCCATTAGTGCCCGCAATATGTACAAACTTTAAATCCTGTTGCGGATTACCCAGAGCCTTACAGAGATTCTCTATATTGGAAAGCCCCGGCACAATACCGTAACGGTTTAAGGACTCCATATATTCCACTGCTTCTTCGTATTTCATGGCAATTCTTCCCTTCTGTACTCTTATTGTATAAAAACAGAACTTTTCGTGCAAACTATAATTATCTCAAACCGGAGGTGTCTTACATGAAAGTCCCCGCATTTATTAAAAGATTCTTACGCTGCGGCCTTGCCGGCTGGTGCATGGAAATTATTTTTACTGCCGCAAATACCCTTCGCAGACGTGATTTTACCTTAAAAGGCTGTACTTCCCTGTGGATGTTCCCCATCTATGGCAGTGCTTCTTTCTTATATCCTTTATTTTGCCTTTTGAAAAAAACTTCTGTCTGGATACGCGGCTTTCTTTATATGCTACTTATTTTCTTTGCAGAATTTATAAGCGGTTCCTACCTGAAAAAGAAAGACCTCTGTCCTTGGGACTATCGTCGTTCCAAATGGAATATCGGCAGGGTTATCCGCTTGGACTATGCGCCTTTGTGGTTTTTGGCAGGACTTTTTTTTGAGCACTTTACCACCAAAGACCGTTCTCACAAAAAATAAAACCATCTGTATTTAACTGAAAAAGACAGGACTCTCTCCGGAAAGTCCCGTCTGTTTTACTTTCTAAGTATTTACAAAATACTATCATCCACATCCGCCATCTCGCCGGAACCAATATCCAGCATATTTACGGTACGTCTCTTGAGACGCGCCTCTTCAGATGCCTTCAAAATAAAATCCTTAATAGGCCTTGCATTACGGATATGCTTCAAAACAAGCTGTGGATGGGTATTGTCACCGGTAATGCAATTTACGGTACCGATTTTAAATATTCTTTCCCAAAACGATCTATTTAGCTGCACATCCTGAATTTTATACATAAAACAATCATTTTCTACCACATTAAATAAACCTGCACGGATTGTCAGCATATCTTCTTTAACGTAATATTTTGTAAAGGTGAAAGGTAAACCAAAAAACAACCAGCGTTTTCTTTCCTGAAATTCAATACTCATTTGCAATTCCTCCTTTTCACAAAACAATTTACCTATGTTAACTATACTCGAAATATGTGTTTTGCGCAATCATTTTTCTTCGAAAAACCTTAAAAATTCTTTGCATATCATATCATAATATGATATGATGTATTCAGTTACGAAATAAAACTTCAGGTACGAGGAGGTAACAACATGACTGCTAAAGAGTGTATTAAAGGACGTAGAAGTATCAGGGCATTCCAGGACACTCCCGTTCCACACGATTTACTTGCTGAGATTGTAGAAACCGCGTCTTACGCTCCCAGTTGGAAGCATACCCAGATTACTCGCTATATTGCGGTTGAAGGCTCTTTAAAGGATCAGGTTGCCGCTTGCACCTCTGCTTATCCCCGTAATGGTGAAATTATCGCTTCAGCACCCATGCTGATTGCCGTTACCGTTATTAAGGGACGCAGCGGTTTTGAAAGAGATGGTTCTTTCAGTACCCACCGTGGCGAAGGCTGGCAGATGTTTGATGCCGGTGTTGCCAGCGAAGCATTTTGTCTTGCTGCTTACGAAAAAGGACTTGGAACTGTTATTATGGGTATTTTTGATGACGACAAGGTGGCCGAACTTTTGAATGTTCCCGAAGAGCGTGATGTGATTGCCTTGATTCCCATTGGTTATCCCGCTGAAGAACCTACTGCTCCTCGCAGAAAACCTGTAGAGGAATTATTAACATTTCAATAATTTATAAGTCGAAGATTTTTTCTTCGGCTTTTCTTTCGGCAAAAATTTGCCTATTATCATTATTTACGAAGGAGGCATATATATGCGACATCTATTAAGTCCCATGGATTTTACTACCGAAGAATTGGACAAACTCTTTGACTTGGCCAACGATATTGAACAAAACAAGGCAAAGTATGCTCACGCTTGCGACGGACGAATTTTAGCCACCTGCTTTTATGAGCCCAGCACCAGAACCCGATTAAGCTTTGAATCAGCCATGCTTCGTTTAGGCGGACAGGTTCTTGGCTTCTCCGATGCCGGCTCCTCTTCTGCTTCCAAGGGAGAAAGCGTTTCTGATACCATTAGAGTCATTTCCGGGTATGCAGACATCTGTGCCATGCGCCATCCCAAAGAAGGTGCGCCCATGGTCGCTGCGGAAAAGTCCCTTATCCCTGTGATTAACGCAGGAGATGGCGGTCATCAGCATCCCACCCAGACCTTAACCGACCTTTTAACTATTCGCAGCCTGACCGGCTCGATCAAAAATTTTACCATCGGTCTTTGCGGCGACTTGAAATTCGGTCGTACCGTACACTCCTTAATCCATGCTTTAGTACGCTATGAAGGTATTAACTTTATATTCATCTCCCCCGAAGAATTAAAGGTTCCCGACTACATTACCGAGGAGTTAAAGGCACATAACATTCCTTACGAGGAAGTAACCAATCTGGAAACTGTGATGCCCCAGCTTGACTTCCTTTATATGACCCGTGTACAAAGAGAACGTTTCTTTAACGAAGAAGATTATATCCGTTTAAAGGATTTCTATATTCTGGATACTGCTAAAATGGCACTGGCAAAACCCAATATGCTGGTACTACACCCCCTTCCCCGTGTAAACGAAATCTCTGTGGAAGTGGACAAGGACCCCAGAGCAGCCTACTTTAAACAGGCACAATACGGCGTCTACGTACGTATGGCACTGATTCTCACTCTGTTAGACTTAGCGTAGTTGTAATATTCTGCACGCGCGTTGTGGTGCACTACAAACAAAAGAACAACGCAGAAAAGAGGCAAATATGTTAAAAATCGGAAAAATCGAAGAAGGCTTTGTATTAGACCATATTCAGGCAGGAAAAAGCTTATCTATTTATGAACATTTAGGTTTGGACAAAATGGACTGCACTGTAGCCATTATAAAAAATGCCCGTAGCGAAAAGCTTGGAAAAAAAGATATTTTAAAGGTAGAATGTGACATTAATTTATTGGATTTGGATGTACTTGCTTTTATCGACCATAACATTACCGTAAACGTGATCAAAGATGGTGAAATCGTAGACAAAAAAGCCTTGGTGCTTCCCAAGATGATTAAGAATGTTATCAAATGTCGTAATCCTCGTTGCATTACTTCCATCGAGCAGGAATTACCTCACATCTTTTTCCTTGCTGACGAAGAGAAGGAAGTGTATCGTTGTAAGTACTGTGAAGAGAAGTACAACGAACGAGCTAAGTTCTAGACCACATAAAATCAGCGCCATAACCGATAGGCTATGGCGCTTACTTTTTACTTATATATCCTAATCCCCACACTTAACTTCCCCTTTTTCGTCTCATACTGCACACCATCGAAAATAAACTTACCATACCCTCGCAAGTTCACTACCTCCCCTTCTTTCAGGGTCTTGGAATTATTTTCACAAAGTCTGCCGTTTACAAACACCTTACCGGTGCGAAACATATCCAGGATGGTACTACGGGATTCATTATAGACCTTGGCAAGACAGGCATCCAATCGCAGGGAAGGCAACAACACCTCCATGCTCTCCGGCTCCTCCACCGGAACCTCCTCTATGGATGTCACCACCTGGCACTTTACATTGGTGTGCTTCACCTTTTCTAAAGTGTCACAAATATATTCCGCAATACTGTTTACACAAAACAAATAAGCTTCCTTATCTGCAACTCGGATATCCCCGATGGTACTGCGCTCAATTCCCAGATTCATAAGTGCTCCCAAGAAATCCCTGTGGGTCAGCTTATCCGCAAATTTGGCAAGCAAGGGCTTTACATGCACGCAAACAATAGGATACTCTTCCTCATATCCAAACTCTTCCTCTGAGCCGAAACGTACCATCTTACGTTCTGCTCCTTCATAGCCACCCCATAAGGAGTAACTAATATGTGCCAGTTCTTTTCCTGACTCCAATTTCCAGAAAATATCCTGCTCACTTAAGCCTAGGAAACCGGTAAATGTATATGTATTTTGGCGGAATGCCTTATCCGCCAAATCTTTCATTCTATTTCTTAATTGCTGTTCGTCCTTTGATGATTCCAGTGCCATTTCTTTTCCTCATTACTTCCCTTTACTTATTCAAATCCAAACGGCACTCCCCATTATCCAAGCGCCACATCCAACACCATCATAATAGAAAAACCAATAGCAAATGCAATGGTACCTAAATTAGAGTGGGCTCCCTCACTGGTTTCCGGAATCAATTCCTCCACAACCACATAAATCATAGCACCTGCCGCAAAAGAAAGCATATACGGCAGAATCGGTGTCACCAGCGATGCCAGCATAATGGCAAGAATAGCACCTATGGGCTCTACTACGCCGGACATCACTCCATAGAAAAAGGATTTCCCTTTACTCACCCCATGACTTCTAAGGGGCATGGAAATAATTGCACCCTCAGGCACATTTTGAATAGCAATACCTATGGACAGGGCAATAGCACCTGCCATGGTTACATCTGTTTTTCCCGTCAAAACACCTGCAAAAATAGCACCACAGGCTGCACCTTCCGGGAAATTATGGATTGCCACTGCTAATAAAAGCATAGTGGTCTTTTGCAATTTACTCCTTGTTCCTTCCGGCTCATCACTGCCTACATGCATATGAGGTATCACGCTGTCCATAACCAGCAAGAAGCCCATACCCAAAAGAAATCCGATAAGTGCCGGTAGAAAAGAAAGTTTCCCCATATCCGCACTCATATCCATAGCCGGAATCAGTAAGGACCATACGGAAGCCGCCACCATGACACCGGCAGCAAACCCCAACAAAACCTTCTGCAATTTATCTCCTATCTCTCCTTTCAGAAAGAATACACACGCCGAACCTAAAGTCGTTCCAATAAGCGGAATAAAAACGCCTAAAATAATACTCATCTTCCTTCTCCTAAATCATAATTATTATATGCAGTCTGAGTTCTTTGCGTGACCGGATTATCTACCGACCACTACAATTCCTCATTCTGTTATTTACAAAGAATCCCCGCTTGCGTAAAGCTTACTCCACGCAAACAGGGATTACCCTTACGCAAAATTAATAATATCATCCTTTGGAGCCTTGGTCTTTTCTACTGAAATTGCATGTAAAATAGGACCTTCACCCTTATAATCTTCCCAGTATTCCTTACTGATAGTGGCAATCACTTCTACCCACTCTTTTTGCTTCAGATTACAAGCGCCTTCATATTCACAGGCAAATCCTAAGAACGCCATATCATCCGCACAGCAGGTCATTGCCATACGTCCCGGCACAAAGTAATTCTTCGGAAATCCTTCCGGAATCAGCACCATAGCCTTAAACTTAACAGTCTTGCCTTCATATCTCTCCAAATGGTCCAAAGAATCCAAATACCAGATTCCATAGCCCATATTGTCCAATTCAATCACGGGCGCATTTAAATCAAAAGGCAAGTCCTCTTCAAAAATTGTGTCAATCTCTCCGTTAGAATCCTCAAACACCACATCTGCATTAGGATTAACTGCTTTTATATTTCTCTTGTATACATTCAGTTCTTCTATGCCATCACAGCGATTAAAAATAATCATTTCTGATTTTTTCACCATTTCTGCCAGCAAAGAGCGCATATTGGTAAAGTACATAGGAAAAGTTCTGCCATCCACAGTAGTAATCTGCTGTTCCACCTTCCAGTGCCAAGGCAAACGCATATTCTTAAAATTCCACATACCGTTGTACTCAATAATAATACGATCCGGTTTATGCTTCTTTTCAAGCTCTACCAAGTGGCCTGTATTAAAATCTTCTTCCTCTTCAATCCACTCCACCACTGCATTTACTTTGTTTAACAAACTACTCTCATATTCCACTTCGCCTTCTTCACAGGCAATAATCAATGTCTTTCCTTTAATTCTAAAGTAGGGCTGTGCCAGAGTATAAGTAATAAACTCTGTTTTCCCACTTTCCAAAAAACCATTTATCATATATACGGGTTTCATAACATCTCTCCGTTCAAATCATTTTATACGCCAAACAATTCTGCCAGCATGGTTTCCTTCAAATCTGCACCGATAACACAAAGCTTACCGGTTACTTCCGGCTTGCCTGCACGCACATTATGTTCTTCGGGAACATAATCAAAGTATACCCAGGTACCATTCTCTGACGCAACCATACCCTTGGAACGCAGGATCATACCATATTCTCCGCTGTCTAAGGCAGTCAGAATATTCTCGATTTCCTCACTACTAAAGGTCTTATGAGTTTCTACACCCCAGCTTGTAAATACTTCATCTGCGTGATGATGTCCATGATGGTGATGATGTTCGTGCTCGTGATGGTGCTCATGATGATCATGATCGTGGCAGCCACAGGTGCAATGCTCATCATGCTCATGATGATGATGCTCATGGTGTCCATGTTCATGATGGTGCTCGTGGTCGTGATGGTGTTCGTGGTCGTGATGGTGCTCATGGTCATGGTCATGGCAACCACAGGTGCAGTCTTCCGCATGCTCGTGGTGGTGATGATGTTCATGTTCCTCATGGTGACACTGTTCCTCGTGCTCATGGTGACGATGCTCGTGGTCATGATGATGTCCATGGCAACCACAGGTACAATGCTCGTCATGCTCATGATGATGCGCATGCTCCAAAAGCTCCTGCATCATATCTTCCAGCTTGTCCTGTCCCTCGATGGTTTCCAGAATATCCTTGCCCTCCAACTGCTCCCAAGGAGTAGTAATAATGGTAGCCTCTTTATTATGCTCACGAATTAATGCAATACATACATCCAGCTTTTCCTGAGAAATATTACCGGTTCTGCTTAAAATAATAGTTCCTGCATGCTCAATCTGATTAATAAAGAACTCGCCGAAATTCTTAATATACATCTTACATTTAGTAGCATCCACTACAGCTACCGCGCTGTTAATCTGCACGTCCAAATCAGCTGCTACATCTTCTACTGCCTTTACTACGTCAGACAATTTACCTACTCCCGAGGGCTCAATCAATACTCTTTCCGGGGTGTAGGTCGTCAAAACCTCTTTCAAAGAAGCTCCAAAATCTCCTACTAACGAACAGCAAATACAGCCGGAATTCATTTCCTTAATTTCGATTCCCGCTTCCTTTAAAAAGCCTCCGTCAATACCGATTTCTCCAAATTCATTCTCAATCAATACTACCTTACTATCCTGTAAGGCTTCCTTTAACAGCTTCTTAATCAAAGTGGTCTTGCCGGCTCCCAAAAAGCCCGAAAACACATCTATCTTTGTCATACTATCCTCTTTTCCGTGCCATCTCTTACTTTATATTACAGTGACACTTTTCTTTTACATTTCTCACTGTGATTTATTCTCCCCTAAATTGCTCCACTTGTCAATGGATAAGAACTAAATTATTCTGCAAGAGTTTACAAATATATTGCTTTTCTTGCATTTTAAATAAATCTATGCTAAACTTTTTCCTATAAAAAATGCATAGGAGGAAGCACCATGGGCTTTTTACAAAATTTATTAAAAAATGAAGCTAAAAAGATGATTTCAAAAGCAATCAATACAGCAAGGGATGAAGTGGTTCGTACCATCAATTCAGATTCTGATGCCGAATATAAATCAACCGTTTCCACGCCGGTTCAAAGATCTACTCCTGTAGCAAACAGCGCTACAAATTCTGATGAGGATTTTTGTGAATCCGAAAAAGAACTTGGCGAGCGTATCGCAAAAATAGTCGCTGAAGAATGGCCTGGCTATGAACTTCGCAAAGATATTTCTGCCGGAGAAATGGATGCTACCTTTGGTGCCCGAGACTATTCCTATGGCTTATATTCAAATGGCATCCCTAAGGCCATGATTTTAGTTTTGGACGGTCGCTCTCTGTACTGCAGAAAGGATACCCTCCTTGCTCACGAAGCATGTCGGGCAAAGGGCGTCTTCTGCATGAACCTGATGATGCACTTACCCAACCGTCGTTCTTACATATCAGAACAATTACGTAATAACGTATCCAGATAGTTTTACCTTTGCCAAAAAGAAAGAGAAATGCAACCTTGTTGCGCCCGCAGAGGGCGAAGCATACTCCGTAATCTTATGACATTTTGCGGGCAATGAGAGTATGTTTAGTCCGGTGGCACTAAGCACGGCTTTAGTGCTTCAAAGCTGTTTCTCTTTCTTTTTTATTACCCATTTTTATATTTTTTCTTAGTTCACTTTTTCATTTGTGAGGTATACCGTGACAGAGACCATTTTGCAAACAGCGTACAGCAAACAAGCCTGGCTGGATTTTATAGAATACAAACTGGATAAACAACATCTAAGTTACTGGGAGGAAAAAGAACTTCGGGAATTTATTGAGACTGAAGAATACCTAAGACTGTGCGATTTATGGAGACAAGAGCAATATCCTCAAGGTTATCCCCAAAAGAGAACAGTTAATAAGCAGGGGACCCGCAAGAAACGTATTGTATACTCTTTCCCCGGTGCAGATGGTCTTCTTCTGAAGTTCATTGCTTTTCATCTATATCGCTATGATTGGTACTTTTGCGATAACTGCTATGCATTCCGCAGAAATTTTGGTGTCCGTGAAGCAATCCACCGCATTCGTACCACGTCCGATATTGAACAAAAATACTGTCTGAAAGTAGATATCAGCAATTATTTTAACTCTATTGATGTAGATATTTTACTGGAAAAACTTTCCTTTATTAAAGAAGATGATTTAGACCTATACAAACTATTTGCCAAAATATTAAAAGAAGAACGAGTCATGGATAATACTAAAGTTTTATTGGATAAACACGGAGCTATGGCCGGAACACCTACCTCTCCATTTTTTGCCAATGTGTATTTAAGGGATGTGGATTATTACTTTAAAGAGCTTGGCATTCTTTACTTTCGCTATTCCGATGATATTTTGATTTTTGCAGACAGTTTGGAAGAATTAAAGAATTACCAGCATACGCTCTATGATCAAATAGAAAGTTTAGGACTAGCTATCAATCCAGATAAGGTAAATATAAGTGCTCCCGGTGAAGTTTGGGAATTCTTAGGTTTCTCCTATCGGGATGGGGAAATCGATCTTTCTGATGCCACCCTACACAAAACCAAGGCCAAAATCAAGCGTAAAGCTGATGCCCTACGCCGTTGGAGCCGTAGCAAAAACCTTCCCTATGAAAAGGCTGCTATCGGATTGATACATGCTATGAATCGTAAATTTTACGGCACTTCCACACCGGATGAAGAAGACTCTGAAGAAAATAAAGAATTTACCTGGAGTCGCTGGTTTTTCCCCAATCTCACCACGGACAAGGGCCTGAAAATCATCGATACCTACTTTCAGGAGTACATTCGCTATACCGTAACCGGCAGGCATTACAAGGGGAATTATCGTATCTCCTACGAACAATTAAAAGACTGGGGATATCGTAGTCTGGTGCATGAATACTATAAAAATCATAAATAAACAGAAATCCCCGGCTCACCCCCGGACGCATATATAACCTATTCGGGCCCGCTCTCGCTTATGAACGACGTAGCAGCACTAAATTCGTGCCGAACAAGTTCGGCTGAAAACCTCATTAAGTGCTGACGTCATTCAGGGCTTCCTCATTAGGTTATATATGCGTCCGGGGGCGAGCCGGGGATTATTTTATTCTAACCCATATAGCTTATAGGGATTCTTCTCCAATTCTTCTTTGTAAATACTCACCACATCCCACACATCGAAAAACATATATTTGCATTTTCCAATATAACCTTCTTGAATCAATCCTCTTTCCATAGCCATATCTTGAATGGTATACCAGGGTTTTACCGGTGGTGCACCGGCTTCCATAAACCATTCCTCCGGCGGATATTTCTGATTGATTTCCTCCGTGGGTGCAAACATCTCTCCGATTTCCTTTGGCAGAGCATCTTCCACATAATGCATGGCAGTTAATTTGTAAATATCCACACCAAGCAGTAACACTTTTCCACCGTTATGTATTACATAATCCAACCCGCCTTTGCCAGCCTCCTCAGCATGTAGACCCCAACCGGCAGTTCTTATGACTCCGTGTCCTGTGATTACATCCTCTCTTTTCCTAAAGGTATCTGCAATAATGCCCATAGCAGTTCTGGGCGCATCTTCCGGAAGTACTTTTATCTTCACAGTGATGCCCATCACTTTGTCCTCTTCTGTAAGCTCCATTTCCGGACTTAGAGCAAGTGCCGGCATGAAAATACTGCCATTCTCTCCCACACATTCCATCAGGGCCTCTATAACTGTTTCTGCGCCACCTTCCACATACCCAAAGCTACTGAGAGAACTATGTACTTCAATTACCATGCCCTCTTGTAGTCCTATTTTCTTCAGTTCTTCAACCAATTGTGCTTTGTTCATACCTTATTCTCCCATACAAAAATAACTCGGCAAACCGGCTAGAAGCTAGATTTTGTCGAGTTATTTTCATGTAAGTAAAACGATAAGCCGGGTTATGTCGTGAATGATCATCTATCTAGAACGTTTGTTACCAAACGTTTCAAGCGTCCCACCTGAAAGCAGATCGGGCAAATCTATAGCTTTCTGTTTGGACTTGCTTCGGATGGGGTTTACATGGCTCCGACTGTTACCAGCCGGACGGTAGTCTCTTACACTGCCTTTCCACCCTTACTATGCGACTCTCTTCGAGAGTCGCTACGAGTTTGCTTCACAAACTCTCCAAGAGAATCGCATAGCGGTTTATTTCTGTTGCACTGGCCTTGGAGTCACCTCCACCGGACGTTATCCGGCATCCTGCCCTATGAAGCCCGGACTTTCCTCACCTGCATTACTGCAGCCGCGATCATTTGTTTTACTTACACATTTTTGTATTCTAGCACAGTATGCTTGCTTTTTCAAGCCTACTCCTGCCACTCTCCCCAAACTTGCTCCACAAGCGCCTTACAATTCTCCAATGAAAAATCTCCATCCTGACTGCAAATCAAATTCTCCTTCGCCAAGTCCTCCGTATAATCCTCCAAATACCAAACTGTGTATTCTTCGCCTTCCGCAATATGGCATACCAAAGGAATAGCATCATATTCCAGCACCACTACTTTACCGCTGTCATCCCGACCAATGGTTACATCTGCCAAGGCTCCCACGCAACGGTTCATAACACCGGCACCGGTTCCGGAAGTACCATTCACAAAATTCCCCAGCGAGTAATATACTAGCATTTCATGTCCTTCCTCATCAAATACCCATTCCACAGGCTCGATTACATGAGGATGGGTACCCAATACCAAGTCCACACCCTGCTCTAAAAAAATCTTTGTCCAGGTTTTCTGATTGCTTGCCACACCCAAATAATACTCATTGCCCCAGTGCGGACAAACCACGGTAAAATCCGCCAATTCTTCCGCCTTTTGAATATCTGCAATGACCTTTTCTTCTTCCATGTAATTAACCAAATAAGGCATATCCGCAGGTGGCGTAATTCCATTGGTTCCGTAAGTGTAATTTAATACGGCAATCTTTATACCATTCTGCTCGTACACATAAATATCATTATCCTGCATTTCCTGACTGTCATTCATTCCTAAGTATGTAATCTCCGGATACATTTCTTCCCAGAAACCGATACAATTTAACACTCCCCGCTTTCCTTTATCCAAGGTATGATTGGTACCGTGCAAAATCACATCAAACCCGGCATCCACCTCCGCTACTCCCAACTCATAGGGAGAATTAAAGCAAGGATAGCCGGACAAGCCCAGTTCAGTACCACCTAGTATGGTTTCCTGATTTACCAAGGCTAAATCCGCAGCTTCAATCTTGTCCTGCACATGCATAAACAAATGGTCAAAATTATAACTTCCATCCTCCTGCAAGCCGGATGCTACCACTCTTTCATGCATCAGCATATCTCCCACCATAACCAGATTAATTTCCGGCACCGGCGTAGGTGTGGGTGTGGATGTGGGCGCCGGCGTTGGAACCTCCGTAGGCTGTGGCGTAGGTTCCAATGTGGGTGCAGGCGTGATTTCTGCAACAATTCCTGCATCCTGTTCCACCGACGGTAAACTCTCTCCTTCACTACGCTTTCCACAAGCACCTAGAACCATGAACAATATACAAAATATCCACCATATTCTATTTTTTCTCAAAACAGTATGCTTCATTAACAATTTCCTCTTTTATTATAAATCTCCATTCGCATATTGGCACACACCTTTACTTATATGAGTAATTGGGGACATAATTTCCTACAAGCAAGGCCTTGAAAAACGCCGGCACTTGGCGAGGTGTTTTCGAGCCTAGTGACCGTTGCGTTCTTTCACGGAGCGGAAGCGTCCTGCGGTAGGATGTTATGTCCACAATTACCTCTAGATACTCAAGGGTGCAAAAACCGGAATCATTTAAAACACCCACTGATACAAAATACCATACAGCTCTCTAACATAGTATGTAGGCAACAACCATTTAGCAGTTTTACCACAAACCGCTGTATTGCTTAAGCCCAGTTCCTTTGCCACAAGGCTCGCTCTGTATTGATGAAATTCGCTGGTTACAATCGCTATCTCTTCCGACAAATTATTTTCCCTTATTACAGCCAAACTGAATTCCAGATTTTCTCTGGTAGAGGTGGATGCATCTTCTTTAAATATTCGGTTTCCATCAATACCATTTGCTGTTAAATAACGGTACATACATTCTGCTTCCGAGATATTTTCACCGGGTCCTTGTCCTCCGGACACCACACAAGAAACCTCCGGATGTTCTTGCATATACTTAAGCGCCGCATCCATTCTTTCCACCAATGTCAGACTAGGAATTTCTCCTCTCACCCTGCATCCCAAAACCACCAATGTTTCCTGCCCCTTGGGTACATTGTTCATTGCTCCAAGCATCAATGTGGTCAACACAATTACCAATATCAAAATAATGGTCACCACACTGCCTGACAAATATACAAAATAGCGTAAGACCTTATGTTTTTTCCATCTCTTTATTACTTTGTTTATCGTTGTGAAAAATAGACCATACATCACAAATAGCAACGCCACTGCAATGCCCGTAGCATTTCCTATATTTACCCCTACCGACAGAGAAAGGGGAATTAGGAAAAGTGGCAGAGAGCATACCCCTACTGCCACTAAAATCACACGAAATATAATTAATCCTATACTTTTCTTATTCACCTTCATATCTCTTCCGCCTTTGCAAGATTCTGAAGATATTTTACCACATAGTCAAATGTAAATTAATTCACGTTTCCCAAATATTTCTAAAGATATTTGAAAGTTACACCTTAAAACAACTGCCGCCCACAAATTCCCTACAAATAGAGTTATTAGGCAGACTCTCACTGCTTACTCCCAGGAAGTACTCCAAGAACTTCAGCAAACGCTTGGCTTCATAATACTCCGGCTCTTCCTTTGAAATACTGAAAAGCAATGGTTCCGCAAACTGCTTAATCACCGCCAACTCGTAAATCAACGCCGAGTTAAACATGGCATCCGCCTGCTCCTGGAAGGGGAATATGTACTCTTCTTCGCCCCTTCTGACAGATGGCCACATACCAATAGTTCTCTTGGCATCTGCGCCACGGGTGCGGGCATCACGTACCATACGGCGAAGCAATCTGCCGTCCGTAGTGGGAATACGATTATGACCATCCAAATTCATACTGGTAAGAGCACTGATATAAATCTTATACTTGCTTTCCTCCGGCAAGGTTTCGGAAGTCTTGGGATTAAGACCGTGAATACCTTCAATTACCAGAATATCATCCGCACCTAACTGCTTATAATTTCCATGATACTCACGTTTACCTATCTTGAAATTAAAAGTGGGAAGCTCCACTCTTTCTCCTGCCAAGAGTCTACTCATATCACGGTTAAATGCCTCAATATCAATAGCTTCCAAGCATTCAAAATTATAATCACCGTTTTCATCACGAGGTGTGAATTCCCTATCAACAAAATAGTCATCCATTGCAATGGGATGAGGCACCTTACCCATAGTTCTTAACTGAATGGATAATCTATGAGAAAAACTGGTTTTTCCGGAAGAAGACGGACCTGCAATCAAAATAAACTTTACATTTCCGCGTTCTACAATATCCCTTGCAATTTCACCGATTCTACGCTCCTGCTTTGCTTCCTGCACCAGAATCAAATCACTTAAGGACCCGTTGCAAATACGTTCATTTAACTGTCCCACTGTGGCCAAGCCCACTTCTGCCGCCCATTTTTCAGCTGTTTGAAGCGTCTCAAATAACTTTGAACGTTCGCCAAAAGGCTTTACAACAGTCGGTTCTTTCTTACCCGGCAAAAGAAGCATAAAACCGTCTCCGTAAGAAATAACATCAAACCATTTTACATACCCTGCATTGGGCAGCATATAACCGTAATAATAATCATAATATCCGTCAATTTCATAAATATTTACCAAGGAACCTCTGCGGAAGCGGAATAATCTCTCCTTATCCTTCATCCCTTTTTCTTTAAAAAGCTCCATTGCATCCTCCAACGGATACGCTTTTTTCATAAATGGTACCTTATCTGCTGCAAGATCTTTCATTCTGCGTTTGATTTTTTCTGCATTTTCTTCTGTGGCGGCCACCCGGTTTGCCGTCGTAATATACGAACCGTTTCCTACTGCGAACTCGACTCTGGCCCCCTGTGCCACATCATTACCATACAAATCAAAAACAGCTTTCAAGAAGAGCATGGTTGCAGTTCTCACATAAGTCTTGTAACCCACGTCATCCTTAAGTGTAAAGAAACTGATTTCACAATCCTTCTTTAATTGCTTAAACAGTTCTCTAATCTTTCCGTTCACTGCTACCAGGCCGATCAAACCACCATACGGTTCCTGATATTCCTGCGCGATTTTCTCATACGTAGTACCTTCAGCGTACTGTTTTTCTTCCCCTGCAATTGTAACTGTAACCATACCATACCCCTTTCTTTTCTATCTTCCTTTTCTCACCTTACAAATGCGAACCTTCATAACAATTACTGCGTTGCCATATAGTCCTTTGCCCTCTGTAATAGTGCCAATTCCTTTTCTATCTCTACCATTCTCTCTTCGGCACGCATTGTTTGCTGTTTTGCAAGATGCTGCAACAATTCTCTTGCCTGCTCTAAAGATCGGTCAATATATAACTGTAACACCGGATGCTTTTCCTTCAAAAGAAGTTCCCCGTAAGCATCAAAAATACTCTGCTCCTCCGAAATTTCTTCGGTTACAAAATCCACGGGAACCACTTTCATCATAGGATAAAATTTGCCATCCTCCAAAACCATATTCTCCCTAACTATCTGATACCCTTCCTGACGCAAAAACCCTCTAAAGCGGGCTATTTCCGACTGAGGCTGTAAAATCAGTTCCTTCATGGCCTTAGCCTTTTCTTTCCCTTGGCTCAGAATTTGCATCATTAAAGGCCCGCCCATGCCGGCGCAGACCATACAGTCTGCTTCTCCCACCTGCAATGCGGCAAGACCATCGGACAAACGGGTTTCTATGTAGCTTTCCAGATTATAGCTTCGAATATGCTCCTTCGCACGTTCCAAGGGGCCAATTCCAACATCCATGGCAAAGACCTTGGTTGCAATCCCCTGTTGCACCAAATATATGGATACCCAGCCGTGATCACAACCCACGTCACATACCGTTCTGTCCCGGGACACCATATCGGCCAATGCCTGCATCCTTGCTGATAATTCTACTACCTTCATTAATCCAGAAAATCCTTTAACTTCTTACTACGACTGGGATGACGAAGTTTTCTGAGCGCCTTAGCCTCAATCTGACGAATACGCTCACGGGTAACATTAAATACCTTACCAACTTCCTCCAAGGTACGTCCGCGTCCGTCATCCAATCCAAATCTGAGGCGAAGCACTTTCTGCTCTCTGTCAGTCAGAGTACTGAGCACTTCCACCAACTGTTCTTTTAACAAAGTATATGCCGCTGCATCTGCAGGTACAGGAACATTATCATCCTGAATAAAATCTCCCAGATGGCTATCTTCTTCCTCACCGATAGGAGTTTCTAAAGATACCGGTTCCTGACTGATTTTTAAGATTTCACGTACTCTGTCCACGGGCATACCCATTTCCTCCGCAATTTCTTCCGGAGACGGTTCTCTTCCCAATTCCTGCAAAAGCTGACGACTTACACGAATTAACTTGTTAATAGTTTCTACCATATGCACGGGAATACGAATGGTTCTTGCCTGGTCTGCAATCGCTCTGGTAATTGCCTGACGAATCCACCAGGTTGCATAGGTAGAAAATTTGTAACCTTTACGATAATCAAACTTTTCAACAGCCTTAATAAGACCAAGATTTCCTTCCTGAATCAAATCCAGGAAAAGCATACCACGGCCTACATATCTTTTTGCAATACTTACAACTAGACGAAGATTGGCTTCTGCCAAGCGCTTCTTGGCGTCCTGGTCGCCTTCTTCCATCCTTTGTGCCAGTTCGATTTCTTCTTCCGCACTTAACAAAGGAACCTTTCCGATTTCCTTTAAGTACATACGAACCGGGTCCTCAATACTAATACCATCCGGAACTGACAAATCAATATTCTCTACATCGACTTCATCTTCCTCTGTTAAAATGATACTGTCTTCATCCACATCATCCGTATCAGTGATACGAAGAATATCAATTCCCTTCTGCTCCAAATCTTCAATCGTCTTCTCAAATTGTTCTTCTTCAAAAGGAATATCTGCAAAGAAATCAACAACCTCTTGATATTCCAATACATTTTTCTTTTTCTTGGCATATCCTAAAAGCTCAATTTTTTTCTCTTCTAAGCGTGCCTGTGTGTTTTCATCCATTCTATGGTTCCATCCTTCCTAATTGTATTCATGTTTTGTCAAAATCAGTATTCACTTTAATCCAATGAAATATGCGTTTTTGCCAACTCTTCCAAAGCTTTCTTGCCGGAAATCATTTTGTTTAACGCATTTACATCTGCCCCCAGCTGACCGGAGAAGTATTCATAGCTATTCTTTTTTACCGCATACACGATATCATGAAATGCCTTTTCCTTTTCCTGCTTTGTATTTAACTGTGGCAAACTGGTATTAAACAGCGATGCCGCCTCCCGTTGCTCTTCTTCGTCTGAAAACATGCTGATAATTGCTGCCGGATTATAAGTTCCCTGGGACAAATCTTCAAATAAACGACTTGCCACTTTCTTGTACAACTCTTCCGTAAAATCTTCTGCAGTAATATACTTTTGAATTTTGGTATAAACCTCAGGTTCATCCGTTATCCAGGTAATTAACAGCCTCTGTGATTTCTTCACATTCTCTACAGGATTATTCTTTTGCTGTATTCCTGATTTCGGTCTCTCTATAGGTTTTGCCAAACCGGTTTGTCCTGCATAAGAATTTACCAGCTTTCGCAAATTTTCAAAGCCGATATGATATTTTTCGGCAATCGCTTCAATATAATTTTCACGCTCCACTTCCACGGAGAATTCACATAATTTCTTTGCAATCTCCTTGTGGAACTTAGTTTTGGCTTCCGGATCCTTCAAGTCATAATTCTGGCTTAAAACTCGGATTTCAAAGAAAAAGCTGTTTTCTGCCTGCTTAATTCTCTCCTCAAAAGCTTCTTTTCCTTCAGCCTTCATAAATTCATCGGGGTCCTTATAGGGTTTCATATTGATAACCTTTCCGGTCAACCCTGCTTCCTTAAGGATTCCGATAGCACGTATTGCTGCCTTGGTTCCCGCACCATCGCTATCATACGCAAGCAAAACATTGTCTGTATAACGTCTTAGCAAATTGGCCTGTTCTGCCGTAAATGCCGTTCCCAAAGACGCCACCGCCTGGGAGAAGCCGGCCTGATGCATGGCAATTACATCCATATATCCTTCGCACAAAATAATATTTCCTGCCTTAGCCGTACGGGCAAATTGCAAACCATACAAATTTCTTCTTTTGTCAAAAACAGGAGTCTCCGGGGAATTCAAATATTTAGGTTCCGCATTTCCCATAACACGCCCACCGAAACCAATAACCTTTCCATGCACATCGGAAATCGGATACATAACACGATTAAAAAACTGACACGTCATACCGTACTTCTCAGAATAAGTCGCTAATCCGGCCTCTTTTATCAGTTCGTCCTCAAAACCTTTTTGTTTTAAATATTGTACCAAATCCGCACCGTTTTTACCGGAATAGCCCAGCCCGAATTTACGCATGGTTTCTTCTGATAATTCACGTTTTTTTAAATAGTTGTAGCCCACTTCTCCATGTGGAGTACGTAGCTGATAATAAAAATATTTTGCCGCCTCTTTGTTTACTTCCAAAAGTCGTGCTCTTTTACTTTCCTTTGCTTTCATTGCCTCATCATATTCTAACTCGGGCAAATTCACACCGGCTTTGTCTGCCAATAGTTTTATAGCTTCCGGGAAAGAATAATTTTCATACTTCATGACAAAGGTAAATACATTACCACTTTCTCCGCAACCAAAACAGTGATACATCTGTTTTCCGCCATGAACAGAAAATGACGGTGTCTTTTCATTATGGAAGGGGCAACATCCCCAGTGGTTGGCTCCCTTCTTCTGCAATCGCATGTATCCGGAAACCACATCCACTATATCGTTTTTCATTCTAACTTCTTCTACCAGTTCTTCCGGATAATACATTACGTTCCTTTCTCTATATGTGCCAAGACTTAGGTATGTACAATTCTTCATATGTTGCAATGGCAAATCGGTCACTCATTGCACCTACATAATCACACACTACCTGTTCTCTGGGTTCTCCATTTTCTATTAGTGCTAAAAATTCCTGCGGCAAATCATCAATATTTTTCAGATAATGATGATATAAGGTTTCCATCAAGGCCTCCGCTTTGCCCTCTTCACTCTTTGCCTCAGGATTCTGATATACCCTCTCAAACATAAACCTACGCAATTTCTGCATAGCGTCTGCGATGGGTTCTGACATCATAATATCATTCTTACCAAAACTGGTAGTAACAATATCATGGATAAAATGATCCAACCGCTCTCCGGTAGTATATCCTATAACCTCCCCAATCTCTTTAGGAACATCACTCTCTTTTAAAATACCGCCTCTGATAGCATCATCCATATCATGATGAATATAGGCAATCTTATCAGAAAAACGGACAATTTTTCCTTCTAAGGTACAAGGATTCCCTACGGTCTGATGATTCCGAATACCATCCTTAACCTCGAAGGTCAAATTCAAGCCTTTCCCCTGTTTTTCCAATAATTCCACGGTTCTGACACTTTGTTTATTATGTTCAAAACCATAAGGACAAATACGATTTAAAGCTCTTTCTCCTGCATGTCCAAAGGGCGTATGTCCCAAATCATGCCCTAATGCAATTGCCTCCACCAATTCTTCGTTCATACGCAGGGCTCTTGCAATGGTTCTTGCATTTTGAGAAACTTCCAGTGTATGCGTCAAACGGGTCCGATAATGATCTCCTTCCGGCGTGAGAAAAACCTGTGTTTTATCCTTTAATCTGCGGAAGGCCTTGCAATGAATAATTCTGTCACGGTCTCTCTGAAAAACCGTACGGATATCGCACTGTTCTTCTTCCCTGCTACGACCTTTAGAATCCACACTATGCATAGCATAAGGACTTAAATATTCCGCTTCCCATTTCTCCAAAGTCTCTCGTATATTCATCGTAATCCCCCCTGCATACCCAAACCGGGCTTCGTTTTGGTGATGTACTTCTGCCTCTACTCTTAATATTCGGTATCTCTCATTCAATTCCTTTTAACTTTATCAATAAATTTTGTTAATTTTCCTTTTTTATCGACAAATTTTAAAAACAAATTCAGCAATTCTTTCCACTGCCTCATAAGCTCTTTTAGACGGCATCATCTGAAAGACATGACACATACCTTCAAACTTATCAATTTTGACCAAAACGTCTGACTCTACCATTTTTTTATATAAACGTGCGGAATCACTATATAATATTTCATTCTCTCCCACCTGAATATATGTAGGCGGGCAATCTGTAAAATCTCCAAACAAAGGGGAAATCAAAGGATTCTCAAAATCCTGTCCCGAAGCATAGTTATCTCTTACTCTGTGCAAGTATGCTTCATCCAATACCGGATCCATTTCCGCTCTCTTAATAATGGATTGTCCGGAATGGGTCATATCCGTCCATGGCGATAGCAACACCAAACCTCTGGGCAAAAATCGTTTTTCCTCTTTTAACTTGTGTACTAAAGCCAGTGCCAGATTACCTCCCGCCGAATCTCCCGCCACAATAATATCATTGGCGCCATATCCCATAAACATCAACTGATTCCACACTATCACGGCATCTTCAAGTGCTGCGGGATAGGGATTCTCCGGGGCCAGTCTGTAATCAAAGGTTATGACATCCATGGAGGTTGCAATGGCAAGCTTTGAAGTAATCGTTCTGGAGTACTTGCTGCTACCCGTAGAATAACCGCCTCCATGACAATACATAATAATATGCTTTTTTATATGCGGTCGGTTCACAGTTATCCACTCAATGGGAACATTCTCCATAGTCCCTTCTGCATATTTCACCTCTTTGCTGTTTCCAAGAATAGCACCGATATATTCCTGTGACTGTCTGGTTTTTTCCACATCACTGCTTCCCACCAGACCATGTATTCTTCTGACTAACTCTATTTTCGTCTGCTCTCTTTTGGTCATAAATTAACTCCTAAAAATGAAAACGCTTCCGTATTGCATTTCGAAAACGACGCATGGACAACAAAGTAATTATGGTAGCATCAATAATAATGCATACCGTCGCAACAATAGCAGACCAGCGGAATATAATTTTTTCATATAAATACCAGTCCACCAAAAGCTCAATCCCCACACACAAAATTCCAAAGGCTGTTATGGCGTATAACGCACCGGTCAAAATGGACTTGGGTAATTTCCTGGCACAAAAAACGTAAATTTCCACAACAATCGTAATAAAAACCACTAGCGGAATTGCCAAATCGGTAAACCATTTATTTGCTTGTGTAAGCCATGTAATCAAATATAAATATCCCAACATGGTTACCCCGTCAAATAAAATGGAAATATGTATATGCAATTTTTCATAAATTACTACCGGGAATAAAATTACCCATAATAAGACACATGCTCCGATTACCACCAAAGACCATCTGTTATTATTAAATATAAAGTAATTCAAACAACCGCAGGTAATAATTGTGGACCCTAAAATAATGGAAATCAAAATTCCCACATCTTTTCGCATTACCGCCTCTACTTTTTCCTTTTCCTTAGGAAAGGGAGGGGTAACCTGTTCTTTTTTTACTTCATTCGGGTTTATTACCTGTGTATTGCAAAGAGGACACTGCTTTAGGGAAGCCTCCAGCTCTACACCACAATTTACACAATATGACATTTATATTACCTCCCTATTACTTTCAATCTTTACATGAATGCCATCCTGTACCAGCTTTTGGAAGAAATAACGTTCCACATCTGCTTCCACAATACTGCTGGCAAAATTGATGGTTAAAATATTGTTATAACTGATAATGGCACAATTGGTTCTGGATGAAAATGGCTGCCCAAGACAAATATCCACTCTTTCTACAAAAGGCTTCATACTCTCAGGCACAGGCAGCACACCCATATTGGTAAGCCCTGCCGAAGAGTTTCTGTCCTGCACCTTTGCATAAAAGTTTCTTACCACCAAGTCCTTTATCATCAAAGGCACAATCCGAATAAATGCATTTCTGGTAGTGGAGGCATTGGTGGTAATATCTCCTCGCAACAGTTTCTCATTTACGTAGTACTGCATATAATTGTGTACATGCTTCACTATTTCTTCAAAAGTATATTCTCCGAGTCTCGGATCAATTCCCGGATAAATCATAGTGATAAAATTACGTACGGTCTTGGAAGGGAAAATTTTTCGCAAATTCACCGGCATGGCAATTCGGATGGGTTTCAAGGAAAAATGCCAACTATTTTGCTGTTTCTGCATTAATGCGTACAACAACACAGCATTTAAATACTCTGTAATGGTTGCATTATAACTCTTAGCCACCTTTATAACTTCCGGCGTAGACATAATACCATCTATAATGTTCAAGGTATAAAAGGGTTCCTTGGTTCCCTTAATACGATAAGTTTTTTCTGCGGGCCTTGGAGGACATACCTTTGCATTGGCATACTTCATGTAGGAATCCTCTAATTCTGCAGGGTCCGGCTTTGCATTAATATCAAGTACCATTCCCTCCGGTTTTATATCATGTCCCAGCAAATTCAAATAAGTAGCCACTATGGTCAAAAAGACTGTCATACCTCCGCTACCATCGCCCAAACTGTGATGCGCCTCCATAGAGACACGATTGTGATAATAATAAAAACGCAACAGATAACGATTATTATCTTTGTAATACATGGGCTGACAGGGATTTCCCACATCCGCCTGTACAAACGGTCCCGGCCTGTGATTGGGCTCTAAATATCGCCAGAAAACGCCTCTTCGCATAGCCACCTTATAAGTAGGGAATCTGGGCAATGCCCTATCAATGGCCTGTTGCAAAACCTCGGATTTTATTTCATCCTTTAGTAAAAGCGACAAGCGATAAACCGGCGAGAAATCTTTTCTGTGCAATGTAGGATATACAATTGCCGACAAATCCAATTTGTACCAATCCTTATGAATGGCATATTCTATTGCCTGCTCCAAAACAGAGCTTTTAACTTTATCAGACATAAATATTATCCTTCCAAAATTACATTTCTTCCAAAAAACTTAAGGGGTCGGACTGAGAACTATGAATAAAATGCATTAGCATATAAGCACACATAATAGCCACATTTTCCTCCCTCAAGATGCGCTTGCACTCTTCTCGGTCCGCAAGCACAATCTCTATATCCTCTGACTCTTCCTGCCCTGCATTACTGGGTTCCCCGTCACAATAACCATACACGGTTCCGCAACATTCATCAGTCATTCCCACGGTGGTGAAAAAAGGCTTTGCATAAGCCGCATTCACCTTTTTCGGCACAAAATGCAGTCCGGTCTCTTCGTAAATTTCACGCACGCCCGCATCAAACATATCTTCGCCGTCTTCCACCAGACCGGCAGGAAATTCATATACGTAATCATTCAGGGGATAGCGAAATTGTTTAACCAGTACCACTTTATCTTTATTCTCTCCGTAAACAGCATAAATAATTACGCCATCGGAAGCTCCGGTGCCACATACCGCCTTTAAATCAGACCCTTCTGCTGCTCTGGAGGCCACAAAATAAGGCGCCGTTTTTCCGTTTCTTCGTTCCACTTCAAACTCATACAGATTCAAAAAACGATTTTCTGTTTGTTTCTTTATATTTTTCACACGGTTTATTTTTTCCATAACATCATCTCCCTGTCCGGTCTATAACCTTACGCTACACGCTTTCTATTTCTCCATATATTCGCTCTGCTAATTGTTGCATGGCGGTTTTATCTACTTTACAGACTTTACGGTCATATGTATACAAGCCGTTAATTTCATCCTCCACGTCACTAATCTGGGTATAAATACTTCCGCACAAGCCTGCTTTGATATAAGGCAGTACCAATTCTTCATATCGTGCGGCTAATCGTTCAAATAGTCCCTCACTACTTTTGCAGGTACCATATCCGTAGCTTTTGTTTGTATAAACATGCTCCGGCACCAAATAAGAATAACCGCCAAACTCAGACAAAAACACCGGTCTTATCTTTACCTTGGGCTTGCGAGGTCCAAAATATATATGAATACTATCAAAATCGCTATCCTTCTGGGCAAACCAGCCTGAAGTTGCATCATACAATCTGGTAGGGTCTTCCTCTTTTGCCTGCGCATACAATCTATCACTTTCAAACTGTCCCCAGCCCTCGTTAAATATGGTATACGCAACAACCGCCGGATGATTGAATAATTGTTTCTGGGTTTCCTTCATATGCACCTCAAAAAGCTCCTTTTGAAGCGCACTCAGCCTTCTGCCATGATCCTTTTTACGTTGTAAACCGAGGGTAGGCAATACCGTATCTCTTATAAAAGAATAATATCCATTACTTACCATATCCTGCATGACCAACATTCCGTGCTTATCACAATAATAATAAAAACTCTCCGGTTCAATCTTAATATGTTTTCTCAGCAGATTAAATCCAAGCTCCTTCATACGAAGAATATCTCGCTCGTATTCCGCTTCCTCTGCCGGAGTTACAATTCCGTCACAGAAGTAACCCTGATCCAAAACTCCGTGCATAAATATAGGCATTCCATTCAGACACACTCTCTGTACACCCTGCACAGCCTTAATCTCTATAACACGAAGTCCAAAATAAGTTTCCACCTTATCTTCGCCCATACGAAGAATCATCTGATATAAATATGGCTCCTCCGTACTCCAAAGCTTTGGAACATATTTTTCACCATTACTTAAAACGATATTATGCAAATCAATATAGCCCTTACCATTTTTTAATGAGGCTTGATATTTCTCTTCTGTATGTAGTGCAATTTCCACCTCTGTAAACTCAGTAATCGCATCCCCCTCAAAAAATAATTCAACCTGCACACCGTCTAAATCCGGTGTTAGTTTAAGCCCCTGAATATACGCTTCCGGCACCTGTTCCAACCAAACACTCTGCCAAATACCGCTTGTTGGGGTATACCACATACCTCCACGCTTTTTACACTGTTTTCCATAAGGATAGTCCTGATTCAATTCATCTGTAACCTGGACTAGCAAGGTATTTTCGCCTTCCTTTATTACTTCGGTTACATCAAAGGTAAAGGTCGCATAGCCTCCGGCATGCTTACCCAAGAAACTACCGTTCAGGAACACTTCTGCCAACTGGTCTACCGCACCGAAATGAAGCAAAGTTCTTTTTCCGCCACCCAAGGAAGTCCACTGAAATACTTTACGGTACATCATGTTATCTTTGACTTCCCCAATATATCCGGAAATTTTTGACTGCGGTACAAAGGGTACCCTGATAGGCGCCCCTTCTAATTCCCACCAACCATTTAAACACTGCCAGTTTTCCCTCACCATCTGCGGTCTAGGATACTCTCCCCACACAGTATCTTCCGGTTGCAGACGTTCACCGCTTTCCGTCCTCAAATCAAAAAATGTGACTTCTTTTTTGCTCATGTAATCCCTCAACACTCTTTTTATCCAATAGGCACAATAATACTAGTTTAGTGTATCATGTTTTCCCTCTTTTCACAAGGAAAATGACCACCTAAAAAACCTGCAAACTCTTTTCACAGAATTTGCAGGTTTTCATTAATTCTCAATAAACAATACGCCTAAAGTACCCGGACCACAGTGGCTGGAAACCACACCACCTGCCCTAGTCTCCAATACTTCATCAAATACATTCAGACTCTCCAAATACGCTTTTACGCTGTCAACAGCTTCTTTATCACAGCCGGAATGTGTAATAAATACTCTATCCTTCTTTGCCTTCAGCAAACTTTCTTCCATATCCTGGGCATAGTTCATAATAACACTGTTAATCTTGCCACGATACTTTTTATCCGGGCCCATAACGCCATCTTTCACCACAATCTTAGGGTGCAATTTTAACATACCTCCGGCTAATGCAGCCAATCCGCTACATCTGCCTCCACGATGCAAATAAGTGAGAGTATCTACCACAAAGCTTGCTCTGACACGGTTTTTCATCTCCTCAATTGCAGTAGCAATCTCATCTAAACTCTTTCCTTCCTTTGCCATACACGCTGCTTCAATTACCTGTAGCCCAATACCGGTAGAAAGATTTGCAGAATCAATTACACGAACCTTATCTTCTGCATCCAAATCCTGCACTGCCATACGAAATACATTAATCGTAGTGGACATTCCACTGGCAATGCTGAACATTACAGCTTCATCTCCCGCCTCCAAAATAGGCTTTAAAACACTAATGGTATCATCAATACCTGCTGCCGAAGTTTTCGGTGTGGTATTATTTGCATCAGACCATTTATAAATCTCATCCGGTGTAATGGTTACACCATCCAAAAACTCATCTTCTCCTAAAATGATATGCAACGGCAAAATAGTAATATCATATTTTTCAACTAAATCCTTGGATAAATCACAAGTGCTATCTGCTATTATTCTGATCATCTTTTGTCCCCCTTATTAAAAGACGTAAAAACATCTAAATAACATTTTATCACATTAAAGTGATTTTACAAGCTTTTTAGTGACAAAATAAAAGGCAAAAAGTGTGAAATTTTTATAAACTTCACACTTTTCGCTCCTCCCTTATCTATATAAACCTTCTCTAAATACAGTTATTTCCCATAGGGACTATCAAACTCTGCTTCTGCCTTTTTCACTGCCTCTTCCAAAGATAAACCGGCGAAAAATGGTGCATTCAAATATCTTCCGGACTTTTTATCATCCACAAAAGCTCCTACCGCAATACCGGGTATCGCACTTTCCGGTGCGTTTGGTGCATTGGGTCCACCCAAGTCAGTTCTACACCAACCGGGATCCGTCAGGTTAATCATTACATCCGTTCCTTCCACGGTAGAACCCAAGTCAATGGTAATCTTATCAAGTGCCGCTTTGCTTGCAGAATAACCTGCCTGTTGAGGCTCTAAACGAATACCACTGGTAGTGTTTACAATACGACCAAAACCTTTTTCAATCATCTTAGGCATGAAGTGGTAACATATCATGGCAGGTGCAATTGTATTAATCTTAAAACTCTCTGTATAATCCGATACCGGTGTTTCAAAATATTCTGTACGATACGCGATCTGCATACCCGCATTATTTAAGACAATATCTACCTGCACATCCAATTTATCAATTTCTTCCAGCATAGCTTTCACACTATCCAAATCAGACAACTCCGCTGCAACTGCATAAACCTCCACGCCCAATGCCTTGATTTCTTCTACCACTTTTCCTGTATGGGCCAAGTCACGACTGTGCAATATCAGGTTACATCCTTGCTGCGCCATAAGCTTTGCAGTAAGATAACCGATACCTCTGGCAGCACCGGTAATAAATGCCCATCTTCCCTTTACATTTACCATGGTTTAAATCTCCTTCTTTGCCTTTTCTAACGCCGCAATCACACGATCACACCACGCATCAAATTCCTCATCCGGTACCTGATATTCTTCATGTGCCAAAACATATTCCACGGTTTTCTTAATTCCCTGATCCATGCGTACTGTTGCACAGAAGCCGGGAACGGCTCTCTTTAACTTACTGTTATCAAATACCACGGTATTCGCCTTATCTCCAATAAGACCGCCTTCAAAATCGTAATTGCTTACAGCCTGCAGAAAATCTGATGGCACATAATAAGGCTTAAACTCCACTCCCAGTGCATCTGCCACGATTTTGTATATCTGATTCCAGGTAAGTCCCTCATCTGTAGTAATGTGATAAGCCTCACCAATAGCATGAATATTACCCATCAAACCAATAAAGCCTTTTGCAAAATCACTGTTATGAGTCATGGTCCAAATAGAAGTGCCATCTCCATGAACAATTACCGGTTTACCCTCTAACATTCGCTTTGCCACCTGCCAGCTTCCGTTATTTCCGTGAGCTCCCATAGGGATACTTCTCTCATCATAGGTATGACTGGGACGTACAATGGTAATAGGGAAACCATTCTCACGATACATTTTCATCAAATATTCTTCACAAGCTATTTTATTGCGGGAATATTCCCAATAAGGATTGGCAAGGGGCGTACTCTCCGTAATGCGATAATCTCCCAAGGGTTTTTGATACGCCGACGCCGAGCTGATATACATAAACTGCTTGGTTCTATCCTTAAACAAACGATAATCTCTTTCTAACTGCGCCGGAACAAAACCGATAAAATCACAGACTGTATCAAACTGCAAATCACCCAAAATCTCCACCACTGCAGCCTCATCATTAATATCCACGGACAATAACTTCACATTAGCAGGTACATTATCGTTTCTGCTACCTCTGTTTAATAAATAAAGCTCCCAATCCGGATTCTCTGCCAATTGTTTTGTAATTGCCATACTAATAGTTCCGGTTCCTCCAATAAATAATGCTTTCATACTATTCTCCCTTCATTTACTTATATTTTTGTATAGTTACTTTTCTCCGTATACCTTTGCTACAATTTTCTCTGCCGGTTTGCCGTAGATGTCATATCCCGGCTGTTTGTCTGCTTCTGTAATCGGATACAAAATACTTCTCCAATCCCACAAAGCAAAACCGCCTACCCAATCTCTTTTGGCACAAGCACGGAACATCTCCTCATACCAATCTGCCTGTCCCTGCATATCTATTTCTCCTTCTATGCCCCAATCATTAGGCACATATGGAGAACCTTTTGTCGACATACAACCACTTTCTGCAAAGAAAAATGGTTTGTTGTATTTTTTCACAACTTTTTCAATACGATCCAACTGATTTTCCCAATCGTTTATAGGATAGTATCCGCTGGAGGCTATTACATCCACCGCGTCCCACCATTTCACATTGTGTTCCTGATACTTGTCCGTATTATAAGAAACCGTACCGGAATAAACTGTTCTGATATCAGATATCAGCTTTCTCCACTCTGCTTCTCTACGTTCACTTTGCACCATCTCGCAACCGGGAATAAACATTTCACAGCCGGTCTCCTGTGCTATCCTTGCAAAATGCAGCTGAAACTCCGTATAAGAAGCAAACCAATTACACCATTTGGGTTCACACGGAACATCTTCATCAAAGAAATTGATGTGCGCACGCCAAGTACCATTACTGCAATTTACGGTGGGCTTAAGAGCCACACGAATACCTTTTTCATGTGCGTAGTTTATCATACAAATCAATTCTTCATCGCCTATGGTTCCTTTGGATGTAAAATCAATGGTTTCGGACTGGGCCGTTTCCTGATATCCTGCCGGTACCAATATAACAAAATCTGCATTTGTACGCTCCACCAAAGCATCAAAACTTTCATAGGTTTCTTTCTGTGACAAAACTCCTCTTCCGGCAAATGCAGCAAAGGTAATTCCTTTTATATACTTCATACAAAAATCTCCTTGCTTTTTAAATTACTATAACATTTTACGAAAATCTTTGCTATAATGATTGCATAGAAAAATTGTAAAAATCTCTTTGTGAGGTGATACTATGAGCTATTTGTTTGAAAAAGCAGATTCTTTAAATACCCCTATTGAAGGTTTTATTTTTGATGCTTCCAAGGAAAGCTTCCCGGTGCGTCCGCATTGGCACTATTTTTGTGAGGTTATCTATATTTTGGAAGGCTGTGCCAATATGCAATCCAACGACACCCTCTTCTCTTTGCAGAAAAATGATATGATACTCTTTCACCCAAGAACCATTCATTCTATTACAGCCGAAAATGCCAGCTCGCTTAAATATGTTGTACTGAAATTTGATATCAATAAATTTAATATATCCTCTCCCTATGCCCCTAAGCTGCGTACCATTTTTAAGCAGGCGGAACAACAGCAGATGAATGTGTATTTTGATGCGGCGCAGGCAATGCAACTGAATGTGCCTTTTCTTTTTCAAAACTGTCTAACAGAAATACAGGAGCGCCATTATGGTTATGACCTCATGTTGCAAAACCATATTTATTCCTTACTGATGAATATTGTACGCCACTGGCTTACTTGTGGTCTCGTTATTCAAATGGATACTGCTGAAAGCGATTATGATATTGACTCCATTACAGAGTATATTGATACTTGTATGGGTGAGGAATTACGCGTTGCTGACATTGCCGAAAAATGTAATATGAGCTATTCCAACTTCGCCAAGAAATTCCATGAAAACTATGGCATAAGTTGCAAAGAATACATTGAACGTATGCGAATTTTTAAGGTGGAAGAATTCTTATTATTCACTGACCATCCCTTAAGCTACATTTGTCAGGAAACCGGATTTTCGGACTGTAGTCACCTGATTAAAAGCTTCAAACAGTATAGAGGTGTTACGCCGAAACAATTCAAGCTTTCTCATAAGCTAGCCAAATAAACAAGGACTGCACTCAACGTGCAGTCCTTGTTTTATATGCTTTTACTTATTTGGATTATCCATAATGCCCATAAATAATGGTATTTCCTTTTCTTTATCTACAATCATGTATAGAAATGGTTCGTTGAAAAAAATATTAACAGGTGGCTCCTCGATAACACAACTTTCTTTCGTAACTAAAACCTGCGTTACTGCAGCCGCCTCCGTACCTTCTTCATCTACTATGACAACGGCTTTCTGAAATACCAAATCAATAAAAATATTTGTTCCATCCTTTGTTTTTCCCATAGCTGATAAATCAGCCTGCGCTCCATCAAATGCTTTTTTCAGCCCCATTGCCTGAAGACTACTATTCAGCTTCCGTTCAAAAGTTACCTCAAATTTAGGTAATTGAAGATTACAAGGTGTGTACTTCTCCTCCTGTAAAATAGCACAAATATCGGACCACTCCATATTTTCATACATTTCCCGCACGGTCTGATTTCCTGTAATTGCAGGCATTAATGCCACAAAGACCATGTTTTCATCTTTGTAAGGCAAAACCACACCTACCGACTCTTCTGTATTCACATATTGAAGTTTCTCTCCATATAAATGCATCATCTCCACCTGTTCTGCGATGCCGTCTTCTCTATAAAAATCACGCTCCTGAGTATCTTTCTCACTAAACGCCTTCTCCCACTCGCCTTTAAAATAAATAGTATTGAACAGTGCTAACATCACATCCTTATCCAAAGGCTCTTCCACCAATGTAGGAATCAATCCATTGGTGTTTTCATTAATCCACGCATTCATATCCTGCATAGTCTGTGGTACAGAAAGGGTTGCTCTATATACCTCAGAGAAATAGAAAGAATCTATCTCCACCAAATAATCTTTTTCCGCCTCAAAATCATCATCCACCCATACAGAATTGGCCAACGCAATCTTCATTCCCTCCATATCTCTGGGAAGTGTGGACATTAAACTATGCGGAATACAATCCAAATCAGTTCCCAACACCTGCTGAAACTCTGACAAAGTGGCACCTTTTGCCCCTGTCCCCGCCATTCCCAAGGCTAAATACGCTGAAACCGGAGACAATACCGGATTATCCTCTGACATACTTTGTTCAAATAATTCATAGGAAAAAGTCTGTACCGGTTCGTAGGATTTTATGGCATAATCTATGCATATCTGCGTATCCAGGCCTTCCGTAAGGTTTTCGGCATAAAGAATCTCGTCGGAAGTCCTTCCCTTTTCACCGCCGGATACCTTTTCCCGCTTAGACCCTTCTACTGCTTCCTGATTACAACCTGACATCATTCCTACAACCAGTACGCCCATACACAACAAACTGACAAGTCTCTTTTTCATAATTTTCCTCCTTATTTTGCCTTCTTATCCTATATGTAAGATTTTACCGGCAAGAGGTTACAAAAAAACGTGACAACCTTTTTAAGTTGCCACGTTCGAAACATCTATTAATTTTACATTTCCTCATGCTGACGCTTTTTCATAGCGTACATTGCTTCGTCTGCTTTTCTCAAGCATTCATACAAATCTAAGTTTTCCGCGGCACTAACAAGGACATATCCCACACCGACCTTCAACCGATAAGGTAATTGTATTTTCTGCGCAGTCTCCTCTAAGCGTCTGCTAATTTCCCGAAGCATATCCTCCGGTTGTTCTCCTTCCTTACACTCACCGACCATTAAGAATTCGTCACCACCGTAACGCACTACAATCCATTCATCCCGCAGCACCTCACTGATAACGTTCGCCACCGTACATATTGCAAAATCTCCCTGCAAATGACCATACTTATCGTTAATCATCTTCATCTTGTTAATATCGGCAAACATAAGTATAGCATCCTTACCCTGTTCATGACACTTTTCCAAATAGGGATATGCTACATTCTCACAGCCAAAACGATTATACACACCAGTCAGACCATCAGTAACTGATAATTTTTCCAACTGATTATTTAATTGCTCTACTATAATGTTCTGGCGTACACGGTTCAAATTCTGCACAACACTTCGGGACCAATTATAAATGGAGTAATTATACATCATGGGCATTTCCTTACCAAAAAGGGCATATCCATAACATCCTTCCACACTATACAATGGTAAAAATACAAAGATTCTGCCCCCCGGTGCGTTAACATCATATCCCGGCACTAAATCCTTAACAGAAAACTTGCATCGTTCTACTGGCACACCAGCTTTTAAACCAGCTATCAGTTCCATTTGCGCCGTATATCCGTGTTGCTCTAAGTGCTCCCCGCCTCTCAAAGAAGAGAAGAAATTATCTACCAGGCAAAAATATATTTCGTCACCTTCGTATTCATGCTGTTGCTTTAAAAATCGATTAAAGGAATCATGCAACTCCTTCTCTGTTACAACCAGTGAAAAACAATCTCCCATTTCACACAAATGACCTGACCAAAATGAGTTTTCCACATAGTTTGCATACCCGCTCTTTCCTCTTAAACGTCTATTGGAAAAGTTCAATTTCTCCATTGGACAACCGCAACTCTCTCCGGGCACCGCTGTGGAATCTACATATCTAGATTCATTTTCAACACTACCTTCAATACGTTTGAGCAAATATTTCATACTCTGATAGCTTAAATCGTCCCAATTACGGTCAACCGATGCAATCGTCGGAAAATGAGTTCTTACGGATAATAAATGGTCAAAGCCGGTAACCTTCACATCTTCCGGCACTGATATTCCTAATCGGTCTAAAACCTCACAAGTAGCCATTGCCATAACGTCATTAGCACATACAAAAGCATCCGGCAACTTGGAACGACTTGCGATCAAATTCGGTAATTCCCGATCCACTTCATAATAATTCCAATTGCAGTAAAGCACATTCTCTTCTTTGAAAGAAACACCAAATTCACCAAGCACATCTTCTAAGGCCATCCTACGGATATCACTTTCTGCATTATCCTTGGGACCACTTATGTACACCACATCCCTAACACCGTGGCTTTCTACCAAATGCGTACAAAGTTCATACATTCCAGTATAGTTATCAGAGCCCCAAAAATCAATATCCGGCATCTGATATTCCAAGCTTACTGCCGGCAAATTCTTTTCCTTAATAATCTTCCGCAAATAGTCAAATTCCATCTTTAAATGAAAGGTATTTGCCAACAAAATTACTCCATCAAATTCGCCATATTCCAATAATTTATATATATTGGTATCCCCTTCCTGTTTAAAGGTCTCCGTATCTAAATTTGAGAAATTAAACAAGAAAAAAACATCCGTATTACATTCCTCTGCACATTTACGAATACCGGACATTGCTATTTCTAAATATTCATTACTCCAACCATTGCCACACACTGCAATTTTTTTCTTCATTGATGTTCTCCTATCTCGTGGACGTGAACTCATAACTTAAATTTATTATAATACAATTTATATAATAATTCAACACTTAGAGCCATATCTTAAGAATTTTTTGACAAATTAAAAAGACCTTGAAAGTTAATTCAAAGTCTTTTTAAAAAATATGCAGGAGATGGGACTTGAACCCACACGGTATTGCTACCACTGGCACCTGAAGCCAGCGCGTCTGCCATTCCACCACTCCTGCGAACAAATAGTATTGTACATATCCCCTTGGGAAATGTCAATACTATTTTGTGAATTTTCGCAACTATTAGAACAATGAGTCAAATAAGCTTCCTGTGCTGTAAGTATTACCGTAAGTACCATTGCCGGTATATGTAGCAGCCTTGTCAGCCTCCTGCTCTGCCGCATAATTCATGAAAGAAGCTGAAGCTGAAACACGGTATGCGAAAGAAGCATTTCCGTTGAAAACGGACTTCACTGTAGACAAATCAGCTTCCATAAACGACTTCTTATCAATAGCAAGGGAATTATCCTCATTAATGGTTACCCCCACCTTTGCCAAAAGCTTTTCATTAATTGCGGTATTCTGTGTCAAATTCTTTGCACGACTCAAAATAGATGTACTGTTAACATCATCCATGGTGTCCAGTACGGAATTGTAATCCTTCACCAAATCACTTACTGCAGAATAAATTTTCTCCATATCTTCTTCTGCCCACACAGATTTAGAACCCTTTTCCAGTAATTTGTCTGCAGATTCCTTCAAGCCTTCGGTAGTACTCTCTACCTTTGCAAGAGTCTTGGTATCATCCTTGCTGGTAGAATTAGTCTTGTTCACCAAGGTATTAATCTGTGAGGATTTGGTAGATGTTCCGTTTGATTCCGCATAATAAGCCTTCATCAGCTTGCCATAGCTTCCGTTCTTGATGGCAGCGTAGTCTGACAAAAAGTTCAGATTGCCCACGCCGGAGCTGTTTGAAGATGTGCTTAATCCCGAAAACAAATAGGAATAATCATTCTTTGCCTGAATACTAATACTCATGAAACGCACCTCCTTGTCCGTTTACCATAAACTTTACCACTTTTATTATAACGCACTTTTCTGTAGAGTTCAATGGGTTTGGAAAATTTTTGCATCCTCCAGCATTTTTTCATAAATATCCCTCACACGTTTTTCCTCACTGCCATGCAGGTACATATGCCAATAGCGGAAAGAGGTGTTTAAATTGGCCAGACTAATCTGTTTCTGTATAACTTCTGCGGACACTTTCAAGCCGTATTTTTGCGCACTTTCACAATACATTTCCAGAACTTTTTCCTGTTCCAAAGCATATCCGTCAGCAGCCAATCTGCTAATCAAAAAAGATATATCACCGGCGGCATTTCCACTACCACAGTTCTGCCAATCCACTACCACAATATTACCGGCTTTATCCGTCAACAAATTCTCAAAGTGAAAATCTCCGTGATTAAAGCAGGTATCTCTATCAAAAAACTTTTTATTCCAAGTGTTAATCTTCTCACATATTCCATTTAAAGATGTAGCATCAAAGGCCCCGGGGTGTTCCGCCAAAACACTTTCCCAGCCACTCTTACATTCTTCCATAATCCTAGTCTCGAAAACCACCGGCTGTCTCTCCTCTTTTGGTAAGAAGCCCGGCATAGGCAGTTTATGTATTTGTACCAGTCTTTCCATAATATTCTGCAATAAACAAGTATCTAAACGCTCTCTGTTTATTGTCTCATATTTTTCCAGAATAAGAAAAATAACCTCTTCTGTATGAATATTCACATATATTTTAGGCATAAAGACTGCCTTTACATTTTCATAAACCAAAGCCTCCTTCTCATAGGCTGCCCATAGATTAGAATCCTTTATCTCCTCACGCAATACCACCTTAAGCACTCTATGCTCATCTAATTCATACACATGAGCACCACTTTGTCCCAAGGTAATCTCTTTTTCTACTATCAAATCAGTAATGGCTTTTATCCAATATTTATCCGCCACCTTATACCAAGTGCTGCTACCGTTTTCTGCAGTGTCCAAATCCATAGCATAAAACAATGTTTCAGCGTGTGGGGTTTCTCCCGTTTGCAACAAATGCCTGGTGATTTGCGTCCAATAGGGCGCCATTTGCTCCAGTCCTGACTCCTGCAGTTCCTCAAAGATTTGCTCCTTTTCATATTCCAAGCCGACAAATTCTGGCTTCCATTCCTTGCCGTTTTGGTGCAATATCATAAACTGTGCTTTACCGCCACTATGCTTTGCCACTCCTACCGCACCCGGATTCCATACCTCTTTTCCCGCATGTTCTATGCTCATCTGCCCATGAGTGTGTCCACAAAGAATGTATTTACAGGAACATTCCTCCATTATTCGCTTGGTTTCTGCATCCTCCGGTAACATTTTTTGATTGTTACGCTCCGTAGAACCATGACAGAGCATAATAGGTTCGGCATCTTCAAACGCCACCTCCATACAAATAGGGAGTTCCTTATAAAAGGCAAAATCTCTTTCCTTCAATTCTCCGTAAGTGTATTTCATGGCACCTACCGTATGATTACCTTCCCTCCAAATACAGTCCGAATTATATTTACAATCCAACCAATAATCTTCTTTATTGCCACGAATAAAATAGCAATCATACTTCTCCCTCATTTCATAGAGCAGCTCCATGGTCCTCTGGGGATAAGGGAATTCTGCCACATAATCTCCCAAGAAAAAAAAGGTATGGATATCCTGTGCCAAAGCATACTCCACACAGGCTTTAAATGCCGCATCATTTCCGTGTATATCCGATAATACTGCTATTTTCATTTGCTTCTTCCTCTCTTATTCCATCTCAGTTTGTTTTGCTTTTGCGCAAGCAGATTCTCTACCCTTTGTAAGTCTTCATAATATCTACAATGGATTTTTCATAAACATTTCCATCCAACACCGTTCCATTCGGATTAAATCCGATAGCCCGCACATCCTTAGGGTCGTCTTCATAGGGATTCTCCGACATTTCCCCTTCTTTGAAATAGTCACCTAAATACTTCAGTGCATTGCCACTGGGGAATATCACATTACCGCATCCCACGGGGATGTCAAGATATTCAAATTCTGCTATCACTTCTCTGGTTCGCACGTTGTAGGGATTATCATCCTCCACACTAACCAGCCACGCCGGACTTAATCGCATAGCAATCCCTTCCGCTATTACACTCTCTGCAAAGCATTTCACCGGCTCTAAGGGTATAGTCTCTTGATGAAAAGCATCTACGGACAGCAGAATATTCTTCACGCCGCTTTCTGCCAGCATATGTGCTACTTCCCGGATCCGTTTTGCATCTTTACTAAAATATCCGTTGGTAATCAGGTCTCTCTGTGGAATACTCATTTCCTTGGCAGCCTTTTGAATCCTGCAAACCACCTCCGGATAAAGCAAGGGCTCTCCGCCAAAAGTCATCAACGACTGTATCCGATAATGTTTACAGATATCATAAACCGCCTGTGCCGCTACCTCGGCATCAATATGCTCTCCACAGTTCGTATGCTCTCCTTCCGAACAATGCTTGCACCTTCCGGTACACGCCCAAGTTATTACAAATTCTATTCTGTTCAAATTCTTTAAATATTTATTCATGTTTCATTACCTTTATTTCTCAAATCGGAAAACATCCGGCACACTATCCTTCCCAAAGGTTTTCACAGCCATTCTGTACATGGCCTTACCATGAATTCTATCATGCCAGATAAACCTTCTCAATACTTTTCTAAGGGACCATTCTTCATCAAAACTACCAACCACAACTTCTTTATTCAGAAAATCTTCCTGAGCTTCCAATAACTCAAACCCTCTTATTCTACACCCATAAATAGTCCCTTCGTTATCTGCATTCACACCGATTTCCCCAAAATAATATTGATTCACACCCTTGGTATGTTCATACATTTCCAAAGCTGTTCTTGGTCTCGGTCCCAAAAAGGTTATCTTTTGAGGTATCATTGGAATAGCACTTTTGCTTTTATCCGGAATGGACTCATATAATCTTAAAAAGTCCCTGGCTGACTTTAATGCCAATTCCTTCAATTCTGTGTATTCTTCCAATGAAAGCGGCTTTCTTTCTTCTTCGAAAATCACATCTGAATCCGCATCACAAATGTCTAATTTAGAATTAGATTCTTGCGTTATCAGAACCTCTGACTCATCCATCTCACTTTCATTTTTCCAACGCAAATATGCTCTAACCTCATCCTGCATCTTATTCAAAGCAACTTCTCGCGTCTCACCTCTGGTAAATGTTCCGACAAAATTACTGGCATAAATCATACTATCATTACCATTGTGCTCCCATACGCAATATATTTTCATATCCCCGGCTCCTTCACCATACCTTTTTCAAAGAGCCACTTGCCAAACAAGTGGCTCCGGTGTATAATCTACTTAGAAAGGTATTCGGAATTGAAATTTCCGATTGCCCTCAGTTGATTATTATTTAAGAAATAGCATCCAAACTTTGAGCTGTGGGGATGCTATTTCTTTTTGTCATTCTGATTATCTAAATAAGATAGAGCCGCAAAAATCACAAGCAAAAGCGTAAGAACATCGCTTAAACTGACCATGGGCATCACCCCCTTTATGTACTAGAGGGCATCTGACATCGGAAATTCGCATCCACTTTCCTTTCAATTATACAAGTATATCATATCACCTTTCGAACAAATGTTCAATCTGTTTTATTACAAAATCTATTGTTTTTATTCCAACAAAAAGGAGCATTGCACAGGCCTTTAGCCCCTTGCGATACTCCTTTATTTCACTTATTTACCTAGTAAAGCGAGAAATAAACTTCCAAGCCACCTCATTGGTATGATGTCTGCACTCATGTACCTGATTGTCAATGTTTGCAAAAGCAGTACGACAAACTCCATCTTCACTATCAAAATAATGAATGGTCAAATTACTGTCCCTTGCCTCATCACGAATCACTTCCACACGATCACCATTTACACCCCAAATAGGATTCTCCCAGTTCTCCTTATCTGCGTAGCTCACATCAAATTTTTTCTTCAACTTATTAGTCTGTGCAGCATACTGAATTCTTTCCAATCCGGATTCTGCCTGGAAAGGAAGCTCAGGAACGTGAGATTTCTCGCCACCGGAATAGAACATGGGAACAAAAACTGTAGTATTCGCTCCGTCCTCAATGGACTTACCGAAAGGATTGTTCTTCACAGGGAATAATGCACTGGCAGGTGCCAATCCCGCGAACACCTCCGGATACTCCTGGTACATATCCCAGGTCTTTCCACTACCCATGGAGAAACCGGTTGCGTAAATACGCTTCTCGTCTATATTGTACTTCTGCTTCAAATGCTCCAATACCTGAATAGCCTCGGTTGCCGTTACGTTCTGATGATTTTCAATGGGCACATACAGGAAATTATATCTGTGTGCAATCTCGTACCAGCCGGACACAAAGGTCAAATACATGGTAGAGTCTCCGCCACCATGGAAGCCCATCAGAAGCGGCACAGGACCATTGTCAAACAAGCCCTTGTTATAATATGCAAAGTAACCTACTTGGTGTTCCTCCGTATCCTTAAAAGCACCTCTGTGATCAGGTGAAGTCTTCACCACTACGCCGCCGGCTTCTTCCACCATATTCAGAGCTTCAAAATCCGGCTCGATTTCCATATTGCCGCACCACATTTTAAACTTGCGTACAAAACTTTTGAAATCTGCCTTATAATCTGCTTCTGCTTTAACCAACAGATTCTCACATTCTGCAAATGCTGCGTTCACTTCCTCAGAGTTGCCCACACTTAATATACCAATATCCTTACGCTGTACGTCGGGAATCACGCTCAAGTTCTGCATAGAACACATAGCGGGTGTAATTTCACCAGGTCCCCAGAGATACTCACCCTGCATGGTCTTCAACAAATTCTTTGCCACATAATCCGCAGACGCACCATAACTGTAAATATCCGCTCTGAAAATAGCACCTCTGATAAAATATCCCTTAAATTCGCGAGTAAAGAAATTATGTAATTCCACAATACCTTCATCATAACGGGGATCCATCTTTACTTCTGCAATCACTGATGCATACAAATCTTCCTGTGCATTCTTCCAACCACCTTCGCAGGTAGGATATACAAAAAGAACGCTGGAATCCACTGCCGATGCAATATCCGCCAGTCCGCTTTCTTTTGCAAATGCAATAGCCTCCTCCATACTCTGTCTGTTTTCTTCAAACACCAAGAGTAAAGGTGCTCTAAAGGTGTAATTGTTCACCTGTCCGTCAATCTCTGTTGCCGGTACATATGCCTTCAAATAAAACTTTTCAAAGGTATGTTCCCAACACTTTCCGCCATCATCAAAAGTGTTGACAACCGGTCTTTCCATCATTGCCATAATGCCCCTCCTTAACAATATAATATTATTAAAATCATTATATCATTAATTAACAATGTAACAACCATTCTGCCAAAACATAGCAATATCTGACTATAACAAAGCAAGGAAAGAGGCTATTTGTTTCACCGATTACTTGCCACCCCTCTGCGCATAATCTGCCCGGATTTCCTCATCCCAATCTGCAAGTTCCTCATCCAGCTCCTCAATTTCACAATATCTCACCTTGCTGACCGCTTTACTTAAAGCCTTAAAATTCACAGCAGTTCCCACACTGTCACAATTATAATTTACCGCCCTGTCAGCCCGAATACCAAAGCGTCCCGCCTCCGCAATTGCATCAATATTAGCACCTAAGAACAAAAACTCCCATCCGAATTTTTCCTTTTGCCGTTCCACCATATGCTTCACTTTGTTGTAAGTATAGCGCTTGCTAGAATTTTCCTGGCCATCCGTAGTAATAATAAACAAGGTCTTCTCCGGTCTGTCTTCCTCTCTGGCATACTTGTGCACATTTCCAATATGATGAATGGCTCCGCCAATAGCATCCAATAGGGCGGTACAACCTCTTACGTAATAATCTTTGTCCGTCATGGGCTTGATATTCTCCAACGTCACTCTGTCATGCAATACTTCACAAACATCATCAAACAATACCGTGGAAATAATCACTTCTCCTTCTTCCTTTTTCTGTCTTTCAATCAGAGAATTATATCCTCCGATTGTATCGGCTTCCAAACCTCCCATAGAACCACTTCTGTCCAAAATAAACACGATTTCGGTTAATCCTTTTCTCATAGTTTCCTCTCTTTCCTTGTGGGAAATGCTTTCTTTGCCTCCCACAAAAACGCCTGTTTTCTTGTTGCTAAGGTAACTATATCACAAGGATAAAAAAATAAGGTCGCCTCAGTGGCGACCTTTACATTACTCAATAAAACAGGGCAGTCCATGCTCTTCCAACGCAATATCAATTTCAATCATATCAAACACTTCCCGCTCAATAAAATATGAGAAAATAATATCCCTCTTATCGCAGGGCGACAAGGCGTACCCCGCTCGTGCCAGCAAATCTTTGGTTTCATCCAGATTCAATTCCGCACCCACACACAATCTCATGGCTGTAGCCTTGTCGGGATGGTACTGGGGATTTAATTTTATCTTAGAAAAAAGTTGCTTGGTAACCAAAGACCTTTTGTAAACTTGTGCATTGGAAAGCCCTTTTCTCTCTATCAAATATAACAAATACTGCTGAAATGTATCCGCAAGATGCTGAATACGCTCATCCAGTTCTGTCTCACATTCCTCCCAATACTCTTCTTCGTCACAGTCTGCCGAATCCACCATATAGCAATCCTGTACTGCAGACTGCAAGGGCACGGGAGCCATGGAAACTGTGGGCATAGCCATATTTCTTCTATGCGCTCTCGGTGCGGCCTTAAAATAGTGATCACCATATTCTTCTTCCTGCTTGGCAGACACATAATTCTGGTCTATATAAGATTCCAGATCCGGATACAAATTACGTCCAAGGCGGGTAGCTTCTCCACCAAACACCACCAGATAAATCAACATGCTCCGTTTCAACAAAAACGCGTTGATTTCATCCACCGCAATCCGCATAGCCTCCTCTTTGGGATAGCCGAAGCTACCGGAAGAGATTAAAGGAAAGGCAATACTTTTGCATCCTTTTTCCCAAGCCAATGCCAGACTCTTGGCATAACAGGACCGTAAAAGCTCCTCCTCACCACTTTCTCCATCTATGTAAAGAGGACTTACCGCGTGAATAATATATTTCGCCGGCAAGTTAAATCCAGAGGTAATTGCCACCTCTCCGGCTTCCAAGAATCCTATCTTTTTTCTTTCTGCCAAAAGCAGTTCTGCTCCTGCCGCCTGATACACCGCATAATCCGTACCATTGGAATAAATGGGTTCCCCGTTGGCGGTATTTACAATAGCATCCACCTGCATCTTGGTTATATCATTTCGAACTATTTTGAATGGCATATGATATCTCCCTTCCTTATAGCATCACCTTACATTTCGCACAAGCTTTCAATCCACTCTCTCCGGATAACACTTCCCAGCCATTCTTTTGGCATATTTTCATACCCATAATACAGTCCTGCCAAGCCTCCGGCAATGGCACCTACCGTATCTGTATCATCTCCCAGATTAACCGCCTTCAACAATGCTTTATCAAAAGCCTCCGTCGTAATCAAGCTCCAGACTGCCGCTTCCAAACTATCTACCACATAACCGCTACTCTTAATATCGTCTTCCGTAACTTCTGCAAACTCGTCCAAATGGAAGAGTCGTCCATAATGTGCCAATTCCACATAATTTGCATCATTACCTTGGTAAAACCTTACTGCATCATCCATGCCCTTTTGCAACAATTCCGGCAAAGTTCCGCTTCCCTCAAGGATATTACGAATCATGAAGAAATAAATCCCGCACGCCATCTTTGACCGCAAATGATTGTGCGTAAGGGCGGACACCTGATGAACAACTTTCACTGCCTCCTCCGCGGCCCATTCCCCGCTCTTTACCTTTTCATATGCATACAGGCACATCGGCATAATACGCATGAGGGCACCGTTTCCATTGGCACGTTCTCCGGTTTTTCCGCAGGTTTGACAATCCTTGGTTATCATATATCTTCCAATAGCTTCCATACACGTAAGTCCTTGGTCAAAAGCAATTCCCGCAGGCGTATATTCTCCGCTGTCAGTCCATGCCGCAAATCTTTCCATGATATCCCGACAATCAACCCCCTTCTTTTCACGCAAACTTACTAATGTAGCTAGTGCCATACTACTGTCATCGGACCATGTCCCCGGAGGCATATTATAGGTTCCGTATCCCTCTACTTTTTGAATGGGATTCTGCTTTATCACTGAACGTGACATAAACTGTACCGGCATCCCAAGCACATCTCCTATTACTAATCCCATCATTCCGTTCAGCCAATTATTCGTCATAATCCAATACCTCCACGCTTTTTTCAATATACCATGATGAAGCAATTAGAGCAGTCGCCACAGAAGCGACCATAAACAAAGTTACTTAAACTCCACCACCACGCTATACTCCGGATCAATGGCCTTGACAACGGGCTCATACACTTCCTTAACCATCTGCCGCGCAATTCCGTCTGCTTTCTGCCCGTTCTCTGCAGTGTTAAACTTCTCCTCCATTCGATTCACTAACTCTTTCTCAATTTCATTGTAATCGTTCATGGTCAGTTTAATCTTACCCCATGCAAGTAACCCTTGCTTCACTTCATCCACAATTACTTTTTCCGGGTCAATATCCACCACTTCAAGATACGCATGTCCGATTTGAATGGTAACGATCTTGTTCTCAGAATCATCAATGATATTCGCCGCAGTCAGATTATCCAAATCCACCACAAAATATCCGGTTCCAAAGTAACTGACCTTCTGGGTTTTGGTCAAAAAATCAAAGTCCACGTTATTAATCAAACTGGCCGATAACTGTGTTGAAACGGTAGCTTCGTGAGTACTTACTATAAGTTTTCTGGATTCCTGTTGCTGTCCGAGAATTACTTCGGAGAAATCCACCTTTACATCACTACCTCCCAGGTATATGGTATTTAGGTCTACCTGAACAATACCATCATCATATGCATCGTGGTCTTCCTGTTTTACTCTGATGATTCCCCACAGCAGTATTCCCATAGTGGCAAAAAACAAAATAACACATGCAATATCCAAGCTTCTTTGCTTCATGATTATTCCTCCTCAGCTTCTACGCTTTCCTCAATGTCCCCTTCGTCCGCATTATACGCATTGATGACTTCTCTTAAACGTGGTCTTTCACCTTCTCTTGGTCTGCGGAAAAACTTTATTTGCGGAATCACAAAGGTTATATTCATTTTAAATATTTCCCTCATCAACCATTTGAAGAAGAACAAAATCAATAAAGGAATAACGAAATTAGTTACCAATAATATGGAGATTGAATTCACAAACTTCTTTATAATATTCTTAAAGTACAACATCAAATCCTCCACTCCCTGAATAGCTGATTTGAATGCTTCGGAAAGCTTTTCAAAGATTGTTTCATCTCCCTCGGAAGAATTCATAATGTCAGTAATTTGTTCTGCACCACTCTCCGCCTCTGCTATGGTTTCATTCACATACGTCAAATATTTTTCACCAATATTCTCTGCAAAAAATAAACTAAACGGAATCACTATAACCGCCGCAGCACTTAAGAGCACTACTTTAATTGCAAATTTCTTAAACACATCCTTCTTGGTTAACTCTGACAAAATATACAAGATGCCTGCACATGGCACAAAATAGGAAAATACAATCCCCATGCCTTCCACAACAATCAGCTTTTCCACAAACAAAATCGCATAAATAAAAATAAAGTATGTATTCATGTCAGCAAGTGTATCGGCCAATGGTGTTGCAAAATCATCCGGAAGTGCCGTTATTGCCAAAGAAATACCTATTGTCGAGCCCGAAAACCTCATAATAGTTTTCTCGCTTTCCTCCAACCGCTCAATGGTATTTTTCACAAATTTCAGCTCCGGCACCACTTCCGCCAAAACAAAAACGGAAAACACCATTACAAATACGGTCAACAAAATTTTGAATAATTTAACTCTGGACATTATTTTTATCTCCTCCTTAGTTTTTTACCTTTCTGACATTAAAAAATCATATACTCTTTGATTAAAATCTCTTGCTTCTTCATAAGCGGCATGTCCCATATCTTCATATAGGTAACTTGTACAGCCAAGCTTTTCTACTATCTCCAGCGAAGCTTCTCCGCTTGTCACTTTATCCTGCATACCACCAATAACAAATACGGGACACTGAATTTTGTCCAATTCATCATAAGTATTACAGGTAAGGCAGGCTTTTGCTAATGTAATAAATCTTGGCACATCCTTCGGCCTTTGCAAGATTGTTAACAACGGCATAAACAGCCTGTATCTTCTTACATAAGCATCGGTATACATTTTTTCAGCCATATCCGCAACAAGCTTTCTTATATCATTCTGTTCCGTCAGCTTTATCCAATTATCAATTACATTCCCCACGGTTTCATTATTCTTAGAAAGCGTTACTGCAAGTACCAGCTTATTTACTAAATCCGGTCTGTCCATCGCAAGATATTGGGCAATCATACCGCCTTGAGATACACCGAATATATCGGCATTTTTAATTTCCAGCGCATCCATTGCCAGTGCTATATCTGCTGCCAATTCCCTTACCGTTATACTTTCACCAATATTTTCTCTGCGGTCAAACAGATAAACTTTATAATCTTTTGCAAAAAGACGATACATATAAGCCAGCGAAAAAGCTGCACCTTTGATACTTCGGGTACTAAGGCCCTGTATCATAATTAAAGGCTTTTCTCCTTTTCCAAAAGTAATATAGTTCATCTGTATATCCTGAATTTTTAATACCTGCTCCTTGGCATTCCAAAACATATTTATCATCCCTCTTTATATTCGTACATTCTATACATAGACTTGGCAATCTTTCCGGCAAACAAATTCTTAAAAATAGCTTTTTCGGCTCCACACAATTCATCTATGTATTTCTGCGGTGTCATAGGGTGTTCTTTCACAAATATCAAGCCTGACTTTTCCGCCAATTCTTCCGGCTTATCATATCCATAAACAGTAGTTACTCCTACGTCATTAATCGGATTTTTATATTTTGATATTTTCGCAGCCTTTTCAGTATAGCAATCCATCAGAATACTTACGGAACGAAAATACTCAGAAAGGTTTGATAACAAGGTCAACAGCTCTGTCGGTTCAAAATACATACTTACTCCCTCAAGAATAATAATAGCATCTTGATTTGCTTCTATATGACATTTCCACTCATCCGTTCTCATATCCGCAGCAAGCATATGATAATAATCTGTTTCCTCATAGTATTTTCGTCTTTCCTTTATTACATCAGGAAAATCAATATCATACCATTTTTTACCTTTCACGGATACCCTTTCAATTCTGCCATCCATTCCACAGCCAATATGCAGTACAACCACATTTTGATTGCCTTTAAGTTCTTCTTCCAACCACTCATCATAAATAGCAGAACGCATAGCCATATAATAGGCCAACCATTTGGATTTTGATTTGCCTTTAAGTTCAAAACCTTCTTGGGACCAAATTTCTTCTGCCTTTTTATCCGCAAGGATAATATTCTTTTTACTTACAAGTGCTTTACCATATAGCAGAATATATAAGGTTTTATTTACACTATTCATATACCATCTTCTCCGTCATTTTTTTATATTCAGTTACAATAGTACTATTAATATCTTGAACGGCTCTTTACCATATTATATCACAAACTTCTATATAGTAAAATATTGATTACGTTCCGCTGCACGCAAGGTCTAAGCCGGGCATTCGGTTCTATGACTACTCACCACGGACTATGTCCCTATAAAATGCAAAAAAAAACAGAACACTCAAGTAAAATGTTCTGCCTTTTCTATCATAATCTTATTCAAAGACTCCCGCCGGATATAAATCACCATCCGCCAAATTCGGTTTTTCTTTTTCAGCGTTATCTTTCTTCACTTCTTTTCTCTCACCGGGCTCCAATTTAATAGTGCCGCATCCTGTTCGAAAATAAAGTGTACTGGTTCCGATGTTCTCGATAAACCAAGGACAACCATTTGTGGATTCGCAGTAGAACTCCACATTCCCCATGTGCGGAAAATAACGAATATCAATTCCCTTTTCCCATTCTTCAATCAAATAGGAATCCTGAAAGGTTCCGATATGAGGATAGGCTGAATATTCAATCGGCTCAGCATCTCCATCCGGAATATAATATAAGGAATGAAAATAGTAATCATCATAATTTGAAAACACAGTCAATACCTTCCCCGGCTCAATCGTAGGGTTCTGTCTTTTATCCTTATATTTTTCTTTGAGTTCTTCATAATCAGGAAGCAATTCCGGAAATTCTTCTTGCTTCTTAAAATCAAGATATGCTAACGGACAATGATATAAAGTATTCCTTGTCTGCACCAGAGCTTCTTCCGCTTCCCAATCAATTTTCACTTCTTTTACTTCCGAACTATACAGATACTTTGAGTCCGCAATTCGATAATGTCCGGTCACGATTCCTTGTGCTTGCAGAAATTCGCCTTCCACATCTTCGCTTAAGGTCAAATGCCAGTAATGCAACATAACCTTCTGCTCTTTTTGATGCAGCTCCTCAATATAGTTTTCCATAATGGCTACGGCCTCTTCTTTTTCATCGAAGAAAACACCGAATGAAGTTTCCAGACCGATTTCAACATCACGCCCCTCATAAATAAAAGCCAATTTCTTGACCACACCACCCCAGCTTCTGATTTTTCCTTTTACATCATATTTTTCAGAATAAACTTCTTTTTCTTCCCATTCGTACATAAGCATATCCTTCTTTCTTTTAACAATAAATTGAAAACAATAAAACGTCATTAAATTTGTAATTTAATTCTTCCTCTTTTTAGCTCTCAAAATCACGCTCCCGAATGTTCCGGTCGTACTTTCGGGCAAAAATAGCGCATAAGCCATTCGCAGCTGACGGGAATCGGACCAAACAACCACCCCCAAGAATAACGTAAATAGGAGGGTTTGCGGCGCTGGTAACACTTGGGTCACATGGTGGGTCACATGATATTTTAAGCTTTTTCCTGCATAATATTTTTAATAGTTTTCATTCCATCCGTTATCGCAATACTACTAATAGAATTTCCTTGTTCTTCTACAATCCTGGTTAGTTGATTAATTTTATTAGCATATAAGCCTTTATTATTTTGGGCTGCTTTAAATCCAACGAAAATACCGGATATAATACAGACATTCATATTCTTCGCATTAATATGTGTCACAGCGTCTAGTAACCCCATAATCATTGTGTAATTAGGACTTGGGGCATTCTCTGCTATTCCTTCAATCATTTTATATTTACTTTTATATAGAAGCAGACACTTATACTTACCTATACAGGTCTCTTTATTATAGGAAGTTGAAATGAGAATATTAATATCATCACTCTCTTGTAAATATTTTTCCAAATCAAATTCTGCTATTCTTTTTTCTTGATGTTCCATTTTTTTCTCCATGAAACCGAAAGTTTTTTCAGTTCGACAAATTGGGATTTGTCGCTCCGTCAAACTGAATTTTTCGCTTATGTCACAATATAAATTATCAAATAATATAATTAACTGCACCATATATAAAATGGCATATAGTAAATATCGAGATTGGAATAATAGAAATATAATTTCTTCTATCAATAGCAAAAAACAAAAAAGCCATACATGGTGGTATCGTTAATCCAAGAATAACAACTGCATCGGTTATTCCCCAATAATAGAATAACCAACTTACAAAATATATCACGCAACAACAAATCATCGCAATTATCAGCTTTGTGAAACTTAGTTTTTTTCTCTCGGGGTTTATAAATACACATAATGCACAAATCATTAGTACTTGACAAATTGAACCTATTGTATCTATTACTGCGGTAACCGACTCTGTTCTAAGTATGTCATTAGGTGCAGGAACAGCAAACCATATGAAATTTGGTATCATAATAATCAAAAAGACTATTAGCCCCCAAATATCAAACCCAATCTTATATTTTTTAAACATAATATTCACTCCATGAAATTCAAAGTTTTATCTCTATTCACTCATCATATTCTTCACAATTGTAAATACTCTTGCCATTAATATCACATAGGTCACACCAAATATCCCACCCGAAATTATTGCTGTTGCTTTTTTCTTATTTGTTGGAATCTTAATACCAATTAAAATTCCCATTGCACATAAACATAATTTAGTAAGTGCAAAATCCTTCCAATCACTATTCTCAGCATATTTATTTCCAACTTCAAATAACTTTTTCATTAAATTTCCCTCCATAAAATTCAAATTTGTCGACTTCTATTATAAAATACTTCCGGAGAAAATACAAATTCATTTGCATTTCATGTTCATCGGGACTCCTCTGCCGAAAAAAAAAGACTCAAGATTTATTCCTGAGTCTTTTTGTTTGCGTGCGGAAGATGGGACTTGAACATTTGACCATATCAAAAATCATTGAAAATAGGAGGTTTTCACTGCTTCGACACAGCAAGTCCCCCCTATAGTCGCCCCTCTATTCTCTCCTTAAAACATTATAAAATATTTAAATCCCAATTGAGCATGTTCGTTCCCCCATGAATTAACTATGTATCCATTTCGTACATACCTACTTTTTTTTCCTTTAGTTAATCTTAAGGCGGGGGTAACCTCGAATTTCACTCTTTCTCCGAATTCT
>JAZSPK010000054.1:0-101922 GCA_045537405.1 Acetatifactor sp.
ATCATCGGAAGGACACATAACTACCATACCGGGAATGGTTCTCATCAAAGCAAGGTCTTCGTTACACTGATGGCTGGCACCATCTTCACCAACGGTGATACCTGCATGAGTTGCACCAATCTTTACATTTAAGTGAGGATATCCCACTGAGTTACGAACCTGCTCAAAAGCACGTCCTGCTGCAAACATTGCAAAAGAACTTACGAAAGGAATCTTACCAACAGTTGCAAGACCTGCTGCGATACCTACCATGTTACATTCTGCAATACCACAATCAATATGTCTTTCAGGGAAAGCTTTCTTGAAAACACCGGTCTTGGTTGCTTCAGCAAGGTCAGCGTCCAAAACTACTAAATCAGGGAACTCTGCGCCAAGCTCTTTTAATGCATTACCGTAGCTTTCACGAGTTGCAATCTTTTTAACGTCTGCCATCTTATGCTTCCTCCTTTGCTAATTCTTCTGCGATTTTATCAAGGTCTGCCATTGCTACTGCGTACTCCTCATCGTTAGGAGCCTTGCCATGCCATCCTGCCTTGCCTTCCATAAAGGAAACGCCCTTACCCTTAGTACTGTGCATTACAATACAGGTAGGCATACCCTTGGTAGCCTTTGCTTCGTTTAAGGCTGCTCTGATTGCATCAAAATCATGAGCGTCGATATTAATTACATGGAAGTTGAATGCTTCAAACTTCTTGTCAATAGGATAAGGTGAACATACTTCATCAATAGCACCATCGATCTGTAAACCATTGTTATCAACGATAACTACCAAGTTGTCAAGCTGGCGATGACCTGCAAACATAGCAGCCTCCCAAACCTGACCTTCCTGAATTTCACCGTCTCCCAAAAGGGTGTAAACACGGAAATCCTTGTTATCCATCTTTGCGCCAAGTGCCATACCAACAGCGGTAGAAATACCCTGTCCCAAAGAACCGGAAGACATATCTACGCCGGGAATGTGCTGCATACATGGATGTCCCTGAAGGTATGAACCTAATTTTCTCAAGGTCTTCAAATCTTCTACAGGGAAGTATCCTCTATTTGCAAGTGTTGAGTACAAACCGGGAGCGGTGTGACCCTTTGATAATACAAAACGGTCTCTATCTGCTTTCTTAGGGTTTGCAGGGTCAATGTTCATTTCCTCAAAGTAAAGGAATGTGTACATATCTGCTGCGGACAAAGATCCGCCCGGATGTCCTGCTTTTGCACTGTGAACAGCTGTTACAATACCTTTACGAACATCATTAGCACGTTTTTTCAGTTCTAAATTGTTCATGGTTCCTCCATTCTGCCCATTTCAGGCTTCGTAATCTACTTTTGCCATTATACTAACATAGAAAAAATGCCTCGTCTAGCTAAAATATTGCTATGTTATTTAGCAAATTTTAAGGAATGTTTATGCACATTTTTCTCTATTTAACTACGATATTGATAATCTTACACTTTACGTAAATTTCCTTCACAATGGTCTTGCCTTCAATGGCTGCCTGCACTGCAGGAATAGCCTTTGCCTTGGAAAGTGCGGAGTCGCTTTCCTCGTTCACACCAACCTCGACAACACCCTTTACCTTACCATTGATCTGGATACCGATTTCTACGCTGTCTTCCTTCAATGCTTCTTCATCATAGGTAGGCCATGGTTCATAAGCGATGGTGTCCTCATGACCCAGAATCTGCCACATTTCCTCACCTACATGAGGGCAGATGCAGGAGAACATCTTAATAATGCCTTCCGCATACTCTCTGGGACACTTATCTACCTTATAAGCAGCGTTCATGAAAATCATCATCTGGCTGATAGCGGTATTGAAGCCAAGTTGCTCGAAATCATCTGTTACCTTCTTTACTGTCTGATGGTATACCTTTGTCAGTGCTCCGTCGTTATCTTCACTGATTCGGTCTTCGTTGGTAAAGTAAGCCCAAACACGATTAATAAATCTTCTGGCACCTTCTACACCCTGAGGATTCCAAGGCTTAGATACCTCCAAAGGTCCCATGAACATTTCATAAAGTCTCAAAGTATCTGCACCAAAGTCATTAACCACATCACTAGGATTAACTACAAATTCAGGGAAACGCTTACCCATCTTAATACCGTTGGCACCAAGAATCATACCCTGATGTACCAGTTTCTGGAAAGGCTCCTTCACAGGGGACAAGCCCTTATCATACAAATAACGGTTCCAAATTCTGGAGTAAATCAAGTGACCCACTGCATGCTCGGGACCACCAATATAAAGATCAACAGGCATCCAGTGCTTCAAAAGCTCCTGATTTGCAAATTCATTTTCATTCTTAGGATCAATATATCTTAAGTAATACCAGCTGGAGCCTGCACTACCGGGCATGGTAGAGGTCTCACGAAGACCCTTAATACCATTTGCATCATAGTGCTTCCACTCCTCTGCATTTTCCAAAGGCGCCTTGCCGTTTTTGCCCTTGTAATCTTCCAGTTCAGGTAAAATCAAAGGAAGTTCTGCATCCTCCAGTACGTGAATCTGGCCATCTTCACCATGCACTACAGGTACGGGTTCACCCCAGTAACGCTGACGTGCAAAAATCCACTCACGGAAGTGATAATTTACGGTACGACGAGCCACACCCTGCTTCTCTAACTTACAGGTGATAGCCTCCTTTGCTTCTTCTACGGTAAGGCCGGTGAACTCCTCGGAATTCATAAGCTTACAACCCTTACCCAAGTAATCATGCTTTTCAAATGCACATTCACTTACATCTCTGCCTTCGATAACTTGAATCATAGGGATGTTGTGCGCAATAGCATATTCAAAGTCACGCTGGTCGTGGGAAGGAACTGCCATAACCGCACCGGTACCATAGCTTGCCAATACGAAATCACCGATGTAAAGAGGTACTTCCTTGCCGTTTACAGGGTTAATTGCATACAAGCCCTTCAAAGGACAACCGGACTTGGTCTTATTTAATTCAGTACGGTCCATATCGTTCTTCTTTAAGGTTTCATCGATATAAGCCTGTACTTCTTCTTTATTTTCAACGCGAGGCATCAAATCCTTTACAATCTGTCCGTCGGGAGCCAGTACCATAAAGGTAATACCGTAAATGGTTTCGATACAAGTGGTGTAGATGGAGAACTTGCCACCGCCTACGATTTCGAAATCCACTTCCACACCTTCGGACTTACCAATCCAGTGTCTCTGGATGTCCTTGGTAGATTCCGGCCAATTTATTTCCTCCAGACCTTCCAAAACCTTCTCTGCAAAAGCCGGCTGGTTAATAACCCACTGCTTCATATTCTTACGAATAACAGGATAACCGCCACGTTCACTCTTACCATCAATAACTTCATCATTGGAAAGAACGGTTCCCAGCTCCTCACACCAGTTTACAGGCATATCTACATACTTTGCGTAGCCATCCAGATATAACTGCTTGAAAATCCACTGAGTCCACTTATAGAAATCAGGGTCACTGGTAGCAATCATCTTGTCCCAATCATAGTCAAAACCAAGCTCCTTCAACTGCTTAGAGAAGGTCTCAATATTATCCTGGGTAAATCCGTTGGGATGATTACCGGTACTTACCGCATACTGCTCTGCGGGCAGACCAAAGGAATCGTAACCCATAGGATGTAATACATTGTAGCCCTGCATACGCTTCATACGGGACATAATATCAGTTGCTGTATAACCTTCGGGATGACCTGCATGCAGACCTACTCCAGAAGGGTAAGGGAACATATCCAATGCATAATATTTGGGCTTACTAAAGTCCCACACATCTGTCTTGAAGGTGTGGTTCTCTTCCCAATATTTTTGCCATTTGGGTTCCACTTCTTTGGGATTGTACACTCTTTCCATTTTTTTGCCTCTTTTCGTTTTATTACTTTAATGCAATTATTCTAGTATTTTCCCTGGGAAATGTCAAATGGATTTTATACTGTTCCATCACCGGATTATTTATTTTCCGACTTGGCCGAAAATCCCTTGGGTAAATGCTCTTGCGGAATATATTTTTCATAATCTATATCTGAAAAGCCGTTACAAAATTGCAACTCTACATAAATAAATTGATGATTTGTCTTGTCTGCCAAAGCATAAATATAGCCATAATAATCATCTGCATATACTGCGCAAAGCTCGTACGGGAATTCGGTTGCTCCATAAATATAGATATCCTCCGACGAAGTAAGCGCTTTAAGCCTTTCATACTCTGCTGTATACATATCCGCATCACAACTATAAACCAGATATCCCAAATAACAAGCGTCCCATGGATTATAGTAATAATAGATGAAATCCTTTACTTCAGCATTTTCAGGAATTACATCCGGGAAAATATCGTTATAAGTATTATAATGTTCTTTGTACTTACCTTTTGACCCTAGATACCTTTCATATTGAGCGATATCAGTTACTTTTTCTGTACTATCAATGATACCCCAAAGCAAAAGTACGACAATGGCTACAATCACTATCATCACAATACTTAAAGTGGTTTTTGTTTTTCTATTCAATTTTACTCTCTCCTCAATAAAATCTCTTTCCGCTTTTACACGAAAAGAGATTTTTACGTCATTTATACTCACCCCGTCATGCAGACTCGAAAACACTTCGTGTTTCCTCGTTGGACGCAGAGCGTCCTATATCTGCATAAAGCCTCTCAAAGCTTTGCAAGCAAGCTTGCAGCTCTTGGAGTCTTCATGCAGCTGCATGACTAGACTGATTGACCAGATTGACCGTAGTAGGCGTTAGCCCCGTGCTTTCTATAATAATGTTTATCCTGAAGTTCTTGGGGCGCCGGCTGAATCTGAGGATTGATGGTTTCTGCACGATACGCCATCTTTGCCACCTCTTCCAAAACCACTGCATTATGTACAGCGTCATGGGCATCCTTGCCCCATGCAAAAGGTCCGTGGTTCTTGCAAAGTACTGCCGGTACTGCCATAGGGTCCTTGTCCATACGCTTAAATTCATCCACAATCAAAAGACCGGTATTGGTCTCATACGCTGCTTCGATTTCTTCCTTGGTTAAGCATCTTACACAGGGAACCTCACCGTAAATATAGTCTGCATGAGTGGTTCCGTAACAGGGAATACTTCTTCCTGCCTGTGCCCAACTGGTTGCATAAGAAGAATGGGTATGTACCACCCCGCCGATTTCCGGGAATGCCTTGTACAGTTCCAAATGAGTCGCTGTATCGGAAGAAGGATTGTATCTGCCCTCTACCTTATTGCCTTCCAAATCCATAACCACCATATCTTCAGGAGTCAGCTTGTCATATTCCACTCCACTGGGCTTAATGACAAACAAGCCGCTCTCTCTGTCAATGGCACTTACATTACCCCAGGTAAAGGTCACCAGACCATACTTAGGCAAGTCCATATTTGCTTCATAAACTTTTTTCTTTAATTCTTCTAACATCTTTTTCGTCCTCTCAGCAGCCTTATTATACGAATTTAACAGCGGTGCCGTAAACAATTACCTCTGCTGCTCCCTGCATAACTGCAGAGGATGCATAACGAATATTCACGATTGCGTCTGCGCCAAGTGCTTCTGCTTCTGCTACCATTCTCTTGGTTGCAATTGCTCTAGCTTCATTCATCATTTCATTGTAGGATGTCAATTCACCACCCACTAAGGTCTTGAAACTCTGGGTAATATCCTTTCCCAAATGTTTTGACTGAATAGTACTTCCTTTCACAAGACTTAATGTCTCCAACTCTTTTCCGCTAATGTAATCAGTATTTACTAATATCATCTTCTTCACCTTTCCTTATTTCATTTATTCTTTCTATGCAAACTTTGACCATTACTGCTGCAAGGATAATAGGAACAATGCCTAAAATCACCTTCCCTATGCCACCTAACAGCGATATCAATATGCCAAAGTAAACAACATAATATAAAACCAAAATAACCGTCACAACAATCGGCGCTATCATTTTCTTTTTATGTTCATCCATCTTTTCATCCTCCTTTTTACTATTTTTCCACAAAAGAAAGTTTTTTTCAACTAAAACCTATTCAAATATGCCCTTCTTGCTTTAACTGTTCAATGGAATTCTCGATTGACGCCTGCAACTGCTCCACCGCATCATAATGAATAGCCAGCTGCATCAAGGCATTCATGGCATCCTTGATTTCACTTGCCAAATCTTCCTTGGTTCCGTTTCCATGCCTAAGTACCTTGGTCCCACTTTTTTCTAATCTATTGACTTCTTTGGCCACTTCACCACATTCTTCCAAAATTCTGGTAGTGATTTGGAATGCGTTGTTTCCTTCCGGGAATCTGTGATTCATTCCCTTTGCTAATTGTTTTAGTTTTTCCATAGGTACCTCCTACCAACTAGATTACTCATAACATACTACAAAACTCCACAATCTCTTCTTTCCTTGCTTCCACTGCTTCTTTGTATTCTATGGAGCACAGGCCCAAACTGCCACAACACTCAATTTCCAAATGCCCATAGAAATGTTCAATACTTTCGATAATACGCTGGCACTCCCGCATACTCGGACCGGTACGCAATGCTATGGAGTAGCCCTTCTTTCCACCACAAACACGGAAATGATAAAGACCACAATACAAACTATAAAAATTGTCCATAGTACAGAGATTGTTTTTTTCATTTTATGTACCTCCATAAAGGTTCGCACTTAAATCGAAATCCACCAACATACTCCAAACTTGTCTATTATGGTTGCGCAGCATTTACTCCAAGGAAGTTCGTGAATGGGTTCTATTACCACACCGCCTTCACTCAAAATATCAAAAGCCCGTTTAACAGCCTCTTCACTTCCCATTTCAAAAGCGTTGAATGTCATGGTTTCCCACTTATACTTATGCACCAACTCTATGTCGCAAGGATTCTTCGCCTCTGCCAGCGCCAGAAAACCTTCCCCATCTACTGACAGTTCACAATGCTCGTAGGCGGTTCCCTCTTCGTTTATAAACGTTCTTGTAACCTCGGCGCCAAACGCCTTGCAATATATTTCCGCTGCTTCAAAACTGTTTTTTACATAAGCTTGCGTGTAGTTTTTCATTTGCTTTAGCCCTCCTCTATTCCCCATCCAAGTAATTAACTTCTGAATCCATTTTAAAGGACTTCTGCATACCGCCTGCCATAATACGCACGTTGCCTGATTCCGGATACAATATCACATCCGGTGAAGCCTGTGTATCTATATCCAAATAAGTGACAGGTGCATTTGAATTATTGGTCAACATATGTGCGCCATTTTCATTTGGTGGTATCACTATCACATCACCCTCTGCAACTTCAATATCGCCTTTTGGTGTTTTTAATGTAGCAGTTCCTGAAATGATATAAAACGCTTCTTCTCTTCCAAAATGCTGGTGATATGGATAATTACTTTTTCCAGGTTGTAGTGTATAAAAGTTAATTGTAAGTTTTCCTTCGCCGTTTTTATAGGGCGAAACCACATTACTCTTTTGAAATTCAAAAGCTTTTTTATGCTCACCATTTGAATCATAGTGTTGATTCAAATTTATACTCTCATATTTTGAAGTTTTTACATTTCTAATCACTAATTCCTGCATCTTTTAATTCTCCCTTCACCTTCAAAATTCACACACTCTATCTTTTAATCACCATATTACAGCGTCCCCACGCTTCCTCTTTATACCGGAAAGTTCCTTCGGTAAATGCTCTTTCCTGAAAGCCTACCTTTTCATAACACCTTCTGGCACCCGGATTTTCTGCAAATACATTTAGATGCACCGCATCTGCCTTGGCAATTTCAAAGGCGTATTTTACAGCCAGCTTAAGCATTTCACAGCCATATCCTTTATTGCGTTCGGAGTTGTCAATCATCACAAACTTAAACATTCCTTCGTTTGTACTTAAATTTACGGAAAAGCAGAAGAAACCAACCACTCTTCCTTCCTCGGTAGTTGCCACGAAAGCACTGTCCCCAAAGCGTTCCTCTCCCTGCGCTAACAATTCATCAAAGGCGCTCTTTTCCAGCGGAAAGGGTGTCAGATTAGCACACCATAAGGCATGGGCACGCTCCTCCTTTATCCACTTGGATATTACTTCAAAATCTTTCTTTTGGTATGGTCTTAGTCTCATGTTTCTCGTCTCCTAAACTTCATATGTTAATACTTCCTATTTCAAACTTGCAGTCTTTTTTACTTATGTTATAATATTTATAGCAGCAGAATTGTTGCTGGCAATCGTGATAATGCCATGCTAAGCATGGCTGGTGGTTGGCCTTCATTCTTACAGAATGGAGGTGATGCTTATGAACAATGATTTCGATTTTGAAGATATGATGTCTTTCGGAATGTTCCTCTTGGCACTGCTGACATTCATTTATTTGACATGTCACTAACATAACAAAAAACCTTCCCTGTACTTTGACCGGTCTGGGAAGGCTTTTGCATTTCTATATTGGCCAACCACTCTGTGGCGATTGCCTTATATTAATTATATTATAGCAAACATTTGAAATAATACAAGGATTTTTTCTATATCTCTTTCTCAAACGTATATCCCACTCGTACCACTCCATCTGCGGTAGTACATGATCCAACCTCTGTCACCTCATAACCTGCCGACTGATACAATGCTCTCGCCGCCAAATTATCTTCTGTAGTGTGAATACCTATTTTTCGAAACCCTTCTTTTTTCGCCATCTCTTCTACAACTGTCAGAATATATTTCCCTACTCCTTGTCGATGATATTGGGGTTTCACCTGAAGCATCCCTAACCACAACTCCTCCTCTTCAAAATCTAGGCGAAACCACGCCACCGGTTCCTGTGCATAAACAATATAATATACTGATTTTTTGTCAGAAAGAAGTTTTTTCCAAGTATCAAAGTCTCTACACGCTCCATGAAGGCTTTCTATATTCTCATTATAAGTTTCAATTATAAATCCCAAGTCTTCTTCTGTTGCAAGCAAATACTTCATCATGTTCCTCCAAGCCCACTAAACCAAACTCTTTCCTCAAATACTCTTCCTAAAACAAATCACCCTGTTCGCTTCCTCAAACTGCATGGCCATATGGAAGCGCAGGCTCTCCTCATTCTCCAATTCGCAATCGCTGGCAAACTCCGTACAGCCCTTGCTCTTCGCCCATTTCTCACATTCTGCCAAAAGTTCCTTGGCATATCCTTTATGTCGGAAACCTTCCTCCACCAAGATGCCCTCCAAATATCCTACCGGTGAAGTCTCCGTTCCTTCCACATAATCATGACGAAGCTGACACTGGGCAAAGCCCACTGCTACCTCGCCCTCATATTTCAAAAAGCATGCCGCCTCTTCACCAGCCACCAAGCCTTCAAAATGTTCAGCAAGTTCCTCTACCTCATTATCTTCCCACATTTGAATAGCCAACCTCGCCAACTCAAAAGCATCTGCCTTTCCCGCCTGTCGTACCATAATTACTCCTCCTAAAATATGTGCATGCGTTGCACATTGCAAAACACCTGACAAGTAAACAGTTACTATTTGTATGTAGTCGGAAGGGCAATTTGTTTTGACTTGTATGCTCCCGCAGGATGCCTAGAATTTCTTATATCAAACAATTATGCGTTAGTTCAAAAATCACAACTGTCCGAGCGTAGCGAGTTTTGTGATTTTTGAACTGCCCTTAGCAAAATTGCTTTGATTTTAGAAATTCTTGCGTCCGAGGACTTGCACAAGTCAAAATAAATTGCCCTTCCGTCTTTTTACATAAATCCTAGTTTATTTCCAGTTGTCAACAGCCCCATGCTCTGCTGCAAAGCAAGCCTTGTAGCTTTCCACAAAAGCATCGAAGCCTGCCACATCTGCCGCATCGGGTGCCAATGTGGTACCGGTCTGTCCTGCAAATACCTTGTCATTTAAGTATGCACTCAAGGTCTCGCCCTCAGCCTTGTTTGCCATATATGCAGCAAGTACTGCCATACCCCAAGGACCACCTTCACTTGCAGTATCCATAACGGTTACAGAAGTATTCAATGCTGCTGCCAAAAGCTTCTGACCAACCACGGGAGTCTTGAACAATCCACCATGACCCATGATGCAGTCTACCGTTACGCCCTCTTCCTTAATCAAAATATCATTACCAATCTTAATGGTTGCAAGAGAAGATAAAATATGTGTTCTCATAAAGTTTGCCAAACTAAACTTCGCATCCGGCTTACGCACAAACATAGGACGTCCTTCTGCAAAGCCGGTTACCGGTTCACCTGAGAAGTAGTTGAAGGAAACCAATCCGCCACAATCTGCGTCACCCTCTAATGCCTTACGGTAAAGGGTTCCGTACAAATCATTCATATCTACACTCATGCCGAAGGTATCTGCGAATTCCTTGAAGAGATTTACCCAAGCATTCAAATCAGAAGTACAGTTGTTGCAGTGTACCATTGCTACAGGCTTACCGTCAGGAGTGGTTACCATATCGATTTCCTCATGCACACCCTTCAAATCTTCTTTGGTAACAATCATAGAGAAGATGGAAGTACCTGCGGAAACATTACCGGTTCCTACTGCAACAGCATTGGTTGCTACCATACCGGTTCCTGCATCACCTTCAGGAGGACACAGAGGAATGCCTGCTTCCAACTTACCGGAAACGTCCAAAAGTTTTGCACCTTCCGCTGTCAAAATGCCTGCGGCCTCGCCTGCGTTTAAGCTCTTAGGAAGAATATCTGCCAGCTTCCAGCCGAAACCTTCTGCTGCCATAAGCTCATCAAACTGAGCCACCATCTTCTGATTGTAATCACAAGTCTGCGCGTCAATAGGGAACATACCGGAAGCATCGCCTACGCCAAGTACCTTCTCACCGGTCAACTTATAGTGAATATATCCTGCCAAAGTGGTAAAGAATGCCACATCCTTTACATGCTCTTCTTTGTTAAGTACTGCCTGATACAAGTGAGAAATGCTCCATCTCTGAGGAATGTTGAATCCAAGTTTCTCAGTCAAAATCGCACTGGACTGTGCGGTAATGGTATTTCTCCAGGTACGGAAGGGTACCAGTAAATTATCATCCTTATCAAATGCCAGATAACCATGCATCATAGCAGAGAAACCGATTGCTGAAAGCTTAGTAATCTCTACATCATATTTTGCCTTTACATCTGCTACCAAGCTTGCATAACAATCCTGCAGGCCTCCCCAAATATCTTCTAAAGTATAAGTCCAGATACCATCCACCAGACGATTCTCCCAATCATGAGTACCCAGTGCCAACGTTTCATGATTTTCACCAATTAATACTGCCTTAATTCTGGTAGAGCCAAACTCAATACCAAGTGCTGCCTTACCATTTACAATAAGTTCTTTTGCGTTCATACCATCCCTCTTTCCGTCGTACATACGACAAGATTTTTCTATTATATTCAGCATATCCAATAAATAATCTTCCTGTCAACACAAGTATTGCTCTTTCACCATTCAAGTGTTGCTAAATTCGTGGACTTTTCTTACACTTCTCTTCCCTTCCCCAGCTCCCAAAACGCTACCGCACTTGCTGCTGCAACATTCAAAGAATCTACTCCGTGAGCCATGGGGATTTTTACTATGTAATCACAATTTGCAATGGTGATAGCAGCCAAACCATCTCCTTCTGTTCCCAGCACAATAGCCAACTTCTCTTCTGCCAGCAAATCCGGGTGGTCTATGCCTACCGAATCATCTGTAAGGGCCATGGCCGCCGTCTTAAATCCCAAACTACGCAAGTTCTCCATAGCAGGATTCGGCCAAGTAGTCGTATGCTTGTCTAAATAGGTCCAGGGAATCTGGAATACCGTACCCATACTCACTCGGGCAGCCCGGCGATACAAAGGATCCGCGCAACCGTCCGTAAGCAAAATACCGTCCATGCCGAGGGCTGCTGCCGACCTGAAAATCGCACCCACATTGGTAGGATTCATTACATTTTCCAGCACTACAATACGTCTTGCACCGGTGCAAATCTCCTCCATGGAAGGCATTGCCTTTCTGCGCATAGCACACAACACTCCCCTGGTCATTTCGAACCCCGTAAGCTTTTTCAGCACCTCTGCTTCCGCCACATACGCAGGCACCTGCACAAGGCGTGCAAGCAATTCCTTTGCCGCTCCTTCCGACTGTTTTTTCTCCACCAGACAAGACAAGGGTTCATATCCTGCATCCAGCGCACGCCAAATTACATTAGGGCTTTCTGCCACAAACACTCCCGGCTGTGGTTCGAAATAGCGCAACAATTGCACCTCCGACGCTCCCGCATACATATGTAACTCCGGCAAATCCAAACCCGTAATATCAATCAATTCAGCCATTTTTGCTCCCTCACTTCCAAAAACTCTGAACTCATTATAATCTTTCCCACCATTATCTGTAAAGAAACTTTGCCCGTCCTCATATCCACCCGTTTTCCCGCATATATTATGCTAACAAACCAATAGGATACCTATATGATGCAAAAAATTTCTTTTACCAGGAAAAAATTATTGGCAGCCATACTCTGCTCCGTCGGCATTCTCGCATTACTTTTTGGTGCATACTTGACCGGCAATGCCAATCATCGCTTCCACAAAATATGCGACCAGCTCTTCCAAGAAGAGATGCAGGGCAATACCCTGACCATGCACTATACCATTGCCAATCCCGCAGACTTTGGCATCACCGACTATGAGGCTGTTCTTCCCTGCTATGTATCAGGAAACCTTGAAGAAAGCAATAGGGTACTGTCCGAGTACCTGACCCGCTTAGGAGAATTGAATGTGGAAAAACTTTCCCCTGAAAACACTTATGCACTTAATATGCTCACCGATTATTTGGAGAATTCCCTTACACTAAATCAATTCGCTTATTACGACGAGCCTCTGTCTCCCGCCTCCGGTATGCAGTCCCAGCTTCCTATTTTGCTGGCAGAGTATACCTTCCGAAACAAACAGGACGTAGAGGATTATCTAAAAATTTTGGACCAGACGGACGAGTATTTTGCTTCTCTTTTGACTTATGAACAGGAAAAAGCCGGTGCCGGACTTCTCATGGCAGCCTCCTCTCTGGACGAAGTCATAGAACAGTGTGACACTATTCTTACAAAAAAATCTCTAAAGGAAGGTACCCATTTCCTGCAAACCACTTTTGAAGAAAGGTTGAATGAGCTCTACGAGCAGGGACTGATTACGGAACAGGAGCGAAAATCCTTTATAAGCCAAAATGACCGTTTACTTTCCACCGTAATGCTACCCGCCTATGAAATCCTGGGAGATGGTCTGCTTATTTTACAAGACGAAAGAATTCCCCTTGCCGGGCTTGCCTCCTATCCGCAAGGCAAGGAATATTACGAAGCACTCCTACTATCCCAAACGGGCAGTAAACGCAGTGTAGAAGAAATCAAGCAAATGCTGATAGACAAACTGGATACAGAATTCAGCACTTTAATCCCACTTCTCACTCAGTACGATGAAGAACATTTGACCACCGTACAAACCTCCTTAGCGGAAGTTTTTCCCGTAACCAAAGCAGATGATATGCTTAATTCCCTCATTCGTAGAATGCGTTCGGATTTCCCCTCACTTTTGCAGGAAAAGCAGACTGCACCGAAGCTGGCTATCAAAAGTGTTTCTTCCAGCCTGGAAGATTATTGTGCGCCGGCATTTTACTTGACGCCACCCCTGGACGATACTGACAACAATGTCATTTACATCAATCAAAAAAACTCTCCACAGGACTTGGAACTTTTTACCACTCTGGCTCACGAAGGTTATCCCGGTCATATGTATCAGTCCGTTTACAGCAACAATCTTCTTGCCAAGCAGGACAGCGGCACTATTCGGCAACTCCTATGGTACGGCGGCTATATGGAAGGCTGGGCATTGTACGTGGAGTTTTTGTCTTATGACTATGCCTCCGAACTTTTAGAAAATGCCGGCTACTCTTCCCATGCGGAATATGTACAAATAGAAAAACACAGCCGCTGTATGCAACTGTGCTTATATTCTTTATTGGATATTATGATTCATTATGAAAATGCGTCCTACAATCAGGTACATAAAATGCTCAGCAGCTTCGGCATTACCTCCCCCGTGTCCACGTCCGCAATTTACAAATACATTGTAGAAGAACCCACCAACTACTTAAAATATTATCTGGGTTATCTGGAAATCCTTGATTTACGTAACGAAGCCTACAACCTTTGGGGCGAGGATTACGAAACCTACGACTTCCACAAATTCCTGTTAGACTATGGTCCTGCAGATTTTGCCACCTTAAAAGAACAATTACATGCTCTTGAGCACTAATTATCTTGTCACCTTCGCATTACAAGGAGGTGGCAAGTTTTTTTATTTTCTCAAACTGCGCATTGAGCATCTCCACATCCACCGCGCCTGTACTGTCAAAGGCCGTGGATTCTACGGTAAAGCACCCCTCATACCCGATACTTCTAATATGTTCAAAGAACCTGTCAAAATCCACATGCCCCTTTCCCATAGGCAAAGTTTTTAAATTCTTCCAGTCCATATGTCCTCCGCCGTAATCATTCACATGATAGTGGCGGATATGTCCCCCTTTCCAAAGCCATGCATACTCTTCCTCGTACAAAAACTCCAGCTGGCTGTGAAAAGCAGCCATTTTAGTATCAAACACAAAGTGAATGTCCGGATACCTCTCCACAAGTTCACACCAATGACTCATGGGATCCTTTTGATTACACACCACATTCTCCACCAGCAAGTCCAAACCGTGATTTTTGCTGATTTCCAACACCCTTGCATAAACCTCTATATTATTCTCAAAATGCTTGTCCGAGGTTTCTCCGTCCCAAAGATGCATTACAATCTTTTTTGCACCGATCCGCTCTGCCAACATACAATTCAACTCAAAACGGCGAAAAGCCTCCTTGAAATTATCCTCTCCTCCCTTGCTGAGATCTTCTCCCACAGACTTCTGGCAATGCACCACCGGAATATAAAAGGCCCTTTCCTGCAAAAAGGAAATCAACCCTTCTATATTCTCGTACCAATTGCTATACATCATAAATTCAAACCCGTCACAATTTAACTGTTGCGACAAAGGTTCCAACAGGCGGAAGTCTCTGCCATTGGGTCTGCCGATTAATGCGCCCGTAGAACATAACACCTTGCTCATCACACACTCTCCATTCCCTGTTTTCTTCATTTTTTTAATATAACACTAACACTTCTTTTTTTCAAACAGTTCTTCCTACAGCTTCCCCTTATTACCAATAAAAACTGACCATATACCATTAGTTTTCCCGGGATTAAAAAAGTTTTTCCCGGAGCAAACTTTTATTTAGATTACATTTCTTTTTGATTGTCCCATGTGTATCCTTTATAGCAACAAGAAAATTTGACTGCTTAATGCAAGAGTGCATTATGTAGTCTCCATCAAAGAAAGCGAGGATTTTATTATGGCATTACAAAGTAAAACAACTAACTTTACACACTGGCAGGATTACAACACAACTCTCTCCATGCCACACCCATGGCAGACAGTGTCCGTAAAGGATTTACAGTTAACAGCGAACGATTCCCTGTTAACCACCTTGGCCAAGCTTAATTACACCCAACTGAGAGTGGGGCGATTAACCGAATTAGGAGAGAAAAAAGTGACTGCTTATTGGGTAGGAGAATTTTTGAAGTCAAACCCGGTGCAAGAAACGGAACGCTATATGTATCTCTTTATTACCAATACCAATGTACTGCAGAAGGACTCCGCTAAGGTATATTGTGAGCTACCACCGCAAATATATAGACTTTACGCCTCTCAGCCCTTAGAAGAAATTCAGGTTCCCGACACTAGCATAATAGCATTGGAGAAAATGTCTTGGACAGGACTTCCATTTTCAGATTATTATGACCTTCCGGACCTACCTATGTCTATTCACACTCCTGTGACCGAATATAAAGAGAGTACCGATAGTTTACATAACATCTTCCAAGGCTTACATACAGAGGGTTACCGCTACCGTCGTGAGATCGTCATGGTAGAAGATAACTATACTTACAATGACCATCATTTTCTGACGGACTATGAGGTGTCCCCGGAAAATTTAACACATAACCCCTACCAACTGACCCTGGAGTTTATTCATCCGGTTACCCACTGTCGAAAAGTGGTTATAATTTCTTCCGACAAAATTGTAGTACACCTCTGCAACGGAAGTTGGGGGGCTGATTTAAGTTATCACTATGGTTTCAGCTTTCATGACCATTTCCCCGACATCAGACATTTTAGCGATGACCCACAAGCCAAGGAGAACTTTTGTGAAGAAGAAGTTTTCCCCGAACCTCTTTTGCAAAGCATGTTAGAAGAACATCATCTTATAGAACAGGACCAAATAATCATCAGTCATCTTATGGAAAACAGGGAATTCAGCCACTGGTTTTCCGGTTCTCTTCTGGATTTTTGCTATTGGTACAGCTCTGAGGATTATGCCGACCACGAGCAATATAGTACAAGTTCTTTAGATGAAATTGAGGGTTCAAATAAAGAGAAAATCGCCCGCTGTCGCCGTATCTTCCGTTATTTGCGCTACCATCTTGCCGGTACCCGTACAATGCACGAAGGTAAGACCACTGTGGAAATATACGCAAACTCTACCAAAGAACGAGCCTTTTTCCTAATCTATGACGAATATAATTATTTCGTACAATTTGTTGATAAGTACATGGATGTGAATGGGGCGTTGACATTTTAGCATAAGGTGCCACGTTCTTCTCCACCCACATTATAGGTGCAAATTCCTCCGGCGTGTGCTAAACTATATACAATTTAGTTATTAGAGAGGTCCTGTTATGGAACAATTACTTTTTAGTATAAACGCAACTGCTCCCATCTTTTTCGTTATGGTTATCGGCTACATCTTACGCCGGGCAAAAATGATGGACGAGCCTACTATTAAGACTTTAAATAAATTGAATTATAAGGTAACCCTACCGGCCCTTTTGTTTCGAGATATTTCCCAGTCTGATTTTTCTGCTGTCTGGGATACCAAATATGTGCTGTTTTGTTTTCTGGTAACCCTGTTTACCATATGCGCTATTTGGATATTGGCAGGATTCCTGTTTCAAAACAAAGACCTGTTGGGTGAATTTGTCCAAGCCTCCTATCGTAGCAGTGCCGCAGTTATGGGTGTCGCATTTATTCAAAACATCTACGGCAATTCCGGTATGGCTCCTTTGATGATTATCGGCACCGTGCCTTTATACAATGTGGCCGCAGTGCTTGTGCTTTCTTTTACCGGCCCCGATTCCCACGGGTTAAATAAGCAGGCACTAAAAAAATCTTTATTAGGAATTGCCACTAACCCGATTATCCTAAGTATTTTTGCAGGAATGCTTTTTTCTGCATGTAGGATAGATTTACCGATTATGATTAGCAAAACCATTGGAAACATTGCCTCTCTCGCCACTCCTTTGGCACTGCTTGCATTAGGTGCCGGCTTCGAAGGGCGTAAGGCAATTAAGCTTGTAAAGCCTACCACTATAAGTGCTTTGATTAAACTGGTAGTGCTCCCTGCAGTATTCCTGCCTCTGGCTGTATTACTCGGTTTTCGTAACGAAATGTTAATCGCACTTTTGGTAATGCTGGGGGCACCCACCACGCCCAGTTGTTATATTATGGCCAAGAATCTGGGTCACGACGGAGTCCTAACCTCCGGCACTGTGGTTGCCACTACTTTCTGCTGCAGTATTACTTTGACGCTGGCGTTGTTTATATTGAAGTCGCTGGGGTTGATATGATGAGAAATATTTGATGGTTTCCTATGAGAGGGGCTGTCTTATATGGGTACCTTGCGCAAGTCCTCGGACACTAGAACTTCTAAGATTTCATACATACTGCTAAAAACCCCCCTCCAAAATGCTCTGGCTCCTGCAAGCAGGGTCGCAGTTTTGGAGGGGTAACGCATTATTATGAAATCAAGAAGTACTAAGTATCCTGCGGGAGCATGCAAGGTATCCATATAAGACAGCCCCCTAAAATAATTCCTCCCCTAGCATTAGCGCTGTCCACGTTCATTTTTCTACCGTTCAAGTTTTCCCCAGCCACCAGCGTATTCCTGCAGACTACGCTGGATTTCTTGGAAGCGGGCATTCTCTCGCAGGAAGTCAAAATCTTCCTTTTTCATGATTGCTAATACCTCATCTGCGCCATTTACATCCTCTGCATTGAGAAAATCTCCGTATTCCTGTCCGCGCAGTAACAAGGAAGTATGTTCCGCTTTAATATCCAGCTTCATAAATGCCAAAGCACAATCCCTTGCCAAAGAAAGATTCTGCAACGTTTTTTCTTCCTCCTTTTTCCATGCATAATGCCAGGCCTGATACATATAACTGCGCCCCATATGATCATAAAAAAACCCGTAATCGCCATCCTCAAACATTAATTGTAGAAATGCAATGTGCTTTTCTCTTAAACGTGCCCTTTCTTCAGAAGAATAGGGATAGCTGCCATCATCTAATTCCACATTCTGACAAACCATTAATACTCCTAAACTCTGTATTAACTGAAATATTTCCTCCTGCCCTCTTATGTAACTGTCCGTTCCTTTGCTGGCAAATCTTCTCATTGTTTCCTGACAACAAGCTATTCTGTCCATAGTAACTGCAATGTCCATGGCCTTATCATACTCACCGGCATCCGCATGAATCATACAACGAATCTGCTTTGCACCGCTACGTATGGCATCATCTTTACAGTCATTAATAATACGTTCTGCATAGTAAATAGCCTGCTCAAGATACTCTTTCTGTACCGCCTCCTCATGCTGTTCCTGTTTGGTTTGTGAGTATGCTATGTACATTAAATCCATCATAATTTCATAACTACCGGGATATTTCCTTAGACCTTCTTTCAATATCTTTTCCGCTTCAAGTCCTTTCCCTTTAGAAGAGAACTTAACAGCCTCATTTCGAATGGCTTCTATCGCCTCTTCATTCTTCTCCAGCTCAATATCCAAAAGCTTATCCGAAGTCATCTGAAATACATTACACAATGCCGGAATCATGGAAATATCCGGGGTAGTCTTATCGCTTTCCCACTGGGATACGGCAGAAACGGAGATGTTCAAAAGCTCCGCCAGCTGTTCCTGGGTCATGTCTGCTTCTTGTCTTGCTTTTTTGATATTTTTCCCAATACTCATATTTATCCTCCTACGTACCACCAGCAGTGCCTGTGGTACTGCTTCAAAATTTATCAAGCGCTTCGATAAGTTTATTATAGCAAACCTGTTCCAAAGAAAAAGAGAGACATACTAAAAGAAAACTTAAGCATGGCTTAAATTATCTTTGTCCTACGTGGGAGCATATCGAAGCTGGAGCGTCTGTGTGGATACCTTGCATGCTCCCGCAGGATGCTTAGAACTTCTTGGTTTCATAATAATGCGTTAGCCATCCAAAACTGCGACCCTGCTTGCAGGAACCAGAGCATTTTGGATGGCTGTTTTTAGCAGTATGTATGAAATCTTAGAAGTTCTAGTGTCCGAGGACTTGCGCAAGGTATCCATACAGACGCTCCCACCCCTATATGTCCAAAAACAGCCGGCATATTCCTGCCGGCTGCTCAAATTTTCTCCACCTTATTCCATCTCAATCGTACAATTTTCCATATATCCGGAACGCAAATCCCCCACCAACCAATCTGTACTACCTTCCTTCATGACTGCGGTACAATCCTGAAGTCGCAAACGGGCAGAAGAACCTACCAACGCACCTACATCCATCCTACCTTTTACCGTACCGGTCACATGGCAGTTGGTCATATCAAAGGAATCTCCCCTGCTAATATTATCACCCAGAATTCCGCCCACATAGAATTGCCCCTCGATGTAACAATCTACCAGGGAAAAATCATGTATAGAAAAAGCCTGCAACGTTCTGCCGAACATTCCCAAATTACTCTGGTCCGGCGCTATAATACTCATATTATAAATGGTATGTCCATTGCCGTAGAAGCGTCCCTCAAAAGGAAAATCCCTCCACAAATAACCATTATCCGCCGGATAGTACCATCCTATAGGAGCCCAGTCATAGCCTGCCAAATCCAAATCCGCATCCAGATAGAAATTGCAGCCATAGAAGCTTTCCCCTTCATTTACCAGCTTTACCAAACCTGCTAGCTGCTCCACCGTAGTAATATGATACTCTCCGCTTCCATCATACAGATCGGTGTCCGCCAAGGCTTCAATATCCTCATAGTCAAATTCATTGTGCCAGTGGCAATCGGGCTCCATCATGACATCCTCATACACATAGGTTCCGTCCCACACGCTAATCCATATCACGATATCCTCCAGCACATAGGTACCCATGTTTTTTACCGGAACGGATATTTCATTCTTTTCAGCATCCAACTCATACTCCGTCAAAGTCTCATACCAGTAGTCCTCTTCATTATACCAGAGCACTCTTAAATCCGTTTCCTCGCACTCAAGCATTGTTGGATCATATTGAAATACCAGTGTCAGTTCATCTGGCGGGTCATTTGCAACATACGAATACACTTCAATAGGTACTCCTACCTGACCAACCACATCTCTGGAAAGATAATCAATATCGTAGGTATTCTGAATCCAATACGTTGAAACATTCCCTTCCAATCGTGCAGCTACCATAGCCGGCTTGTCCGGCTCCTCTACCTCCAAGACAATCTCATTTAACTCCTGCTGATTCACGGCAGGAGCATCCATTAACTCGTCCATAGAATGCATATCCTGGCTATTGGAATACACCAAAAACAATATCAGCCACCTAAGCAATAAAAGTCGAAACATACACAAATCCCCCTTTATGTTCCTTATTTTATCACTAATGCGCTGATATGTCATCGCTGTTTTCATTTAGAGGTAGAGGTATTTGGCTATACGCAGGAGCGTGTAGTTGGGGCGGAGGGCATATGCAGGTTCCTTGCATGCTCCCGCAGGATACTTAGTACTTCTTGATTTCATAATAATGCGTTAGCCATCCACAAATGCGACCCTGCATGCAGGAGCCAGAGCATTTTGGATGGCTGTTTTTAGCAGTATGTATGAAATCCTAGAAGTACTTGTGTCCGAGGACTTGCGCAAGGCACCTATATAAACGCTCCTCCCGCTCCTCTGTCGCATGATTCTTACTCAAACATCATATTCGTAATCCAGGCACTCATTACCAAATCCACCATAACCGCAAACAATGCCCCCGGCAGAGTATATCTTGTTTTTGTCACTTTTGCTGCCAGGAAATATACACTCAAAGTATAGAATACCGTTTCTGAACAGCTCATAAGGACAGACGCCCAGATTCCAATAAAGGAGTCCGGACCGAAGGTGCGGAACAAATCCAAGGTCACTCCCGTAGCGGCCGATCCGGAGAACAGTTTAACGATAAAAAGCGGAACCACTTCCGCCGGCATGCCTATGGGTTCAGAAACATGGCCTAACAATCCGGCCAAAAAATCCAAAAAGCCCGATGCACGTAAGATTCCCACTCCCACCAGTAAACCAATTAGGGTGGGCATCATTTGAACTGCTGTCTCGATGCCACTCTTGGCACCGCCCAGAAAAGACTCATAAACCTTTACCTTAGATACCAGTCCATACCCTACAACATAAAAAATAATAACAGGAATAATAAAATCAGAAAATCTCGCCAGTGCCTGCATCGCCTACAAAGCCTTTCGTACGCACAACCCCTTACGATACTTTATGATTTTATTATTCCTGTTATTACATTATTTTTTGTTATTTCCGGCACCTAATTTGCAGAATATTAATGTCTCCATGAAGCTGAACTTTTCAAAATATAAAAGCTCCGGTCACAATATCTTTCTATTCTGTTCAAGAAACTGATGGGCCTGCGTCAATATCCGCTTAAAACTATCAAACTGTAACATAGCCAGTGCCCTTTCATAATCCATCAGCTCAATCTTTGATATCTCTGTTTTCTGCGGAACAAACATCTGCTTTTCATGTTTTGCAAGAAAGTACACTGTCTGTTTTATTGTATTCGGACGTCCTTCCCGTGCAAGACTATGCTCATCCGTCACCCGAAAACCCTCCACAAATGTAACATCAAGTCCGGTTTCTTCCTTCACCTCTCGCAAAGCAGTATCGTGTTCGGTTTCTCCGGCTTCCATATGCCCTTTGGGGAAAACCCAATATCCACTACACTCACAAGCCAGAAGGTATTTTATTTTCTTGTTTATTTGGCAATACACCACTGCACCACAAGATTTTTCATATTGCAATTCTTCAGACATAGTTTGTTCTCCATAAACTGCAAATTCTCTGCTCTGTTTCACCATGACGTCTCTATTCCCACCGCCACTCTTGCTGCCTCCCGTGGGAATACTCCAGGCACCACAAGCCTTACATACGCATATTCCTTAGTTTCTCTACATTTCCCTTGATAGCCGCCACCGCTTCGTCCAGTTCCTCCTTCGTAGTCTGCGAAGAAACCGTCAAACGAAGCGCTCCTTTGGCAAGCTCCTTGTCCACACCGATTGCGGCCAATACATGAGAAGGGTCCACAGCCCCGGTAGAACATGCAGAACCGCCGGAACCACAAATGCCCTGCTGACTCAAGAGAATCAGCAAACTTTCCCCTTCAATCTTTTCAAAACAAAAGCTGGCATTGTTGGGTAAACGATTTTCACGGCCACCGGTCAGTCTGCTACCCGGCACCTCTGCCAAAACCTTCTCTATCAAATAATCGCGTAGCTCACTTTCTCTGCACATACTTTGTTCCATTCTCTCCGCCGCCAGACATGCTGCCTCCCCCATACCTACGATAGCGGGTACATTATGAGTTCCTGCCCGACGATGCTTTTCCTGGGCCCCCCCATGAATAAAGGAACCAATCTTCACATTTCTACGGATATAAAGAATTCCCACCCCTTTGGGTCCGTGAATCTTGTGGGCACTGGCACTGAGCATATCCACCTGCAATTTTTCTACATCCAGAGGAATATGGCCAAAGGCCTGCACCGCATCCGTATGAAACAATATATGTTGCTCACGGGCAATTTTACCAATTTCTTCCAAAGGCTGAATGGTACCAATCTCGTTATTGGCTGCCATAACCGATATCAAGCGAGTATCCGGCCTAATAGCCTGCAAAATCTTCTCCGGGGCCACCCTTCCCTCTGCATCCGGCTCCACATAGGTTACTTTGCAGCCTCGTTTCTCCAAATATTCACAAGTATGCAACACAGCATGATGCTCAATCTTCGTGGTAATAATATGGCAGCCCTCTTTTTCATAAAGGTCCGCCACTGCTTTTATCGCCCAATTATCGGATTCACTTCCACCGCCGGTAAAATAAATCTCTTCCCTTTTGGCGCCAAGGAGTTCTGCCACCTGGGTCCTTGCCTTTGCCACTGCTTTGCCGGATTCCCCCGCCAAAGAATAAATGGCCGCAGGATTTCCGTAGTACTCCACAAAATACGGCATCATACTTTCCAACACCTTCGGGTCCATTTGCGTAGTTGCTGCATTATCCAAATAAATAATCTTTTTCATCGCCACCGAACCCCTTTCTGAAGCTTTCTACGTTTCCTTTATTTTCTCAAAACCATAACCCAAATAAATCATATGCGCCACCGCAATAATCAAACTGCGCAGCATCTCTTTTTCCGGCGTATCCGTGGTACCAATAGCATCCACACTCTCCTTGTACCCGAAAATATAATAAAGCATATTTTCCAATTCACTGCAGAAATAATCGTATGCCACCTGGTCCGTGTACACCTTGCGCTGCATTTCAAAAAGCTTTCCGATATTCTCCATGGAAATAATATTTTTTGCCACCGCAATAAAAAACAAATGCACAATCTGGTCCGTATAGTATAGTTTCCCGGTGGGCTTACTTACCAATCCTTGCTTCACATAATTACTGATCATCGAAGGAGTAATATCCGCGTATCCCAGCACCTTCAAATAACTGTTTATATATTTTGCCACCTGCTCCAAATATAAACCCACGTTGGGAATTTCTTTGTAACGGGGCAATTGAAATCCTTCTATTGTCCTCATATAACCCACCTTAGTATCTCCCAAAAACTTCCCTTTATGCTCCGGGACGCTTTCTGGCCTGCAATTTTAATACCAAAAAGTTTACCGCAAAAACAATCACTACATAAACTAACATTCCTACTCTGTATGCATTATTGTGTAATGCATTAATATAATAATAGGGCGGTAACAAAAGCTGAAGCCACTTCATATTCGGTGCACCCATAAAAATTGGGGTTACTGCCAACATCACAAGCATTAACAAGGGAATCATGGCCCCCAGTCGAACCGGCTTACCGCATAATCTGCGTACCAAATCACTAAAGCCTGCCACCATCCACAAGTAAACAAACATTAGTAGAAATTCTGTAAGAAATCCCACCGTCACACCGGAAAAGAACAACGCCACAAGTACCACCAAACCCACGTCCACCAGTCCGGGCATTTGGTACAGCCAGCTTCCCAAAACCGTGCGATTTAAGGGCATCCAAATAAAGATTCCACTTTGCTCATCCTGCATAAAATACAGTCCCAGCGCCAAACCACATAAAACAATTACCAATGCTAACAATCCCCGCACAGGATACAACATATAAGAAGTGCCCATGTCTGCCGTTTCTCCATCCAGATAACTAAATACAAACATGTTCTCTTCCATATTAGTTTTCTGGTAGCTTTCCCAAAGTTCCTCATCGAAAACTTCTATGCCCTCCAACACCTCATTCCTTACAAAGTGCTCGTACACGGTATATGATATGGTGCTGTACAGCCTGCCAAAGAGCACCTCTCTGGATAAATGCAGCATAACATTGTCTTCTTTTTCCACCACTCGAAGGAATGGTTCGTCCCAAATACCTTCCTGAAAATAGTCTCCCATTGTGCCTTCAAAATCTTCAGGGAAAATCCAAGCCGCATCCGCCTTATTCATCTGTACCAATCCGATTGCCTCTTCCTCCGTTTCCGCTTCCACAAAGGAGAGGGCACTTTCCATTTGCAGCAGGTCTAAAACAATCTGCTCGGACAAATCATCTGCGTCCTCCTGGCATAAAACTACCCTTAGAATACCGCTTTCCTGCTTCGCCATCAGGTTGACGCCCAGCACCAGCAAGGGAATACAGCACAATATAATCAGAAAACTGATTTTTTTCAGTAGTCGCTTATTAAACAGCATAAGCCACAAAAACATTCTGCTTATTTTCTTCACTTAACCTTGCCGCCTTTCGGTCCTTATCTTTGCTCCAATTTTCTTTGGCGTAAGAGCCATGTCAGTGCAACAAACAGCACCATATAGAAAATCATTCCCAAAACAGGGAGGACACTAACCTCATCTATCATATATTGGGATGCATACTTCATAGCCACACCCGGAGGCAATAACCTGCCTATAATTTGAATTCCTTCCGGGAAGAATGATGCGGGATAAAAGCAACCACAAACATAACCCATACTTACAGTTGTCAAAAACTGAATTAACATACCCGATACAATGTTTCCTGACAACTCATGTCCCAACTGTGCCATAGCAGTCAACATAAAAATCGCAGGCATTAAAGCCACACCAAAACCAAAAACTGTAGCAAAATCAACCCTTCTCCATTCCGGGACTGCAAAATCCGTAAACTGGCATACTCCCGCCAGCACCGCAAACACACTGAGCATGCACACGCTCACCAGCACCAGATAGGTCACAAACTCTACCAAGACCTGATAAAAACTCCCCACTCCGTTAGCAGACATTAGCCTTGCCAAAGACATATCCTTTCTCACAAAAATAGGACAGCCGTTAATTCCAAAAATCATAAAGAACAAAACTGCAAATCCACAAATATAATACGCCTGCATAGATAAGTCATTTGACACACCCAAAGTTTCCACTTCAAACAAAAGTTGTCTGGACAAAATAATATCGATATATTCTAAATTCAACTCATTGGTTACATCCCAGTATATATCATACCTGCCATAATCCTCACACAAATTTTGCATGCCATAAATGGCACTTTGGGATTTTGTAACAAGTTCTGAAATAATATTTGCCAATTCGTTCATCAGCATGGTTCCAAGACCCATCTGACTGTTGGCAGTATAGTAACGTACGCTGAAATTTTCACCGCTTACCACGGAATCCACAAAGCCGTCCGGGATCACCAAATAGGCTGTCAGCTCACCATCAAGCAACTTCTCCCTGGCTTCCTCTTCCTCCAAAGTGTGAAAATTAATGGCAAAACGGGAAGAATCCAGCTGCTGCACTGCCAACACACCAATTCCCAAATAGCTATCTGTCAAGTCACCACAAATACCAACCTCTACTTTTTGGCGGTTATCATCCGATAATTTGTCCGTAAGCAGCCCTTTGGCAATCAGTGCAACCGAAGCCACCAACACCAGGGTCACCAGGAATACTGCCGGCAAAGAATGAACCACTCTTTTTAACTGTACTCTAAAATACCTGATTACTTTTTTCATGCTTCATCTATTTCAACTGCTCCACTAACTCACGCACATCTCCGGCATAAGCGTAGGGAACAAGCTTTCCTTCTCTCATCAAATAACATTTATCACAACGCTCAATTTCCTGAACATCATGGGTTACTAACAAAACCATACCACCTTTACCGCAAAAATCTGCAAGGTAGTCCCAAATCTTTTGCTTACAAACCAAGTCTAAAGCCGCTGTGGGCTCATCCAACAGAAGAATCGGTTGTCTGCCTGCCACAGCGCAACCGATACTAAGTCTTTTCTTCATACCACCGGACATTTTGCTTACCTGCACATTTAAAAACTCGGGTATTCCGAGCATAGCAAGTACGCCTTCTTCCAGCTCTTTTTCCAATTCCTTTTTCTCATACCACAAGCGAAGATTATCTTTCGCTGTTAGCTCCTCAAATAGCGGGGTACCCTGGGGTACATAGCCCACTGCTTCATTACAGTATTCTCTGTTCCCCAACAATTCCCTACCATTAATGCAGACACTACCCCCATCTGCTTTTAATACACCAGCTAAAATGGAGAGCAATGTTGTTTTGCCGCAACCATTGCCACCAAGAATTCCGATGCACTCTCCCTTCTTTGCGGATAACTCAATATCCTGCAATACTGGTTTGTTCTTGAAATCCTTTTTTACATGGCTGATTACCAACTCCACAACAAGCCCTCCATTATCATTTCAACTCAATATTAATCTAACTCATCAATTAAATCTTCCAACTCTTCGATGTAGTCATCAGGTATTTCAGCCTTCTCTAAGGTTTTGATGAACTTATCCCAATCTACACCTTCAACCCACTCTTCCATATCGTCCTCGTCATTAGGATCTAAAACGTCCTTATCAGAAGGAACAGAAAGCTTGGTACCCTTGCCGGTCTTAGCTTCTACTGTAAGCTTCGCAAATACATCCTCGCCGTCTAAAACGGTAAAGGATACGGTACCACCCTTCAAATCGGTGTCCATATCAATCTGAAGGCTGTACTCCATAATGGTTGCTGCCAAAGCTGCATCTGAAGAACTCAAGGATGAGTCTGTTAACTTTTTCAAAGACTTAGAAGCACTGATGGTAAAGCTACCAACACTTTCACCCTTCTTTGCCTTCTCAATGTCATAACCGTCCACTACAATATCAGCAAAAGAGATGCCTTCGTACTTCACTTCGAACTCACCGCTAATCTTGTTGCCCTTCTTCTTACCTGCGCCTTCTAAGGAAATATCGATGATTTCACCGTACTCTTCCATTTCAATCGCATATTCCATTTCGAACTTAGAACCTTTTTCAGGCATTAAATAAGTAACCTTCATGCCCTCGGCTTCTACTTCTCTTCCGATTACATTACCTTCTCCATCAACATATACGATCATAACCATTTCAAAATCGCCCATGTCGAAGTCTTCGATATTGTCTAATGCTTCTTCTACGGTCTCAATAAATTGATCATACATATCATCAGGATCTACAGGATAATCAACTTCTTCTGCCATTCCCATTACTTTAACAAAGAGTTTCTCTAAATCCTTGTCTTCCAGCATTTCTTCCAACACTGCTTCTAACATAGCCTGCACGGTGTCGCTATCAAAAGTTACCTCCAATGCAGTACTATTCTGAGTAATGTCGCCTACTTTTACCTTTTCGGTACTCTTGTCAACATCCTCAACAGCTCCGAGTGCAATGTTTGCATACTTTACAAGAAGCTTTCTTAATTCCTTGCTTTCGGGAATATACTGCTTCAGTGCGTCATACTGTTCCCACATATCTTCATCAATACTAATATCAGCATCTCCAAAATCAGCACCCATATATGTCTTGTTCAATTCCGGAACCTGCATATACATCATCTCATCTGCAAAATCCATAAGAATATTCATGGATGCTAAATCTACCTTATTGGCACCACCCTTAATGCCCATGCTCATGCCGTCTTCGGTCATGCTCATATTCATACCGATGTTTGCAGCCTCAAGCCAATCAAAGTCAACTCCGCTCATACTCATAAGGTCACGCAAATCTTCGCTGAACTCTACACTGATATTTGCTTCTACGCTCTTATCATTCATCGCAAACAAAGTATTCACAAAATATTCATCATAATAGAGCATATAAGTATCAACAATTTCTTCTACCTGCTGTCCTTCAATGTAAGCGTAATACTTTTCCGGTGAATCGAAGGTCTTATGTGCAAAGTTTGCTAATGCCTTATAGTTAAAAGCAATCAACAGACCAATCACGATAACTACCGTTGCAATCACAAGAAATGCTGCCTTGCCGGAACCCTTCTTTTCTTTCTTAGGCTTTTCTGCCTTAGGAGCTTCTGCTACTACAGGTGCAACCGGTGCTTCGATAGGAGCTGCTACAGGTGTAGCATTCACTACCGGTGTTTCCTCTACTACAGGTGCTTCCTCTACTGCAGGCGCTTCCTCTGCTACGGGTGCTTCCTCTACTGCAGGTGCTTCCTCTGCTGCAGGTGTTTCTTCTACTGCAGGCGCTTCCTCTACTACAGGTGCTTCCTCTACTGCAGGTGCTTCTGCTTCAGGCACTTTCCAACCACACTGATCACAGAACTTGTCGCCGTCTGCAATCTGTTTGCCACATTCTTCACAAAACATTTCTTCATTCTCCTCCTTATTCCTCATGAAAATATTAATAGTTCTCCAAACCACACTAATATCGCCATAATTCGCATAATCATCCACATTTCGACTAATTATACAGAATTAGTATAAATTACATGTACTTTCTTGTCAAGAATATGTTACTTCCCTTATATTTTCCTTTTCACACGGTGGTTTTCTCCGCAACCTTACAAAAAAGTACTCCTGCTATCGAACTTATCAGAGTAGCCAGAATTGCCGGACCCACAATAGCAGTAGGACTTACGCTTCCATATTGACTGCGATAGGCAATCATATTCACCGGGATAAGCTGCAGGGAGGATATGTTTATGATAAGAAAGGTACACATTTCTTTGCTGGCCACATGAAAATTGCCTTTCGCTTCCTCTATTTTCTTTAGCTCCTCCATAGCTTTCAAGCCGGCAGGCGTACAGGCCCAGCCAAGTCCCAGAATATTCGCCACCATGTTGGTTGCAATGTAATGCGCTGCTTTACTCTCGGGTGCCAACGACGGAAACAGAAAACGCAACACCGGTCTCATAGCACCCGTCATCTTTTCTACAATCCCTGCCTCTGTGGCAATCTCCATAAGTCCCATCCAAAAGGCCATAATTCCCGCCATGGTAATACATAATGAAACCGCCTCTCCGGAGCTGTCAAGGGCTGCCTCCGTAATCTCTGCAATATTCCCTGTCAGTACTCCGTAAAAAATTCCCACCAGAATCATCAATGCCCATAAATAATTTAACATCCTATTTACCTAAACTGCCTTTTCACATATGCATTCCTTTAACCTTATGCCCATTTTGTAAAATAATACCCAGGATATGCCCTACTCCTTCAAAAAATGCTTGCGATATTTTTTATTCCGATACTCCATGGGCGTCATTCCCGTATGCTGTTTAAATATTTTAATAAAATGACTGTGGGAGGCGAACCCCAGGTCATTTGCCAGGTCCACATAAGTAATGTCTGAATAAACCAATCGGTTCTTGGCAAATTCAATTTTCTTTTCCTGCACAAAGCTTGAAGGTGTAGTAGATAAATAGGTCTGAAAATCTCTTCTAAGCTGGCTTTCACTAATAGCGACCGCTTCAGAAATATCTCTGACACTAATACGCTCGTTCAGATGATTATAAATATAATCTAACGCCAGACGAAGATTTTTAGTAAGTGCTTCCCCCTTTTGGATTTCTGCCATTTCCCCTGCAAAATCAAATACCAGCTTTCTGTAAAGTGCACTCAATTCTGCTACACTCATCGCCGCATCAGCCTTTTGAATATAAATATCACTCATTCCGTACGCCTTTTGCTCATTCATCCCTTTTTCAATACAAAAACGGGTGACCATGGTAACGGTCACAATTAAATGATATCTGGCGTTTCGCACCGGATTCTTTGATAAAACACCCCTTTCATTGCCAAAAAAAGCATCCTCCGCATAAATAGCCTTCAACCGTTCTATATCCCCGCCACATATGATATTATAAAAATCCAACTCGCTATCATAGGTGGGATGCGAAATCCTGTATTCCCTATTTAAGAAGAGTTGCTCCGTTAATTGTTTTCGTTCTAAATCCATCTCCGTATTCCCCTCTTTTCGTTTGATTGAATTGTTTTATAAATGGTCGTTTTATTGTATCACATTTTTATTCCATTGTATATGATGAAAGCATGAGGCATAACAAAAAACATAAATATAGGAGGGTAACTTTTATGAAACAATTTAAAGGCTTTATGAAAGGCGTAAACTTAGGGGGATGGATTTCTCAGTTTGCTGTTTATTCTGAGGAGCATTTTAGCACTTATATTCAGGAAAAGGATATTCAGAGAATCTCCGAAATGGGTTTTGATCATGTAAGAGTTCCGGTAGATTATAATGTCCTTGAGGATGAGGAAGGCCGGGTTATCGAAAGTGGTTATCAGCATCTTTTTGACTGTTTGGGCTGGTGTAAGAAATATGGTCTTCATATGCTTATCGACGTGCACGAGGTGTATGGTTACTCCTTTGACCCGCTCAAAGATATGGACCGTCAAAAATTCTTTTATGATGAAGCTTTACAGGCTCGTTTCTTTAGTTTATGGGAAAATATCGCAAGCCGCTTTGGTGCTGAACACGAGCTTGTTGCCTTTGAACTTTTAAATGAAGTTGTTTTGAAAGAAGTTTATGAAGCATGGAACGGTGTAGCTAAAAAGGCTATTGAGCACATTCGTGCCATTGCACCTGAAACCACAATTGTTGTGGGTGGCGTAAATTATAATAACGTAACCAGTGTAGCACTTTTGGACGCTCCCTACGATAACAAAATTGTGTACAACTTCCACTGCTACGACCCTTTGATTTTTACACACCAGAAAGCCTACTGGGTAGCAGGTATGCCCGCTGATTTCGAAATGAGCTATCCGGCACCTTTGGAGGTATATCGCCGTGAAAGCTTAAACTACCCCAAAGAAATGATGGGCGCTATTTTTCATGAAAAACTCTCTACCATCGGCCCCGAATACTTTGAAGTTCTTTTTGAAGAGGCCATTGCAGCGGCTGAAAAATACGACGTACCTCTGTACTGCGGAGAATACGGTGTAATCGAACTGGCAGCTAAGGAAGATACTAAGAGATGGCTTGCGGATATTCACTCTGTATTTGATAAACATGGTATCGGTAGAGCTATTTGGAACTACAAGGGTAAGGATTTCGGTATCATCGATTCGGATTATGGTTTTTAAATAAATCAGGCATTGCGTGTATTGCCTATGGTAGTCACGCAATGCCTTTCTTTTTCTCTTAATATATCTCGTACACTTTTCCTTCTCTTACAAATACCGGAATTACATCAATAGGTGCGGGCACGGTTACATACTGGCCGCCCTCATATACTTCCTTGGTGTTGGCATCGGTCCACTTGCAGCCTGCGGGCAGGTAAACCTTGCGTTCTCTTGCTCCTTCTTCCATCACAGGCGCTACCAATAAATCCGGTCCAAACATGTACGCATCTTCTACATTCCAGCACTGCTTATCCTCTGCAAAATCAAAGAACAACGGACGCATTACCGGTGCACCGGTCTCACTTGCCTTCTTCATGCACTCGCGAATGTAAGGACGAAGTCTCTCACGAATAAATAGGTACTTGGTGAGAATCTTGTAATTCTCCTCGCCAAAGCTCCACACTTCATTGTCCTGACCGGAAGTCAGCTGACGCACATTGTTGATGAACTCCTGCTCTCTTTCATGCCAAGGAGAACGTTCTCCATGCATACGGAATACCGGACAAAATGCCCCCCAGGCAAACCATCTTACCAAAAGTTCCTGGAAGTGCTCATCCTTAATATTTCCACCCAGGAAACCACCGATATCGGAAGTCCACCAGGGAATACCTGCTACACACATATTAAGCCCGGCCTGCAGCTGCTCTCTCATGGCACGGAAAGAAGAATGAATATCGCCGGACCAGGTAAGCACACCATACTTCTGGCTGCCTGCCCATGCGCAACGCACCAAGCTCAAAATGTCAGTCTCGCCCTCTGCCTTCAAACCATCATAAAATCCCTTTGCATAGCCTACAGGATATGTATTGGTACACTGCAAAGCAGGCCCTGCATAATAGCGGTAATTGTCAAAATCATAGGGACCATACTCCGGCTCTGCTTCATCCAGCCAGAAGCAACGGATCCCCTTCTTGTAATAATTTTCCTTGCATTTCTCCCAGACAAACTTCTGTGCACCGGGATGGGTGGCATCATAAAATACGGTATTGCCCATCCATGACATATGGTAGGAGTTGCCTCGGTCAGGAGTTACAAGATATCCCTTATCGGCCATTTCTCCGAAATTTTCACTACGTTCATCAATGGTAGGCCATACGGAAACCACTGTCTCGATGCCCAACTCCTTCAATTCCTTTACCATGGCATCCGGGTCCGGCCAATCCCTAGGCTCAAATTTAAACTCCCCCTGCAGGGTCCAGTGGAAGAAGTCCACTACAATGGCATCCATGGGAAGTCCGCGACGCTTATGTTCTCTTGCCACTGCCAGAATTTCGTCCTGGGTACGATAACGAAGCTTACACTGCCAATAACCCAGACCGTACTCCGGCATCATAGGAGTACGACCAGTTGCTGCCGAATACTGCTCCTCGATTTCAAAAGGAGTATCTCCTGCCGTAATAAAGTAATCCAGCTTCTTGGTGCTCTTTGCATACCACTCGGTCTTATTGGTAGCAAAGGTAGCGGTTCCAATCGCCGGGTTATTCCAAAAGAATCCATAGCCTCTGCTGGAAATCATAAACGGTACACTAGCCTGCGAATTTCTATGCGCCAGCTCCAGACAAGCACCCTTTTTATCCAGATTCTTCTCCTGGTATTGCCCCATACCGAAAATCTTCTCATCCTCAAAAGCCTCAAAACGTGCTGTTAATTCAAAATCCGTACTGCCCTGAATGGGTTTTAACTCACGGGCATCCACACGCAAAGGCACACAATAACGGTTAATACGGTTACGATTGCGCCAGTATTCCTCGGTTAAAAGCTCACCCTTCTGGTTGTAATAGCTAATCCAGCCCTCCGGACTGATTATTGCTGTAATCTTGCCATTTTTCACAGTATAAATCTTGCCTTTAGAATGATAATGCGCAAACTCCTCGGTAGCATACCAAGGATCCGTGGTATCCACTTCTTCCACGGTAATCTCAGCCTGACATTCCTCCACCTTTTCCGTCAGCGCCCAATCATTTGCATCCATAACCGGCTCTCCGGTCATACGTACGCGAAAGGAATTCTTTCCCCAAGGCTCCAGCCACAGCGTCTGTTTGCCACTTCCAATGATCAATCGGTTATTTTCAATTAAAATATGCATAATTATCCTCCTCTATTTCACCGGTTCTCCGTATTTCACTCCATTAGAACCTGTTGCCAGGAAAAATCTTCCATATACACGCTTATCAGCATCCATACTGTTGATTTCTCCATACATTTGATCTGCTTTATTCAGACGCTCATAAGTTTTGCACTCATCCAAGGTACGATAGAAACCATATTCTCCATCCACAATACCGGAGAAATAAATAGCCTTAGGCTCTCCTATATAGGTACCTCCCGGTCTGCCCAAGCCCAGACCCATTCTAAAACAATAGTCTCCAGGCGCCATAAGTTTCACGCAGGTAATACTGTCTTCATCGCTGTCATAGTAATATTTCCACAGGCCTTCCTTGCCTAATGCCATATAGAACACACCCTGTTCCCCAGCCACGCCACGCACTTCCGTTTTGTTGGCTGTATCGATTTTTCCAAAATGTACTGCCGGGAAATCAATAATATGTTCCACCTCTTGGTCGTTACACTCTTCCACAATCATTTCAAACAAAGAACGTTCCTTGCCCTCACTACCAAAGGCTGCCTTTGCAAGAGGATACTTCTGATGATAACTAAAGCCTCCATCCTTGCTCACATACAACTGACCTTCTCCACCGAAACCATAGAACAGACTCGAATTCACTCTATCGGAGAACACCTTCAAAAGTCCATCACTTACCCTGCTACCATTTAAATCAAATACTTCTACCTGTTTAAAGGTCTTGCCGCCGTCTCTGCTGGCAATCACCATATCTAAGGGTAGTAAAATTCCCTTCGCAATACTCCATACAATATTTTGTCCGTCAGGAGACATTGCCACCCAACCTGCATTCACATTTGGCGTTTCGATAATACGCAACTGCTCCTCTATCTTGCCCCCAATGCCCAATGGCATAGGAATACGCTGAAAGGTTTTGAATCCATCCTCTGTACGAATCAAACCGCCCTTGGTTTTGCCGGTCCAGTTTCCTCTGGCGGTAATCACCGCCAAGTTGCTGTTTGTATCCGAGATATCCGCGTTGATACAAGTAATATAGCGATTACCGTTCTCATCATCAAAGGAATTCTCACAGGGCTTGTCCAAATCCCTAAAGGCAAATCCTCCCAAATCACCTACAATATCTACAAGCTGCATATCTCCGCTTAAAGGTGCGTACACATTCAAATGCACCGTTTCCTCGATACCGTCACACCAATCATGGTAAGCCGGATTATCTGAAAGAAGGGCATCCGTGGTAAATACGCCCGTTCCGGAATTAAACCACAATTTGTTAGGGTTAAAAGGATCAATCTTTACATCACTCAGCCAGTGTAGGAGACTGTGATTGCCATTATACTTAGGCAACATATAGGAAGTACGGAAGTATATGCCGCCTTCCTCCAAACCACACAGACTCACACGCCAGGTATTACCATAGTCCTCAGATACATAAACTGCCTCCGGGTAGTCCTTTTCCCTACAAAGAGTGCTACACGCCAGAAGTCCCGGTTTGCTCTTGCAAGAGCAAATACCACCAAATCCGTGATTCAAGTACTCCGTGGTAAGACTACCGTCCTGATCCGGTGTAATATCCTCATACCCTGCGATTTTACCATCTTCAAAATAGTAGCGAACTACCTTACCGCCAATTACATCTCCGGTATCACAGCTGTAGCCCAAATCCACGATATAATTCCAACGTCCGGTAACATTCAAGGTCATATATAAGTATTTGCCGTCATAATCATAACGGGACGCCACCAGACCATTCATCTTGCTGTCTTCCACAATCACATTTTCCGGCATCATAAGCTTTTCAAAACTGACACCAGCGTCATAAGATACATATAAACTATGTCCCCTTAGGGAATCGTTCACTCTGGTGGTGTATCCTGCGGTACCTACCACAATGGTCTTGGAATCATCGGATACCCACACACAAGTGGTATAGTCCTCTTCCATGGGCAACCGTTCCCATGTATCTCCTCTGTCGGCTGTTTTCCACAAACCACCCTTCTGGCTGGCAAAATATAAAATATTACTATCGTTCTTGTCCACTACCAGACGATAACCGGTACCACGACCACTTAAATTGCCATGTACCATGGTAGGTATTTTTTTGTATGTAAAAGTTTGACCGTAATCCTCGGAAATACTGAGCATGCCATACCCATTTTTCATGATTCCGCTGGCAATATACAGACGCTCCGGATACTTCTCATCCAACGCAATAGCGATGGGATAAGTCTCATCCAAATTCTCCTGGGTAACATGACCGATCAGACTAATCCATTTTTTTTCCTTTTCATCATAGCGATAGGTCCCGCCAATGTCTGTGCGGGCATACAGAATTCCCTGCTGTGCCTGATGATACGCAAACCCTGTCACATATCCGCCACCCGGAATGGGTGCGTTTTTGTATTCATACTTCATTTCCCTTGTTATTTTCATCCCTGATTTCTCCCCTACAAAATTTCAGAAACATATTAACACTATTTTGCCACACTTCCCACCAAAATACTATGTCAATATTGCCTTTTTTTAACACTATTCCTTCGTACAATAATTACAATCGGGCGCAAAACGGGTCCTTAAGAAACTTGTAAGTTTTCGTAAGTGAATTGTAAAAAAACGGTTTCCCCTTTTGTGCTATACTGAAAACAGATACAAAACTGCAAATGAACCGAAAGGAGAATCTTGCCATGAAAAAACTTTTTTCCCTGCTACTGATTTACATAGTCTTATTAACCGGCTGCGGACAGACACCGTCCAACCCGTCCGAACCGGCAAACACACCCGAAATAACGAAAGCGAAAATCAATTTACTGGATACCGTCTGGATAAACGCCGCGCAGGAACCACAGAAATCGGATTCCTGGAGTGTGGAAAAATATACAGAGGATTTCCGGCCACAATCAATGGAAGGGGAATTAGGAGTTCTCTTATATGCTGTAGATAACAATTGTTTTTGGAAATTTACGGAAATTTGGGAAACCGGGGATGATGGTAATCGCTCCAGAAAATATCTTCTGACTAAATATGATATGAACCTAGACGAATGGAAAACTCTCCCTTTTTCGCTTAAATGGAACGAGACCATTACCGGTTTTGAGCCTCTAATACAGGGAATGGAACAGCTTACTTACCATATTGTAGAAATGGACTGTGTGGATGGAGTTTTTTCTTTTCTGGTACAAGGAATGGAGGAAGCTCAAAAGCTTCCACCATTTTATGTGATCAATGCACAGCCGGATGGACAAGTGATAAGTGTTATGGATGTGTCCGCGGTTTTATCAGAAAACAATTTTAATTGTTCCATTTATACAATGCCCGGAGCGTTTCATAAAGACGCAAAAGGAAATATGTTTATCATGGATTGGGAAATGCTAAGCATTTTTGTGGTAAATGCTGATGGGGCTCTTTCGGAGATTATTACACCGCAAAACAGAACAAATTTATGTTTTAAGGGAAAGCTTCCGGAGGGAGAACCGGTTTATGATTACTCTAACGGAGATGGCACCAGAACCATAGTGACTTATGATGGGACAAGCCAAAAACGTTTGTACAATGGTGAACTATATTGGTCTGGTGGTGCGGCCTTTAGCAGTTATGGTCAAGCATTTTTTGTAGACAATAAAGGCTTAAAATGTTGGAATGTGACGGACGGAAATACCGAAATCGTATGCGACAAAATAGAAAAAGCAATATATGACTATTTATGGATGAATGATAAGAACGAATTATTTTTAATACGCACCGGCAGAAATCCTTATGTTGTCAAGCTAAAAAATGAACCTCCCCAAGAAATAGTTGAGCTTGAATTATGTATCACTACTATGAGTCGCTATATAGAAGAGTGTGCAAACGCTTATAGTATGAGACACCCATACGTAAGAATAAAAATAAGCCAAGTCTCAAAACTTGATGACAATGCCATGAACAAGTTATTCACTGACATAACGGAAGGGAACGGTCCCGATATCCTGGTAGTAGACCGGAGCGATTTAATATCCTTTTATCATGCAGGGGCATTATCTGATTTATCAACCGTATTAACCAATGATACAAAGGCACAGATTTATCCCGGCGTATTGGATTACGGAACGGTTGAAGATAAGCTTGTGGGGATTACCTGTGAAGCCACCCTAAACACGCTGTTTGTATCAAATGCGGTTTGGAACGATGAAGATTGGAACTTACAGGAGGTTTTAGAGTTAATCAAAAATCGTGAAGAAGTCGGCGACCCCATAGAAAGCTTCCTAGCATATCCTTATACCTATACGCCGGAGCAAATGTTGCATGATTTGGCCTTAAAAGATATTACCAATTCAGGTTTTGTAAATCTTGAAACAAAAACCTGCTATTTTGACAGCGACAAATTTATAACGCTCTTGGACTATTGCAAGAAATATGGCCAAGAAGCTACCCATGATACTTACCGGGAGACCGAAGAACAATTAGAAGATCTACGTAACGGCAAGAGCCTTGCCTATGGGTTCTCGGGAGATTTTAAATATTTTAGTAGCGTTAAAGCTATGCTTGGAGAAGATTACTACTGCGTAGGCTACCCTTCCGAAAGCAAGCAGGGAAGCTTTTTTGAATTTTATGATGGCTGTGTTGCCGTTAGCAGTCAATCCTCCAAGAGCATGGAAGCAAATGACTTCCTAAGATATTTAGTGGATTATTCTACGCAAAAGAAATATGCACTGAATTGGATAAGAAAGGATGTTCTTCTTGACAACGTGAAAGATGCAGTTATGCTATATGGTAATAAAGAACCCGTCCCTGTCTTTTTCACATCTGAATCATCAGTAATAGAATTAGACGGCAAGGAAGACGGCAGTTCGTATGTGAAAGAGTATATAGAATTGGCCGAACAATGTGTACCGAATAAAAACGAGTATAAGCAGATCAATTCAATTATTCAGGAAGAAGTTCAGGCATTCTTTAGTGGGCAAAAAACCGCCGAACAGGTAGCAGAGATTATTCAAAGCAGGGTTACCATATTGTTAGAAGAATAAGCCCAGAAATACTATGTAGAAGCAGAAAGTGCAGATGGCAAACTGCTCGGGGCATCAATGACTATTCCGTGCGCTGTTTCTCGGACGCAAGTACTTCTAAAGTTACAAGATTCTTGTTAAAAACAGGCAAAAAATCACAAAACTCGCTTACGCTCAAACAGTTGTGATTTTTTGCCTAACACATACTCTTGTAACTTAAGTAGTACTAATGCATCCTCCGAGAGCTTGCACAGAACAGTCATAGATGCTCCTTATCTTTTGTCAACCTTTCAACATCCGTTATAGCAACGGTGCAAAAACTTGAATCGCAATTACCGTCAAAATTCCGGTCACTACAATGGAAAGACTACTCATAGCACCTTCAATCTCACCCATTTCCATAGCCTTCGTGGTTCCTAGTGCATGAGATGCGGTTCCGATAGCCAGTCCTTTTGCAATCGGCTCCTCAATACGCAAGAGTTTCAGCCACCACTGCGCCAACACCGTGCCGGAAATTCCTGTAATACTAATAGCAATAACGGTCAGCGTCACTATACCGCCCATTTTACCGGAGATACCGATACCAATAGCTGTGGTTATCGATTTGGGCAAAATGGACACATATTGCTCATGATTCAGCCCAAAAGCCAAGCTCATCAAAAAGATGCTTATCATGGCACTCAACACACCTGAAAGCACTCCACCGAAGATAGCGACGGGATATTTCTTCAAAAGTGTTAACTGACGATACAAAGGTATCGCCAGACACACGGTAGCCGGTGTCAGCAAAAAATTAATAGGTTGTACACTGGCCTTGTAGGTTTCATAATCGATACCTACCCCCACCAATACCGCAATGATAAGGATGGAGGCTATCAGCAAAGGATTGGCAATAGAAACCTTTACCTTGCGCTTAATCAATAAACCGATTTCATAACAAATCAAGGTCAGCACTACCCCAAAGTAGACCGAACCGGTTAACATGTCTTTCATAGTTCTTTTCCTTATTCTTTCACTTCTCCGGCATATCCATCATATGTCTTTTTACTTCGCCAACTCCACCGGCTCAAATCTCAGTCGAATCTTTGGTAATTTTTCGATGGTCGTATAGCTGTTATACAAACCGTCTTCGGTAGAAATATCGTTTTCACCGGTTGCAGGGGGTGCAAATATCTTCAATGTCAAATCACAGGGATCGGTAATGGGCTTCTTAAAGAACGCACTCATTACATCAATGGTTTTTGCCTTTGGAGACTTGTAGAACCATCTACCGTTAATCTCTATCATCAGATTGGAATCATCTTCAAATACCAATTCAAAGAAATGTGGATTGCTATCAAAATGAATGGGAATCGCAATACCTTCCGCATCTTCCGCACCACCCCAGCGTAAAGTAAGGGGTAACTGAACCTCTTCTCCTATGGTCATTGCAGGCTGGAAATACTCATCATGAATAATTTCCTTGTAGGTTTCCAATATAGGCTGTGCGATACCAACCTCCGAATTGTTGGGATCTTCTATTTCAAGGCCCAAACGTCCTCTGTCACGGAACTGATACATGGAGAAATTGGTAAACCAAGTAGCATTCTCTTCCTTCAAAATATCGCAGAACTCCTTTACCATTGCCGCCTGATCATAAGGGCCCACAACATCACCATCTGCGTTTACCTCGCTCATCATCATAGGCTTCTTGATACCGCCGCAAAGCTCTGAAAATCGCTCATAACTCTTCTTAGTATACTCATAAATTTCTCTAATATTCTCTCTTTTATGGGTCTTTCCGCCACGCTCTGCCACATCAAAAGGCCAGCCCCAATGCAGAGCAAAATACTTGTCGATGGACCACATATCTGTACAACGAACTGCTTCGGCAAATTCTTCCTCTTTTTCGATTTTTCCGTTTTCTTCCACACCACCGGTACAAAGAATGGTCTGCACGTTAGGTGCATATTCTTTAATAATACGATGAGCACGACAATAAAAATCTGCCACCTCTTGATAAGTACAACGTCTGTTAAAGCTAAACCAGTTTCCTGTTGCCTCGTGATTAATACGAAGCATTAAACGGCCAAAGGACTTTAAATCCTTAGCAATGGCAATTAAATGTTCATCGGTCACATGGGGGTCAATTGTCAAAGTAAGTGTAACATCCTGACCATGCTGACGAATTTCTCTCATGTAGTTAAAAGGTTCTCCGTCAGTGTTGCCGCCCAAACCACCCTTGTAGGTAAAGTAATCATCATATGGATAATCCCACGCAAAAGATACATCAGGGTTGGCATGTACCACACTTGCTCTGCCCGGCCAACCTTCATCCAAGGGGTAGTAGCAATACATCAAAGAAATACTTCTGTGAGGTCTGCCCAAAGTATGTAAAATATAATCCTGACTTACATACTCACCTCGTTCGGAACCGTCCCCTAAATCAACGGCACATTTCGCCTTGCCCATATGAAGGGCATACATTTTGTTTTCGCTCATTTTTTTCCTCCCTAAGAAAAACTATGATTTTTTTCCCTTACGAATAATAATCTGTGCCACCCAACCGGTCACTCCCATAATCAAAAGGGTGGTTGAGATACATATTACTAAAAGGGGAATCAGAATTTGCTTAATCTCCTCCACACTGGCCATAATGCCCACAGTGGGCGGAATAAACAAAATGGCAATATTTCCTGTCAAAAAATCTGCCACATCTTCTACTTCTTTTAAGGGAACAATCTTTGTCATAAGGGCAATCAACATTAATACCAATCCGTAAATGCTTGCCGCAACAGGCAGTGGAATGAAATACTCCATTAGCTCCGCCAACAGACAAATTCCCAATATTATACAAATTTGTTTGATGTATTTTATCATACTAACTCCATCTTTACCATAGAATATCCTGCTCAATTTTACGATGTTTCGGGATTTTCTTTACAATATTTTACATCCGATACCGCACCTTTTCCGGCACTCTGTGTCATACTTTGTGCACCTCTACATCTGATGCCGCACCACTGCGTACTCATCGTCCGCACTGTAATAAGGACATTCCCACTGACTTCCGGACAAAAAACGATACATTTCATCCTCATCCAGATTTACCATACAACAATAGCAATCATAATCTTCATCATATACATAATTCGCACAAGAGTCACAACTTGTTGCTGCCATAATATTCTCCCCAAAATTCAATAATTTATAAGTCTCTATTAATCTACCACCGTTTCATGTTTTTTTCAAACTTTTCTTTGTAAACTTCCTTTAATTCTTCCGCAGAAATCCCATAGCAGAGCAGTACATCATTGTAATACATCAAAACATCCGCCAATTCCTCTACCAAATCCTTACGTAGCGTTTCGTCTGTGGATGCCTTGGTGCCGCCATTTTGCTTCAAAATATCAATCACTTCGCCAATTTTCCCAATCATCCAGAGTAGCTTGTTTTTTCCGGTTTCTGCTGAAATAGGTTCCCACTTGTCTTTATATTTTTCCTGCAAAGCTTTCTGCATTTCCTGCATTTCGTTGATACTAAAGTCGCTCATAAATGTTTCTCCCGTAAAAGTACTACACCAATTTATCTAATTCCACATTCAACATCCTCTTCAATTCTTCCAACCCATAAATATATTTGAATTCTATCAAATCTGCCGAGTCCTGTGCCTGACCTTCCAGTTCTTCCTTCAAAGAATTATCTTTGTCGATAATGAAATAGATACATTTACAACCCTTCTCTACCGCCTTGGGCATAAAGTAATCCGCCACCCATTTAGTATCTTCCTCTATATTTTCAAAACCATCTCGAGTATCCGCCACATAATCACACTTGTATTTATCGATTATTTCCAATGCATACTCCAGAGGTTTTCTGTAATCCTCTCTACAACAAAACTTCTTCCATTTCACAAATACCACATTGTAATTTTCTTCATATTTCACATCACAATATTCTGATAAATACATATACACTTCCTCCTCTAATTTTTCTTCGCTACAAAAGTTACCACATTGGTATTCAATCGGCTGACAAATCCCTCCCTGGGAATGTCATATTCCTGAGCACTCACGGTAGTCTTAAGGACACTCCAGCCCTCAAATACTTCCTGCAAATATCCCTGCATTTTCAAGGTAGAAATGTTTACTTCAAACTGGGCATCCACCGTTTCTCTGGTATCTTTATTCTTCTCTCTTACTTCTGAATTCATTACCAGACAAACCACGCCCTGTTCCCGTAATCCGTCCCTGACTTCCACCAATTTCTTTTGAAAGGATGCCTCCGTATCAATATGCTCCAATGCAGAAATCGCCATGATAAAATCATAGGAGCCGGCATCAATCACATATTCCTCTATGGACTTCTGAATTCCGTTGATGCTTGTTGCCACATCATGCTCTCTGGCATTCTCCTGAAGCTTCTCAATAGCAATCTCCAGCAAATCCACGCAATCTACTATGCAGTCTCTATCCTTAAAATACTCTGCCACATAAATGCTGTTACGTCCCACACCACAGCCCAGATCCAAAACCCGAAGCTCCTCATAGTCTTCAAATAAAGGCACAATATCCCGCACCGTCTTTATAGGCTTTTTCAACCAGCTATCCGTGGCGTACAACTTTTCATCCGTATATATTTCCTCATGGGACTTTCTTTCACTTTCCCTGATACGCTTTAGTCTTTTGTCCATTTTACTTCCTTACCAACTTATACCACACGTCTATTTCTTCCTTGGTAGGTTCTTCCCACAAGGACAGTAATTTCTCCATCAATCCCTCATCCAAATAATAATCCGAACCACCTTCACCGTCTAAAATTCGCTGATTTCTCTCTGCAATATTGCGCTTCCAAGTCTCGTCATCCACATCAATGTAGTGCCACTCGCATGGGATATTCTGTTCCTGATAGAACTCACTCAAATCTTTTCGATTCTTCCGGCTCCAAAATCCCCAGTCCAATATCACCGAACAACCTATATTTACCAGCTCCACAGACTTTTTCTGAAAGTACGCCCAAATTCGCAGGGCCATTTCATCATGCTTATCCCCCAAATCATTATCAAACAAATCCTTGGTTAACTCATCACAGGACAAAATTACAGCATTTTCTATTTCCTTAAATTTGGCTGCATAATAGCTTTTTCCACTGCAAATTTTCCCACAGATTGCAATTACTTTTGTCATGTTTATCTCTCCTCTAACACACCCCAAAATTATATTCCGCGCCCACAATTTTTCACATTGAAATTCTTCTACTACACTAACTCCAGACGCAGCTCCTCTTTTTCATATTTGCCATCTTTATAAGAAAACTGATACGCCTTTGCCTCTTCGTTGCTTTTGATATAATAAACCTTTCCATTCTCCTCTACAAAGGCGGTATCACTTTCAAAAGCAAGACCGCTTATGGATTTTTCTTCTAAAAGGACAGCAAAATCTTTCACTCTATCCTCGTAATGCGGGCAATAAGCATACCGCTGTAAATTCAGCATATCATTTGCCCAACCATACGTTACCCCCGGTTTCACCTCTGCCAACTCGCTATCCGTGCAACCGCATTGAAACCAGCAGATTGCCCCCGCACTAATTCCCATTAACACAGCGCTATCCTTCGCATAAGCTTCCTTTAGCAATTCATCTACGCTAAATTTCTTCCAGACATTCATCATAAAGATGGTGTCACCACCACCCACATAAATAAGGTCCGCCCAAGAAATGCACTCCTGTATCTCTTCATGTGAATACTCTTTTGCCGTCAGTTGTAAGGTACGCAGCTCACAATCAAGCTCCGTAAACGCTTTTGTAAAATTCTCGATATATTCCGGAGCATCATAACTGGCGGTTCCCACAAACAAAACCCTCCGACTTGCACCTTTAATCATCTTTATTGCATATTCATTAATCGCCTTTGTGGTCACCAAATCCCCACTGGCAATTGCAACGATTCTTCCCATAATTTATTCCTCAAACAATCCCTTCCCTGCGTTATCGCAAACCGGAACTTATTAGCATCATTTTCCTACATCCCGAACTCCTGTAGCATTTTATTATACCGCTCTTGCTCTGATGTCTTAACCTTAAATAAAGGATTATACAATATATGCTGCCAAACATCAGCATCTTTTAAAATCTCGTCCAACACATTATGTATAATTGTTTTATCACTATGATAATAAATAGCTGTACAAACTAAATCTGTTTCTTCTTCTGTAAATATCTCTGCTCTCTTCAATATTTCCCGTGCCATCTCAGCACCTTTGTGAGCATGGTCTGTAATGTCCTTTTTTGCATAAGAGTAAATATCATGCAACATACCTGCAATCGTTGCCAACTCTACATTTTCTCCGCGTTTCATAGCAAGCATGGCGCATGCCTGTGCCACCCCATACAAATGCACATAACCGCATCTGCGTGCTTCCGCATCCGTCATTCCAAGTAATATTTCATTCACCTGCTGCCGTACCAGTTCAATTCTATTCATCTAAACTTCCTCTCCCTTAAAAAGCTTATATAATCCTTGTACATAAGCCTGAAATTCATCCTTGTCCTTAAGGAGCCCCCTTTGCAACTTCTCACAAGTATTCACCGCCAGTTCATACTGCTCCCTGGTAATCTCCGCATCTGCCAAAGCACTTTCCAATTCATCCCTATCATCTTCCACTACTGTACCATCCGGATAAACCACTAAATCCAAGTACAAATCATAAAACCACGGTACTCCGTCCTCGTCATAACCCTGCTTTTCAATCATATCAATATAGCATACCTGAACCTGTTCTTCTTCATTCATCATAACGGTGATACAGTAGAAGTCCGCTCTCGGCAATATGGTCAGCCAGCGATAATGATTATCACACACTGGCAATGGTTGTCCCTGATACTTCCAAATCTGCGGTTCTGAGACTTCATCAATCTCCAGCAGCCCCAGATAACCGGTAAACTCTTCAGTTTCAAAGTTTTTCCCTATTCTATTCTTCGAAAGCATACACTTCCACTCATCATAGGTTAATCTGCAACGATACATACTATTTCTCCATCTCCCTCACCGAAACTTCTGTCCAGGCTGGCACAAATCCGGCCTTAAGCCCTACCGTTTGAGACAAAGTATGAGATTCGCTGGTTCCATAAAAAGGCACTTGTCCTCTGCGTAGCACTTCATCTTTTAAAGTTCTGACTAATTTGTGTCCCAATCCCTGACCGGCGTAATCTTTATCCACATTAATACCGATTTGCCACAAGTACGCACCGTCCTGACTGGCACCTGCCATGCCACACATATGTGTTTGGTCAAAGTCTTTACATACAGCATCTTGCATCACACAGCCCTTTTCCTCATCATTCTTTTCATTTCTCGGCTGTCTATTCGCTCTATATTCTTCCTTCATTGCAGCTACTGCCAGCATATCCGGATGTCCTTCCCAAAAGGTGAGCGCTTGGTTAAAGCGGTTGTTTTCCTTGAACCGCGAGATTTCTTCCTGTTCATACCAAACAAGCCCCGGCAACTTTACACAAGTTTTCGCTCCTCGATTCTCCGGCAAAAAATAAATATGCGTATCATAAATCTCATGTCCATATTCTCTAAGTTTCTCATCCAGCTTACGCAATCTTCTGTAATTACAAAACCACTCCGGCCTACACTGCCCATACTGCTCCACAACCCAGTCATAAATCCTCTCATCACAGCAAATAAATAACTGCCCCAGACAAATTATCGCTCTAAAGAAAGAATTTTTCTCTGCATAATTGCGGGCACCCTCGTCGGCTATGTCCATGGTTCCCGGAGAGTACACCGCCTTCTGAATCAGCACTTGTCTTTCTCTATTCTTCTCATACTCTTCCCAAGGAAGACCAATATCCAGGCAAAACTGCCTCCTGGCCACCTCCAAACATGCTTTATCCAAATTCAAGCTATTCATTTCTCGCTTTTCTCCTTCATTATGGCATGATTTCATCCCAAACAACCACCTTCTGCCCTCCTGGGATGACTTTTTCCCTTTTCACTCGCCTACTTCTCGCTGATAATCATCCCTTACAGCCACTTTACGCTCTCTTGGGACTACTTTTCTTCTTCATGCTCACCATCTTCTAGCAAACATTCACCCCATACAGCCGCTTTACGCTCTCTTGGGACTACTTTTCCTCGTCGCACTCGCTATCCTCTAGCAAACATTCACCCTACACAGTCATTTTTTGCCTCTTTAGGATGACCATCTACCACAACGTAATCCGCTTCAAACCCACACTCCTAAAACAACTCATCCAGCAAAATATAGTAATTCAGCTTCTCCAGGTTCGGTTCAATCTCCAACGCTTCAAACAACAAATCCGTATTGAAGTCCTCGTACACTTTTCCGCCGAAACTTCCATCAAAATTATGTTTTAGGCTTCGGTAGCACAGAGCAATATCCCTCCATTTATCGCCTACGCCTGCATCGCCTAAATCAATAAAGCCGGACACCTCACCGTTCACCAGCAGCACATTGGGCAAACAGAAATCCCCATGGGAAAAGACTAACTCATTCTCCGGACGATTTTCTTCCAACCACTGCAGCAAGTGTGCCGGACTCTCAAAGCCGCCTTCCCCAAAGGTGGTGGGCTCTACATTGTCCATATCCACCAAATCATTCTCCACCCGATACTTAGCCTCTGCCAGTTCCTCATCCAAATCTCTGATATTCGGGCAATCCGAAACATCCACTGCCCACAGCATTTTAAGAGCCGCCGCCAGTGCCTTCAAAAGCACATGGGGATGCTCCAAATAATACTCCGCACAAGCCATATCGCCATGTACACGAGACATAAGCAAAAAGCTCCTATTCTCCTGTATTTCAAAAGCCAGAACCTTCGGGGCCGGAAGTTTACCCTCCAGCCACTGCATGATTCTGACCTGCTTTTCCACATAATCGGAACGTTTTTCAATTATTAATACCATGTCCTCAAAAATCAGCACCTGATTACCGGACATACCGATATCGTCCATAGTATAAGACTTTCCCGCTATGAACTCATTTATTTTCTTAGGAAATGATAATTCCTGCATCTTCCTTCACCTACTTTATCCGTATTACACGATCCGTAACCTTATGTAAATTCATCAATTCCACCGAAAAGTCCCCATTCTCCAATTTTACATATACAATTGCCGGACCATCGGTAGATTGAAAACTACTCTTAAGACTTGAAAAATCTTCTATACCCAGTATTACTGCTATCGTTTCCTGATACTCACCCTTTGGCATTCCCCAAGTAGTAATGTCCACGCCTTCCTCCAATGTAGCCATGATTTCCTCCCAGCTTTTATCGTCTTTGGATATAGCAGGGTCTATATAAGCAACTTCAAATGCATCATGTATCTTTCCAATTAACTTTTGGTCCTGGCTCATCCATGTGTTATACACATACGCAGACATATTGTAGGCTGTGTTCTTTGCAAAAGCAGATCCTCCCGCTAATACCAAAATCAAAATAAGCCCATCAACCGCCAGAAGTCTGTTCTTACGAGTCGCATCAATCTCCACATCATCCTTATATTTTCGGTTGTCCATCTGCTTACAAAAAAGCCTGATGGGGAATATCCAAAGCACATCTGTAATCAGTTGTACTACAAACAAAAACATTGTGTCAGAACCCATAAAACGCCACTTATAAAAATAGAACAGCGTAAATCCCAGCATTACAAGTCCTACCGGAACACACAGCCACATCAACGCTCTACTGGTTTTATTTTTAGTTGTCTTATCCTGCTCGACAAAAGTTTCCCCTGCCGTTCTGGGTAACTGCTCTAACATACAGTCATATTCCCGCTTGTCATCCGGTATTTCATATCCATGTGCTTTCAGCCTTTTCAGATAAAAAAATCCATCCAAAAACATATATGCAAACAAAATAAGCATAAGCCCACCCAGCAACAACCCACACATCACTGCCACCTGCACGACTTCACTGAACCAACCGTCTCCCCAAAAATCATTGTCCATATTCATCAGCCAAAGAGAAATCGCGAAAATAATGCCGATAATGAAAATCGCTATGGTATATGCTTTCATCAGACGCTTATCATACTTTATACTGGTAGCTGTAGCTGTCTTCTGTTCTTCCATGTAGTTCTTTCTTTGTCGATTCGTTTTTGAAATATTCCAACAAATCGTCGCTAAAATAATCAGGGTTAATAAATCTATTACCATAGAACTTCCCCTTTCCTCATACTAATCCACATGCAAATACTGGTAAATCTCCCTTTTGCCTACACCTCTGTCCTTGGCCACCTGCTTCATGGCAGTTTTTTCGTCCATGCCCTGATTTTCATAGTAGGCCATGTGCTCTTCGATACTCATATTCTCCCAAGAGGAAATCTCCTCCTGACGCTTTTCTTCCATACTCTTGCCCTCTAACACCAGCACATACTCTCCGCGGGGCTCCTCAGTTTTATAGTATTCCAAGGCTTGCTCCAAAGTAGTAGGAAAAATCGTCTCAAACTTTTTCGTAAGCTCCCTGCAAAGAGTAATCTTACGCTCACCCAAAGCCTCATACAATTCTTCTAACGTTCTCACCAAATGATGAGGCGCCTCATACAAAATCATGGTGCGGCTTTCGTTCTGCAGCTCTTTCAGTACTGCTGCCTTTTCCTTTTTGTCCGCCGGCAAAAAGCCTTCGAAACAAAATCTTCTGGTGCTTAATCCCGACAAGGTCAGGGCGGTAATACAGGCCGCCGGTCCCGGCAAAGAAGTCACGGTAATGCCCTGCTCGTGGCACATTTTTACCAGCACTTCGCCCGGGTCGGAAATGGCAGGCGTCCCTGCATCCGTAATCAGTGCAATATTCTGCCCATTCTGCATCTGCCCAATCAGCTGGTATGCCTTCTCTACCTTATTGTACTCATGATAGCTGGTCATGGGCGTATGTATATCAAAGTGATTCAACAGCTTGATACTGTTACGGGTATCCTCCGCCGCAATCACATCCACCATATTCAAAGTCTCTACCACCCTCGGTGTCATATCCCCCAGATTTCCAATGGGTGTGGCGCATAAATACAATTTTCCTGCCATAATTTTCTCCTTCTCTACCATCCAAACTTCCGGCACAGTACAACCAATAATGCAAATACTATAATAAGTCCAAAAAGGATTTTCAATTTCATCTTATCCCGATTCTTCTTTTTCAAAATCTCCGGATTCTTAAGCCCCATGAAAAATATGGGAACCGCAACCACAAGCTCTATTATTAAAATACTTATCATCATTTTGATGCCTTCTAATACGGACTGTCGGCTCCAACCTTCAAATATACACCAAAGCATTCCGAAGGCCAAGGCCGTTCCCAATACCGAAAAAATTGCTTTAGGCACACTGACTCCCAGATTTCCTTCCGTATCCGCGATATCAAAATGCTCCAAAAAAACCATTTTCTCAAAACGCACCATATCCTTGGCAATATCCAAGAACCGATTACCCTTCTTCTCTTCTTCCGCAATTACATTCCAATACTTCTCTACTTCGAAGGTTTCCAGCTCTTCACGCTCCTCCTGAAGCTTATGGCAAACCAAGAGCGCTCCCTTTAATTCCTCAATCTGCTTCTCCAGATTCACAATATTTTCCGCAACCGCCTCAGACAAAGGCTTGGCACCATCCAGCACGTCTTCGATATCTGTAAGACTCATGCCCAGCTTTCGAAAAACAATAATCTTGCGCAGTCTTTCCACATCCTCTGCACTATAATCCCTATAACCGTTTCCACTTCTCTCCGGACGAATCAATCCTTCCTTTTCATAAAAGCGCACGGTTGCTCTGGGTACCTCCAAGTACTGCTCAACTTCTTTAATTGTCATAACAAAATTCCTCCTGTTTTCTATGAATTTGAGCATACTTTAAAGTATAAACAAGGTTTACAGTCAAGAGTTTTTTTGAAAAAACTTCCCTTCACTAATCAAAAAACTTTCCCTTAAAGAAATTCTCGTTCTCCATTCTTTTTGCTGTAATTTTGAACAAAACACATCCATCCGGGCACATAATCACCTTACTATATTTACTGTCTCCACCTATATTTTGTAAATCGCCCCCACTTCGAACAGCCTCCATAATCGGATATATCATCATCATTACTTTTGAACATATCCCATATCCTTGCGCATTTACAGGACAGCCATAAGTACAGGTATATTTATCGCCGACTTCTTCTCCATTGCGGCAAAATCTCTCTGTTTCATGATTGTCTTTATTGAAACCAATTACTTCTATTTCCCATTCATACTCTTCGTCATACCACTTTTTCAATGTCGTCCCCTCCTCGCAAAACTAAATCTATCTACTATAATTTCCCGTCAGCACCTCATTTTGATATCCTGTCAGGTTGGGCAGGTCCGGATAGCGACTTGCTGCGTCTGCTGCCGCCTGGTTATCGTAGGGAATACTTAAAATTTCAAATCGTACTGTAGAAAGTTCTTCACTTCCCAGTTCTCCGTCTATTACCAACGCATGTACCCTGGGCATACCCAGACTGTTTCCCACACTTCCGGTATTGATGGCATATCCTAAACTACACTCCCTCACATGCGGCATGTGGGTATCTGCACAAATATATCCCTGATAGGTTCTGTCAAACACCTTGGACTTGAATCCTTCCTTAATAGCCTCCATATCATCATAGGCAAAATACAAACGATCCGTAGGACGACCATGCACCAGGCGAAACCACTGTCCGCTGATTAACACCTCATCTTCAAAAGGCAGACTATCCAGCCACTGCACACGTTCCTCGCCCAGCTGGCTCCAGAAAAATTCCATATCCGCATAGTCTTTTTTTCTAGCCTGCAAGCATACAAAATCGTCCCAATTTCCTTTCACAGCATGCTTGCAATTTTTTCGCACCCAGTCCACCGCCTGATCATTTTCCGGCCCCTTGCCTACCGCATCTCCCAGAAAATAAATATCATCCGGCTTTATTTTCTCTATTTCTTTCTCCAACGCTCTTACCGCAGGCATATTTCCATGAATATCTGCAAGAAATAAAATTTTACTCATTTTAGGCCTCCTTGAATTCTCTAAAATTTCCCCATATTCCTTATTTTTGTTGTGCATTATTCCCACTACAACCTTTTTTCTCTCTTTGGGAATACTTTTCTTTCTACCTACTATCAGGCTACGCATTTTTTTTATTCCCAACACGCCGTTTCCGCTCGCCTTGGGAATACTTTTCTCCCCTACGCTTCCAGCCTACCGCTGATTTCTATTCCCAGCACAACACATCGGTACTCCTTGGGAATATCATCACTTAGCATCCGTATTCAATACCTCTTTATACATCTCATAACATACCTTTACATCCTCGGAAGAAATTTGCTCTATGGAATAAACTGCCTTTCTTACCAGCGCGAAGTAGGCATCCCAACGTGTTTCCTCAATCTCCGGATATACACGCTTCAGTACTTCCAGATATTCCCCATCTGAATATCTGATTTTCTTTTTCTCTTTTTCCACAACACGTTCATACATTAATTTATTTATCCACCGTACAGCGTTTCGGTTTTCCCCACGCTGCATATATCCAGTCAAACGCTTCATTCCATGTTGCTTACTGCCTTGCAAATATCGATAAACAACCACGCTGCCTCCGGCCACAACTGTAGCAAGCAAAAGTCCTGCCAAAAGCTTGCCCCAAACACCGCCCTCCCGGTCGGAGTCCTCCTCAAAATCCTCATCCCAGTCGTCAGAATCCTCATCCGCTCCGTCTTCAGCCTCCTCTGATTCTGGTTCCTGATCTTCATACGGTGCTTCCGTAGGTTCTTCCGGTGACAAAGGCTCCCCTGCCGGCGGAGTCACCGGCTCCGCCGTAGGCTCCACGTCCTCCGGCAAAGGTGTCGCCTCAAGCTCCGGTTCACTATCTGTACCACTATATCCGGGCGTCATTTCGATAGGCACCCAGCCATAATTCTCCAAATAGATCTCCGTCCAGGCGTGAGCTGCGGAATCCATAACCGTAGCTTCATAGCCATCAGCTTCCTTTTCCATATCACTTTGCTTTACAACATAACCGCCCACATATCTGGCGGGCACTCCCAGCTCCCGCAAAAGCAGGGTTCCGGCTGAGGCAAAATGCTCACAGAAGCCTTCCATGTCATTTTCCAGAAAATACTCCACTGCATCCTCTCCGGAAGGTAATATGTCCAACTCCAAGCTATACGTTCCTTCTCTTCTCAAATACTGAGCCACACCCTGCGCCAGCTGCAACCGGTAATAATTTATGGTATCCGATGTATGATTCTCCACCGTCACATATGCAAGATAGGAAGATAATACTGTATCCTCCCGCAGCTCCTCTGCCAAATCCTCCACCGCATCCAATTCTCCGGAAACCTCCAGATAATTTTCATAAACATAATCGTTATACCAATCCTTAAAACGCGAATAATCCTGCGGTGCTTCCGTCAAACCTTTCAGATAACTTAAACTCTGCCATCCGATCACGCTTAATTCTTCCGTATGCTTCCCCGTAACCACATAATCACCGGTCAATTCATACCCCTCCGGCAACTCATCCCAACCGGCACCGTAGGGTAAGTAAGCATATTCGTTACAATACTTCGTATAACTGATTTCAAAATCAAGGGATACGCCACCCACCTTTTCTTCCTGCTTAAACTGGTTCTCCATAAGCCTTTCGGTTGCGTCCTCTTCTTCGATGCCATATTCTTTGCAGGCCTTTGCAAAACTTGAAGTATCCTTTATCCACTCACTGCCCTCGTAATCCGCACAATGATAGCCTCGCAAATAGAGTGTTCCCTGAGGCTTTTCCTCCATGGTAATCGTAAGCACCGGTTTTTCGGCAAACTTCGGCGGTCTGTTATCAATCACATCCTTGTCCACGTTAAATTGGGGCATTTCCATATTTTCCAGCTTCTCCCCAATGGTTTCGCCCAAATCATTCCAGTAGGCGAACCAGTCCTCGTTCATGGCGAGCATTTCCTCCTGAGCATCCTCCTCGTAGCGACCCGCCACACATAACAGAAGTAACAGTCCTGCTCCCAAAACCACAAAACGTTTCCAGGAAATACGAACACAGTTTTCCAAATAAACAAGCAGCATACCGCCGAAAAATACTAACGCCAAGTCCGTCCAATCCGGTACCGCCATGGTCAAAAGTCCGGCACACACCACACATACAGGCATTGCCAAAAGCACCTTTAGCTTGCCAAAGATAAGGCCAATGGCCTGAAAAAACATCAACAAAAATAATATTCCAAATTCCAAAGCTGGCTGTAAAGCACTCGTCGCCGACCTGCTCATTCTATAATTAGGATCCTGAATATTCATACGGTGCAAATAGGTATCTCCAATACTTTGCAGATCAAACCACAGTTCTTCCCCGGAGATATACAAAAGCCATAACACCACGGCCTCAACCACCCAGAAACCAATTATAACTGCGAAAAAGCCACTCCTTCTTCCGCTTCCCCCTCGTTCCTTCCACGCCTTCAGAAAGCCGGCGCACAAACTGCTCACCAAAGCAAACAATAAAAACTTAAAGCTTCCCGTAACTTCCCGCATGCCCAAAACCGTCACTGCCAGGGAAAAACTTCCCCAAACCATCAGAAAGCACAGCAAACTCAAAAGCAGTGCCCGAAGCCACCCTTTTCCGTAATCCCTATTCACTTCCTGTTTCCACTCTGTCTGCTTTACTGCCACGTTTTCCTGTTACACCTCATGTCTATCACAAAAGCGTTTGATTTACAACAATAACTCAAATTGGGCCAGGGCCTTTTCAATGTCCCCTTTGTCAAATTCGGCCCGTGTGGTTTCGTTTTCCGACAAAACCAAATCCTGCCCTAACACCAGATAATGCAAAAGCATCTCTGCACTGTATTTATCCTTGTATTGCTCCAAACAATTGCTGCTTTCCACATCAAAGTCCTGCAGCATATACATTAAAAATTCAAAAAAACTTTCCTCGTCATCCACGCGAATACGTTTCACATCCTGATAGCGCTTGCTCTGCCATGCCACATAATGAGGGCAATCCCTATCCATGATAGAGAAAGATAAGCTTGCTGCCACCTTCAAAAAAGCATCCGAGGCCTTCTGCTTTTTTGTACGTCTTCCCAAAACCTCTCCTGCTCCCTCCAAAATGAGTACCGTAGAACATGCCTTAGGGAAGCCATTTTCCCGCACAATCAACTCATCCATCTTTGCACTGAGCTTCCAATGAATGTTCTTCAGCTTGTCCCCGTCCCGAAACTCACGTAGTTTAAAAACCTCACTGGCATCGTCACCACTTCGCAAACCGTCATAAACCAAGGCCTCGCCCACATAATTACGCACGCCTTCCGTAAGGCGCACTTCCACCGGAAAATACTCCGGCAACACCAGAAAAGACGCACTCTCTTTGCACCTTTTCGTTAGGTAAAAAAGACCCGTCAAATCATAAGCTCTAAGCTTTTTCACACTAAGCTCATAATTTCCCGCTTTGGATGGAATCACCAGAAAAGTACCTTCTGCCCCTTCTTTCAGCTTTTGACGAAATACTTTTTTCTCTTTCAAGCTGGTATTTTCCATGCGAATCACAAAAACTACTTTACCATGATAAGATTTGCCCCGGCGTGTTCTGTTTAAACTTACCTTCAGTGCCTCTCCCTGTTGCGTCAGAGTAATCGGTACCTGTAGATTCGCTTTTAATCCCCAACGACAAATCAACGTGGTTATGAACGAAAATACCATCAGCCCCGGCACCACGCATCCAAGCAATGCCAAAGCTCCGCTACCATGCACTACCGCCGCATAAAAAAGGATGGCTGTTATCACCAGCCCGAAAAAATAACTAAACACGATACTCATTCCTCTTCATATAAGATGTGGGTTGCTTCACTTCCTCAAGTATCTGGTCCAAAACAGCAACTTCCTTTACATGAGCCACGCGTGCCTTGGTATTTAACACAATTCTGTGTCCGGCAATATCTTTAAAAACCTCCGCCACATCCTCGGGAAGTACAAAGCTTCTTCCCTGCAAAAAAGCTCTTGCCTTGGCCATTCTGGTACAAGCAATGGTTCCTCTGGGACTTACCCCCAGCTCAATATATTGATTGTTTCTGGTGGCCTCCACCAGCTTCACTATGTATTTATACACATTATCATGAATATGTGTCTGTTCCACCAAATCCTGCAATTCTTTAAGCTCCTGAGCCTGCAACACGCTTAAAAGCTGCTTGGTCTGAAAACGGGTACTCTTTCCCTTGGCAATCTCAATTTCGTCCGCAAGCTCCGGATACCCCATACTCATACTAATCATAAAACGGTCCAGCTGGGACTCCGGCAAAAGCTGGGTTCCCGCACTTCCCTTAGGATTCTGGGTCGCAATAACTATAAAAGGCTCCGGCACCCTACGCGTAACACCATCCACCGTTACCATACCTTCCTCCATAACCTCCAACAATGCAGACTGGGTCTTTGGGGAGGTTCTGTTGATTTCGTCCGCCAAAAACAAATTACATAACACCGGACCCGGCTTATAGGTAAAGGTTCCGGTTTCTTTGCTGTACACCGAAAAGCCCAACAAGTCTGAAGGCTGCACATCCGGCGTAAACTGCACTCTGCGATTATCCAGCGCCATTACCTGGGAAAAAGCAACCGCCAAGGTGGTTTTGCCCACTCCCGGCACGTCCTCAATCAAAATATGTCCTCTTGCCAAAATAGCCGCAAACGCCTTTTCCACCTGCGTTTCCTTGCCATGCACCACCTTTTTCACTTCTTCCAAAACATCATCTGCCTTCTGATAGGCCAGCTGATAAATTGCGGATTTGTCCATATCTTTACTCTCCCAATTCATTTCATTACCCAAGAAGAATGTAGCAACTGCATTCTTCCTATACGAAACTTAGTAACCATAAATATCATAAATCTCCGGCATGTACACTCCCGGCTCCTTATACACAATCAAAGGTTTCTCCACGGTCATGCGTGATTTCCCGCCACGGGTAGCCTCGATGAGCACCATATTAGGTTCCTTATCCACATAAGGATACACCAGCTGCATCCGCTTGGGCTCCAGCTTATACTGCACCAACGTAGTCATAATCTCCGCCAGACGAAACGGTCTGTGCACCATAAAAAAATGTCCTCCCGGCTTTAAGAGCTTCGCAGCCTGAGAGACCACATCCTCCAAAGTACAAAGCACCTCATGACGTGCAATGGCCTTGGGAGCCTCCGGGTTGGTCAGTCCATGCTGACCGATCATATAGGGTGGATTGCAGGTAATAATATCAAAAGAAGCAGACTTAAATATCCTGTCTGCTTCCTTAATATCGCCTGTTACAATATCAATTTTTTCAGAAAGTCCGTTTAACGCCACACTGCGCCTTGCCATATCCGCACTCTCCTCCTGGATTTCCAGGCCGGTTAAGTGTGCGGCCTCCGTTTTGGCCTCCATGAGAATCGGAATAATACCGGTTCCCGTACCCAGGTCCAAAACCGCATCGCCCTTCTTTGCCTTGGCAAAGCCGGACAATAGCACTGCATCCATGCCGAAACAAAACTTTTCAGGATTCTGAATAATCTGATACCCATTTCGCTGCAATTCATCCAAACGTTCATTGTCTTTCAGATTAATTGTCATCGAGTTTTGATTTTCCTTCCTGTTTTTCTAAGCGTTCCAATTCACGCATCTCTTCCTTAGTAAGTTCTACCTTTTCTTTCTTGAAACGTTTTTTGAAGCGAAGCTTGCTTGCTTCGTATTCACGAATTTCCTTCTCGTCACCATTTTCAATGACTACCTTCACCAACTGACGAAGCACATTTACACTCTGTACCTCCCCTTTGAAACCATCGTCGGTGGTTACAAAATCACCCACACCGGGAAGTTTACGGTTTAACTCCTCGTAAGTCTCTTCCTCATGCTTCAAGCAACACATAAGCCTACCGCACACGCCCGAAATCTTGGTAGGGTTCAGGGACAAATTCTGCTCCTTTGCCATCTTAATGGATACCGGTATGAAGTCGGACAAATGGGTATGACAGCAAAGCGGTCTGCCGCAAATACCGATACCTCCCACAATCTTGGTCTCATCACGGACACCAATCTGGCGAAGCTCAATTCGTGTCTTAAACACTGCTGCCAAATCCTTTACCAGCTCACGGAAGTCGATACGACCATCCGCCGTAAAGTAAAACAGCACCTTATTGTTGTCAAAGGTATATTCCGCATCGATCAGCTTCATTTCCAAGCCATGCTTGCGGATTTTTTCCAAACATACCTTGTATGCTTCCTTTTCCTTCTCCTTGTTAGCAGCCTCCTGCTCTACATCCTTTTGGTTCGCAATACGAAGTACAGGCTTCAAAGGCTGAAATACCTTGTCCTCCTCCACTTCCTTCATATCACTCACTGCAGTACCAAACTCGATACCACGAGCGGTTTCCACGATTACATGGTCACCCTTCTTTACTGTAAATTTACCCGGGTCAAAAAAATATATTTTACCTGCCGTCCGAAAACGAATTCCTACAACTTTAATCATATTACTCTCCAATCTATTTACCACAAATTTCTACAGAAGCTCTCCTGATAAGCCCCCGCCGCATAATGCACTACGACTTTTTGAGTATACCATAGTTTTCACATTCTGCAAAGTGAAAAAAGCTGGGAACCCAAAACCTTAAGAGTACCTTAAGGATTCCCCCGCCAAATAAGGCAACAGCAAGTGCTTCCGGTCATCATTCAACTCCCAAATAATAATGCCTCCCAAGTCTTCCCTTTCAATAAACCGACGTTTTTCAATCAAGGATTGGGGATCATCGCCGGTAAGAACATTATCTCCTCTAAGATACCATGCTGCCTTTGCCGATTCATCCCAGTGATACTCCCAATCATCCGTCAAATTGTCATGGATGATCTGCTCCCTCTTACAAACATATGGATTACCAAAAGGCTCCGGCAAGGAAATGCCCTCAAAATTATAGAAGTAAAAAGCCGCACCTATAAGCAACTTTTCCTTGGGTACCCCTGCGGCCTCAAAATCTGCCACAGACTTCTCCACACTGTAAATATCATCCGTTGCACCATGCAGATTCGTGGCATGGGCAACCTTCTCGCTCTGGTTCATATCATAGGTCATCAAGTTAACTGTATCCAATACCGGTAATACCTTCTGCCAGAGATAATCCCCTGTCCTGCTTGCTCCCACAGCGATGGACTGCTCGTAATATTGTCCTGTTTTCTCGCCCAGTTCATCCAATTTCCGACGCATCAAAACAAGAAACTCCGACACATTCTCCGGATCCTCCGGCGAAGCCGCTATGCCCGCGTCCGTGGAGCCCGGGTACTCCCAGTCCCAATCAATACCCGTCAACTGTAATTTCTCTATCACCTCTATGGCTGACTGTGCCAACTTCTCCCTACCTGCAGCATCTGCTACCGCCGGAGAAAAACCATCCGCCCTCCATCCGCCTACGGAAAGATTCACCTTTAACCAAGGAAACTCTGTTTGCAATTTGCGTAGTCTGTCCAACTGTTGCAAGTGGTCAATACTCACGCGTCCTTCCACCACATGTCCGAAGGAATAGTTTACATGTGTCAGACACTCCGCCTCTTTAAGCGTCAGGTCCTGATGAAACGCCCAATCTGAAATATATGCTTCTATTCTCATACCCTTTTCCTCCCCAAATTCTTTACTAATATTATAATCAGTCACCACAGAAGTAGCAACCCCAAGCTCCCTATGTTGAAGAAGATTTATCTTTCGGGAAATATTGACATGCGTTTTCTGATATAGTAACATGACCTTGTTGTTTAAGGAGGAATAAAAATTATGAAAAAACGAAAGTATCTTTTACTAATCATGTGTATGTTATGTGCATTATTATTTGGCGCATGTTCCAAGGATTCCCGGGATGATGATAGAGATGACCGGGTATCTGAGCGTTCCGCGGACGAGGACGAAGATGAAGGTTCTGAAGATAAGGATGACGACAAAGACACTGAGGACAGCAAAACCGACGATGATACCGACACCTCAGACACCGGCAAAGAGTCCGACGGGCCGGAGGTAAATGACGAAGCAGCCCGCCTAACCGCTTACAACTGGCAGGGCACAAACGATGGTTCCCTTCTCGTTTTTGAAAAAGACGGCACCTTCCGCTATTATCAGTCTGCGGAAGACTTTACCGACAATTACTTTGAAGGCACCTATAAATTTTATGTAGGTGCAGATGCTGTCGACTACATAACCACGGATTTAAGTAATTACAGTGTTACTGAAGACGAATTAAAACGTATTTTTGATAACACCGAAGAATATGATGAGTCCAATTTTGTCTGCTTTACCCTCAATAATGAAGCCTGCTACATGGATGGCGAAAATGCTATTGAGGAACCTTACCAGACCCCTTATTTTGGCTTTTGTCTGGAAGAAGATGGCGATTTGTATCTGGACATTGCCAATATGAATTCAGCAAATTATCATTTGTTTATTGCGAAGTAATCCTAAAAGGAACCTTAAGATGCTCTTAAGGTTCCTTCTTACTTTTCCATTCCCCCATCTCGCCCAGCTTCTCTCCAATGGAAAAATACTGATAGGGAGCATAAATGACCGGTCTGATTTGAGTCAAATCAATCTTCTCCATATCCATATTTTCATAGGCTTTATCAATCTGAATATTCTTTATTTCCGCAAGAAACAGATGTGCCCCGTCCAGTTCCAGCGTCTTGGTCACTTCGCATTCATACACCCAATGGCTCTCTTGCAAAATAGGCACCTCTACTTCCCTTCCCCATTCATAAGAATAATCAACCTGATTTTTCTCTCCGTCCTCACCTTTGGTGTTACCAAAATAGTCTGCCAGCCAAAGAATATCCTCTGTAATCATATGGGCTGAAAACTTCCTTTCACGAAGGATATTCGTCTTCGTCTGCTTACTACCTCCCACACTCATCATCAAATGGGGCGTTTTATCAAAAGAAAAGCCAATCCAGGTTATTATACAAAAATTCGCCGTTCCATTTTCATTTCTTGTCCCAATAATATACATGGGTTGCGGACTGAATACCATCTGCGGTTTCATATTGATTCTTTCGTTCTTTTCCATAACCCCCTCCTAATACACATTCACACTCTCTATATTTACCTTAAAAATCACTAAGAAGACTTCCTCTTCTCCTACGTATTCCTGGTGCAGCATAGGATACATTTCAGACATATCTTCCTTAATTTTCAAACTGCTTTCTACCGTCATTCTGCCATGGATTCGCACCCATTTCCTGCTACTGAGGCTGTAACTTGCCAGCTCCACAAGAGGATTTCCCACAAGCTCCCTATACACGTTTTTACGCTTGTCCGTGGCAATGTAAAACGCCTCATCATCTGCATAAATCATTCCCATAGGACGTAAATGTGGCGTATCCGCATCAGAAGTCGCCAAAAAGAAATACCCACATTCCCTGATAAATCTGCAGATATCCCTTACGGAATGTGTTTCCTTAGCCTTCATCTGCTCTAATGACTCTTCGCTTAGTAAAAAATCAATGCTGCAGTCCCATAATTTACTTAACTTGATCAATTTCTCCGTCTCCGGGAAAGCCACGTCCATCTCCCACCGTGAAACAGACTGCCTTGCCACCCCAAGCACCTCCGCCAACTGCTCTTGTGTCATATTATTTTTCTTTCGAAGCGCTGCTATCTTCTCTCCTGTGGTCATGATATTTCTCCCCAAAAATTTTTCAACTCTTCCGACTCATCATCCCACGCCATTTCCTTCTGCGAAATATCTCCGCTGCCGTTCTCTCCAAAACCATAGTATCTGGCGCTTTCCGCCACAAATTCCAGCACACAATAGTCCTTGTCTCCAATACCATCCGGATAATACTGCTCGTCCCCCTCCGTCCACAATAAAGCTTTATAATATTCTTCCACATGAACGATTATTTTCCCCTGCAAACAAATCGCTTGGAACTTCTCTGTATCATCAAAATAAAGACAAGCTGAACTATTTTCTTGCAATGCCTGCACATGCAAAGAAGAAAGATTGGAAGAAATCAAGTGTGTCCCCAATCCCTTGTGCCAGGTACAAAACACCTTACGAATGCTTGGCCTTCCCTCTAAATCCATGTACCCCAAACTGGCAAACATGGAATCATTAATTAATTTCTGTATCTCTTTCTTTATCATGTTCATACCTCCTAATTGCTCTTTCCAAAATCAATATGGTACCGTTTCCCCCGGGAAAACAGCACGCCCTCTATCAGCTCCACCCTCAATATAATAGTGTTTTCATCCGCAAAATTATTGTGTCCGTTATCAATCCACTCTGCAAAAACTTCCCGAAGCTTCGTAGCCAGCTCAGCATTCTCCGGCTTGCCAAAGTGACCGAGATTAATACCTCTTCCTTTCGCTGTAAACCAATCTCCCGCTATGGATATTGCTCCATTCTTCTCAATCTGCCTCATTTTATTAGACAACGCATAAGTGATAATATAAAAAGCTCCCTCTTCATAATAGGCATTCACATACCTCACATAAGGCTCGCCGTCTCCAACCGTAGCCAGCGCAATTATATTATCCTTACCAAATCGCTCATTCATGATATTTTCTGTTGTTTCCGTTAATTTCTCCATGACACCCTCCCGATTACGTTCTACCTAAATTGTACTCTTAAGTCACAGCAAATGGAAGTCCTTTGCAGGTGCAGTTTGCAACATTTGGAGTGCAAAACCTTCCTGCGTCCATATAAACGAAACGTTTATTGCACATTTTCCGTACTTATCCTACAATAGAACTATCATACAACAACCTCAAGGAGAAAACATGGACGCAGAGAAATTAGGGATTTTTATCGCCGATTTGAGAAAAGAGAAAAATATGACACAGGCTGACCTGGCACAAAAATTAAACGTAACCGTACAAGCCGTCAGCAAGTGGGAACGGGGCAAAGGTCTGCCGGACATTAATACCATCGAACCATTAGCCAAGGAGCTGAATGTCAGTGTGCTGGAAATCATGAAAGCCACACGCATGGACAGCCATATCCCCCAAGAAGAAATGAACTCTGCCACTAGGGATATTTTTGCTTTCATAAAGAGTATGAAAAAGTTCCAAACCAAAAAGTATATGATTTGCGGCTTGCTTGGACTTTTGGTACTTACCCTACTATTATGGGCTGGTTCTCAGGTTTACGGCTACTACCACCCCTACTTAAAAATCACCTGCGGCACTGCTCATAGCGAGGATTTTTTCAAAACCAATCCTCTGGTTATCATCCAAGAGAAGTCCTTGTTTGGATATAGTGATGAAATCAAACAGAAGCTGAAGGCATGGAGTGAGGCCACCACTGCCATGGAAATTTCTTTTGGAGAACAATATGAAAAGCCTATGAGTATCTTGAATCACTTTGAAATAAAGAACGGAAAAACCTATATTTACTACAAGGGCTTTGCTAAATCCAAGACTACCGGTGAAATGGTAACCATTTTAGAAACGGTAGTGCTGGACTTTGTGCTGACGGAGAATTTACCGTAAAAGAATATTTTTTCACCCGAGAAATTATAGGTACAAAACGGAACATTTTAGCCACAAAAAATCCCGCGCAAATATCGCCCGGGATTTTCTAATTCTTATCTCTATTTAATTATCTCCGGATTATTCTTTCCAACCTTAATCACCGCTTCCAGCATGGAATAGTAATTAGGCTTGGGCTGGATATTACAATCAAACACACAATAATTATTGGAATCACTGTCGTACAGCAAATACCCATCCATAAGACTGAATATATTCACCACCGTAATATTGGCATTTCCGCCGTTGCTGTCATCCAGCGAAAGCATGTACTGGATGAACTTCTTGTAGCATGCTGCCTGCTTTTCATAAGACTCGGGCGAGGTATCCGCAGCCACAATATTCAGCTCCGTTACCTGCAGTTCCAGCCCCAATTCTGCATACTTTACTACGGAGTTATACACATCCAAAAGGTCCGTATCCACTGACAAGTTGCACTGCATACCCAGGGCATCCACCAGTCCGCGTTCCTTCAGGTATTCCATCAACTCATATATGTAAAACATCTTTGTGGAATCCCATGAATTGTAATCGTTATATACCAATGCCACACCATCTGCCGCATACTTTCTTGCATAGGTAAAGGCAATCTCCACATATTCATAGCCCAGAATATCATACCACTGGTTAGTTCCCTCAGGGCTTTCACCTCTGGTTCGGCATCTCCAGCCACTCTCTGCTTCAAGGTCGCCGGGCTCTACGCACTCATTTACCACATCCCAGCAGTACACTACGCCGGGATAATTATCCTGACAGAACGTCATCATCTGACGAATATAACTTTCCAAACGGTACTTCAGGGTTTCCGCATCCACATAAGCACCATCATCCAAATAACCCTCTCTGAAGAACCAGTCGGGAGTCTGGGCATGCCACACCAAAGTATGACCTCGCACGCCAATACCATTTGCTTGGCAAAAGGCCAACATCCTATCCGTTACGGTGAAATCTAACACCGGATCTTCCACGCCGTTTGCGGCTGCTTCCTGACATTCCTTCTGCATCAACATATAAGAAGGTTTCATCAAATTAGTTGCCGTGGTGGTATTGCAATGATACTTCAAAAGCTCCTGCATTTCCGGACTTTCTACTGCAAAGGTCTGGGCATTGTAACCGGACATAGCCAGACCGAATTTAAAGTAAGGAGCAAAGGCTTCCTTCAAAGGCACACAGGTAAGCGCCGCCTCCATATCATACTCACTGTTCGCGATGCTTTCAGGCACCACATAATCTGCCACTACACGATAATCTTCCGGGGTGCTCCACTCTTTTGCCGGCTTCTTGGTCTCCTGACCGTCAGTTTCCGTTCCGGAAGTTCCCGCCTCCGTACCTGTCGCACCTTCCGTACCGGGAGAAACCTCTCCCGCTTCCTTACCGTCATCTATCTGCTGATTCTGCTCTGCCTTAGGGTCCGGCAATCTTTCCTCACTTATCCTTGTCACACACCCGGTCAGCACATAGGCACACATTCCCACAAGCGCCATGCATAATAAAAGTTTCTTTCTCATCCGTTCTCCTGAACCTCCAATAAAAGTAATTCCATAACCAAGTCAAAATTCACGTTGGCGTCCAGACGTTTTTTCGCAGTATCCAGAGCCTTGATGACTCTTTCAATACCCTCATAACTGCTTCTTGCCGCCACCTTACGGATGGTCTGTACCTCTTCCTTGAACACCATATGATTCACATCATTGGTAGCTTTAAACAACAACACATCCCTGTACCAAATGGACATAATATCCATATAATCGTTGATTTCCAGCTTGTACTCATTAATTTTCTTAATGGCAGCAACGATTTCCTGAATCTCCATATCCTTGATGTATTTTAACAAAGAAAGAGCCTCTGCCTTTACATTTTCAAATTCTTCAGAAGACGCAAGTAACTTTGCTTTACCCACATTACCACGGGCAAAGGCCACACAAACCTCTGCCTTATAATCCGGAATCTCCAGCTCCTCCATTAAATACTTCTTCACCAACGCATCCCGCACAGGTTTCATATTTAACACCACGCATCTGCTGAGAATGGTGGGCAATAATGTATTTACATTAGACACCAGCAAAATAATCACTGCGTATGCAGGCGGCTCCTCCAAGGTCTTCAAAATTGCATTCTGCGCCTGGGTCGTCATTTTCTCCGCCTCATTTATTATGTAAACCTTATACTTACTGCTGTAAGGCTTAATTGCCACATCATTATTAATCTGGGCACGAATATCATCTACACTAATCGTATTAGGTTTCTCATGACTCACATAAATAATATCCGGCTGGTTCTTCGACATGGTCTGCTTGCAGGAACGGCACTCGTTACAAGGCTCCACGCCCCCCTGTTCACATTGCAGTGCCATAGCAAAAATCTTAGCAATAAACTCCTTGCCGGAAGATTTTTCCCCGTTAATAATGTACGCATGAGATACCTTGCCGGTTTCCAGCGCATTCTGCAAATGCTCTTTTATCTGTTCTTGTCCGATAATGTCTTTAAATCCTGCCATAAGTACCTCCTACGTAAAAATATCCAAAAGCAACCCTCGAATTTCGCCGATAGTAGAGAGAATGGCCAGATTGTCCTTTTCCTCCTTCATCAGCTCCCTCGTAAGCTCATCTAAATTTTCATCAATCAATCGTATAATACCATATACTCTGTGGCGCCCCCTCCTGTCCAGAAAATTTTCTCTGGAAAAAGCATGGGAACGACTTACCACTTCGTTTAAAAATTCCTTAATCAATCCGCGGTAATGCTTCACATCCCGCAAATCTTTTTTCTTGGAAATCTTATCTCCCTCCATGGTTATAGCTTCCATGAGTGACTGTAATTTTGCCTGTAACTCTGTTTCTTCTATTTGACTGGTAAGAGTAAACTTAAAATCCCCTTCCGTAGGCGCAGGCTGTGCCACATGCTCCACCATGGGTGCCGCATTTAAAGGACCAACTTTTATATCCATATCACAGACCTCCTCCCTATCAAATCTCTACCATATACATCGGCAAATCAGGCGTTTTTCTTGATATATGTAACGATTTCCTCCAGACATTCTGGGAGGAAATTATTGTAAAAACTCTTGGTAATACCTGCCTGCTCTATTTTTTCCCGGTTAAAATCCTTGGCATCCGCCAGGAAACGTCTGCACATTTCCTCGTATTTAGGCTCACTCTGGCTCCGCTCTCTATTTAGCGCACGTGCCAAACGTTCCCCATCATCCACCTCTACCAAAAGAGGCAGTACTTTGTCCGCTCCAAAATAATCCCGAAGCTGCACATAGGCCTCCAAAGTTCCTATCACACAATAACTATTGCGTTCCAAGTCTACAGAATCGTCCGCCACCGTAAAATAGCGCCAGATACCATGCACCGTGTTATAGGCTCTGGCTTCTATAATTTTACCATCTCCGTCCAGCTCCTGATAGCCCTGCTCGTCGGTGAAGTGGTACTCCACACCTTCTGTTTCTCCCACACGGATAGGACGGGTGGTGTAAGGTACAATACGCTTCAGTCCAAGCTCTTCATTCTGTAACAACTCTTTATAGATTGTATCTTTTCCGGTGGAACTTTTGCCCATCAGACAGAATATTTTTCCCATAGTATTATTTTACCTCAAGTACACGAATCATGTTGGTTTTACCAGCTACACCCAAAGGAAGTCCCGCCGTAATTACTACGGTATCTCCACTCTTTACATAGCCTGCTTTTTTTGCTTCTTCGGTTGCATGTACAAAAAGCACATCCGCAGAATACTCATCTTCGATAGTCAAAGGTTTTACACCATACAGCAGGTTCATCTGACGGCAAACCTGTGGTTGAGTACTACAACCGATAATCTGGCAATCCGGCTTGTATCTTGCTACCATTTCTGCGGTAAAACCGGACAAAGTTACGGTAATAATAGCAGCTGCATTCAAATCCATGGCTACACTACAGGTTGCAAAGGAAATCGCTGTAGTAGTATCTGTATGTCCGTTTACACCAAAACGATACATTCTGGAACGATAATCAATATCCTTTTCTGCTGACTCTGCAATACGTGCCATGGTCTTCACAGCCTCTACAGGATACATACCTGCTGCCGTTTCTCCGGAAAGCATAATCGCTGTAGTTCCGTCATAAATCGCATTTGCAATATCGGTAGCTTCCGCACGGGTAGGTCTGGGATTCTTCATCATGGACTCTAACATCTGGGTTGCAGTAATAACATGCTTACCCTTTGCCACTGCCATTTTAATCAGGCGCTTCTGCAGTACCGGCACCTCCTCCAAAGGCACTTCCACGCCCAAATCTCCGCGGGCCACCATAATACCGTCAGCAACCTCTAAGATTTCTTCCACATTTTCAATTCCCTGCATGTTTTCAATCTTAGCAATAATCTTCATATTGCTCTTCTTGTCATCCAAAATCTTACGAACTTCTAAAATATCTTCCTTGGTTCTTGCAAAAGAGGCTGCCAGATAATCAAAGCCCATTTCTGCACCAAACTCAATATCTGCACGGTCCACATCGCTGATATAAGGCATGGAAAGAACTGCACCGGGCACATTCACTCCCTTATGATTCGATACAAAACCGCCATTTAACACATGACAAACAATATCTGTATCCGTTATTTCCTCTACACACATTTCAATCAAACCATCGTCAATTAAAATGGTACTGCCCACTTTAATATCATTCTTCAAATTCTTATAGGAAATAGCTGCCTTTTCACTGTTTCCAAGCATTTCCTCCGTAGTTAAGGTAAAGAGCTGACCTGCTTTTAATTCAACCTTTCCGCCTTCAAAATCACGCAAACGAATTTCCGGTCCCTTGGTATCTATAAGTGCCGCAACCGGCAAGTCCAGCTTTTCTCGTACCTTTATGAGTCTCTCGTATTTTTCCTTCTGCTCCTCATGAGTTCCGTGAGAAAAGTTAAATCTGGCAACATTCATGCCTGCCAGCATTAACTCTTCCAATCGTTCCTCAGCCTCACTGGAGGGTCCTATAGTACAAATAATTTTTGTCTTTCTCATTCAAGTCACTCCTATATCCTTATTCTTTACCAGTTATCCCGTAATACCCAAATATATGCATCGTTCTCCAAGCCCTGCACATTTAAACCTTTTTTCAGATATCTTTTTATCTGTTGTATAACTTCTGCAGTTATTTTCTCTCCCGGCACCACTATAGGCACTCCCGGGGGATACAAATTAATAAATTCTCCCGCAATGCGCCCCTCTGCAGATTCCGACCTAACCGCCTCTTTCTGTGCATCCCAGGCTTCATAAAAAGGTACTGCGTCCTCCAAAAACGGCAAAGAAAGGGGGCTTGCCTCAACCTCACACATGATATTCTCCTCTACCTTTTTTGTCAACTCTTTTTCTGCAAGCTGTGCATCTATCTCCAAGACTGCCTGTACCAATCTGTCATAGCCTTCTTCTGTATCCGCAATGGTGAACATGGCCAGCACATAGCTCTCACAGGCCATCTCCATCTGTAAGTGATATTTGTTTAATAATCTATCATAAAAAGCCTGCCCTGATAACCCTGTACCCGCCACAGACAAAACAAGCTTTCCGATATCCTGCTGTTTTCTTTCGCATTCTGTATAATCTCCGGGCAATATGCGAATTTGCTTACAAGCCTTTAGCTGTTCCAGCATCTTCTTCCACAAACTGACAAATCTGTCATATTCCTTTGGGCTACCAGAAGCAAGGTCTATTGCCTCCTCCATACCAGCCATCAATATATAAGATGGACTGCTGGTTTGATAAATATGCAAAAATTTCCAAATATTTTCTCTATTAACATAATTTCCGTTACAATGTAGCATTGCCGTCTGTGTCAGGGACGGCAAAGTTTTATGCAGACTGTTAATCACAATATCTGCACCCAATCTGTTACTGTTTATTGCAAAGTCTTTTGAAAAACCAAGATGTGCTCCATGAGCCTCATCTACAATCAAAGGAAGTCCTTTTTCATGTACCACTTGGGCAATAGCCTCTACATCCGCTATTCTTCCCTCATAGGTGGGTGAAACAATTAATACCGCCTGTACTCCGGGGAAATTTTCAAGTGCTTTCCCAACCTGCTTCGCCGTTACTGCTTCACACACTGCATGGTCAGCCACCGTCTCAGGATAAATATACCGTAGGGTAAGTCTACGCAAATACGCGGCATGATATACCGATTTATGTACGTTTCTTACAATCAAAAGTTCCCCTCCAAAGGGCACCGCTGCACTTATAGCAGTCAAAATACCTGCTGTACTGCCATTCACCAGATAAAAGCTCTCCTCCGCCCCATAAGCGTCTGCCGCCTTCTCTTGAAGCTCCTTAATAATTCCCTGTGGTTGATGAAGATTATCAAAGCCTTCTATCTCCGTAATATCCACGGAGGTCCACTGCTTCGGCAGATTGCCACACGCCTTCCTTTTATGACCGGGCATGTGATAAGGATAGAAATCCCTCTGACTGTATTCAGTTAACTGTTCCAATAATTTACCCAAACGCTTAACCTCTAAAATTCCCACTTTTTCTTTTCAAAAAAGTTATCAATCGCCTTTACAATTTGTGCAGGCTCCATGGTCTTTAACAAATAACCCTCCGGCTTTAATGCCGTAACCTTGCATACACTTTCCCTATCGTTTTTGTTTGTAAGGAAAATAACCGGAATATCCGCCAAATCGCTCTCTGCGCGAATCATCTCCAATACCTGTCTGCCATCACAAATAGGCATTTCATAATCCAACAACACCAAATCCGGACGTTTCATTACCATATACTTAATGGCCATAGCTCCGGAATTAGCCAGAATAATCTGGTACTTGTCCTCCAGCCAGCTCTTGATGCTGCGAAGTGCTGCACCTGAATCGTCCACCACCAATATTTTCTTCTTATACAGGCAGGTTTCCTCCTGCAGAAAACCATCGATTACTTCGCAACTTTCCTTTAGATTAATGGGTCGATGGAATTCCTTCTTAATAAACTGCACCGGTACCATAGCCTTAATTTCCTCAATAGGATTAGTATCCCCCATAATCACAAAGGGAATACTGGACTCCACTACTAACTCCTTTATGTTGGCAAAACCCTGAACATCTGCATTTTCCACATAAAAAATGATTAGTTGAATATCTTCCAATACCTTTTCTACTTCATTTGCTTTGCAATTAGCATACGCAACCTCATGTCCGCAATCCTCTAATTGCCTTACCAAAGACGAAACAATAAAATATTTTTTCTCTGAAATCAACAATACATTCGCCATCGTTCTTACCTACTCTGCTTTCTCTAACTGGTATACTATTTCCTCAACGAGTAATAAAATATCTTCTAATGCTACATCTGCCACATATGCCTTAAGCTTTTCCAGCTGCCCGGTACACATCTTTGGTACTTCATAGTTCTCAAGTTCTCGCATGACCTCGTCCACACTGTCTATATCAAAAACCTCCACGGCATCTTTCATCCGCTGCAATAATTCCAGCAAATTCTCCGTAGAAATCTTATTTTTATTTCCATGTCCCGATTCCGCGTACGGCTGTAACAGCATCTTATATCGATGCATACTGAACAGGACGCGTGGTGTTTTTTCCTTTATTTCTTCCATACTACCACTATTTCCCAAATTTTCCAAGGTGGCAAAATCAGAAGATAGACCTACTGCTCCGATTAATCTTGCAGAATTTTTAAGAGCATGGACTTCGACGGTATATTCCTTCAGTTTATCCTGAGTCATAGTTTCAACCAACTTGGCAGTCTTTACATCAATTAAATAATAAAAATCTCGAATCAGATTTTCAAAAAGCTCTTTTTCCCCACAATTTTTCAATCCTTCTTTGGCATCCAAGCCCATGGCTTTCCATTTTTCTACATAGTCCGGCGAAAGAGCTTCTTCTGTTTCGGACGTCTCCTCCACCGTTTCCTCTAACAACCACTGCTTCAATACGGACTCCAAAGCTTCTTTTTGTACCGGTTTCTGTAATACCGCATTCATACCTGCCTGAAAAAACTGCTCCTGCATCTCTTCTCTTTCGTCCCCAGTCAGAGCAATAATGGGAACCCTTTTATAATAGTCTCCCTCCAGATCACGGATGCGACGCGTAGTCTCCATACCATCCGGCCCCGGCATCTGATAATCCATCAAAATCAAGGCATATTGTTCTTCTGCCACCTTCTCCAAAGCCTGTAAACCATCCGCCGCCTCGTCATAAACCAAATCTAACTTTGCTAAAAGGCGCGTCGTCAATTTACGGTTCATTCCGTTATCATCCACAATCAGTATTCTTCCTTCAGAAAACATAAGCATTCTCCCTTTCTCTATTTGTTTAAAAACGCAACCCCAAAGGTTCCCGCTCCACTATTACAGGATATAGTTGCAGAAGCTCGCAAAACATAAACATGCTTCCAATTAATCAACTTTCTTGCTTCTTCCTCAAGCCGCAAACGCACATTATAGTCACATCCTGCAAGCACGATAAACAAGACTTCATCAGAAATCTTATCTTTGTTACGAAGTCGTCTGTTAATATATCTGATTGCTCTCCGCTCTTTGTTACCAAAACATAATCCTGCCAGAGAAAAATTACTGTTTTTTAATGTAATAATAGGGTGTAGGGTCAAAATCTCCATCAATCCGATTAACACCCTATTTAACTTTTTATTATACTCTCTGCATTGGGTAGCGCTCATGGTGAAACTACAATTAATTTGCTCACCCAGCCCCTGCAACCTTTGCAAAATAATATCCTTGGTGGCACCTTTTTGTGCCAAATCCGCTGCCACCAAAACAAACAGTCCCATTGCCCCGGATATTTTTCCCGAGTCAATAACCTGCACATTGGCAAAGCTCTCGGCCGCTTCAGATGCATACTGATATCCCATACTTACATGGTTTGCAATGGCTATATGAATGACGGTTTTTCGATCATTCTCAGATATTTTCTTAAAAAATTCTCTATATTCTTCCACCGAAGCACAAGTAGTGCTTACCTCTTTTTCCCCCTTGGAGAGATATTCCAAAACACTATCCGAATTAATCTCATTAATATCCTGAAACCGAGCCTCTCCCAGTTGCACATAATAATACATAAGGGGAATAGAATACTTATCCACTAACTTCTGAGGAAGATCACAAACACAGTCCGTAGAAATTACCACTTTATTTATCATGGTTACTTTCCTCCTCATATTCAATGTACTCTGTAGGCAACCATTTTAATAAAGTTTCCCGTAAAACGATACCTTCAATAGGCTTGGATACAAAATCCTGAAATCCTGCTTCCAAAAACATTTCTCGCATACCACTGACCGCATTCGCAGTAAAAGCAATAATGGGAACCTTCTGCAAGCTTTCCTGCTCAGAAGCACGAATAATACTTACAGCCTCCACGCCGTCCATTTCGGGCATCATGTGGTCCATAAAAATCAAATCAAATTCCTGCTCATGGATTAAGGCCAATGCTTCTTCACCACAAATAGCAGAAGTTACAGACATTTTATAAGGTTTAAGTAACCCTCTTGCCACCTTCAAGTTCATTTCGTTATCATCAACCACCAATACTTTTGCACATTTTGCAGTAAAACGTTTCAAAACCGGTTCCTTTTTCACCGTACTGAAGGTGACTTTTTCTTTGTTCAACACATTTCCGGTAGGCAAACAATATAATGGTTTATATAAGGTTTTTACCTTTCCGGATACAGCGGTACTTCCCTTCTTATCCTGCATAACCACTACTTCCAGCTTCTGTGCCAAACCTTCAAAGAAAGCTTTATCTGCCAGATATTCCTCTTTTCCGATAAATAAATGACTGCAGTTATGATTTTTCAACCAATTATTCATAACCTCTTTTGAAGTACAACAATGCATGTTGATACCGAAGCACTCGCCCATAGTATCAATAATCTCACGATATCCTTCCTTCACAAACTCTGAGGCAAATTTATGCATATCAATATAGCAAAGTACATCCGTTTTTTCAGGGTCCTTCAGCGTAATAATCGGTGTTGCATCTACCACCTTCTGGGGTATTACCACTCTAAACTCCGTTCCTTTGCCATATTCACTGTTTACCATAATTACACCATTCATCATCTGCACCAAATTTTTGGTAATGGGAAGTCCCAAACCGGTACCCTCCACAGCACGATTCTTTTTAGTGTCCACCTGGCTGAAACTACTGTAAATATCGCCCAAATCTTTCTCTTCGATACCGATACCGCTATCTCTTACGGATACCAGCAGGTTGATACCATAGCTTTCCTCTCTGGCCGAAACCGTGAACAAGACACCACCCTGTTCCGTATATTTCACTGCATTCGTAAGTAAATTAATTAGTATCTGCTTAATACGTACCTTATCTCCATATAATAAATTCGGAATATTCGGATCCACGTTTACCAAAAATTCAAGGGGCTTGTCTCCTTTGCGGGCAAGCGTCATAACAATAACTTCATTCAAAAGTTCAGAAAGCCTGTATTCCTCACAAATCAATTCCATCTTACCGGACTCAATCTTGGAAAAATCCAGCAAGTCATTGATAATTCCCAGCAAATTTTTACCGGAGGTCTGCACATTTTCACATTGCTCACGTATATTATCTGCCAATTCTTCCTGCAAAGACAGCTCACACATACCCAAAATTGCATTCATAGGAGTTCTGATTTCATGACTCATATTGGCCAGGAAATTACTCTTGGCCTTATTCGCTTCATTCATCTCCGCCATCAAACGATTCTGTTCCTCTTCATAATTATTAATCTTGAAGAAAATAATCAAACAAACTCCTGACACCGCCCAATAAACCATGGGGAAGCGAATCAAATACTCCTGAGTGTACTGATAACCAAATTGATGCAACGGTGTCCACATATATACAGACAAAATAAGGCCTACTAAAAGAGTGGTGATACTGCCGTAATACATGCCCAAAAAGTACATGCCCGCAACCGGCACCATGAACATCCAAATAATACTGAAACCATCCGCTCCACCGCTAAACAGGAAATACGCCATCACTGCCGTGAAAAAAATAACCGTATTAGAAGTTGCCCACTTGGTATCCTTAATAACAAATAACAAACCTATACTGATAAACAGCCAAGTTCCAATCACTGCATTGACAATGGTCATGGTCATTTGATTCATGGACAAACATACAATACTCATAACCAGAGAATACACACCAAAAATCAAATAGCAAACCACAAATACATCCCGGCTGACCCGACGCCCCTTATCCCGAAGACGTCTTGCATATTCCTTTAGTCCCCTAAAGCCTTCCATACTTTTTCCTCACCTTACAGTAAACGTTCCAATTCTTCTCTTAAGTCAAAAAATACATCCAGAATTTCCGGCTCAAAATTCTCTCCTCTATCCTTTTCCATAATAGCAAAAGCCTCTTCAATCGTCATACCTTCCTTATACTGACGCTTAGATACCAAAGCATCATACACATCGGTAACTGCCAAAATTCTGGCGGTAAGAGGTATTTCTTCTCCTTTCAAGCCTTCCGGATAGCCCTTGCCATTCCACTTTTCATGATGGTACTGGGCCATATCACAGGCAACCTTTAAAAAGCTCTCGGATACCATTTGGCTCATATTGTCACGAATCATATCCGCTCCCGCTTTTGCATGGGTCTTAATTACATCATACTCCTCAACCGTGAGCTTGCCGGGTTTGGTTAATACCGAATCCGGAATGGTAATCTTTCCGATATCATGAAGCGGGGCCCCGTTACGCATACTTTCCAATAACTGCACGGTTAACTCTTCTGCGTACAAGCCTTTCTCAATCATTTTTTCTGCCAACAGCATAGTATATTTACTGGTTCTCTTTACATGCTCGCCGGTAGTACCATCTCTACTTTCAATTACATTCGCCATACTGACAATAATGTCATGTTGCATACGAGTAATCTGTGCCAACTGAGTCATTACCATTCGTTCCAAACTCTTACGGTACTCCTCCAATTCAATGGTACGCATTACTCGCTTACGCATAATCTGGGGCACAAAGGGCTTACCAATATAATCCACAGCTCCCATATCAAAACATTTTTCTTCTGTCTCACTACTCTTATCTGCTGTCAGAAAAATAACCGGAATCTTACACCATCTTTCATGTGCCCGCAGCTTTTCCATAACCTCAAAACCATTCATCTGCGGCATCTGAATATCCAAAAGAATAAGGCTGGGATCGTTTTTCTCCAAATACTCAAAGCCCTTTTCTCCCGAATTAACAGCTGCTACCCGGTACTCATCCGAAAGCAATCTTTGAGCCATTATTAAATTGGACTTATCATCGTCAATCACTAACACCGTCTTTTTCATGCTTTTTTTCCTCACATTCCTTTATGAGTTTCGTTAACAGCACATCTGCTTCTTCATAATCAAAATCGTTTACGGCACTTTCCACCTTTTGCAGAATTTCCTCGGTTTCAATTCCTTCTACATGCATAAACTTACGTAATTGCTCCATACATTCCAGTGCCATAACCATTTCATAATTGTTTACATATTCAACTAATTGCTTTAATTTATCCACATACACGGATAACTCAACCGCCTCAGCTTCATCCCTTGCCGGTTCTTCCTCTGCAACCGAATCCTCTGATACACCAATTTCCTCCAAAACCTTGGCAAGCAGCATCAATAATTCCTCATGATGCTCAGAAATTGTTATAACATCCTCAGCCTTAGCCGCAAACTCCATCTTCTTAGCCAAATCAGACAAACCACTGGCACCAATTCCCAGCGAGGTACTCTTAAGCGCATGAGCCACAATGGCATAATCCTTCCAATTCCGCATCGTATAATAATCCGTCAATAAGGTCTGATAACGGTTACTCTCTTTATAGTAGCTTGCCAGAATTTCCGTGTATAACTCCTCGCTGCCGCCGCAATATCGTAATCCGATTTCTCTGGAAATCAACTCGCCATCCACATCCTTCGGATTCGCAGAAACTGCGGGCGCTTTTATCTGTTCTATCGTCATTTCCATGGACAGGAAATTAAGCAATACCGACTCCAAACGTTTCATATCAATCGGTTTACTCAAATAATCATCAAAGCCCTCATCCAAGTAGCGCTTACGTGCTCCCGACACTGCATTGGCAGTCAGTACTACAATGGGTGTATTCTGATTAATTCCTTTTCCTTCACGAATTCTATGCAAGGTTTCAATACCATCCGGAAATGGCATCATATGATCCATGAATATCAAATCATATTTGTTCTGCTCACATAATCTTAAAGCTTCTTCACCGCTAAAGGCTATATCCGGCAAAATACTATGTCGTTTCAACAGACCGCTGATGACACTCAAATTCATTCGGTTATCATCCACCGCAAGCACTCTTGCCTTCGGCGCCACAAAATTCATTACCACCTGCTCATCCTCAGGTTCTTGAACACGTGAAAAAATACCCATGCGCTTTGTTCCTTCGATTTTCTGAGGAATTGTCACAGTAAATACAGAACCGCTTCCTACCACGCTTTGAAGGGCAATCTCACCACCCATTTGTTTCACCAAACTATTTGCAATGGAAAGACCCAAACCGGTTCCCTCAATACTTCTGGCCTTATCAAACTCCAATCGGTCAAACTCAGTGAAGATCTTCTCAATATTTTCCTCACTAATACCAATCCCCGTATCCGCCACCGTTACGGTCAGGTAAAAGGTATCCTTTTCCACAGTGCCTCCCACTGTAAGAATAATCTGCCCCATTTCCGTATATTTTACTGCATTGGACATAATATTCATAATAATTTGCTTTACTCTTCCCTCATCCCCCAAAACATAAGCAGGAAGATTGTCAGCAATATTATATTCTGTGGCAAGTCCCTTCTTGGAGGCCGCATCCTGCATAAATGCAATCACACTGTTAAATACATTTTCCAGCTGATACTTTTCTTTCACAATTTCCAACTTACCGGCTTCAATAGCAGAAAAGTCCAAAACATCATTAATCAGATTCAACAATCGGACACTTGCCTGTTTAATATTTTCAGAGCACTCCGTTATTCTTTCATCCGGATTTTCCTGCATAATCATTTCATTCATGCCCAAAATCGTATTAACCGGTGTTCTGAATTCGTGGGACATATTGGTCAAAAATTCACCTTTTGCCTGGTACTTGATTTTTTCCAATTCTTTATCTTTCTCTGCACTCACACGAATATCAATAAACAGAAGTATTATGAATATGGCAATCCATGCTCCTACTGCTATCACATAAAATTTGTACCAACTTTGTTCCCATATACGCGCATCTTTAATCAAAGTATAGCACTGCTCCTGCATAACCATACTTCCATCATCATTCATAACTTGCATACAGACAGTATAGGTTCCATGCTTCAAATTGGATATCTGCAAAGGGTCCAATTCCATATGGCTCACAATTTGTGGCTCACTGTTTAACTCCTTCACAAAAAACCTGAGTTTTACATTTGTAGCAAGATAATTACGCAGGGCACCCTCTAAAGTAATCACTTCTGCATTCTCCGGAATACGATACACGCCGTCTACCGGTTTGACAAGCACACCGTCATACATAACCGACGATAAACCAAACTTATATTCAACCACGCTCTTAACCAACTTGGACGGGTTAAAATAATACGCTCCTGCATTGGTACAGAAGTATAAATTATCCTCCTCATCCACATAATTCCAAGAATTAGCAGTAAGACCATCCATTAATCCATCGTAATAATTATATAACTTATAGCTAATCTCCTCTCCTGCTGCCAAGGGCTCCACTTCCATAAAATAGATTCCTGCACTTGCCAGAACGCAGACATACTCTCCGTTTACAATAACATCATAATTATTATAATAGGGGAAATTTTCAAGCGCTGTCACCTTATTATCTTCCATGTAGCACAGCGAATCTCCGGACACCACAAAAAAGCCATTCTTGTATGGCGTAATTCTCATGACTACCAGAGAGGTCAGCCCTTCTTCTTCTCCTACATGACCAACTATTTTACCATCTTCAATGATATAGATACCGGCGCCGTCGGTTCCCACATAAAAACTATTGTCGTCTATGGCTTTAATACAGAGTATCTGCGCATTCTCCAACCCATCTTCGCCGGTTATGCTACCAACAAGATTGTCCCCTTTAAACAAATTAATACCATTACTGGTTCCGGCAACAACAATTCCGTTTTCCAATTCCTCCAGACAGCGGAAACGGTTGGAAGTCACTCCACTCTTATCCTCCGTAAAGGTGCTGATTTCTCCGTTTGCAGAGTAACGAACCAAGCCTTTTTCACTATAAGTTGCAATCCATAAGTTTCTCTGGGAATCTTCCATTATGCAGCGAACTCTGACTCCCTGCAAAAGCTCCGTTAATTCATTGGATACCTTTTTCCCCGTTTTTTCATCAATAACAACAAGTCCGTTATCGCAACCACAGTAATAGATGCCTTGACTTTTTGTAACCGCATTTACTACACTTTCCTCTATACCATTCTCCAAAAACAGTTCTCCAAAACCGCTCTTAGACAATTTCAAGACCCCATATCGAGAAGATGCCAGCCAAATATTCCCTTCATAATCCTCATGAACACACTCTATGGAGCTTTCAAACTCTTTTACAGGAACAATTACCAGACCTTTATCCGTTAAATATCCTAAGCCATTTTCTGCAGCAAGCCATACTTTTCCGGTACTGTCTTCTTTTATTTCCCGAATTCCTGTAAGAGGTGCCGTATTTATTCTACGTACCTTTTTTATTTGGCCACCCTCAACCTGAAGTTCTTCTATTTCACTGGTAGAAGTTCCTGCCAAAATACGATTATTTAATACTCCCACACCGGTATAATAGACATTTTCATTTTCTTTGGTGTCCTTATAAATAATTTTGTCATTTTCCAGAACAAACAATTCACCCTGATTAGTGCAGCCTACCAGCATACCTGCATGACAAACCATTGAGGTAACATAGTTTACATCTGCATCTAACACCCGCAAAATTTTATCCGGACCTATTTTGCACAATTTTCCAGTGGTACCCAGATAAATAGTTCCATCTTCCATTTGCTCAAAACAACGAACAGAGTCAATCTTTTCTCCCGCAGCCATGTCAAGAGACTGAAAGGACTCTCCCTGATACAAAATTACACGACCGCTATTGGTACCAATCCACAGATTCCCTTCCCTGTCCGTAAACATAGCGGTTACACTTACAATACCGCCCTCTGAAATAAAATCAAATTTCTTGCCATCATAACGGGTGAGACCGGCGTAACTACCAATCCATATACAACCATCCTCTGTTTCCGCAATCGCATTTGCTTCAGAAGAATATAGACCGGAACTGTTATTATATATGGTACTCACATATTTTTCCGCAGGACTTGAGGCTTCTGCTTTCATCCCTGCCATTCCCCAACTGTTCAAAAAGACGCATAACGCCAGGATAACTGCTTGTCCGCCGGCCTTAATACGCCTGAAGCTGCGAAATCGATTTAATAAAATAATCAGACCAAAAGCAAGCAAAAAGCAAACCTGCTTATCCACAATCTCCACTACCGCCGCTCCGGCTACAGCGCAAACAGTCGTCGGAGCATTATACCATTGCAGCATATCGAAAAGTGCGTCTCCCCAAAAGTGATTACTACGTCCCCCTGTCAAAAACAAATATACCGGAGCAGTCACCAAAGTGGCCATTACCCCTGAGAAAAAGCCCAATTTCAGTACTCTGAACACTTTCTTGGGCATGTATAACCGCATATATAACCCTTGAAAAACAGGCAGTAAGATACCCACCAAAAAATAGACCTCGCAAGATACCTTTCCTAAAAGAATAGCTAATCCCGAAAAAATGCTCACAAAAAGACCGCCGCCTATTCCTACAAAATAGACTGCCACACTAGTCCCTATGGTATCTAACCAAAGCGGCAACTGCAGTTTGCCTGCCAGTAATCTTCCTATAACGTTAATTAAGATGCAAAAAACAATCAGCAGAGCTTTGTTACCTGGCGATAGGTCTCTTTTCTCCCCCTTTTTCATACGGTGTCTCCTTAATCCTCATCGGGTCAATTCTTTTTAGTCAATTTTAATCTGGCACATTTTCATGGCCTCTAACGCATTTTCATGGCTCTGCGGGGTCACCCCTGCACAGCATGCAGAATCAACAATTACCTTAACTTCCGGCAAAGTAGCCTTGGCAATCATAGCATTGGAAATGACACAGATATCCGTACACAAACCAATTAAAGTAATTGTTTCAATAGGTTCTGCGTCATTTAATTCTTTCAAATAAGCTCCCAGTTCCATGGATCCAAAGGTGGGCTTATCAATACATTTTCCCGTAACATACTTCTGCAAAGACTCAGCAATCTCCCAACCTGCGGTTCCCCGGATACAATGAGGTACCGGCAGGTTCTTTCCTTCCTGGGTCTCCATATAATTTTCTTCATGAGTATCACGGGTAAAAATCACTTCTCCCTGAAACTCCTGAAGCTTCTTTTCCACATTAGGCACAATAGCCACTGCTTCTGTTGTTCCCAACGCGCCATCGATAAAATCTTTTTGCATATCTACTACAATTAATACATTTTTCATGTTATTACCTCCAAAAGGGCACTTTGCATATATTGTAGAACATATCGCTAAATTTTTCAATATTTTCATACAATAATGTCACAAAAAGCATATTCGCGCATCAAAAGAAAGAGCCCTTGAGTACTCAAGAGCCTTTCTTTTTATTCTTCTATTCTATTTATTCCTCAGGATTTCATACACTTCCCGGGTCTCCTCATCATCAAAACCACCCAAATAATACACTTCCATAGAAGTCTCCACTCTCAGACACATATCATTGCGTGGATCTAAGAATATCTGGCAATAAGTTTTATCCTCTTTTAAACGAAAACTTCCCTTGCAGACAGTTTCCATCCCCACTCCTTTGTGTTTATACATTTTAGGACGCTCCGGCAAAAGTTCCACATCCTTTATGGAATATAGGGGAATGGATATATCTTCCTTAATATGTTCTCCTATCAGCATATTATCTTCCACCCGAAGCTCAATAGGCGTAAACTCTAACATCACCATCCACACGCTTACCACAGGCAACTGCAACAATAATAGTCCCAGAATAATCGCCAGCACCTTTGCGGCAGGCTTTGCCAGATTCACAGTAGTTCCGCTACCCATACCATGACGCTTTTCCACTGAAAAGTGCTTATCCTTGGGATTATAGTAGAACATGCCGCCCAGCCAATGATTGTCATCATCCGCTACCGTAATGTCCATTTTGTCCCGGTATTTTTTCTCCAAATCAGCCTGCTTCTTTAACATCCACAGGGCAAGAATCGAAGTAATGACCGCATAAACAAGGCTTGAAATTAAGAAATGTTTATGGAATCCATCCTGAATAATCAGTACAAAAAGTATCCCCATATAAATCACATTCACCCAGGAACAAGCAATCCATAATTTCTTCCAAAGTCTTTTCTTCGCCCGATTGTAATTCACATTCACATCACTGTTGGTACTGATGACCTGGGTTTTTACTTTATCCAGCCAAATTGCCGCCATCCAGAACAGAAAGGAGATTCCCGCAAAGCTTCCCTGCACAATGCCCATACCCGCTCTGTCTCTCGGCGAACAGATAAGCATTGTTACCACAAAAAGAGCAAGACTTATCAGGCACTGGGGCAGAAAATGATACCACTTTACAGTACGTAAAGTACCAGCCTCTTTCAATTCCACATACACCGGTGCTTCACTTTCCTCATGCCACCCCTTCTCCTCTTTCAAGATTTTCATACTCTTGTTTGCCTTAAAGAAGGGAATGAAAAATCCCACCATTGTATACAAAAACCACAAATCCCAAAATACAAACCAAATAGAAAACCATGGAATAATAAGCATGGGAATGGGCAACACCATCAGCCAAAGTAAATTGCGATTCATCTGCTTATTGTAGCGTTTGGTAATATCTGCAATTTCCGGTGTTTTTGCCTGTTCCTTGGTTAACGTCACTCCGTAATACATCCCTTTTTTCGGAGTTGCCTCTGATTTCAGCATTGCGTACATAATCAACACAAAGGGGTACATACATATCGTCATAATAGATCCATACACTAAAACATCACTCATACTATTCCCTCCTGTCCGAGAAGTATTTATCTACAATTTTTATAAAATCTTCTCTGCTCATGCCACTGATACGTGCCTCCGAAATCAGTTGACATAACTTTTCTTTATTCTCTGCGGAAAGCCCCGGTGCCAATGCAAAATTCTCCCGCACACGCACACCGTTTCTTCTGTCCGTCACAATATACCCCTCCTGCTTCAAAAGCTGGTAGGCCTTGTTCACTGTCATGGAATTAATACCGATTTCTTCTGCCAGAGAACGAACGGTAGGCAGTTTTTCCCCGGGTTGTAACCTGCCATCCGAGATTCCCATAACAATCTGATTTCGTATTTGTTTAAATACCGGCACTTCCGAGCCGTCCTGCAAAACGATTATCATAGCATCATCTCCTTTTTGTATTATCTATAATAATACAAACAATACAAAGTTGCAAGAGTTTTTTATAAAAAAAGAATTCCGCATAAGCGAAATTCTTTTCTGCATATACATTTATTTAAAAAGTTCTTTCACAAAATGGTAAAAGCTCTTACCCACCACATTAAAATCATGACCTCCGGGAAGGGTAAACCATATATGCTCCGTTCCATTCACATCTAGCTGCTCATGATAACTGTAAGGGTGCTCACCCACTACCACATCGTCGTCTCCTGCGGTAATCATAACCACCGTCTGACCCTTGTACTCGTCCTTTACCTTAAAGTCCTTACGTTCAAACAAACCCTGCTCCGTCAGTCCATTTCTGGTATAAGTAAACTCTCCCGGTGCCGGGCAGAACGCTCCTATATAACCAAACTTATCCTGCATACCCAAGCCTAAGTAAAGGGCAGTTCTGCCACCCATGGAAAAGCCTGCAATAGCAGTATTTTCTCTGCCGGTCTTTACCGAATAATTCTTCTCAATATAGGGCTGCAAATCAGCCGTGAACTCGTTATAGAAGTTATTAAATGCCTGGAAATTGCTATGAGAAAACTCATCTGCCGGATTTCCCGCATCGTCCATACGGGCACGACAATTAGCCAACACGAAAATCATTTCCTTTACCTCGCCTGCTGCCAGCAAATTCCCCAAAACGGCATCCACTTTGCCTTCATACTCCCACTGATGATTATCCTGTCCCAGGCCGTGGCACAAGTAAGTCACCGGGTACTTTTTCTCCGGATTATAATTGGGCGGCAAAGCAATGGTTACTTCTCTTTCCTTACCCACTGTGGTGGAATAAAACATCACTGTTTTAACTTCCCCATAAGCCACACCGGCCTTTTTCTCATTATAGTCCTGTGGAACCTTATTGTACGTATTCTGACTCATTTCTTCTCCTCCTTAAACACCTAAAAGATTACTTAAAACACCATCTGTACCAGCACCATATAGCACACCGTACCGCCTACGATACTGAGCAAAGTATTTCGTTTCCACACATGTAGTACTACTACCAATCCCACCGAAATCAATTCCGGCAATCCAAAGGGCATCTTTACAAAAGATATCTCTTTCAAACAGTAAACCACCAACATGGCCATGACCGCATAGGGTAATACTCGTCCCAAATATGCCACAACTTCGGGCACTTTTCTGCCTTTCGCAAATATCAAAAAGGGCAAAAATCGTAGCCCCGCCGTCACAAGCGCCATCACCAGAATCAGACTAAGAGCCCACCAATCACTCATACTCGCCACCTCCCTGCACGTCCATAACCTTCCTGCAAAGAAGGAGTACTACTGTAATAGAAATCATGGTGGGTATCAGGAAACTCTCCGCACCAAAAAGAAACAGACACACGATGGAACAGGTCAGTCCCGCAATAGCAGGCAAATGATTCTTGGTACTCAGCCACTGTTCCACAAATACCGTCACAAAAAGCGCAGTCATGGAAAACTCGATTCCCGCCGTATTAAAGGAAATCACTGTACCCAAAATACTTCCCAGCACACTTCCCAAAACCCAGTAACTTTGATTAAAAAGAGACACCCAAAAGCAATACCAATTCTTGTCCATTCCTTCCGGATATTCTCCCGTACAAAGCAAAGAATAGGTTTCGTCCGTCAACGAAAATATTAAATAGGGCTTCTTTCCACCGGCTTCCTTGTACTTATCAATCATGGACACTCCATAAAACAAATGTCTCGCATTTACAACCAGTGTGGTAAGGGCTGTGGAAAGCAGTGACGCCCCCGATGTGAGCAGGGAAACTCCCACATACTGCATGGAACCCGCATAAATGGTAAAGCTCATAAGAAAGGACCAAAACAGTCCATACCCCGCCTTCTTAAGCAAAATACCAAAACCGATTCCCAGCACAATATAACCGGCCATAACCGGCAGCGATTTGAGAAATGCTATTTTTATTAACTTACTATGTACTTTTCTTTTCTGTTCTTGTTCCGTATTTTTCACCTATTGTCTTCCATATCCTTTTATTTACTCTCAACTATTCCCCATTTTATCACATAACTTAATCCCAGACAACTGAGAACTCCTTTACCACTTGACTAACCCAATCGTACCACCTCGCATAAAACAGGGGAGTGCTGATTTTTCAACACTCCCCCGCCTCTCTACGACGCATCATCACGCTCTTTCACAAAGAAATTCACCAAACGCTGCACACTTTCCATACAAGCACCACATACCGTGGCTACACCAGTTTCCGTTTGCACTTCCTCCAATGTATTCGCCCCGGCATCTACCGCCGCCTTCACTGCTCCATTAGTGATTCCCATGCAATAACATACTACTTTGTCCATGTCCATTGTAGGCACCGTCCTTTCTCCTACAGTTTACCCATGAAAGTGTAAAAAGATGCAAAGAACATGCCCCATAAAACTTTTAGGTAAAATATTCACAGGAATAATAATCTGATACCAACTCCACATAAATATCGTAGCTCTTTGCGTATTCTGAAAGTCTTTCCCAGTCTGTTTCCTCAAAACTTTTCATACTCAAAGTCATTTCCTTCACATCTGCCATCATAAAAGCATCCTCAAAGGCTTTCTTTTCTACTTCAGTAAGATAGGCAGGTACACAAAGTGCTAACCTCTGCTTACGCCAAACACGCCCCGTCACCTTACTAAGACACAGTTTCACGTACTTCTGAAAACCATTAAAATCGCCTACTGCCCCCCATTTCAAAGGATTTACCACTGCCACCTGATTATCATCAATCATTTTGCGAGCTTCTCTCCCCAACTCCATAATCTTCATAGATAAAGTATCATACGCATACAATACCTCATCCTCCATTACCAGTTGCTTATCCTTATTATAAATACGCATGAGTACCGGTTCGTATCCCTTTTTCTCAATGTTTGTCATCTTCTTCAACTCCTATAATATACTTCTTCAAATTCACTTGTCCTTTTGTTTCAAACATAATTCCCTCTGTCTCAAGCAAAGCCTGCTGCGCCACAGCTCCGCCAAAAGCGAATGCCGGCGATACCCGCCCCTTACTATTTACCACTCGATGACAAGGAATGCTCGTCGGGTCCGGGTTGTTATGCAAAATATTGCCTACCACCCTTGCCAAATTCCTATTGCCCAAATATTCTGCTATCTGCCCGTAAGTCGCCACTTTCCCTTCCGGAATGGACCTTGTGAATTCGTATACTTTTTCTTTCATGAAAGGTACCCTATTTCTTAACAATATTCCACTTATTATCCTCTATAACATACTGAAACTCACACAAGTTTTCATCTAACATTACACCAACTAAATCATTGAAGTCATTAACCAAATTAACCTTGTCCAGTTCTTCCACCTTAACCCAATGCATTTTCCCTTCCTCCGAAGAACACAACTCTCCTTCGTACTGAGTGGCTTCAAAAAGAAAAACAATATAACGTCCGTCTTCTATTGGAAAATGTTTTATGCCACACAGTCTTGGATTTAGAATCGTGAGTCCCGTCTCCTCCTTCATTTCACGAATGGCGGCATCAACGATAGATTCTCCTTGCTCAACATGTCCACCCGGCAAGGTAAATCCCTTCCAATCTTTCTTCACTCTATCTTGCAGCAAATACTGTTCATTTTGATGCAATAAACATAATACTGTAAGCTCCACTGTTTCTGTACGAGACATTTCATGCACCTCCAAAATCTTCTCCATAAACTGAAAATTATAAGTGTAAAATATAACGCATTGGTGTACCGAAACACTGCTCTGTTTCGATTACGACTAAATTATCACATATTATTATAGCAGCCATACCATTTCCTAATACAAGATTTAATGCATCGTTAAGTGTAGCATATCTTCTGTCCAAATCCTTGTTATATGCGATAATATAACACAGGCCCGATACATTATATTGTTTTGCAATATCAAGTATTTCATCCAAAAACAAAGTATCGCCACTTGATACTATTCTATCCGGTTTTATTATATTTTCTGTATCATGGCAAAAACGACCAAGTGCATCTTGGCGTTTCTCTCCGCTTAATTCAAAAAGCAATCTGTCCTTTTGGCTTTTTATTATAAATTTATCAACAAATGTTTTTTCGATTTCTTCAATCACATACATATCCTCTCAAATTCAAATATTCACGATCCTCTGGTTCTGTCCATCTTACGAAAATCACAGTTGAAATAAACTTTAATTGAAGTTTTTCTAACTGTCCACCTCCAAAATCCAGCCACTTCGTGTCTGTCGTGCTTCGCACTTTTGATTTTGTCGGTATCGCGCCAGAAAAAGGAAATGCCTGCTACGCAGTCGCTTCCTTTTTCCTTGGGCGCTACATATTCTCCCAATCAATGCGCTCATTTTTATAGAAAAACTCTCTGTCTCTTTCCGAAACTTCCCGAAGCACTTTACATGGATCTCCTACCGCCACAACATTGTCGGGCATATCCTTAGTAACAACACTTCCGGCACCGATAACCGTGTTTTTCCCGATATGTACACCCGGGACAATCACCGTGTTGGCACCAATCCACGCATTCTCTCCGATATGCACATCCTTATTATATTGCAAGCCTCGTGCACGAAGCTCTGGGGATATGGGATGATTAGCAGTAGCGATTGTGACATTCGGTCCAATCATTACCTTGTCTCCAACATAGATATTTCCATCATCTACAATCATCAGATTCGAATTAACATAAACGTTTGAACCCATATAAAGATGGTGTCCTCCCCAGTTTGCATGAAAGGGAAGTTCAATATAGCAATTATCCCCACAGGAAGCAAATACTTCATGCATATATTTCTGTTTTTCCTTATAGTCCGATGGTTTCAGCTGATTGAATTCCCACAGTTTATCCTGAAATAACATCTGCTCTCTCAAAATTTCCGGGTCCGCCGGGTTATAAATAAGCCCTTTTATCATTCTCTCGTATTGGGTCATGTTTTTCTCTCCTAATATTTTACAACATTACTTCAACTTCAATATCCTTCATCAATTTTTGTACTGTCTGTTTAAAACTCTCTCCTGTTTCAGACTCTCCGGGCATGTCCGTATAATGTGTCGGAATTACCTTTCGGGGCTTAATCTTATATGTAAATTCAGCTGCTTCTTCCGCATCAAAAGTGTACTTCCCGCCGCAAGGTACAAACAAGATATCACACTCAACGCCAGAATTGTCTTCATTACCATCCGTATCTCCGGTCACAAAATAAGTTTCTCCGTCAAGCGTCACAACATATCCAATCCAGTCTCTTTCTTTGGTATGAAATGGCTTGTCAATATTGTACGCACGTACCCATTTAACTAACATATCATCTATCATCAAATCGGTTCCGGCGTCTTCTGCTTTCACAAATTTTATTTCACCAAGTAATTTACCCACTTCGTCCGATATCACCTGTTTCATACTCTCCGGCACAACCAAAATCGTCTTTTCATTAGAAACCTTCTTAATATCTTCCGGCGAAAAATGGTCATAATGCTCATGCGTCACAAATATGACATCTGCGTCATTCTTCTCCTCTGTAATCTTAAACGGATCAAAATAAATTATTTTCGTCCCTTCAATTCTGATACTACTCCGTGCATTAATGTTAATATTTGGCATACTTTGTTTCCTTTCTATCTAACTCTCTCACTTCTCAATGATGCAATAATCCAAGTACTTGTTTACCTCAATCTCCTCCACCAATTCCGGTGCGATTTCCTCATAACACACCCATTGACTACCCATTGCATGAACAAATTTACTTTTATCAAGATAATACAAATACCCTCTGCCACCGTAATTCGGATGACAATTAATAAAACACATTTTATCACCATATTCTGGCATCATCACACGGTTGGCATTGTCACCATCTTCAATACATCCCATAGCAAAGAGAATTGCCATCATTTTATTTGTTGTGGCATATACAGCATATTGGCAACCCTCTTTATATTCAATATCACATGCTTGGTTAGGCATTAGCTTGTCCACTCTTATAGGGCTACCATGGAATACGTATTCTTTTTCCATAATTATTGTCCTTTTATAAAATATTATCGGTATTAACTAGGCAACCGAAAAACATAACCTTACTCATATTCGTAATTAGGTTTTAAGTAAACATCAGGATTATCCTTAATCTCTTTCTTATATATTTGCTCTCCCCAATCACTTCTGCTTACCTCCTCAAACGCAACAGAAACATCACCCATATCCACTGCCAATTCTTCTACAACTGCATTGGCAATCTTCTGTGCAAGGTTATTTTTTATTTCATCGTTTCTTCCCGGCCATAACTTAACAACAATATGTGGCATAATTAGCTCCTTCATAAATTAAGATTTATTTATCGCTTCAAGTATAAATTATATTCATACGCATCGCCTTGATACTCTTCTTGTTTTCTTAGTAGTAATTCATTAAATCCCAAAGCTTGATACATATGAATTGCTCTAAAATTATCATCTTCCACTCCAACAGTAAATTCAAAATATCCATTTTCCCTTAGTACAGCCAAAATTGTTTTTAAGAGATATGTTCCGTATCCTTTATTCTGAAAATCTTCACGAACTCTAAACGCAAACATATACGCTCGTCTGCCTCGTATAGCATAATTTTCATCGTCACATTCATACATTACGTGAAGTTCACCTATTAATACATCATTATCATACAAGACAAAAATATCAATAATCCCACTTTGTATATCATGCGTACACTCAGATATCATTTGTTCAACATTGTTATACTCAAATAACTCTGTCAAAGTATACAAATCATGTACTGCTAATTTTTCTATCTTCATCGTATCTTTCCCATATATTTTTATTCGTCACAAAAATCACTCCTAAGTATCGCATACTGAGCAGAATCAATAAATTTTCCATTTTTATAATACTTCTGTTTAGCAATCCCTTCAAATTGCATTCCACACTTTGTTAGCACATGCTCAGATACTACATTTCCATCAAAAACATCTGCTTGAACACGATTTAATCCTATTTTATTAAATGCAAAGTTTAATACAGATTGAAGCACTTCTGTCATTATACCTTGTCCCCAATATTTTGGAGAAAGCATATAGGAAGTTTCTGCCGCGAAATACAATTCTTGAACATTCCCTAAATTAATTGTACCTATCAATTCACCATTCTCTTTCCACTCAATTACCCAGTGAAAATATATATCGGATTCATAATTTGCAATCCATCTATGCACCTTTTCCTTATATATTTCTATGTCCGTTACCGAGTTAAAGGGAAAATATCTACATACCTCTTCATGCCTTGCCCAATTCTCATACATCATTTCATAATCATCCGGAACAATTCTTCTTAGAATACAATGCTCTGTATTAATTTTTTGAGTGCCTATTTTATTCATTATATTTCTCCACTAAATTCCAACAAAGTCACTCTACACTGAGTCCCTTCACGGATAACCGCGCCATCATTACATTCGTAAGGGATATCCTTTTCATATTGAAATCCAAGCTTATTCATAACATTGCCGGATGCCGGATTTTCTTTTGCATATCTTCCTACAATCTGAGATGTCCCTAGTTGCTTTCTTGCGAACTCAATAACTCTTGCCATCGCCTCAGTTGTATAACCTTTTCCCCAGTATTTTTCCCAAGGTTATATCCAATTTCCCAGCACTCAAATACTCTCGTAGCATCTCCCTCTTTAAAGGGGCGCAAAATCAAGCGTTCTGTTTCTAATCTAGGCGTATTCATATTGTTACTCTCCACATAAATTGTATGTCCACACTAATACTCATCTCGCACAAACATCATAACTGCAGGCAAATCAATTTCGGAAAATTTATGGGTATCAATGATTTTCTGGACTTCATTCTTGCTTGCCCAGTGAATATCAGCCGTTTCATCTCCCGTTGTTGATGGTTCGCCTTCAACTTCACATATAAAATATATACCAAATGAATCCACAGGTCCTTCCAATGTCTGATACGCCGAAAACGGTTTTATACATTCCATCGTAAATGTATCACCGGTTGTTGTGATAGCACTCTCTTCACCATAGATTGATTTTACCTTTAATCCGGTTTCTTCTATGATTTCTCGCTTTAGACCATCAACTATTTTCTCATACTCGTTAATTCTGCCCCCTGGAAGTTCATATACATCTGATTTTCCTTCCTTTTTTCGCAGTTGGATGATAAGTTGTTTTTCGCCTTCAAACTCTCGAACCAATAACCCTCTTACATTAACATGAATCATAATACTACCCTCTTACCCTATTCTCTCTAGATAACCGAAATCCATCATATTCCATGGTTGCGCAACTCTCTTGTGGCATGGAAAATCCACACTTTTTATAGAATTCATAGTTCTCAGGAGTGGTCCTGGCGCTCCAATTTCCACAAGGTAATTTAGCAAGACACTTTTCTATTAACTTTCTTCCCAAACCAATTCTTCGATACTTTTCCAGAATAATGAAGTCCTGAATGGACGCCACCATTACCTTGTCTGATACCACTCTTATCATACCTATTAAGCAATCTCCATCCCAAACGGTAAATGCCCATGCCGAATTTTTCATGGCAATCTCAAACTTTTCGTTCTGCCACTCAGGAAGGCTTGCACTACACCAACCTACCGCCCCATATAATTTTCTTAAATCTGCGCCTGCTATACCTTCATTTCCTTCACGAATTACATACCCTTTATAATAATCGTACATATGGAACACCTCCCGAGTTTTTATTATTCTATAACCGGATTTATCACGGTTTTCTTGCAAGTTGCAAATCAATAGTATCGTATAATGTAAAGGAACCGCCATATCGATTTATTGCCTCCTCTATTTTTGAAAAGAACTCCTTTCTAAGATTCTCCTCAATAGCAATATGATCTGAATATGTACCAAGCAATTCCGTATATTCTCTGGCAGAAAACGTTCTCGTCCTATAAAACAAAGCATGCTTAATATCCACAAAACCGTACTTTTCAGCAATCCTAGCACGCTGTATTGCCTGTTCTTCCGTATATTCCTTGGCCTCCTTAATATCCTTGCCATGATACGCACAATAGTACTTAGAATATAACTCATCAATTGTATCCGAAAGCGCTACATTCCCTTTATCCTTGTATGGATGATTTGCAAACCGCGCAAACACTCCACCACTTTTTAACATATCAAATACTTTTGTATATCCAATTTCCTCGGGCACCCAATGAAATGCCGAGGCTGAGTATACGAAATCGTATGCGTCAGCCGGAAAGGTAACATTTTCAAACTTATCAGTTATTACCGAAAACCTGTCGTACGCCTGAAATTTCTCCTCACATAACCTAGAAAAATTCTCACCATATTCCACTGCTGTTAACACGCAACCGGTCTGTAAAACAGGTAACGTAGCCTGTCCACCACCGATTCCAACCTCAACAACACTGGAGGAAGCATCTATGGTGATGTAGCCAAAAATCATTTTATAAAGTTCATCTGTATAACCCGGGCGTAGTTTTTCGTACCTATTTGCTACCGTATCAAATGTCCACTCTAAACCTTTAATAACAGGCATAACGTATCTCCTTTGCGAACAAACAATGTATTCCTAAATAAAATAAATTGAGAGTACTATATCACAAGATTTTATACAATGCAATAAAAAAAGACTATATTAAAACAGAATATGTTTCAATACAATCTCTCAAATATTACAAAAAAGGCAAAACAAAAATGCCCAGAGCCGGAATCGAACCAGCGACACGAGGATTTTCAGTCCTCTGCTCTACCAACTGAGCTATCTGGGCATTAGTAGCGGGGACAGGATTTGAACCTATGACCTTCGGGTTATGAGCCCGACGAGCTTCCAGACTGCTCCACCCCGCGATATTAAATTAAAAAACTTACAAATTTCTTTGTAAGTAATGGGCAGAGGTGGATTCGAACCACCGAAGCAATTTGCAGCAGATTTACAGTCTGTCCCCTTTGGCCACTCGGGAATCTACCCATTTGAAGTTTTAATGATGCTTCACATCAAGCCGATGATCGGACTCGAACCGATAACCTGCTGATTACAAATCAGCTGCTCTGCCAATTGAGCCACATCGGCAATAAGTGGGGCCTACAGGGCTCGAACCTGTGACCCTCTGCTTGTAAGGCAGATGCTCTCCCAGCTGAGCTAAGACCCCGTTTGCATAAAGCAAAGCGTTATTTTTAACCCGCTTTGCTATTGTATCTAATTTGATTTGAAATGTCAACTCTTTTTTTTGAAAAAAATCAAAGGGGAAAAATCGGAAAAAATCAAAAAGGGAATTGATTTATCTTTTCCTTTTGTTTATACTATTAATACGCACGCTTATTTTGAAAAAAATTGGGGAAATTTTGGAGTGAAAGAATAAGCGTGAGCATTTTTTTAGGAGGCATATGGTTATGGCAATGTTAGAGTGTCCGGGGTGTAAAAGAATCGTTGACGATTCCGCAAAACTTTGCCCTAATTGCAAATTTAATATTAAGAAACATGTAAAGGCGTTGGCTAAGAAAAATGGCGGGAAAGCGAATACTCTTGGCACAATCGCACTTTCTTCCGTATACAATTCGGAACCGGTTGCAGCAATCAATGTTCCGAAACTGGACTTTTTGTCAAAGACTCCTTCTTTGGATATGGATAAGACTGCGGAAACGCCGCTGTTTGAGTCCCCGTCTTTGAATAAACCGAAAACTGCGACGCCGGCAGCGGCAGCAGCGCCTACTCAGCAGGAGTTTGTGTTTGAGACACCGTCTTTAAATGCAGCGGCTTCTGCGCCTGCAGCGCCCGCGTACGAAGCACCGGCAGCAGCGTCTGCCCAGCAGGAGTTTGTGTTTGAAACACCGTCCTTAAATGCAGCGGCAGCAGCACCTGCGGCACCGGTTTATGAAGCGCCGTCTTACGAGGCACCGGTAGCACCTGCGCCTTCGATTTTTGAAAGTCAGGCATCTTCTTTGTATGCAGAACCGGGACAGCCGGGAGAATATATATTTGAGACACCGTCTTTAAATGCAGCAACGGCAGCAGCACCGGTAGCACCGGTTTATGAAGCGCCGTCTTACGAGGCACCGGTAGCACCTGCGCCTTCGATTTTTGAAAGCCAGGCATCTTCTTTGTATGCAGAACCGGGACAGCCGGGAGAATATATGTTTGAGACACCGTCTTTAAATGCAGCAGCAGCGGCAGCAGCACCGGTAGCGCCGGTTTATGAAGCACCTTCTTATGGGGCTTTGTCGGAACCTACGGCACCGGCATATGAGACACCGTCATACGAAACACCAGCGTACGAAGCACCTGCGGCGTCTCCTTTTTCGTATAGTATGCCTGCGGCGTCTTCTCCCTTTTTGGGACAGAGCGCTCCGGCCACGGAGGCAGCGCCTGCGCAGCAAGAGTATGTTTTTGAATCACCTTCATTAAATAATCCGATACCGAAACCTACAAACAGTTCGGTGGCAGCGGCAGCGCCGGTTTCTTTTGGCGCAGGTGCATACGGAACGGGTAGTACGGATAGCGGATACATATTTGAATCACCATCATTAAATAAACCGAAAAATGTTACGCCTGTGGTTGAAGAACCTACGCTTTCTTCCAACCCCGGCAATCCGATGCTGGCGCAACCTCAAAGCGCGGGAAGCAGTGCATACGGGTATGGGATGTCTCAGGAAAAGACTGAGGCACAGCAGCATTCGCTGTATTCCGGAAATCCTTTGCTTGGAGGTTCTGTGGCGACAGGCTCTGGTTATGGAAATGCACAGACATCTTCCTATGGAAGTGCATCTTCTTCTCATTATGGAGAACCTGCATCTCCTTCGCCTTTTGGAATACCGACTCCCTCATACGGAGCATCCGCTCCGACGCCTACCTATGGAGCAATTACGCAGGGAGCAGGTACTTTTACGCAGAGCAGTTTTCAGGCAGGCGGGTATCAGAATATCTTTGAGCAGGATGATTTGGGACTGGGCGGCTATGACCAAAGCAATGCGAATTCTTCCCCGTACGGTCAGAGTAGTTTCGGTCAGAGCATTTTTGATCAGGCTCCTGCGGCGCAAAGCGGTTATGGAAATTCCAATGTAACACAGGCGTCACCGCAAAGTAGTGTGAATCCTCTGACTGCAGCGAATCCGTTGCTTGGAGGAAATCCCCTTTTGGGCGGAAACCGATATTAAAGAGTTTATTTAAGGCTGGTATTTGTACCGGCCTTTTCTTTTGCGAAAAAAGTAAAGCAAAAAATATAGTAAACAGAGAGGAGAAAAAATGAAAACGAAGGATTTGTATAAGTCCGCATTGACCATTGCAATTCCTGTTATGATACAAAATGCCATTACCAATATCGTGGGAATGGTAGATAACTTAATGGTCGGACAGCTTGGAACGGAAGAAATGACAGGCGTTTCCGTTGTAAATCAATTATTGTTTGTGTTTAATCTAACTTTGTTCGGAGCGGTATCCGGGGCCGGAATTTTTGGCGCGCAGTTCTACGGGAAAGGCGATGCGGAAGGCGTCCGGCATACATTTCGTTTTAAGATTGTTACGGTGACCTTACTTTGTCTGTTGGGAGCCGGATTATTGTATTTGTTTAACGACCCGTTGATTTCCTTTTACTTAAAAGGAGAAACGCAGGAAATTGATCCGGCATTGACGCTGCAGTTCGGAAAGCAATATGCATTTGTTATTTTGGTCAGTCTCTTGCCGTTTGGATTAGAGCAGGCATATGCCAGTACGCTTCGGGAGTGCGGGAGAGCGACACCGCCCATGGTAGCCGGCGTGGTGGCGGTTATATTAAATACATTACTCAATTATCTGTTGATTTTCGGTAAATTCGGGTTTCCGAAAATGGGCGTGGAAGGAGCTGCGCTTGCAACGGTAATTGCCCGTTTTGTGCAGTGCGGCATTCTGATTGCCTGGACCCATGCGAATACTAAAACGCTTGAATTTGCCAAGGGCTTGTATCGTAAATTTTCGGTTCCGGCCGGTCTTGTGAAGCAGATTTTCATTAAGGGAACGCCCCTTACCATCAATGAGATGTTATGGGCAGGCGGTTCCACGATTATGTTGCAGTGCTATTCCGTGCGAGAATTAGACATTTTGAGCAGTATGAATATTTCGTCTACGGTGTCTAATGTATTTAATGTTTCGTTTATTGCTTTCGCCAGCGGTATTTCGATTGTTCTGGGGCAACTTCTCGGGGCCGGAAAACTGGAAGAGGCGAAAAAGGCTGCACCGAAACTGATTGCATTTTCGGTGGTAATGTGCGTGTTTGTGGGAATGGTTATGGCGCTGGTATCCAGAGTGTTTCCGGATTTTTACAATACAACGGAACATGTTAAAAAACTGGCAACAGATTTCATTTTTATTTCTGCCTGCTGTATGCCGATTTACTCCTGCGCGAATGCGACTTATTTTGTGCTTCGTTCCGGCGGAAAAACCATAGTAACTTTTTTGTTCGACAGCTGTTTTGTGTGGGTGGTTTGTGTGCCCTGTGCATATTTGCTGGTAAATTATACAACCCTTGGCATTGTGATGATTTTCTTCTTATGCCAAATGCTGGAAGCGGTAAAATGTTTGATTGGACTTGCGCTGGTGAAAAAGGGCGTATGGGTAAATACCATGGTTTAATTGTCCGTGGTTTATGATATAATAGAATAAATTTTGAAAGGAGGTGCCCTATGATTCGGGGAGTGAATAATAATCCGTACCACAATCCCTATGATTCCGGGAAACGCGTATCCGGCAAAAGCGAAGAAAAGGCACCTGCCTTTTTGCTGAACTACGACGAATCCGGCGTGGTTTGGGAACGGAATAAAAAAGAACCGGAAAAAAAGGAACCGGTGCGGGAGCCGACGTCCCAAGGCGGCGGTGTTGTTTATGAATCTTCCTTTGATGCAGAAAAAACGATAAAGACCGCTGAAATAAAGAAAGAAGAAAACGGCTTTGATTTTACGGCTGTTTTTCGGAAAATCGGTGATTTTTTTCGGAAGATTGCAGACTTTTTCTGGTACGGCGATGAGGATAAGACGGCCGGGGACAATAGCGAAGAGCCCGCCGAAGAGACCGCATTTGTATCTGACGGGAAAGAAGATATGCCGGATTCGGAAATTCGGCAGGAGACGACAACGGAAGAAAAAAATACTGCCGGGAAACTTCTTACGGCGGAAGAGAAGGATGAAAAAATTCGTGAACTTTTGCGAAAAAAAGATACCGAAGGGGTCATGGATGTCCTTACGGAACATCACAAACTTCGGCTTGCCAGGAATTCAACACTTCTGACCTATTACGATAAAAGGGGACGGATTGTCTCAGTTACGGGGGCGGATAAAGAGCGAATTTTATACGGCGACGGAATAGAAAAAAGTTTTCGGGAAAAGATATGATAATAAAGCGATTAGGACTTAACAAGATTTGGGAAAAGTGCTATAATAGTAGCAGTGTATTATACGATGCAGGGGACTGCAAAGCTAAAATGTGGAGGTTTACATATGCAGGAGAAATTGGTACAGGTTACAGAAACATTGGGAATGGTTGGATATATGACCAATCAGGAAATGCTGGTGGAGTTATATGATGCAAATTGTACCTTGGTTTTTTGTGAAGGTTTTCAGGGAGCAAGTGCAAGATTGTCACTGGGCGATACTGCCGGCTCCGATATCGATTGGATTCAGAGTACATTAGAGACCGGCGGAGTAAACCGCAGTACGACAAGCGATGACAGCGGAAGACCCATGGAACGCACTTATGTTCCGGTAACGGATTGCGGCGAAGTGGTTGGTTGTATTGTGACGGGTTATTATCCGGCTAGCGGCGGCGGTGCCAATGAAGTGGCGATTGAAAAGGCAGAAACCTTTATGGATTCCATTGACCGGATTAATAACGCCATTGATATGATGACAATTCATTTTGAGAATTTGTTTGATAAATTACAGGAAATGCAGGATAAAACCGGAAACATCGGAAAAGGTGTTGCGGAAACTTCTGTTGTTGTTTCCAAGATTAAAGCAAATGCGTCCAAGTCCAAGATTCTTGCTTTGAATGCTTCCATTGAGGCAGCAAGAAGCGGTGAGGCAGGTAGAGGATTTACCGTAGTTGCAAAAGAAATGGGTGAAATGGCAACGGCCAGCGGAACTTCTGCTGTGGAGATTAACACAGCACTGAAATCCATTTTCGGAGATTTGGATGAAATTACGGCATCCATTTCGACAGCCAATGAATTGGCTGAGAAACAGACCGGTTCCATTAAGGATATTGAAGAATACCTTGGTGTGGCATTGCAGGCTGCGATGGAACTTGGGGAAGCATTACAAAACTCATAACAGGAGGTGGCACCGTGCGAATCGGTATGGGATATGATGTCCACAGATTAACAGAAGACAGAAAACTAATTATTGGTGGCGTTGAAATTCCATATGAAAAAGGTTTGCTTGGTCATTCCGATGCAGATGTTCTGACCCATGCAATTATGGATGCTCTTTTGGGGGCCGCCGGTATGGGGGACATTGGCTTGCATTTTCCGGATACCGCAGCAGAATACAAGGATGCGTCCAGTATTGAATTGCTGAAAAGGGTAGGACGGATGTTGGAAGAAAACACGTACCTCATTGAAAATATTGATGCTACGATTATTGCGCAAGCACCGAAGATGCGCCCTTATATTGATACCATGAGGGAGACGATTGCAAAAGCATTAGCAATCGATATTTCCCAGATAAATATTAAAGCAACGACAGAAGAAGGACTTGGGTTTACCGGCTTGGGAGAAGGGATATCTTCTCAAGCGATTTGTTTGTTAACCAGTCCGAGAGAATTATATTCACAGGATGTCACGGAGGAATGTAACGGCTGTTGTTGTAAAGGGCAGTAAGGATAAGGAAAGCAAAGCCTCTTTGATAAAAAGAGGCTTTTGTTTGTTCGTAGATTATTTTTATGGGTGTGGAAAATGGGCTTGATTGGAAGATTAAAAAAAGAAATCAATATTGTGCGGGAACGGGACCCGGCAATTCACAGTAATCTGGAGGTTTTTTTGTACCCCAGTTTTAAAGCACTGATTATGTACCGGGTAGCGCACAAATTATATGAAAGAAAATTATATTTTTGGGCCAGAATGATTTCGCAAAATGCAGTTAGAAGAACGGGAATCGAAATCCATCCCGGTGCACAGATCGGAGAGGGTTTCTTTATCGATCATGGAAATGGTGTGGTGATTGGTGAAACAACCATTATCGGAAACAATGTTACCCTATACCAGGGGGTGACTTTGGGCGGTACCGGGAAAGAACAGGGAAAACGACACCCTACCATAGGGGATAATGTTATGATTAGCGCCGGTGCAAAGGTTTTGGGCTCTTTTACCATCGGTGCAAATTCAAAAATCGGTGCCGGAAGCGTTGTGCTTGCGGAGGTTCCGCCCAATTCTACGGTAGTGGGGGTTCCCGGCCGGGTGGTAAAGCGGAAAGAAAATTCTGCGCCGAGAGAAAAATTGGATCAGGTGCATTTGCCGGATCCTATTTTGGAAGAATTGCAGGCACTGAAAAATGCAAACGAAGATTTGCGAAGGCGCGTGGAAGAATTGGAGAAACAACAATAAATCAGAGGGCGGTCAATGCCTGAAGGAGGAGAATTATGAAACTTTATAACACATTATCAAGAACGGTCGAGGAATTTGTTCCCCGGGAAGAAGGCAAAGTTGCAATGTATACCTGCGGACCTACAGTATATCACTTTGCTCATATCGGGAATTTGCGAAGCTACATCATGGAGGATGTGTTGGAGAAAACATTGCGTTTCTTGAATTATGATGTTAAGCGGGTAATGAATATTACCGATGTCGGCCATTTGTCCAGTGATGCAGATACCGGTGAAGATAAGATGCTTAAGGGTGCAAAGAGGGAAAAGAAAACCGTTATGGAAATTGCTAAATTCTATACGGATGCGTTTTTTTCTGATTGCGCAAAACTGAATATCAAAACTCCCGATGTGGTGGAGCCGGCAACCAATTGTATTGCTGAATTTATCAACATGATTTCGGTGCTGTTGGAAAAAGGATATGCCTACATAGCCGGAGAAAATGTATATTTTGATACCTCAAAATTAGAAGATTATTATGTTTTTTCCAATCAAAGCGAAAAGGAACTGATGGTGGGTGTCCGGGATGACGTGCAGGAGGATACCAATAAACGTAATAAAAGTGACTTTGTGCTTTGGTTTACGAAATCTAAGTTTGATGACCAGGAATTGAAATGGGACAGCCCCTGGGGATATGGTTATCCCGGTTGGCATATCGAATGCTCCTGCATCAGCATGAAGCATTTGGGTGAATATATGGATATTCACTGTGGCGGTGTGGATAACATCTTCCCGCATCACACTAATGAAATTGCCCAGAGTGAATCCTACGTCGGCCACAAATGGTGTAATTACTGGTTCCATGTGCACCATCTGATTGATAAGAACGGCAAAATGAGTAAGTCCAAAGGGGAGTTTTTAACCGTCTCGCTTTTGGAAGAGAAGGGATATTTGCCTCTGGCGTACCGTATGTTCTGTCTGCAGTCCCATTATCGTAAGCCTCTGGAGTTTTCTTTTGAGGTGCTGGATAATGTGACCGTTGCATATGAAAAATTGGTAAAACGAATCGCAGAGTTGGCGGATGAGGGTGAAGTGGATAAGGAGGCATTTGCAAAGTATCATCAGATGTTTGCAGATGCTTTGGCGGATGACGTCAATACTTCCATGGCCCTGACGGTGGTATACGACATGCTTAAAGCACCTATTTCCGATAAAACGAAGCGTGCATTGGCAGAAGAATTTGATAAAGTATTGGCGCTTGACCTGCTTACTGCAGCAGAGAACTTTAAGCAGGAAACCGCTGTGGATGCAGAATTAGAAGCATATATTCTGGCAAAGATCGAAGAACGTAAGGCTGCAAAGAAAGCGAAGGATTTCGCTTTGGCAGACAGTATCCGTGATGAATTGGCCGGAAAAGGCATTGTATTGGAAGATACCAGAGAAGGCGTGAAGTGGCATTTAGCATAAAGCAGCCTGCGAAAAACGTAGATGGAGAATAATGTGATTAACGAAAATGGTTTGTTGGAGTCTTTGAGGGAAGAATTTGCCTTGGAGACGCAGGATTTAAATTTGTACTCCCCGCTGGTATTGGCCTACATGGGAGATTGTATCTATGAGTTGATTATTCGAACGATACTGGTCGAACGGAAGAATTGCGCGGTGCAAAAATTACATAAAGAAGCTACCTGGTATGTCAAAGCAGCTTCTCAGGCCAAGATTGCAGAAGGGTTGCTAAATGCAGAGTTGCTGAGTGAGGAAGAACTGAGTGTGTACAAGAGGGGACGGAATGCCAAGTCCCATACCGTGCCCAAGCACGCGGAGATGAAGGATTATCGTAAAGCGACGGGGTTGGAAGCGTTGCTGGGGTACCTATTCTTAAAAAAAGACATGGCCAGAGTGATTTTTTTGGTGAAAAAAGGGCTGGCAATTTTGCAGGATGCAAATGAGGAGGAAAAACAGTAAATGGGATATACGGAATCTTATGTAGAAGGAAGGAATGCGGTAATTGAGGCATTTCGTTCCGGGAAAACCATAGACAAGTTATTTCTTTTGGACGGTTGTCAGGATGGTCCGATTATGACCATTAAAAGAGAGGCAAAAAAGCAAAATTGTTTGGTGAAATTTGTGTCAAAGGAACGGTTGGATCAAATGTCGGAGACCGGAAAACATCAGGGTGTTATTGCGTTGGTGGCTGCTTATGAGTACGCTGAGGTGGAAGATATTTTGAATGCGGCAAGAGAAAAAGGGGAGAAACCGTTTGTTTTTCTTCTGGACGGAATTGAGGATCCCCATAACCTCGGTGCCATTATCCGGACGGCGCATTTGGCGGGAGCCCACGGTGTGATTATTCCGAAGAACAGGGCAGTCGGCTTGACGGCGACCGTGGCCAGAACTTCAGCAGGCGCATTGAATTACACTATGGTGGCAAAAGTAACCAATCTTGCAACCACGATTGAAAATTTGAAAAAAGAAGGTATGTGGTTTGTTTGCGCTGATATGAAGGGAGAAACCATGTA
>JAZSPK010000024.1:0-79815 GCA_045537405.1 Acetatifactor sp.
TATCCCTTTCTATTCATTAGATGTAGTAACCATATTTAATCCTACTAATAAATTATTTAAACCTTACCACTCTTTTAACGTTTTACTACTTTTCTTTTCAATATAAACATGCTGGTAATCTGTTGTGACTTTTGCTTCTCCGCCTAATTCCTCTATTCTTTTTGCCAACGCAATAGCCATTCCATATACCTTTACAATATCATCAAGTTTTTTCATGTTATATTCTTCATAATGAACATATTGACCACCACTGTACTCTTTAATACAAATTTCATCAATCTCCATGAGTGTCGACAGAGCAAAGTGCTTCAAAAATTCATCTAATAAATCCTTATGCTCATTTAGTAATTTATCCGCAAACTTCTTTGCATTGGCACATATATTTTGACACCACGATTTTGAAACCTCTATATGTATTTCTATATCATAGTTTTCATTATAGTACCTTTTATTTGATGATTTTGTCTTAACGCGTCGATATGAGTATGTAGCCTCTACACCTTTCGGCAAGAACTTAATAAACGTTTCTATATTTTTTGTATCATCAAAGCAATGTAGCTCTTTATAACCAAAAATTCCGGTTTTTTCGAATTGTGTATTTTTATGACCGTAAACATAATTTTCCGTAAAACCATTCTGATATTCAGTTGCTTTTAATACAAAATATCTATCCGTTTTTAAGTTAGAGTCCGAATAAGGCCTCTTTTCCTCCAATGAATATTTCCTCAGTTCACCACCAATATACGTATACATGTAATGTACCCCCAGTTTCTTAAATTCAACTTAAGAATTATAATCTTCTTCAAATAACCACATTATATCAAAAACATTCTAAAACTTATCACTATACTCAGTATCTTCAACACCTTGTCTATTTAACTTTCATACCATTTTATCTAATATATTTTTCCAGAACCTTCTGCCATTTTCATTACCAACGCATAGAAAAATATATTGCTTTTTTCATTTTACCTGTTGATTTTAATTTATTATAACTCCAAACACTACTTTTTAATTCCTTTTCAGGCAAATCTTTTATTTCAAGTGTATAACTAGTAAACCCTAATTCTTTTATTTTATTATGTATTAACTGTAATAAAAGCGAACGGTTGTAATCTGATACATCTACTACTTGACTGTAACAACCTCTTCCACACGAGCCTGTCATTCTTTCGTACGGATATATTTTATCTTCTCCAACAAACTCTCCTACCATTTCGTAACCATCATCATTATAGCGACGATAATAACCTTGTATAACATGTTCTTTACCATAACGCTGCTGTTTTGAACATACCCTTTGTATAGAACCAACAACATAATTTGACATATTTTCCTCTTGCATTGCTTTTCTTTGTAATTCTGCCTGTTGTTGTTCTTGTTCTCTTAATTTCAACTGTTCCGCAAATGGTATTTGCCTTTGTTTCTTTTTTTCGTCATCTACTGATTTTACCCTAAAAAATGGTCTGCCCATTTTATCTAAACCCTTATTTATAACAATTAACTTATCATTTACTTTTACAAGTTCAAAAGCTCCCTTTACATTTCTTGTATCAGAAGCTAAATTTGAAATATGTATTTTAGCCATTTCTCCATTATTAAACTTAATAGTTGCGTCAAATTGGCTTACTGCAACCACTGTAGCTTCAGAAATTTCACCTTCTCGAAATGGATTTACACAATTCTTCAAAAAATTTATTTGCTCTTTTGCTCTTGTATTATTAGCGTCAATATCTAATACACGATTATAGTATTCTTCCGCTTTGGATATATCATTTTTCTTAAAAAATTCATCTGCTCTTACTAACAAATTTTCTACAGTTGATATTCCATCAACTTGTGCTAACGGAGTACGAATTAAAACTTTTGTACCACAATAACAACAAAATCCCACATCTCTTTTATCATCAAGTTCGATATCCGCATTACAACTTGGACATTTCAATGCAACCATACTCCAATGCCTCCAAAAGTAAATTTATTAGTGTTTATTATATCATCATTTGCGGTGAATATAAATATTAATTTGTCGACTTCTATTATAAATTACTTCCGGGGAAATTACAAATTCATTTAATTTATAAGCAATAAAAATCATCTTTTTACAGTCGCACGCAAGAACATTTGTTCGATACGATAAAATAAAAAAGGAGATAACTATGGCTCAAATTATAAAGCAAAAGAAAATCGATAATCTTCCGGTTATTTTCATCCCGGTTATTGCCTCCTTCAATGAAGACGGTCAAATCAAGCCTCTTTACGTAGGTATTGATGGCGAGTGTTGCAAGGTTGAATCCTATTTTGAAAAACGCAGCTTTTTCAACCAGATTGAATTTCAGCTGCAAGCTTTTATGGGGCGGAACTCTTCAGACCATCATTATCACATACTATATGAATGAATGCATTTGAACCATTCCCAATAGCAAAGAAAAAGTGTGACTTTGTATACAAGCCACACTTTTCCCCTTATTTCCTAACCATTATCAACAAAAAGTCCGGCTTATGAAACAAATCCCTATAATCCGGATATTTCTCAAGCAATTCCTCTGTGGGCAATGGTTCAATCATTTTTTCAATGGTAAAACCTGCTTCTATCAAGGCATTTACAATAGTGGAGAATGTTCTATGATATTTTTTTACATTATCAACAAACCATACCGTTTTTCTTTCGCCTTCCACACCATAATCTGCAAGGTTCATATATAATTTGTTACCATTTGCATCTCTGGTCCATCTGTCTCCACCTGAGTGACATGTACATAAGGGATTCTCCTGTGAGAAAATAAATATTCCGTTCTCTTCAAGCAGGCTATGTATATTTCTTATTACCCCTTCGAAATCTTCCACATAATGAAATGCCAGCGAACTGATTACAACATCAAACTTCTCCTGTAATCCGGCAATATCTTCCATGGGCATATTCATGTATGTTATTTTAGGATCACAATTCTCTGCTTTCGCAACTTCCAGCATCTTCTCTGAAATATCAATTCCAACAACTTTTTGGGCACCACGATCCACAAACTGCTTGCAATGCCCTCCAAATCCACATCCCAAGTCCAGAACTCTCTTTCCCTTCAAATCAGGCATCATGGAAAACAATGCCGGTATTTCGAATAAATTGTTGGCATTCCCTTCGTTATCTCTGATTTTCTTATATCCTGCAAAAAAAGTCTCGTTATCATATATATTTTGTTTTGCCATCTTAAACCTCCTTAAACACCCAACCATGGTCACCATGATAGACCATCAGCTTCGTTTGCCCTCCATCAATACAAATATTTTCACCTGTAATGAATCCTGCCTTGTCTGAAGCGAGGAATAGGATCATATTTGCAATGTCGAGCGGATTGCCAACACGTCCTGCAGGCTGCTGTTTTGCATCTGCTCCTTCGTAAACGGTATACTCTGTATCAATCCATCCCGGAGAAATCGAATTTACACGAACTCTTCCTGCAAGACTAATCGCCAAAGCGTGTGTCAGGGCGGCAATTCCACCCTTAGCTGCTGTATAACTTTCGGTTTGAGGTTGACTCATACGGTCACGAGAAGAAGAAATGTTGATGATGCTCGCTCCCTGTGAAAAGTAGGGGGAAAATAATTTACACAGATAAAAAGGTGCTGTAACCCCAACATTCATGGCATTTTGAAACTGTTCCCATGTACAAGTATCAATGCCTTGCATCTGTGGCGGAGCATTGTTAACGAGAACATCCACCCGACCATACTTTTCAATTACTGTCTGCGCGAAACTCTCCAATTCATCCTTGTTGCCGATATCACCGACATAATGGTCTCCCTCAGTACAATCAATCACGCAGACATGCGCACCGCGTTTTTTAAATTCATCAGCAGTACAAAGCCCTATTCCGTGAGCACCTCCTGTAATTACAACAACTTTATTTTCAAAGTTCATCTTCATATCTCCCTTTTAATATAACTGAAAAAACATGTACTCCAAATTCATGACTAAATTTGTCTCTGACGTTCTAACAGAAACATTTCCAACCTCTGCAAATTGGAATTGGTTGCTCTGACAAGCTGAAATTCGTAATATATAGAGTGAAGAGTATACAACTCTTTGCTCTTTTATTTTATGATGAAGGTGATTGGCCTACGAAATCTGAAATTGGGACACCACGCCCGTGCGAAAATGTGTTAGCCAGCCTTCATTTTCTTTTTCCTATAAGTTCAGTTTATAGAAAAAACTTACTTGTCTTGTATCGAATTTTTACGATTTTCACGAATTACAATTCCCCAAAGACCAACAAGGCCTATAACTCCTATTGCTAATACCAAGTTGTCACTTCTCAAAAAGTGACCTTCTGGCAATTTGGGGAATACAATACACCCAATCATAATACTCAACGTAAATGCCAATGTGCCTACGAATGTAACAATACATTTACGTTTCACTAGTAATTTCTTTTCAGCTTCTGCATAATCTGCAACTTTTCGCAAAGTCTCTTTTTGTTCTTTTTCCATAATCTCACTTTTCCTTTCACCATCAATGATTTCTTTGATGTCAATCTCATAGTAATCTGCCAACTCAACTAAAATGCCCAATTCTGGCATGGTATTACCATTTTCCCAACGAGATACACTACGGGAAGATACACCAAACTTTTCTGCCAGTTGTTCTTGTGTCAGTTCTTTTTCTTTACGTAATTCTCTTAGAAAACTACCAATTTTAATCTGGTCTATCATCTATCTTTCTCCTTTCGCTGTCTATTATCCCTAAAATGACATTGGAAAACCACGTCACAAAGTGAGAAATGACGTATTTTCCACTAGACAATTATGTCTTGCTTATTTTTTTACCTTATAATGAAGAAATTTCTTATTTATCCCGCTACTTTTTATTATAGCACAAACTTTTATGTAGTAAAATATAATAGAACAAGGCATAAGCCGAAATTCGCAACTAATGTTGCTCATCACGGGCGGCGCCACTGCTCCAAATACGCAAGGCTAAAGCCGGGATTCGCAGCTAACGCCGCTCATCACGGGCGGCGCCCTATAAAACACAAAAGAAAAAGCAGGACTCTCAAGAAAACTTGATGTCCTGCTTTTTCTTTCACGTTTTGCATGGCTTATGCCTTGCGTGGAAGCTGCTGACGGGAATCGGACCCGTGACCTCCGCACTACCAATGCGACGCTCTACCGACTGAGCCACAGCAGCATGTTCAAGGTTCTTTCCTTAACACAAGTGCTATTGTAACAAAGGATGTCCCTTTTGTCAACAAGAAAAAAACAATTTTTTGTAGGTTTTTTACAGATAATCATTCTTTGATTTTTTCATCAAAAATCGAACATCATATCCTGTTGCTTCACACAATTTTTCTACAATATCTCCGGCCGCCTCTGCAGCGTTTTCGTTTACACAAATGACACAAACTTCTCTTCTGCCCAAGAATCCTCTTTTCTGCCAACGTACGAAGTAAGAAATTCTGTTTTGTAAAAGTTCCTTCTCAATTAATTTTTTACAATCCATATCAAAAACTTCGCACAACTCTATTTCATTATTTACCTTCAAGTTGCTATATAAAGTCTGCATAAGTCCCAATCCCCCACTTGCTGTCATTTTCCACGGTTTCCCGAACATAAAATACGGACGCACAACCGTATCAGTCATGCGTCCATCATAACATAATTCTTAAATTTTTGCCATCCCTAATTCACTTTCTTTTCCCTGTTAAAGATATCATAAATACAAGGAATAACAAAGAGGGTTAACAAGGTTCCGTACAACAAACCACCAATTGTAACAAGCGCCATGGGTTTCGCCATCTCTGATCCCATATCATTTGAGAATACCATCGTAGACAATGCCAAAATTGTCGTTAACGCAGTCATAAGTACCGGTCTAAGTCTCGTCTTACCTGCCGTAACAATTGCATTTCTTTTTGACATGCCATCTTCACGCAACTGGTTCATATAATCCACGAGTACGATACCATTGTTAACTATGATACCGGACAACATAACAAAACCAATCATAGCGATAACACTTACTTCACTACCGCTAAAGAATAGTCCGAAGAAACCACCGGTAAACGCCAACGGTATGGTGAATAAGATAATAAACGGCGATAGCAGTGACTGGAACTGAGCCACCATAATCAAATACATAAATACCACTGCCAACAAAAGCATCAGCAATACCTGACCCATTGCATCGTTAATCATTTCATTTTCACCACTGAAAACAAAACGATATCCTTCCGGCAACTGATAATCTTCCAATCTATCTTCGATATCCGCAGATACCAAACCTACATTATATCCCTTTGCAATACTTGCGGATACATTTAAATATCTGCTCTGGTCTGCTCTGTTGATTGACTCTAATGACAATGCTGTTGTAAACTCTGCCACATCCTTTAAAGGAATCTCGATGGAGGCACCTTCTTTATCCGTGCCTTTCACAACCATCTGCTGTACCAGTTCTCTGGTTAACTCCGCATCACTTCCATTAGCTACATAAACACTATAATCTTTGTTTGCTGCCTCCAATGTAGTTGCAACACTGGCATCTGCAAGCTTCGGTGCAATCTGTGTATATACCTGTGCTACTGTTAATCCATAGCCTATAGCCTTATCTTTGTCCACAATAATACGCAGTTCTTCGTTAGTGTCTCCTAATCCGTTAGATACATTTTCCGTGCCCTCTACCGATTCAATCACCGCCGCCACTTCATTGGCCAGTCTCTGTAAAGTATCAATATCCCTTCCGCGAATCTGGATAGATACACCACTACCACCCATAGCAGACATATCCATGCTGGAAGATGAAACTGAAATCTCTGCATCTAAATCAGCCGTCTTAGTACGAATGACCTCCGCAAGTTCTTCATTACTCATTGTTTTGTCTTCATAAGTTACCACATAAACGGTAGCACTGTTCACACTACCACCGCCACCCATTAAGGAAGATGTTCCTCCCGAGCTGGACATGGCACCTACATCCTGCACATCTTCAATTTCCAAAATACGCTCTACTACTTGGTTTGTCACCTCAGCCGTATCCTGCAAAGTAGCTTCTTCCGACAAACTAACCGTTACGGTCATCTGAGTTGAATCCATTTCCGGCATAAACGCAGTACCTCTGGAAATAGCAGCTGCTGCACTTGTTACTAACAATGCTACTGCCAAAATGATAACCAATGACTTTGCTCTTAAAGATAACGACAACAGCTTTCCATACCCATTAATGAACGCTGTAAAGAATTTGCTCTCCTTGGTGGATTTAGTCTTGGTAAGCATCTTAGACGACATAGCCGGCACCACGGTAAGTGCGATAACCAAACTTGCCAACAAAGAGTATCCTATCGTCAATCCCATATCCACAAATAACTGTCTGGTAAGACCATCTGTAAAGACTATAGGCAAGAATACACACACCGTAGTAAGCGTAGACGCTAAAATCGCACCTGCTACCTCACGCGCACCCTCTACTGCTGCTTCCCGTGTACTCATACCTTCTTCACGTAATCGATAAATATTCTCTATAACTACGATAGAGTTATCTACCAGCATACCGATACCCAGCGCCAAACCGGACAGGGAAATAACGTTTAAGTTTACACCACTGAAGTACATACATACAATAGCGGTCACCAAACTGATGGGAATAGAACATGCTACTACCATAGTAGGACGAATATCCTTTAAGAACAGCATTAAGATTAAAATCGCTAATGCACCGCCCCAAAGAATATTACTTACAATGGAGTCCATAACTAAGTCAATAAAGACACCCTGATCCATCAAGGTAATGATATTGAGCTTGTCATCCTCTTCCATCATCTGTTCAAAGCGTTCCAACAATAAATCAGAAACTTCACCTGTAGAGTAACCGGTCTGCTTCTGAATGGTCAGCATACAACCCACACTACCATTTACATTAGTGTAAGACTCTCCACTATTATCCACGATAAAGATGTCGGCAACATCACCAAGGGTAATTACCGGTACATCTTCCATGTGTAAATCCATAAGAGGAAGAATTTCCAAATCTTCTATGGTTTCCGGTTTATCACCTACACGAACCAGGTAACTTGTGCCTTCTTCGGTTACATAACCGGCGGGCATAGAGAAATTCTGTGCTACCAATAAATTCTTCAGCATATCTACTGTCAGGATAGCAGACATATCCGCCTGCTCATAAGCAGTCTCTCTACCTTCTTCCAACTGCTTTTCGCCTTCTTCCAGCTGCTTTTCTGCTTCCTCTAACTGTTCTTCTCCTGACTCAATCTGAGAAAGTGCACTATCCAGCTGCGTCTGTGTCAAGCCTAACTGATACTCTCCCAATGCAATTTGAGATGCCGCATTGGCAAACTCGATTGCAGCTGTAGTCTGACCTTTTTCTATTTCTAAGAGACCTTGATCTACTTTGTTCAAACCATCATTAATGGTTGCCATAGTCTGATTCATTAGAGACTGATATGCGGTAAGTCCCAGGCCATTTGTCAGCGTACTTAAGGAGTCTTCCAGTTTTAATATCTGTACGCCTATAATCACATCAATCAATGTCATATTAATAATGACTTCTTCATGGCTTTCTGTAGAAGTCCAGTCCGAATCCTTTAAGGTTGTCACCACCCCACCCAATGACGCTTCCGCCTGGGAAGTCTGCTGAATAATACTATTCTCTACATAGGACTTCTTAATGGTTTCAATTTCTGTTTTGGAAGTCTGTATATTGGTATTTAAAGTAGTAATCTGTGTATTTAAATCTGTAACTTTTGTATTTAAAGTGGTAACCTGTGCAATTAAAGCATCTACTTCTGCCTGCTTTTCGGCAATCTGGTTTTCCAATTCAGTATTTGCTGCCGCTACCGCAATACCGTTATCTTCCTCAGCTCCACCATCCTGGATAATCTCACCTTCATTGCCGGTGCCTTCACCCTCTGTAGCTCCGCCTTCGTTGCCGGTGCCTTCACCTTCTGCAGCTCCACCTTCGTTGCCGGTGCCTTCACCCTCTGTAGTGCCACCCACATTATCGCGCTGAGCTATTAAGGCCTCCAATTCAGCCTGTGCTACTGCCAATTCCGCCTGTGCTACATCCAGCTCTGCCTGTGCAGTACTCAACTCCGTCTGCGCACTCTCTAAGGCTGTCAAATCCGCCTGTAATTTATTATAGGCCGTCCGATATTTTCCCTGTACCTCCAATATCGGCTTGATGGAATCAATACCAGCCTGCAAGGATTGCGCGGTTGTCAAATTCGTAGTAATGGTCATCTTAGACGCTTCCAAACTGGTTTTCGCAGTCAACAATTCATTCTTCGCTGCAGCCAACTGCTCCAGGGTTTCCTGCTGCTTCTTATCCAGTTCCGCCTTGCCATCTTCCAATTCGGACTTACCATTATTTAATTCCTGCTGACCATTGATGATTTCTGCTTTGCCATCTGCCAGCTCCTGCTTACTTTCCTCTATTTTCTGCTTGCCTTCTTCGATTTCATCGGCTGCTTCCTGTAAACTCTTGTCAATCGCCGCATAAATCTTTTTATTTACCTCATCCACCTTTTCCTGACGGATAATTACGTTAATACTTTCCTCTAAAAGACCGGACGCAGAAACACTTGCTACACCTTCTATACTTTCCAATTCCGGCATAACATGCTCTTCTACATAGGCACTAATTTCCGAATGCTCCATGCCATCCACACCTACTGCGGCTATCATAACCGGAAGCATATCCGGGTTCAATTTCATAATAATCGGATTACCTACGGAATCGTCCCAGTAAGACTTAATCTGGTCCAAACTTTCCCTAATTTCCAAGGATACCGCATTCATATCCGCCGACTGGGCGAATTCCAATATTACCATGGAATAATTTTCAGATGATGTCGAGCTGACACTCTGTATATTACTTACTGTAGCCATGGCAGATTCTACCGGTCTGGTTACTACTGTTTCTACCGTTTCCGGACTAGCTCCCGGATATGTAGTCATAACGATAACATATGGCAAACTCATGCTTGGCAACAAGTCGGTGGTCATTTTGGTAAAAGATACAATTCCCAACACAATAGCCAATACTACGCCAACTAATACAGTATAAGGTTTCTTAACACTAAATTTAGATAACATATTCTCTCCAATTCTGTTCAACACTAAACAATTATTCGCACTCAATTATAGTACGCGTGTTTTTCACTGTCAACCAGCACTCCTCCATAAAAGTATAAAAAAAGGATAAAGTGCATTCCTACTTTACCCTAGTCTTTTAAAATTTTCTTTATTTTACTTTTTACCCGCTGTAAGGCATTGTCCGTAGACTTTTCATCTCTTCCCAAAACTCTTGCAATCTGGGAGTAAGTCATACCGGTCATATACAAATCCAGCACCTGCATTTCAAAGGAACTAAGTTCCTCTTCTATCCGGGCCCACAAAAATTCCGTCCGTTCCTTGTCCAGAAATAACTCTTCCGGATTATTTCCCGGATTGCCCATTGAAGGTTCTTGCAGCAGGCCCTCCGGCTGCGCATCCTGGCTCTCACTATTTAATGAAATAGAATAATTTAAAGGCCAGTGCTTCTTTCTTTGAGAAGCCTGTACTGCCGTATACATCTGTCTACTGATACATAAATCCGCAAAAGTATAAAAGCTGGCATCACGACCACAATCATAGTCCCTCACTGCTTTAAACAAGCCTATCATACCTTCCTGGATTAAATCCTCTGTATCTGCACCCAATATGTACATGGACCTGGCCTTGCTACGCACCAGATTTTTGTACTTGTCCATAATATAATCAACGATACTGCTTTCCCCTTCTCTAAGGCGGTCAATCAGTTCCTCATCACAAGTTTGTGCATACTTTTCGTGCATAAAATCCTCCACTTCCTTCGCAAAGCGTTTCCTTCTGCTGCCCTACTTGCGCTCGCCCATTTCATATTCAACAATCGGGTATTCCTGTGTTATTACAGCATTCTCTGCCTCACAATTTCATAAGCCAGCACACCCGAAGCAACAGACGCATTCAAAGAATCAATATCGCCCTTCATGGGAATGGAAGCAATCATGTCACACTTTTCCTTTACCAGACGACCCACGCCTTCTCCTTCATTACCGATAACAAGTCCAATAGGACCTTTTAAGTCCAGCTGGTACATGGTCGTACCGCCCATATCCGCACATACAAACCACAGACCTTCCTTCTTTAAATCCTCAATGGTCTTTGCCATATTGGTTACCTTTGCTACGGGGGTATAATTCAAAGCCCCTGCGGAAGTACGAGCTACGGTAGCAGTAAGTCCTGCTGCGCGGTTCTTGGGAATAATTACTCCATGAGCACCTGCCAGATTAGCAGTACGAATAATCGCGCCTAAATTATGAGGGTCCTCAATATTATCCAAGAGAAAAATAAAGGGTGGCTCATTTTTGTCTCTGGCAGCCTGCAAAATATCTTCCACCTCTGCATACTCATAAGCTGCCGCATAAGCGATAACTCCCTGATGCTTACCGGTTTCGGACATCTGGTCCAGACGTTCCTTGGTCACAAACTTCACCAAGGTGTCATGTTTTTTTGCCTCACGCTTAATAGTCATCATGGGACCGTCCTGACAACCATCCAATATAAATATTTTATCAATCGGCTTACCGGAACGGTACGCCTCAATTACTGCATTTCTTCCTTCTATGGTTAATTCCTGATATCCCATGGTTTTCTCCTTATCCTTCTACCCATAGAACAATTACACTCTTGTATGGGTAGATAAATTCTCTCTTTTCAGCCTAATATTACACATTTTCTCTCCCCATAAAAACTAGTTCCAATTCGTTTGGGTAGAAGCAATTAACAAATAATCTTATTCTTCAACATAACAAGCGTGCGTAAAACTGAAAGTTTCACATTATTTTCTATCTCTTTTCTTTAGTAGTTTTTCAGGTTCTTTCACATAACTTCTCACTACACTTCCACAATTCCGGCAAATAGAATGATACAGAGTTGCTCCCCCTAGCCCGTTACTCACTGCACTTACAGAACCATATCCTCCTTGACAACTTTCTATTACTTCTGCGCCACCACAGAACGGACAATTAATTACGTATTTATCTTGCATTTTATCTCCTCCGTCAACTTCAAAGTTTACTTCTTATTCCTTTCAATAACAACTGATGATACGATCGCATAAACAATTGCAAGAATAGCAATTGCTATTACCAAACCATATAATCTGACTGCTTTAAGAAGCATATCTATTGCGGTGATTAAAAATATTAATCCAATCATTATGAAAACGATTCCAGACTGTCTGTAATGTGGCTTTTTATCCATATTTTCCCGCTCTTTTTTTGAAGCATATAGGTATGCATTATTAAACAAAAATCCTTTTTCATGAAACTGCAAATAACTAACTACAAAGCAAGCTATTGCCACAACGCTTAAGATAATTGCTCCGATAACATTTCCCATAATATTCCATCCACCAACTCTAAAGATTCTTTTCCATCCGCCCTGCCGACAAATTCTTATATCTGTAGCCCGACTCTCGCAATTCCTTCCTTTACCAAATACAACACTCTATCCATATCATCCATCAAATACAGAAAACCTATCAGCGCCTCAAACCCGGTCGCCTTCCGATAATCCGTGATAGACGCATTCTTGGCAGAGGTATTGGACTTGGCATTGCGTCCCCGCTTAAATACCGCCAGCTCGTCCTCAGTCAAAATATCCTGCAGTGCCATAATCATTGCCGCCTGAGTACCTGCCTGCACATATTTCACAGACTTTTTGTGAAGCTCATTGGCCGCTTTATTGGCACGCTCAACAATTATAGTACGAATCACCATTTCATACACTGCATCGCCTATGTAAGCTAGTGTCAGAGGGGAATATGCACGCACATCCACCTCTTTACACTGAAATTCCTTTTTTATTTGTCCTAACAAGCTTAAATCAGCTTCCATACTACTCCTTCACGGGTATCCTTGATTTCAACACCCTTTTCCAAAAGCTCTGCTCTGATAGCATCTGCCAGTGCAAAATTCTTTTCTTTCTTTGCGGCTTTACGTTCCTCAATCTTCGCAAGCACATAAGCTTCCAACTCTGCATCTACCGCAGGTTCTGCTACCACTTCTTCCTTTAATAAATCCAAGCTTAAAACTTCATCGAAGCTTCCGATAACAGCGCGCTTGGTAGCATCATTAAGGTCGGCCTTCAATACATCATATAACAAAGTAATACCCATGGAGGTATTCACATCATTGCCCACTGCTTCCACAAATTTTGCCTTAAATTCTGCCACTGCCGCCTCGTCCACTGCACCATCCTTAGCCAAGGCTGCAATACGATTCTTTAACTTATTGTAAGTACCGGTAGCCTGATCCAAGGCTTCATAAGAGAATACCAAAGGTTTTCTGTAATGAGACTGTAAACAGAATAATCTGTAGGCCAAAGGATTGTATCCCTTGCTTTCAATCAAAGATACGGTCAAAAATTCTCCCTTAGACTTACTCATCTTACCGGTCTGGTCGTTCAAATGATGTACGTGGAACCAGTAATTGCACCACTTGTGTCCTAAATATGCTTCACTCTGCGCAATTTCATTGGTGTGGTGAGGGAACATATTATCAATACCGCCACAGTGAATATCCATGTACTCACCCAAATGCTTCATACTGATGCAAGAGCACTCAATATGCCAGCCGGGATATCCTACGCCCCAAGGGCTATCCCACTTAAGCGCCTGGTCTTCAAATTTAGACTTGGTAAACCACAACACGAAGTCGTTTTTATTCTTCTTGTTGGTGTCCTCGGTTACATCATCACGTACACCAATCATTAATTCTTCTTCGTTCTGATTGCCGAATACATAGTAGTTCTGCAACTTAGAGGTATCAAAATAGATATTCTCGCCGGCCTGATAAGCATAGCCTTTTTCCAAAAGCTTCTCAATCATTTCAATAAATGCGTCAATACAATTGGTTGCGGGCTCTACCACATCAGGTGTCTTGATGTTCAATTTAGCGCAGTCTGCAAAGAAAGCATCCGTATAGAACTTCGCAATATCCATAACGGTCTTGTTTTCACGCTTAGCTCCCTTGAGCATCTTATCTTCACCGGTATCCGCATCGGAAGAAAGATGTCCTACGTCCGTAATATTCATAACACGCTTTACATCATAACCTGCATAACGCAAAGTCTTCTCCAAAACGTCTTCCATAATATAACTTCTCAGATTACCAATGTGTGCAAAATGGTACACAGTAGGTCCGCAGGTGTACATATTCACCTTGCCTTCTACATTGGGTTTGAATTCTTCCACGTTTCTGGTTAAAGTATTAAACAGTTTCATTTTCCTTCTCCTTTTTCATTTCTTCTATAGTTTCTTCCAAATCAATCATACGACTGGTTAATTCTGCATTGGCACGCATCAATGCTGCAATATCCTCTCTTACCGGGTCAGGTAAGTCGGTCTGGTTCATGGTCTCCTGTGGCAGTGCCGTATTCATACGCTTTACCACTCGTCCGGGTACACCCACTACCGTGGACCCCGGCGGTACCTCATGAAGCACCACGCTTCCGGCACCGATTTTGGAATTATCCCCGATGGTAAAAGAACCAAGCACCTTGGCACCTGCACTAATCATTACGTTATTACCGATGGTTGGATGGCGCTTGCCATGTTCTTTACCGGTACCACCTAAGGTAACTCCCTGATATAAGGTTACATTATCTCCGATAATAGTAGTTTCTCCAATGATTACACCGTTACCATGGTCTATGAAAAATCCTTTCCCGATTTGTGCACCGGGGTGGATTTCAATACCGGTTTTTCTGGCACCTCGCTGGGAAACATATCGCGCCCAGAAATAATGCCCCTTTAAGTATAACTTATGCGCCAAGCGATAATGCAACATAACTTTGAAGCTGGGATATAAAAAAACTTCCATATTGGAATGTATTGCCGGATCTCGCTCTTTCACAATCCTTATTTCTTCTTTAATATTGCTGATAAAGCCCATAATCAAATCTCCTCTCATAAGCAGACTCGAAAGGCTACCACTTAACTCTGCTTATTCGCGCAAAAACAAAACGGATAAACTCATCTCCAAGAGACGAATTTATCCGCGGTTCCACTCTTTTTAAAGGCATAGCGTGCCTTTCCCTCAAGCGTTTAACGCACGCCTACGGATTAAGCTACTCCGTCATCTGCCAAGTCAACTGACTTACGCTTCGACACTTTCACCTAACCGGCTCCCGAATGCACTTCTTCTACTTTCCGCCAAGCCTGCTTCCAGTCGCTGACAGGCTCTCTCTGGGACCTCCCGTAGAATACTCTTTTCGTTCTCTGCCTTTTTCTTATCTATACTTTAGAATATGCAAAAACATATGCTTTGTCAACCGATTTTTCTCATAAGCTGCAAACCCTGAAAGTTCTAAAAAAGTCAAGCTTTCCCTTTACTTCCTGCACCCCTGACATCCGGCACACTTAGTTGCCTGCACATCCTCTGCAACCAGTTGGTAGGGACTGGTTAACATACAAATAGCCTGGGAGGAAATTCCTTCCCCGCTGCCGGTAAAGCCAAGCCCTTCTTCCGTAGTTGCCTTTACATTTACCTGCTCTATCATAATGCCCAGCGCCTGCGCAATATTTCTACGCATGGTATCAATATGGGGACGCATCTTCGGTGCTTGTGCTATGATGGTTGCATCTATATTCTCAATGAGAAATCCTTTTTCTTCTAAAAGTTCTCCTACCTTCTGAAGTAAAATCAGGGAAGAAATCCCTTTATAAGCCGGGTCCGTATCCGGAAAATGTTTGCCGATATCTCCCAATGCCGCTGCTCCCAACAATGCATCGGATATGGCATGCAAAAGTACATCCGCATCCGAATGTCCCAGAAGCCCCTTTTCAAAGGGAATATTCACGCCACCTATAATCAAGTCTCGTCCTTCTACCAAACGGTGTACGTCATAACCCATTCCTATTCTCATTCAGTTACCCTTTCTGTCCACTAAGCTCCTACAAAATGTCTTTCCAAATATTGGTCAAACTCCTGCATGGGCATAGGCCTACCTACATAATATCCTTGGATGACATTACAGCCGATATCTGCAAGGAATTCCAACTGTTCCTTACTTTCTACACCTTCACAGACTGTCATAATATGCATCTTGTCTGCCATGCTCACCACATGCTCTAAAATAATACACTCATTTTTCTGCAGCACTTCATTTTTGAGGAATGTCTTGTCAATCTTCATAATATCCACTGACACCTGGTCCAACATATTTAGAGATGAATATCCGGATCCAAAATCGTCCATGGCAATCTTGATATTCTTTCTCTTACACCAACTTAACAGGTGCATTGCCTGATCCATATTCTCGATATAGATATTCTCGGTCAGTTCCAGCTCAATCAGCTCCACCGGCACACGATAATCGTTAAACAATCTCTCCAGATATTTCTGCAAGTTATCGTTCTTCAAATGCAACTTGGAAACATTCATGGAAATAGGCACTACCGGTAAATGGTTATCCAATCTGTTCCGTTGATATTTAAACACTTCCTTATATACAAAATAATCCAGTGTAATAATATCTCCACTCTTTTCAAAGATGGGAATAAAATCTCCGGGAAATACCATCTGGTTGTCCGGCTTAATCCATCGTACCAAAGCCTCGCCACCCACTACACGAACACCATCCGTAGCTGTTTTGGGCTGAATATATACCTGCATTTGACCGGTGCGGATTGCCACATCCAATTCACTGATATAACGAAGTCTCTTGCGATATTCTTCCATTAGTCTGTCCGTAAAGAGCATGGCCTTTGCAGAGGCGGCTTCTTTGCTCTTCTTGCAGGCATATCCTGCATTGGTAACCGCTTCCTCCACCATTACCTTGTCACTCATACCAATATAGACACCAGTCCGGATACTAATCATATTGTCATGTCCATATTGTCTCAATTCTTTGGTAATATATTCGTGGTACTCATCTACTAATTCTACATATTTTTCTGCAGAACATCCGCTGATATTTCTACGTGCCACAATAATATTGTCACTATGTAATCTGGATGCACACAAAAAGGCCTCGTCACCGTTTTTGCTCACCAATTCACCAAATTTACGCAGTAAAAGATTGCCTACATTATAGCCATAGGTCTCATTTATATATTTAAAATTGCTGAAATCCGAATAAATATAAGCAATTTCAATGGGGGCACTCTGCGAAGCAATTATCTCCTTCATACGGTTCAGGAACATTTCATAACTGAACAAACCGGTAATGGAGTCGCGCTCTCGCATGAGTTTTGTCAGATATGCCGTCTCATCAAAATTGTGAATACGACTGATATACACCGAGAGAATTCTGGTAAAGGATTCCAACAATCGAATCTCTCGTTCTTCCCATTCATGCTCTTTTCCAATGTACACAAAATCCGTAAGTCCGGATGAATAGGTCTTACTTCCCATAGGAATACGAATTCCGGACACCACTTCTGAGTCTGCGTATTCAGGGAACATGTTACGGCACTCCGGATCATTCGCGCTAATGCGAAACAGGGAATGTCCACGTTCCATTACAGACTTAATCTGATTCCAACGCTGTACAGAATACTGGGTTTCATTATTCTTGTTATTGTATACGCCCTGTGCTACCACAGTATACACATTCTTTAACGTTCTGGGTTTCTCCGGAACTACCAACAACGTGGCAATTACAGCAAATCCAAAGTAATCCATGATTCTTTGCATTAACATCTGAATGGACCTGTCCGCATCCACCGTATCTTCCATTAACCGGAAGGTCATCTTGGAAATTTCGTTGTAAAAGGTATCGTAATCATTCTGTCCCTGATTTGTTTTGACCGGCACATACTCATACTCTTCATAAACAGACTCCACATCCGTTTCATAAATGCGGCACAAGTTCTTTCCGCCGTCCTTTGCCTGCTTTAAAGCTATTTCTGCCGCTTCCCACAAAGAGTCATGGCTTTCACCATGCCTAGGGTAACAAGCCACACCCACACTGGCACTTACACGATAATCCAAGTCGCCACAGTAAATCTTCTGTACCTCGCGGCACACCTCATTGGCCTTGAAAAGTATCAGTTCCTGACTGATATCACCCTTCATAAAAACTGCAAAACGGTCTCCGCTTACACGACCGATAATATCCGAATTGCGGAAGGTACGTGTCAAAACCTTAGCCACAGAAGAAATAACCTGGTCTCCAAAATAAAAACCAAGCATTTCATTCAATAATTTTAAATTGTCAATATCAATCAACAACAAAATACCCTGCACGTCCCCCGGTGCGATATAGTCAATAATCAGCTCGCGGGTACAGGCAAAATTGAGTAATGAAGTAATGGAATCTTTTCTGTTGTCTGTATACTCATTATGTAAATTAATATCCATTTTTCCTCTCCTAATTACTGATTTTCTGTAACTAAACATTTTTTGACACAATTCTAACAACTACAAAAACCCGGATACAATAATATTGTACTCCAGGTTTTTGTTACATCATTTTAACTTAGAAATCCATTATATCACTGTAAAGGCTTGAACTTCTCAACTGGCTATAGAAGAAGCTGAATAATCTATCATCATCATCTTCAAACACAACAGAACTATCTGCTCCCATGTATACCCAAGAACCGTTAATCTTTAATACTACAAATTTCACGGTGTCGGTTTCATATGTGTCCTTACCAGACTTCAAAATGAATTTACCCTTTACTTCATAACCTGCAGTAACCTTAAGATCTTCATACAAGTTCATGTACTTAATCATGCTCTTAATTAAGTTCTTTGCATCTTTTTCGTCAATATCCAACATCTCAGCAAAAGCTTCTAACATGTCGTCATCATCCAATGCATCTTCCATGGAATCAACTGAATCTTCTATGTAATCCTTGTAATAATCCTCGAGTTCGTCTGCGTAATCTTCTAAATCATCTTTGTCAATCTTTTCAGCCTTCTTCTCTTCGAAAGAAATCTTCCACTTGTCGAATTCATCGTCGATTTCTTCGTACATCTCTTCATTTTCTTCAACAGCATCTTCCATGTAATCTTCCATGTCGTCGCTCATCTTCATCATGGACTTCATAACAGATTCCATTTCTTTTGCAGCAAAATCAGGAGCCATAACCGTTAACAACTTCATAGGGTCTGTTTCCTTCTTGTTAACTGCGTTCATTAAATTGTCTACCGGTGTCATATATCCACCACCGCCACATGCGCAAAGTGAACCAACCATAGCCACTGTCATAACAGATGCCAATAATTTTGTCTTTATGTTCTTTTTCATTGTTTTCCTCCTCTGAATCACAAAATTTTCTTTATTATACACCAAATTTTCACAAATTACAAGAATAAAGTGTAAGATTGTTTACAGAAAATAAAAAGAGAACCCTTTCGGACTCTCTTTTCATAATAGCGAGAGGGGGATTCGAACGAGGTCTCCCACTCAAAAATATTGATAGAAAGGGCATTTCGTATCTCGTTAATTACAAATGTAACCAAAATGTAACTAGAACAGATTTTTGTGCTTTTGCAAAAATCTGTTCTAGTGTTATAACCCTATTTTTTTGTATGTCTATTATATACCACAAAAGAAATATAATATCAAGTCTTGAATTTACCATACTCTACTTTTACACTAAATTTAAAAATAATCCATTGGGGAGGTAGAAAAATGAAAACCATAATCACTATTCAACACACACAATCCATTCATCATACAAATGGAATGGTTGGCTCTTGGACTGATTGGGATTTGTCTGAATTAGGAAAAGAACAAGCTCAACGCATTGGCGAAAAGATGGCAAAAGAATTTCAAGGTTGGAAATTTGTTATGTACTCTTCGGACTTAAAAAGAGCAAAACAAACGGCCGAAATCGTAGGTAATCATCTTGGCTTAGAACCTATTTTGGCAAAAGAATTAAGAGAACGCAATCTTGGAAAATGTGTTGGCAAGTCCGTTCAATGGCTAAAAGAAAATATCGAATGCCAAGAGAAAACTATTGACGATAGATTATTTTCAGATGCCGAAAGTCGTCGTGATGAATGGAATAGATTATTGCCTTTCTTCAAGGAAATTATGGAAAGTGAAGACGAAAATATAATTATTGTTTCTCATGGGGATTTGCTTAGCGTTTTCAATACTATGTTTCTTGGATTAGATATTGAAACTCTAAATAATGTTGAAGTTTTTGGACTTTCTGGTGGTGTAAGTCGAATGTTTGAAAATAACGAGGGCAAGCGTTTCATCAAAAAAATAAGTGATATGTCATATATCCAATAGCAATCACTTCCATCTAGCACACCTTTAGGGGTGTGCTTTTCTCTTGTTTGCATATCATATAAAAAGGGGGTGTGTTAAATGAGCAAGTACGAATATTATATGCAATTAGATAAATGGTACAAAAAGCAAACATTCAAAATCTTACCTAAATATGTTCTATCCAAAATCAAAGCATTCTCATTGGACTGGTACTCACATTAAAATGCCGCAACATTTTAATGTGAGTACCAGCAAGATGTGATGTGTAAAAAAAGTTAGGGGTAGAACACTTTATATGTTGTAATTTACTTTTGGATTTTATATAACTCCATTATCAATAAAAAAAGCGATTGGAAACCAATCGCCACATGAAGAAAAGAAACTTGGGAAACTTCTTTCATCACTTGATACTAGATTATATACAATCGAAAGATACTTTATTATAGATTATTGACGAACTCTTTTCTTCGTGTGTGAAGAAAGGAGTTTTTTTATGCAACCAAAAGAAAAAGATAGAAAGTATCAACTTACAATCAACAATCCACAAGACCACAACATGAGCCACGATAACATCAAAAGCATTATCCTTAAAATTGCACAAGTGATTTATTGGTGTATGAGCGATGAGATTGGTTTAGAAACCAAAACACATCACACCCACGTTTTTATTCAATTTAAAAACGAAGTAAAATTTTCAACCATCAAAAAATACTTTCCTATGGCACATATTGAGATTGCCAATGGTACACCTTTTGAAAATCGAAACTACATATTCAAAATAGCCAAAAGAACAAAATGACCTTTGGCGATTTGTATCAAGAATGGTTGGACTATAAGAAAGAGCAAGTAGGTTTGAACAAGGGACAATTATCTCCATCTACCTATCGAAGATACCAACGAGATTATGAACGATATATCAAAGGTACCTCTTTCGACCATTTGCTTATATCAACCATAACGCCTATTGACATTGAAAAATTTTTGAAATCCATTATTGTTACGCATAATCTAGGTGGAACGAGTTTAACCAATATTATGGGTTATTTTCGTAGCAATATGATGTATGCTTGCAAGAAAGAACTTCTAAAAAGTAATCCTTGTCTATTTGTGGACTTAAAAACTATAAAAGGTTTTTGCAAAACTAGTAGTCACAAGGATAGTGATAGAATTCTTAGCAATGAAGATATGGCAAAACTAATTGCTACTCTTCATCAAAAGCAAAGTGAGGACGAATTATATATTCAAAACTACGCAATCGAACTTGCTACTATGTGTGGTATGCGAGTTGGCGAATTGAGTGCATTAAAATGGGAGTGCGTAGAGGACAAGGTTCTTAGAATTGAATATAGCGAACATCGACTTGATTTTGATGATAAGCCTTGTGAGTATTATATTGGCGAAACAAAAAATCGTAAGGTTAGAGAATTTCCTATGACTAGTGCAATGAAAAATCTTTTTGAGCGAATTAGAGAAGTTCAAAAAAAATATGGTATCACAAGCGAATTCGTATTTGCCAATAAAGAGGGTCGAGTGAATAGTCACACTATCACTTGTGCTATGACTAGACGATGCGAAGATGCAAATATTGATGTGAAAAGTATTCACGCCATTAGAAGAACCATTTCTTCACACCTTAGAACTATTCTTCCAATCGCAAGTGTTGCAAGTCTTCTTGGACACTTGGAAGAAACCAACGAAAAGCACTACAACTATGATATTTTGACACAAAAGATTAAATTGGAATGTGTAACCCAAATGTATGAAACTTATTCCAAGGTTGCGTAATCCAAAAGTGTAACTAAATGTAACTAAAGATTTTGAAGCAAAAAAATGTGGAAGCCTTGATTTTTCAAGGTTTCCACACTCTTAGTCGAGTAGCGAGAGGGGGATTCGAACCCTCGACACTACGGGTATGAACCGTATGCTCTAGCCAACTGAGCTATCTCGCCATACTTATTATGTGCTTTTAAAGTGTTGGAATGGGGCCTACAGGGCTCGAACCTGTGACCCTCTGCTTGTAAGGCAGATGCTCTCCCAGCTGAGCTAAGACCCCGCTTTAAAAGCTTTTGTCGCAACCGACTTTGTTAGTATACAATGCCGGTTGCTTTTTGTCAACAGCTTTTTTATTATTATTTTGCAAATTTTTCACACATTTTATACATTACATTCTATCCGGTGCTTCAAAACCTAACACATCAATACAAGCCTCCAAAATGCGAAGTGCCAACGCCAACAGGGCAATCCAGCCAGCTTTCTTTACTTCGTCAGTTTCGGTAAGAATCTTGGTCTCATGGTAGAAATGATTAAACGCATTTGCCAGATCATAAATGTATGCACATACCTTGTTAGGTGCACTTTCTTCATAAGCTGCAGTCATCATGGTGTTAAACTTCACAAGCTCCATAGCCAGTGCCTTTTCGGAAGGATTCTGTACCACCTGAAGTTTTGCAGTATCCACACTACCACCCTGCTCCTTATACTTAGCCAAAATGGACTTAATGCGCACCATGGTATAAAGCACATACGGACCGGTATCTCCTTCAAAGGAAGTGAAACGATCTACATCAAACACATAATCCTTGGCAGGCTGGTTGGATAAATCACCATACTTAATTGCTGCCAAACCTACGATTTTCGCAGTCTTTTCTGCTTCTGCCTCATCTACTTCATATCCCTTGGTAGCCGCATTTTCTTTAATCTTACGAAGCATTTCTTCGTTGATTTCACCAATTAAATTCTCCAAACGGGGCACACCACCCTGACGGGTCTTGTAAGGCTTACCATCCTTACCATTCATGGTACCAAAGCCAATGTGAAATAATTCTGTTTCCGGCTTTACTAACTTCGTCTTCTTTGCACAACGGAACACCTGCTCAAAATACAAATCCTGGCGTTTGTCCGTCACATAAATCATCTTGTCCGGTGCGAAATCGCTCATACGCATCTTAATGGTTGCCAAATCAGTGGTATTATAAAGAGCTGCTCCATCAGACTTCAAAACGATACAGGGAGGAATTTCCTTGGTATCGGTTTCTTCCTTAACATCTACCACCAATGCACCGTCACTGATATAAGCGTAGCCGCCGTCCTTCATATCCTGAACCATATCAGGAATCCAAGGATGTGCATCGGACTCGCCCTTCCATAACTCAAAGTCTACATTTAAATTTTTATAATTGCGCTTTAAGTCTGCAATGGACACACGCATAATATGATTCCAAAGGGCACGATGACCTCTTACACCATTCTGAAGCTTTGCGGTATCTTCCATAGCCTTTGCCTTATATTCAGGATCTTCTTTGGACTTACCGCTGGCTGTAGGATAAATCTCCTCCAGCTCTGCAATGGTAAAAGGTGCTTCCTCCGGATATTCTCCGGTAAAGCTTTCATCAAAATAGGGAAGATCGGGATAACGCTCCTGTAATTCGCAAATAACCAGACCCATGGGCATACCCCAGTCACCCATATGGATATCACCGATAACGTCCTGTCCGGTGTACTTTGCAATTCTCTTTACCGCTTCACCGATAATAGCCGGACGCAAATGTCCTACATGCAAAGCCTTTGCAATATTGGGTCCGCCGTAGTCTACAATAATCTTCTTAGGATTTTCAGGCATATCTAGGCCAAACTTTTCGTCCGCTGCCATACCTTCCAAATATTCCTTTAAAAATTCTTCCTTTACCTTTAAATTCAAGAAGCCGGGTGCTACTGCATTCACCTCAGAAAATACTTTACTGTCTGCAAGCTTCTCTGCCACTTCATTAGCAATCATAATGGGAGCCTTTTTGTACTGCTTTGCACCTGCCATGGCACCATTACACTGATATTCGCACAAATCCGGACGGTTAGACAAGGTTACCTTGCCAAGTTCAGCACCATAACCTGCTGCCGCAAAGGCATTTTGCATTTCTTCTGAAATCAATTCCAAAATTTTCTTCATGACTTTTCCTCACTTTTTATGTCATCCTGCAGTCCGTCTTTTCAGCCTCGGGACCGTTTCCGTACATTACATCGTTTCTACTATAACGTAAAAAACTACTTCTGACAATATCCTATTTTGCTTGAAAATCGTTTCCTAAAAACAACTTCTACGCCTGTAATACTTTCTGTTTCTCCCGCTCTGCCTTGGAAAAAGCACAGCCGCAATAATCCTGTCTGTATAAATCATACTCTGCCGAAAGCTCAATGGAACGCTTATACCCCTCCTTTTTCTTGAAATCCGAAGGTAGCCATGGAACCTGATATTCTTCTGACAATCGCTCACCAATTTCATTCAACTTTTCCGTATTCTTCAAAGGACTGATAGTTAATGTAGTAGCATAATAATCCGCTCCCACCGCTTTCGCTTTTTGGGCCGTTTCTTTAAGGCGAAGTTCGTAGCATTTAAAGCAACGTTCTCCCCCCTCCTGACATTCCTCCAAGCCTTTTGCCACCTCTAAAAACACCTGTGGTTTATAGTCTCCTTCCACCACTGCAATAGGGTATCCTTCGCCCTGCCGATTAAATATCTCTATCAGTTTCTTTTGTTCCTCCACTCGCTTAAAATATTCTTCCGAAGCAGTAATATTGGGATTATAATAAAATACCGTAATTCGAAAATACTTTCGCAAATATTCCAGCACATAACTGCTACAAGGGGCACAGCAACTATGTAAAAACAAAGTCTTCCCACTCTCTCCCGGCGTAATTCCCGCCAAAAGCTTATCTAATTCTTTCTGATAATTTCGCTTGTTCATTTTTTACCTTCCACTTAAATACAGACTTCCTTTACATTCTAATACAAAAAAGTCCGGCAGTCTACCGGACTTTTCTAACTATTTTTCTAATAACGGAAAACTTAAAATCACCTTAAACAAATCTCCGTCAATTATCAGCTGCATGGTACCCTTTTGCAGTTCCACCAAACTCTTGGCAATATTCAAACCCAAACCGTTTCCTTCCGTATGTCTGGACTTATCTCCCCTGACAAAACGCTCCATTAACTCTTCCTCCGTAATATCCAACGGATACTCGGAAATATTCTTAAAAGTAATTACCGCCTGTCCCTTTTCCTGCTCTACGGATAAATACACTCGGGTAGCACTCTGGGCATACTTGCAAATATTGTTAAGCAGATTATCAAACACTCTCCACATTAGTCTGCCATCAGCCATAATCTTGGTAGGTGCATGGTTCGCCTTGGTAATTACATCCATATCCTTTTCTGCAAATTTTCCCACGAACTCGCCTACCGCCTGTTCCAAAAGCACCTCTACCTCACATTCTTCCATGTGTACCTCCAAACTTCCACTGGAGGCCTTGGAGGCCTCTACCAAATCCTCTATCAGCTTCTTTAACCTATCAGATTGGCGCTTTATGGTTTGTGCATACTCTGTTATCTTCTCATTATCACATTCTTCCTTACTTAACAAATCCGAATAATTAATAATGGAGGTTAATGGTGTCTTAATATCATGGGACACATTGGTAATCAGTTCTGTTTTGAAATGCTCACTCTTCATGCGCTCCTGTACCACCAGATTCACACCCTCGGATATACGATTCAAATGCTGTGCATGTTCCCTGAAATCCGCCAAAAATTCTTTTTCGTTTACCTGATACTCCAGATTTCCTTCCGCCAAAGCCTTCCCTGCCTTTTTCAAAGTACGCAACTGGAATACCAGCGCAAAAAGGAAGGACAGCAGAATCACTTTTTCCGCGCCCCAGAATACTAACCATAGAGTAAACATAGCACCCGGCAAGGGATAATAGGCATACATAATCTGCATAAAAATATATTCCACCAAGCAGATAACACCCGCTATGCAGACCGTTTTCCATATTAAAGGAAGCTTGGTCAATACTTTGGCAAGTTTAATCACTCCACTCTTTCCCATTTTCAACAAAAACGCAAAGAAGGACGTTCTCCAAAGTTCTTTGGCCTTGCATCTTGCTACTATACTAAGTAACCACAATAAAGCTAAAATAAATATACCATAAAAAGCAATAATGTCCAATACCACTGTGCCAACAGTTTCTGCCATATAGCGCATAAGACAAATCCACCCAAAGGCTATAGCAAAAACAATTGCAGTGAACAAATCCGCCGGTACTTTTCCAAAACGTCCGCTGGTTACCGTTTCCGACTGGGGACACCAGCCGATTTTCTTAAGCAAAAAGGTAAGATTCCACAGCGTTAAAACCGCACCCAATGCCAGCATAATCGGCAATACCAGACACAACAAATCACTATACATCATCAGATTGTAGGTCCACCATATTTCATCAGGAAGATTGATTTTATGTAAATACAGGGTAATGGTATAATCCCTTACTCCCTCAAACATGTACCTGCCTGCTTCATATTCTCCGAATTGATAAGCCTTACTCCATACATAATCCATATTTACAGAGCCAGCCAGAAGTTCATTGTCTTTCTTAATTACATAATCGCAATGATTTTCCCATGCATATCGCATAGCCTCTTTCGAACTTCCCGTCACATATTTCTTTAAGGTAGCTTTTGCAATATCAGCCATCCGTTCTTCCAACAGCATATCCGTCAGTTCTTCCCCGCTGGCATAATATGCCCCCATATTATACAAGTGAAGAGTTCCCTGTATTCCTACAACGAATAACCCAACTCCAAGTAATAAGAAAAACATTGCTATACTCTTTCGAATGGCACCACAGCGTTTTCTTTTCTTTTCGCTCATCCTCTTACTCCCTTTTCAATCTTGTAACCCTGTCCCCAGACCACCTTCAAATAACGTGGTTCTGCCGGATTAATCTCAATCTTTTCCCGCAAATGCCGGATATGTACCGCCACCGTACCTTCACTGCCGTAGGCCAAATCATTCCAAACCTTTTCATAGATTTCTTTTGGAGAAAACACCCTGCCCGGATGTTCCATAAAAAGCTTTAGAATCGCATATTCCGTAGGGGTCAGGTTCACCTGTTCTCCGTCCAAACTCACCTGCTTAGTATCGTCATTTAATTCAATTCCGCCGATGACCAAAGTAGATTCCTTTGATACACCACTGCCCAGCTGCATATAACGGCGAAGCTGTGAACGAACTCTGGCACATACCTCCATGGGTTGAAAGGGTTTCGTAATATAATCATCAGCTCCTACATTTAACCCCAGAATCTTATCACTGTCCTCACTTTTGGCTGTTAGCAAAATCACCGGTACGTTGCTAAACTCCCTGATGCGCACCATAGCTTCAATACCGTCCATTTGGGGCATCATTATATCCATAAGCACCAAATGTATGGGATTCTCCTTCACAATCTTAACCGCTTCTGCTCCATCGCTTGCTTCGAAGAAAGTATAATTAGAGTCGGCCAAATAAATCTTCAATGCATTCACAATATCTTTTTCATCGTCACAAATTAAAATATGATACATAAACACGCCCTCACAATCTAATTTCAGTATAATCCATTATTATTTAAAAATAAATCACTAAAATCTTTAAGATTTCTTTAAGGTGTATTATAATAGGGCACAAAAGAACAAAGAGGAAGGTTTACTATGGAAAAATTGTTTTATCAAGATACAAGAATGACCGATTTCGTTGCAACGGTAACAGAATGTATTCCCGCCGAGAAAGCCGGGCACTTTCTGGTGGTCCTGGACCGCACTGCTTTTTTCCCGGAAGAAGGAGGACAAACAGCCGACAAGGGTACCTTAAATGATTTAGAAGTCCTTGACGTACAAATTAAGGAGGATATTATTTACCACGAATTATCTCAGCCCTTAGAAGTAGGCACTTCCGTAGACGGTTATGTGGACTGGAAACAGCGACTGGATTTTATGCAGCAGCACTCTGCCGAGCATATTTTATCTGGACTATTGTATAAACACTATGGTTTTCACAATGTAGGTTTTCACTTAAGCGTGAACGAGGTTACCATGGATTTTGACGGGCAGCTTAGTTTGGAGCAGTTACGGGAAATCGAACGAGAAGCCAATGAAATTGTCTGGAAGGATGTACCGGTTTATGCCTACTTCCCCACCCCAGAAGAATTGAAGGAGATGGAGTATCGTAGCAAAAGTGAAATTGAAGGTGCTGTGCGTATTGTAGAAATCGTAGGCGTGGATGCTTGTGCCTGCTGTGCGCCCCATGTATCCTTTACCGGCGAAATCGGTGTAATCAAAATCGTCTCTGCCATGAATCATCGTGGTGGTATGCGTCTGACCCTTTTGTGCGGCGGACGCGCCTTAAAGGATTACAACTTCCGCCAGGATACCTTCAGTGTATTAACCGCTATTCTCTCTGCTAAGCCGGAGAAAATTATTGAGGCAGTAAAAAGATTACAAGATGAAGCTTTAGTCTTAAAAAACACTGCCAACGAACTGGCAAACCAGCTGATGCAGTTAAAACTTGCCTCCCTGCCGGCTCCGGAAACCACCGAAAATGTAACCCTTTTCGTAGAATTGTCCAACATGGTAGCCATCAGAAATACCGTAAATGAACTAACCGGAAAATACACCGGCTACTGTGCAATCTTTAGTGGCAATGATGCAAACGGTTATAATTACATCATCGGAAGCAAAACAAAGGACTGCCGGGAAATAGCCACCCTTTTACGCGAGAAACTTTCCGCCAAAGGAGGCGGCACCGCTCCCATGGTACAGGGAAGTGTACAAGCAAGCAAGGCAGAGATTGAAACCACCTTATAAAAAGCAAAAAGCCATCGCAGGAACAAAAAGTTCCGCGATGGCCTTATTTTATGCCTTTTCTACATTTCGAGATTTAATAATAAATAATCCCACAATTAACAATACCAACCCCACCGGCAAACTAATCAATGCAGACTTGGTAAATCCTGCCACAATATATGTCACAAAAGAAATGACTGCCACATAAATCGCGTAAGGTAACTGAGTGGATACATGCCTTACATGATCACACTGTGCTCCCGCACTTGCCATAATGGTAGTATCGGAAATAGGTGAACAGTGGTCACCACAAACCGCACCTGCCATACATGCAGAAATTGAAATAATCATAAGTGTAGGGTCAGTAGACGCAAATACATCTACTACAATCGGAATCAAGATACCAAAGGTTCCCCAGCTGGTTCCGGTTGCAAATGCCAGGAAGCATGCGATGATAAAAATCACTGCAGGCAAGAAGCTCATAAAGCCTGCTGCACTTCCCTTTACCAAGCCGGCCACATAAACGTCCGCTCCCAGACTATCTGTCATAGCCTTTAAGGTCCATGCAAAAGTTAAAATCAAAATGGCTGGCACCATTGCCTTAAAGCCTTCCGGCAAGCATTCCATACACTGCTTTAAGTTTAATACTCTGCGAATCAAATAGAAAAGCAGGGTAATCATTAATGCTACAAAGCTTCCCAATACCAAACCAACGGAAGCATCACTGTCCGCAAAGGACTGTACAAAACTTACACCATCAAAGAATCCGCCGGTATAAATCATTCCCACAACGCAGGACGCAATTAATACAACGATGGGCAATACCAAGTCAATAACCTTACCGTTCTTCTTGTCTGTATTTGCCTCTGAAGCCTTCATCTCATCAACGTAATCCGCCAACTCATACTTCTTCATAGGACCAAATTCCATCTTCATAAGAATTAAGGCAAACATCATTGCAATGGTAAACAATGCGTAGAAGTTATATGGAATTGCCTTAACAAATAATTGGAAACCATCCTCACCCTCTACAAAACCGGTTACCGCTGCTGCCCAGGAAGAGATCGGCGCAATAATACATACCGGTGCTGCTGTAGCATCAATTAAGTATGCCAGTTTTTCACGGGACACCTTGTGCTTGTCCGTAACAGGTTTCATAACACTACCAACAGTAAGACAGTTAAAATAGTCATCAATAAAAATTAATGCACCCAAACATATTGTTGCAATCTGTGCACCCACTTTGGACTTAATATGCTTCGCTGCAAACTCACCAAAGGCCTGGGAACCACCCGCTTTGTTCATTAAGCATACCATCATGCCCAAAATAACCAAAAATACCAAAATACCAACATTCCATTCATCAGAAAGAGAACCAATCAAACCATCTTTCAAAATGTGGTTTATGGCCACTTCCGGATTACCGTTAGCATAGAAGAAACCACCCACCAAAATACCAATAAATAAGGAACTATATACCTCTTTGGTAATAAGCGCCAATAAAATAGCAATTATCGGCGGAAATAACGCCCAAAAGGTACCATACATTCCGGAGGTGTACTCCGCTACTTCTTCCGCTGCAAATGCAGTAATCGGCATCAGCAACAAGCTGAACATAACTGCGACTGCACCCAGCCTTCTTTTGTTCTTTGTCATTATTTTCCCTCTCTTTTCTGCCCCATAAGGGCTTTTTTACATACCCATGGGTTTATTTTATCGAAATTTGTCTATATATGCAAGTGCTACATAAAAAAGACCCCCAAGTTCCCTTGAAGGTCTTTTATCCGCATAAATATTCTATTATATCAACGATTACTTAATGGGTTTCTTATACTCAACCAGGAAGTACATAGGCGTTTCCTCCGGATTTACAGATGCAGGGTCATAAATAATAGCATCTGCAAAAATCACCTGTACAATACCATCACTCTTTTCTATCACATTGATGCTTTCAAAGGTATACTCTGCATAATCTCCCACACCCCAGGCATCTCTGGTACTATCCTCAATAATATGAAAAGCACCATTTTCATACCACACGCGGGTAATGATTGCATCGCCTTCTACGGTAAAGCGAATAACATCCACTTGCACCTCTTCTCCCCGCTCGAAACCATCCATGAACAACTCCCATTTATCATAACCCGCGGTTACTTTACCATGGGTTACCACAAAAGCTTCCCCATTACAAAGTTCCTCATAATCATTGGAGTAATCTTCCAGTTCCTTTCTTGCGGTGACTCCTTCCCCAACCTCTTCATACTCCTTCTGGGGTGCCTGCTCAACGCTTGCACCATCCATGTAATTATCTGAGCTCATGGAATCCTGTGGGGCATTCTGCGTAGCTGATGAGGCAGATTCACCTTTACCTGTAAGGCTATTCATCAATTCTTCCAGCAAGCCTCCGTCTGTATCTTCTGCTACTGAGGACTCCACATCCGCACTTTCAAAATTGGCACTGTCAGAAGTCATTCCTGCCTGATTCGTCATACTACTTGGAGCAGTACTCATATCTTCAGCAGACTCCTTGGAAGCAAAATCCCCACGTAGTCCCCGGGTTCCAAAGTAAATACCCACACAAATACAAAGGCAGGCTGCCGTTGCTAAGGTTCTGCGAAAGGCAGGCGTCAAAATCTTCGTCTTCTTTACCTGCGCCGCTTCCTCCACATATTTTTCATTAATTCTTCCAATTTCCCGGAACAAGTCTTTCTCTGTCATACAAACACTCCTCTTTCTGCCAAAAAGCCCTGCAATTCTTTTCGGGTCCGGCACAAAACGGTTTTTACTTTACTTTCACTAATCTGCATGCGGGTGGCAATATCCTTTACGGAATCCGAGTACCAGTATCTGCGCACAAATATCATGCGGGTCTCCTTCTTTTGTTTCTCCAGAAACTCATCCAGCATGGCCGCCACCACGCCTTCCTCCACCGCATCTTCCACGGTGTTTTTTGAAGCGATACATTCTTCCAGCTCGGAAAGAATTAAATCAAACTCACTATTGCGCTTCTGTGCCCGGTTGTATTCATAGCGGTTTAAAGCAATATTTCTGGCAATTTTCCCCAAAAACGCAGATAAAATATTAGGTCTGGTGGGAGGTATGGCATTCCAGGTGGCAATATAAGTATCATTCTCACACTCTTCTGCATCAGACATATTGCCTACAATATTTATGGCAATTTTGCGTATCAGCTTGCCGTATTTACTTGACGTCTCAGCAATGGCATTCTCCGAACGCTGCCAATATAATTCAATAATCTGACCATCTTCCATATCCCCTCCTCCTTTCACTTATTATGACAGGAAAATATATCCTAAGGTTACACATCCATTTTCATTTTAGTCGCTTTTTTCATTTTCGTCAAATTACTTCCCCGGAAAGTATTTTTCTATACAAAAATCGTACACCTCTAATAAGAAGTGTACGACTCCATTTTATATTTTATTTAATTATCTGCTACTCTTACCAATCTGGATAATTCTTACGATTGTAGAACTCAGTACAATACTGATTGCCAACTCAATCAAAAAGTTGGTTCCAACTAAACCTACCAACATGTATTCCACTACGGAAAAAGAAGCTTTTCCGGTGCTTGCTGCCCAAGCTTCACCCCAACCGGTAATGGTGGGTAAGAAGAACAACCAGCATCCCAAAAGGAATACTGCCGTATTTACAACAGGACATACAATTGCTGCACAAACTACAGATAAGTTCAAATTCACTTTCTTCAGTGCCTGGTAAACTAAACCGGCTACCAATCCGGAACCGATACCCTTACCTAATACAGTAATAATGGTTCCGATAACACTTACTGCCAAAAATGCTCCGGCATTTGTAAACAAGATCATCATACCGGATACAAATCCCAACCACGCTCCTGCTGCCACACCATATAATGCCGCTCCGACTACTATTGGTACCAACACCAGATTCAAGTTGAAAATTCCCACGGGAATAATCACCGCCAAGGACTGCAATACTACTACGATTGCTGTCAGGAGACCAACGCCTACCATTTTCTTTGTTTTCTGATTCATATTTACTTTTCCTCCTTGCTATCATTCCACGTCCTCGTGGATACAATGCAATTGTATTATATAACATTGTTAATTATTTGTCAACTGTATTCACTGACTATTCTTCTGCGTATGAATTGCTTTTTTCGCTTTCTATCTTCCCAATTCCGGAAATTCGTATAATACATTTATATAAAAGTTCTCCAACGCTTCCTCCAAAGAACAGGTTCCATCAATATATTGTGCCATAGCAATTTGGAACATTTCATCGCAGACCTCGTCATAAGCTGTGGTATTGCTCATATCAATTCTTGCCGCATTGTTAGCAAATACAGACATTGGATTCTGTCCGCCTAAATATTCGTTGGAATACTCATTCTCAACAAAATATTCCACAACCTCCTTATTGTTAACAAATTCATTATCTGCAGTCGCCATGCCCAGCTGAATAAAACTATCCGTTGTCAAGGTAAGCATAATATCTTTAATTAATTCTTCATTATCCGTGCCGGTTGCTGCACAAATCCAGCTACCACCCCAGAAGAATCCTGCGGGACCTTCCGTAGCTCCCCAGCCTCCGTTATAGGTCACAGTGCCTTCCTCATCGCCACGCATAGAATATCTCATTAACCAATCCGGGCCGAAATAACAAAATACATTTTCCGCAGGATACATATCGTCACGCCATTCTTCAGACCACATTCCATGAAGTCCTGCCGCTCCCATATCATATAGTAGCTTGGAATCCTCCGCCCAATCCAACATACTTTGGTCAATATTCACTCGGCCATTTACCACCCAAGGCGTAGTGGCATTTTGCGCATAAGTACGATAAGTATCGTAGACAGAAGACACCATATCACATCCATAGTTATTCATAAGTTCTGCCGTATCCATAAATGCATCCCAATCAGACAAATAATACTGTACATACTCCGGTTCGTCAGAGCTCAGCACTCTCTCTGCAATTTCACGATTATAATACAGCACGCCGGAATGCGCCTGCCAACTTACACCCTTTAGGTCACCATTACTGTCGGTTACCACTTCCTTGGTGTAATCATACTGGTTAGAAAGCTCCTCCTCTGTAATTCCCAAATCTGCAATACTCATGGTATACATGGAATCTACATATTTTTTTGCATACATGGGCTCAACCAAGAAGATATCCACCTTCTCATCTGCTTTAAGATTGTTCTGCTGAAGGAGCATCATATCCAAAGTTCCTTGGTAATCATAATCATAAATAGGTATTATAGTCCAATTAATCAGCACATCCCCTATTTTACCCGTATAATAATCTATTCTTTCATATCCGGGATAATGGTCTTCCATTCTCGTCAAAAATTCTTCACTAAAAGAATAAATATTTAGCACTGCACCCTCTTTCTCTTCTACCACCGGTTCAGGCGTAGGCTCCGGAGTGGGTTCTGGAGTAAGTTCAGGTGTAGGTTCCGGCGTTGTTTCCGGCTCTGTCACAAGCTTATCATCATCATCTTCACCTTCTAATGCTGCAAGCTTTTTCAGGATTTTCTCGGCCTTCTTATCTTCACCTTCATCCAAGTATTCTTCTGCCAATGCCTCATAGGCTTCCTTTAGGAGTTCTAGGGCATCTTCATCCTCTTCTTTGGTTTCCAGAACCTTTTCCAGAAGTTCTACTGCATCTTCGTACTCCTCATCATCCATGAGTGCTTCCGCAGTTGCGACCATTTTGCTGCATTTGTAAACATTGGAATTTAAAAACAAGTAAATTCCCACACCGGCCACCGCCAGTAGTAGCAGTAAAATAATCCCTACCACAAGTCCCGTTCTTTTCTTCTTGGGTTTACTTTCAGCCTTGGTCTCTTCTACTGTTTCTGTTTTCACTTCCGGTTCTGCCACAGGTGTAGCCACCGGTTGTATTTCTCTTACTTTCGCACCGCAATTTTTACAAAACTGGGCTGTATCTGATACCTGCTTGCCGCAATTTCTGCAAAACATGTTCTTCCTCCTCTGTGTCTTTCTCCTCATCTACTGTCATTTCTACTAATTTTTCGCCATATAGCAGAGAAACCGCACACCCCTATAAAAAGGATTGTACGGCTTCTCCGCTTTTATAACTTCACATTGATATGCTATATTTTAGTGCTTTTTATTTCCGGTGTCAACCTATTTTCTTCCGGACTTCTTACATTTACCGTAAGCAAGTGTACCTCCACATGCTACCATACATACCATCATCAAAAGAAGAAGGCCTTCTAACGGGAACTCATCGGCCGTATTCGGCAACTTAGTTACCGGAGGTGCCTGTGTAGGTGCAGGTGTAGGAGCAGGTGTTGTTGTAGGAGTACTACTTCCACCGTTTCCACCAGTACCGGGTACCTGATATGCCACATCATCAATCACAATTGTGTATTCAGATGCATGTGTAAATGGTAATTCCACATAACCTGCTGCATCAATCTTAGACTGATTAATGTACTTCAGCACCTTAGAAGCTTCTTCGTAATGGAAGAGCTGTGCATAATAACCTGCGTTTGCTGCGTCCAAATTGATTCTCATGAAAGCCTTGTAACCAAAATCTCCGTCATGAGCCAAGCTAATCTGCATCGTGCTGATTTCACCTGTAATCTTATTAATTACTTCAACCGGGATGTTCGTAGTGTTCAAATCCACCTTCAAATCTACATCTTCCACAGTAGTGGCTGTAATATTTTTACCATTAATGGTCCAAATCACACCATTTCCCATATCCAGTTCTACAGTAATATTCTTACCCTTAATATTGTCAATTACATTGCCGGGAAGAACCGTTACACCATTCATTTCCACAGTAATGACATCACCTTCTGCTGCTGCATCCAAATCATCACTTACATGCTGCCAGCCGTTTTCAATGTCTTCTACATCCTCGCCATTGATTTCACTTACATAAGGAGCGCCTGCTTCCATTCTGGTAATGGTCACAGATACGGTTTCCTTTACATAATTGCCCTTATCGGCACCATTGTAAACTGCAACCGCTATGGTTTCTCCGCCTTCTGTAAGTGCAGTATTAAGCTCCTGCCAAATCCAATCAGTAGGAAGGCTTACCTGACCTGCAGTTGCAACATGACTTGCTACCGTCTTAGTGGACTTTGGCATATTAGGTGCTGCTTCTGCCTTGTTAATCACAAAGTACACCTTCGCACTTCCGGTGTAATTACCCTTACCGGTTACTACTACCGCAGGTGCCTTGGTTGCGTCAAAACCTTCATCTCCCTCTTTCAAGGTATATGCATAGGTATTGTTCACATACGATACGGTATAATCTTCTCCCTCTGTCAAGTTGCCTTCTGCAATGAAGTACACCTTAACGCCCGGAGTAATCTCATTGCCGTTATAGGTTCCCACGCCTGTGAAACCATCTAACCAGCTAATCCAATCTGCCTTTATAGAAGCGGGTGCTACCGTCAACTCATAAGTAGCAACTGCGTCTTCATAATTGCCTTCCGGATCTACTGCCACTGCAGTGATAATTACTTTACCGGAATTAATAGGTACTATGAAGAATTTTCCTAAACCATTTTTATTCACATCGGTTACTACACCATTGTCCTTAGGTACGGTAAAGGTGATTTCTGCACCCTCCACACCACCGGTGGTTTCTAACCAAATGCTACCTTCCATTCCGTATGATGCATCCGTTACGGGTACAATACTAAACTCAGGCTGCTCAGCTTTATTAATCTTAATGGTAACGGTTCCCTTTACAGTTGAATAGTTTGCATTATCCGGAGTAAATACCCAAGTTGCCTTGGTAGTTTCTACCTCCAAAACTGCATCAGGAGTTTCCCAGTTTAAAGTACCTTCTACAACAATATCGGTACCTTCTTCTACAAATACTGCTTCTGCGAAAGGTAATTTACTCAAAGCGTCACCATAGGTCAACTCACCTACTACTGCCACTTCTGAGCCTTCTTTTAATACTACAAGTACTTCGTAAGCAAGTTCCAATTCTACAGTAATATAGAAATCCTTATAATTTGCACTGGTAACCAGAACCTCAAGCGTTGCGCTCTGTCCCTTTGCACCCTTCTTCAAGGTGTATGTAAGCTTACCTATTGTATCAATTGCAGGTGCTACAACAAAGCTTGCATCTCCTTCCTTCTCGCTTACTGCAAAGCTTGCATCCTGAATGTCAGCAGGAAGTTTTTCTGTTAAATCTACAGTATCCGCATTATCCTTGTTATACGCATAACCACGTTCAATTGCCTCCGTTGTATATGAAGCCTTTGCAACGTTTACGGTAATGCTTACTTCTTCTGCCGCCTTATAATTCTCGGTCTCAGCCATACCTACAGTAATCACTGCACTACCTGCACCAACAATAGTTACCTTACCGGTTGCATCCACGGTAAGCACCTTATCCTGTGCTACTGCCTGACCTGCTGCATTTTTGCTATCCTTAACGGTATATACCAATGTACCGTCACCCACCTTGGTAATGCCGGAAAGCACAAAGCTTTCGTCACCATAGGTCTTGGTATAGGTATCATTTTCTACAGCTATAGAAGCGTTCGCCTTGTTAATAACAAAGTATTTCTTTACGGTACCGGTGTAATTACCCTTACCGGTTACTACAACTGCAGGAGCCTTTGACGCATCAAAGCCTGCATCTGCTTCTGTCAATGTATATACATCTATATTGTTCACATAGGTTACCGTGTATTCTGTGCCCTCTGTTAAAGAACCGGTAATCATATACATCCAAATAGCCGGCTCCTTAGCAGTGCCGTCATAGGTTTCCGCACCGGTTACACCATCTTCCCATATAATCTGGTGTGCTTTCAATTCGTAAGGAAGAATCGTCAATTCGTAGGTTGCTGTCGCATCCTCATAATTACCATAAGGGTCCACACATACAGCTGTAATAGTTACGGTTCCTGCATTTAGCATGGTAAACCAGCCATCCTCATCCAAAGCAATCACATTGTTATTGGCAGGTACCGTTATAGTAACTTCACCATCTTCTACTCCACCGACGGTAGTTACAGGTGTTTTCTCAGAACCACCCGGGAAGTATTCAATTTTACCCAAGTCATCAATACTAAACGCGGGCTGTACTGCCTTCTTTACTACAATAGTAAGCTCACCGGTTACTGACATATACTGATCGTCATCCGGTGTAAACACCCAAGTCGCCTTGGTAGTTGCTACAGCCGGTTCGTTAGCAGGGTTTTCCCATGCAAGAGTACCGCTTACCACTTCACCGCTTCCTTCAGCCACAAATACTGCTTCGTTAAACTCTAACTTGGATAATGCTTCGCCATAGGTCAAGGTATTGTTCTTTAAACTCACTTCACTTCCGCTCTTTTCTGCTACAGGAGTCTTATCAACCAAGGCTACATTTACCTTGATAACCAAGCTCTTGTAATTGTCGGAATTGACAGTCGCCATAAAGAATGCACTTTCACCAACCGCTCCTGCTTTTACCGTGTAGCTTAACTTACCATTTGCGTCCACTGTGGGTGCCACAACAAATTCACACTCGCCACTTGCTGCACCTACAGAGTAAGTTACATTTCCTGCATCTGCAGGTACATAAGTACTCAAATCAATGGTATCCTGCGCATCATTTAAGTACAAATAATTCTTAGAAACATTTACAGCATCAATATCGGCCTTCGCTACAGTAATTGTGATTTCCACTGTTTCTGAAGCCTTATAATTCTTGGTTGCGGGCACATGTACAGTAATTGTACTGCTACCGGCGCCTCTAATCACCACCTTACCGATTGACGAAACTGACACTGACTCGCCTATTACACCATAACTGATATTACCATCACTATTAGTGCTGATACCACTCAAATTAAAGTCATCATCACCAAAGGTCTTATTGTACTTATCTTTACCTGCCTCTACCGTAATTATAGCGTCTGCCTGTGTAATAGTAAGCGTACCTTCTTGTACTGTTACAGCATAATTATCATCATTTATCACAGTTGCAATAATTTCATAGGTACCGGCATCAGAGGTTTTCGTAGCCTCAGTACTTAACTCAATATTCAGTCTCGGTCTGCCTGCGTAATTTGAGTCTACAATACTGCCTTCTGTAATAGTATAGGTCAACTCTGAATTCTCTTCGCCATACACTCTGGTTTGATTATCTATCTTAACCGTCAAAGGCATTTTCGCCACATCCGGCACTACCTTTACAGTTACAGTCTCGTAAGTATCCGCATCCTCCGGTGTGAACATTACGTCATATGCAGTGGTTCCACCTACTGCCGGCATATCATTACGCTGTCCTGCACCTGCATATACGATACTCCAGGTACCTGCCACGCCATTCGTACTTACCGGCTGAGAAAGGGTCATTTCTGACAACTTATCACCATAAGTACCGGTAATGGTAGGATTTTCAGCAAAGGTAGGAACGGTCTTTAAGGTAGTAATTTCCTTCAGCCAATACATACCGGGTTCCATCTCATCCTCTTCCCCTGCAACAACGGTTCCGTTCTGTGCCAAATCATATACCTCAACAGAATACTCATAATAAGTATTGGGTTTTAATCCTGTTATGGTGATAGCCTTAGTTTCATTTGCATCAGCAAATACCTTGTAAGAAATATAGGTTTTACCGTCTTCATGCTCTTCCGTCTGCTCACCAGCCGGGTAACTTTCCCAATAACCGTATTCATCATTTGATATCTTCATATTCTGCGATTCTCCGGAATAATCAGTGGTTAAATAAACACCAATCATCACGTCCTCATCGGCTTTTACTTTAAAAGTCATCTCGGTATCTTTTAAGGTACCTGCTTCCTCGGTAGGTTCTACAACCTCCACTACCGGTGCAATGGAATCGATTACAATACCATTGGAACTGATATATTCACTCACATTGCCAAGGTCGTCTATGGCATACGCATAAATCACGTACTTCCCATCCTGCTCCAAGCTTAAATCAAATACTCCGTCAGGAATTTGTTCAAACTTACCTGCTTCACGCAAAGCATCCAGCTGTGCCTTTGTCAGTGCAGCTTCGCTTCCTGTGGTATCCAGATAATAATATAAACCATCCACACTCGAATATTTGTCACTTGCATAAATCAGTGCATATGTATAAGCATTTGCATAAATATCATAGGTAATTTCTGTAGCCAACTGATTCCATGTAATTTCCTTGTCCGAAGACTCCGACGGTATAACCAAAGTCAATCCATCGCCTTCTTCTGTAAAGATAGGACCGGTTTTGTCCATGAGAACAGACCCACTCCACGCATCTGTAATATATCCGGTACCATCCTGCTTAAAGATCAGTTCTACTTCTATTTCTCCTTCACCGGAAACAATCACGGAATCAGCAAAAGTATCATCTTCTGCAAATTTTACGCTATAGCCCTCTGCAGTAATAACTACATCCTCTGCATACCAAGCCCAATGATCTTCGCTACCATTATAGAGAATCGTTATATCGCCATTATAATATTCAATGTGGAAGTCTATCTTTGCTGTTCCGGTGTAATTGCTACTGTTAACAGAAACACTTACTGTAGCCGCACCTACAGCTATATTATTCTCATATGACTCCACAATATCTGCTGCATTTATAGGTAACTGTTGTCCCAAATCATCTATCAAACCGATTGCGGTAGGCTTTATTTCCTTACCGGTGTAGTAATAGTCCGTCTTCTCCAATTCTGCAATACAGCTAGAAATATTGTAAGGGTACATTACTACCGGAAGGGTTGCCTTATAATCTGAAAAAATGGGTGAAGTCACCTTTACCATTACAGACATGCTTCCTGCATTCTTTATTTTAGGAACAGTAGTACTCCAGGTATTACCACCATCGGTACTGTATTGAATCGTTGCTGTATTCTCCAAATCCGGATGCAAAAGATTTACTTTTACTGCATCCACGCCATCGGGCTTAAAAGGATCGTAATCTCCATTGTAGGGAATCAACTGTACATATTCTTCTGAAGAAATCTCATTTAAAGAAGCAATAATATTAAATCCATCCTCTGCAGGACCATCTGTGCCCTCATACTTACCCGTAGCATCATAAAATTCTACTGAATATGTAATCAAACCGTCTGCATCATACGAATATGCATCCTCAATAGTATATTCCCAATCATCTTCTGCAGTCAGCTCTACCTCTTTCGAAAACACTCCATTGGCATACACTGAAACCGTTACTGTTTCAGGACGCAGACCATATTTATCGTCCTCATCCTCCCATGTAATGCGGATGGAAATATCACCCTTCTCGTAATCCAACTTCAATGAAGTACCATCTAACACTACTTCCATTCCTTCTGCCACTGCTTCAAATTTTGTAGCAGCATTGCTTACATTGCCGCCAGCAAAAACTCCGGTCTGTTGCCTACCAAGATAAAGCAATGATACTTTATAAGGAGTAGTATTACTTAAAGCTCCCAAAGTTATGGAATATCCCGAAGCCACTACAATATCCCCATAAACACCACCGGTAATTGTAGGTGCACCTGACAATGTAAAGTTTCCTTCCAAATGGGTAATCGCAGCCTGCTCACTGCCACCTATAATAGTCGGTGTTCCGGAAATCGACAAAACAGCTACATTGTAAATAGCTTTACCTGCTGCGCATGTTACTCTCGCGGTGTTTCCTGTAATAGTAAAGGTTCCGATGTTACATACCGCCATATCTGCTTCAAAAACACCGTTACACTCTATAGTGCCCCCCGATAAAGAAGCCTCGCCGTAATTCTGTAATGCAGTAATAGCGGCATTTTCTGATGTTCCTTCTGCTTTAACAGTACCACCCTTCATTGTGAAGCGTCCTTCATTAAAGATAGCATAATCTCCCTCTATCTGCTCTATTATGCCACTAGCTAATACTAATTCTGCATTCTCGTAAATAGAAACTATCGTTGCAGATGAACCTGTAATCTTGCCGGTCTTGTCCGCACTATTATCACAAATAGTCAGCTTTCCTTCCGAAACATATACACTATAATCGTCTCCTACACTCAATGTATACCCATTCAAATCAAAATTAAATGTACCAAGAAAATTACAACTTTCAGAAAGTCTCAATGATTTCAGCAGCTTCATGGTAGAACCTTCATTCATAAAAGCCGCCCATATTGCGTCATCCAGATTATCATAGGTTGTAGTCACGCCACCGGCAGTAGTTACTGATGCCACAGTACTGGTATATTTCTCCGTACTAAGCACCGGACCATTGAGGAACTGCAAGGTTCCGGCAGGGCTGTTCTGAGTTATATGAGATACTGCAAATGCATTTCCGTTAATAACGGTTTCAGTACCCACTAAAAGCCATCTCTCATTTTCATTACCGGAAATCGCACCACTATTACCACCTGTAGGGTCATTCCAGGTAACATCTGTTGCGTACCAGTTTCCTTCCACCTGCACAGCATTCCACATGTGAGGACCACCTGCATCACCGTCTTCCAATATACAAGGAATTCCGGATCTGTCACAAAGCACTTTAAATGCACGGGCGTATGCTTCACATACAGGTCCTACTTCTCCGGTTTGACCTGCAAGTGCAGAAACACATTCCCATGAATCTCGGTTTACATTAGAATCATCCAAGCCGGATGAAACAATGGTATTATATTCATTACTCTTGGTTAATTTCTCATTAAAATACTTAATCTTGTCAACCGTATCCAAACCTTCTGCCTCTGCAAGAATTGCATTGGCATTGGTGTTCATGGTAGTAATTGCAGTTTTAAGCACATTTACATCACGATAACGTGCTGCACGGATGTCACTCACACCATCTTGAGTAGTTTTATGAAATACTATGTAAACGCTTACGTTGTAATCTCCTGTTGACGGATTATAAGACCAGCCTGCTGATACAGGTGTACCTCCCAACCAGAACACTTCCGGATGGTCACGGTCAAATGCATTTGCTACTGCCCATATATACTGGGAATAGTTATCGAAAACAACATATGCCTCTTCTGTTACCGCATCATCAATAGTCTGACCCTCTGCTGCGGTTGCTGTACCGCTAACAGTCGCAACCAAATACTGCGCTGTTTCACCGGTAATCATCCAGTCGTCCACACCATCATTATCCGTCCACTCTTCCATATTGGCATAAAGTGTCTTGAAGATTTCCGCATCTCCCGACAAATCAATACGGTCAATGTATTCTACATGATTACCCTCTGCCAAGGTTACATTTCCATCTGCCAAGCTGAAAAAGCCCATGGCCGGAACAGACGTTTCTGGCTCAGGCAATTCTATGATTACTTCATCGATAAAAACGATTTCACCTTCATCCAAACGACTCAAATCTTCGTAATCAACCTCTGTTTCACCGGGCTGATTTTTCAATTCTTCACTACCTTCCATCTCACCAGGCTGAATCTGCAGTTCTTCACTTTCCACGCCTTCGCCGAGCTGACCCTGCTGGTCGCCGCTTTCTTCTATCACATCGGTAACATTCTCTGCACGCACATACAAGGTGGAAGTATCAATAGATGTTCCCACCAAAATAATCGCCATTGCAATTACCAATGCTTTTTTGCATTTTTTTACGAGTTTCTTCATACTGTACTCTCCTTAATAATTTATTCGAATATTCCTTAAAATCTTATGTGTTTTGAAAATAATATCCTTTTTGAAACGAGCCTTGCACCATGCCGTTTCTCACATCAGGATACACTCCCACTTATGCATTATTATACATCAAAAGCACCTATATTGTAAATAAAAACTCGCAATTTTTGGCAATTATCTAACATTATATACAGTTCAACTCACCCCTTCAAATAGTGTTGAATCACTCTCATAACCATCAATCCCCCCTCCAAGTAATACTCAATCTTTTTTACAACCCTCAACTCACCCCTTCAAGTAATGCTCAATCATTCTTACAACCATTTTCTGACTTAGCGGATTCTTTCTTGTTTCATGTGTCAGTATCAATTGCTCTCCCGGATAGATACCACTCTGCTCATACATGGTTATTTTCCGCATCGCTTTTTCTACATAAGCCGGGTCATCCATCATCCCCAAATGTTCCCAATAAAACTCCTTGCGCTTACTTACATTGAGCACCATAAAATCCGGATATACTTGCCCAAATCCTTTTAGATGAAGAGGATATTCATAACGGTACGGCACGCCTTCTCGTCCTAACAAATCTGCAATAATCAACTCCGATTTCGAACGCACCCGTTCCTTCTTAGCGGTATAATACTCCGGCATATTTTCATCAAAGCCCTTTCCCTGATAAGCGACATTCTCCCAATTTCGCACGTACTGCTCATCCGGCTCCCAAATAGGAACCACCATTTTCTTTCGTGCATCATGCAAGTTTTCATAAATAGTCTCCGGCTCTGCCACCTGATAACAAGCCATGCACTTCTCCACTATATCCAATTCTTTTTCTACTGCTCTAAGCACCTTCTGATCATACTCTTTCTGCGCCAATTTCTTAACTAACTCCAGTTTCTTCTCCGGTATATATGTCCCCCGTCTGTCTTCTTTTTCTTTTCTATAATAAAACTGCGTTCGTTTCTGACTGCAACTAATCCGAACAGTCCCCTTGGGTGCTCCTTTCAGGGCATGCTCCTTCTCATTTTTTAATTGTAGCAATTCTTCTTTTCTTCTTTCTAACTCCTCTTTAACTCTGTTCATATCCAAACTTCCTCCCTATTACATTTTTGTTGCTTGTACCTCACTTGTTTTTCTCCCCATCCCCTTTTCCATGCAGTTTTTCTCTTCCTGCACTTTCTCCTCGCCTTCTCCTCTCCAGCGGACACTTTCACTCCTTCCCACAATTTGCACCGCTCACCTTTCTCCTACACCTCCACTCCAGCGGACGCTTTTACTCCTTCCCACAATTTGCACCGCTCACTTTTCTCCTACACCTCCTCTTCAGCGGACGCTTTTACTCCTTCCCACAATTTGCACCGCTTCACACGCTTCTCAACCTCTTCAAATATCAAATAACAATAAACATACAACAATAAATAATTACAAAATTTCACAAATAAACAACTTAGGATAATAATTTGAAATAAAAGAATAAATATATAAGAAATTCAACAAATAAAGATATAAGATACTGGCGCAGAATTCTCTGCGCCAGCCCTGAAAGTTAATTATAAAACAAAATCTAAAACCATTACTTAAAGTACTTCACACCACTCTCGAAGATCTTCATATCCTGCTCGCCATAAATATTCATAGCCACAGCAATATCTCTTCTTTCAGAGTGCGCCATCTTACCGAAGCAACGTCCATCAGGTGAAGTAATACCTTCGATAGAGCAGTAAGAACCATTGATATTGTATTCTTCATCCATGGAGATATTACCGTTCATATCTGCATACTGGGTTGCTACCTGACCATTTGCAAAGAGCTTATCCAACCATTCCTTAGGTGCTACGAAGCGTCCTTCACCATGGGAAGCAGGATTACAGTAGGTTGCACCAAGCACTGCACCCTGTAACCAAGGAGACTTGTTGGAAACCACCTTGGTGTATACCATCTTAGAGATATGTCTGTTGATGGTATTAAAGGTAAGGGTAGGTGAATCTTCCTTCTGTCCTACGATTTCGCCGTAAGGTACCAAACCTAATTTAATCAGTGCCTGGAAACCATTACAGATACCTAATGCCAAACCATCACGCTCATTTAAAAGCTTCATAACTGCTTCCTTCATCTTCTCATTCTGGAATGCAGTCGCAAAGAACTTAGCACTTCCGTCCGGTTCATCACCTGCGGAGAATCCGCCGGGGAACATAATGATCTGTGCCTGAGCAATTGCTTTTTCAAACTCATCTACAGAAGCTCTGATATCTTCTGCAGTCATATTCTTAAATACCTTGGTAATTACGTTTGCACCTGCACGCTCAAAAGCCTTGGTGGAATCGTATTCACAGTTGGTACCCGGGAATACAGGAATAAATACGGTAGGCTTAGCCACCTTATTCTTGCATACATAAATACTGTCAGCCTTGTAAACACCGCTGTTTACGGCCTCATTACCCTTGTAAGCCTTGGTAGGGAATACCTTCTCAAGCTTAGAGGTCCAAGCTTCCAATGCTTCATCCATGGTAATCTTCACATCGCCGATTACAAATGCTGCATCATCAGTTACAGTACCGATTACTTCAAAGTCTACACCTGCCTCTTCCAAAGCACTCATCTTGTCTGCAGCAACTTCTGCCACAATGTCACCGAGACCGTTTTCAAACAGACTCTTCACATTTACGTCTGCATCAATAGCCACACCAAGCTTATTACCAAATGCCATCTTTGATACTGCAGCAGCCACACCCTTAGAATCCAATGCATATGCTGATACAATGGTCTTGTCCAAAGTCATTGCATGAATTGCATTGTAAAGTTCCATAACTGCCTCATACATAGGCATGTCAAATTCATCTTTCTCAATAGAGAAGCGTACCAGCTTATTACCGGCCTTCTTTAATTCAGGGGTTACAATATCACCGTACTTGGCAATATCTACTGCGAAAGAAACCAAAGTAGGAGGTACATCTATCTCGTTGAAGGAACCGGACATACTATCCTTACCACCGATGGAAGGAAGTCCGAAACCAATCTGTGCATCATAAGCACCAAGTAATGCTGCAAAAGGCTGGCTCCAACGTGCAGGATCTTCTGACATACGACGGAAATACTCCTGGAAGGTGAAACGGATCTTGCTCCAGTCACCACCGTTTGCAACGATCTTTGCCATGGATTCTACCACTGCATAAACTGCTCCGTGGTAAGGGCTCCAGCTTGATAAATAAGGATCGAAACCATAACTCATCATGGTTACGGTATCGGTCTTGCCCTTCAATACCGGAAGCTTTGCAACCATGGTCTGAGTCTCGGTCAACTGATACTGTCCGCCATAAGGCATGAATACACTACCGGCACCGATAGATGCGTCGAACATTTCTACCAAGCCCTTCTGTGAGCACACATTCAAGTCATTCAACAGGGTAATCCAAGCGCCCTTTACGTCGCCGGACTCAACCTTCTCACCAACAGCCTCGATTGCATATTTATCAAAATAATTATCCTCTTTACAAGGAATGTCAACCTTAACGCCGGTTTCCTGATGCGCACCGTTGGTATCCAGGAATGCACGCTTTAAGTTAACGATATTCTTGCCTCTCCAGTTAAGAACCAATCTGGGTTCTTCGGTAACTTCTGCTACAGGAATAGCCTCTAAGTTTTCTTCTGCAGCGTATCCAAGGAAGGTATCTACATCCTTCGCATCTACTACTACTGCCATTCTTTCCTGGGACTCGGAAATAGCAAGCTCTGTACCATCCAAACCTGCATATTTCTTAGGTACCTTGTCCAAATCTACAGTCAGACCGTCTGCCAACTCACCGATTGCTACGGATACACCGCCGGCACCAAAGTCGTTACACTTCTTAATTAACTTACTAACTTCTTCTCTACGGAAAAGTCTCTGAATCTTACGTTCGGTAGGTGCATTACCCTTCTGTACTTCTGCACCACAGGTTTCAATAGAAGCCTCGGTGTGTACCTTGGAAGAACCGGTAGCACCACCACAACCGTCACGTCCGGTACGTCCGCCAAGGAGGATAATGAGATCACCCGGAGCAGAGGTCTCTCGGATATCGTTTCTTCTGGGAGCAGCACCCATAACGGCACCGATTTCCATACGCTTAGCCACATAATTAGGATGGTAAATTTCCTTAACAAAACCGGTTGCCAAACCAATCTGGTTACCATAAGAAGAATAACCGTTAGCTGCACCGCGAACCAGCTTCTTCTGTGACAATTTACCCTTTAAAGTATCTGCAACAGGTACGGTAGGATCTGCCGCACCGGTAACACGCATTGCCTGATATACATAACCACGTCCTGAAAGGGGATCACGGATTGCACCCCCAAGACAGGTAGCCGCACCACCGAAAGGCTCGATTTCGGTAGGATGGTTGTGGGTTTCATTCTTGAAGAATACCAACCACTCTTCTGTTACCTTCTCACCATCTTCGTATTCCATCTCCACAGGAACTACTACGGAACAAGCATTGATTTCATCAGACTGCTCCATATCTTCTAACTTGCCGTCTCTCTTTAACTTACGCATAGCCATGGTAGCCAAATCCATAAGGCAAACAAATTTATCACTTCTTCCCGCAAAAATATCTGCACGGGTATCCAAATAACTCTGATAAGAGGTTTCAATAGGGGTACGATAGTAACCTTCACCAAATTCTACATCCTTAAGCTCTGTAGAGAAGGTGGTGTGACGGCAATGGTCAGACCAATAGGTATCCAACACACGGATTTCCGTCATGGAAGGATCGCGCTTCTCATCATTTGCAAAGTAATTCTGAATGTGAAGGAAATCCTTGAAGGTCATTGCAAGACCCAAAGAATTGTACAACTCTTTAAGTTCTTCCTCGCTCATAGCGATAAAACCATCGAAGATTGCCACATCTGCAGGCTCATCAAACTCTGTTACTAAGGTTTCCGGCTTCACCATGTCGGTTTCTCTGGAATCCACAGGGTTAATGCAGTATGCCTTAATCTTTGCAAATTCTTCCTCTGAAATATCACCGATAATCATGTAAGTAACTGCAGTCTTAATAATCGGGTTCTCATCTTCCTTCAAAAACTGCACGCACTGTACGGCAGAATCTGCTCTCTGGTCAAACTGACCGGGAAGATACTCTACTGAAAATACATGACCGTTTGCAGGAATTTCAATGGTTTCCTCATATAAATCATCAACGGGGGGTTCGGAAAAAACTGTCTTGCATGCTTTTTCAAAAATTTCGTCTGAAATGTTTTCCACATCATAACGAATGAATTCACGCACTGCTTCTACATTATCCAATCCCAGATAATTCTTCAAGTCTCCTTTCAGCTCCGCTGCCTTTACAGCATACGGTGCTTTCTTCTCAACATAGATACGTCGTACCTTACTCATAATTGTCCTCCAAGTTGTTTTATTCTTCTACACCCAAACCGGCAAAGATATACAAAAGCTCTCTATCCACCGTTTCGGGGCTGATTCCTCTGATTTGTGCGGAAATACGAAGTCCCTCCAGCACATACATAATATTTCTTGCAGTTCCCTCCGGATTATCACAGCGGAATTCGCCGCTTTCCACGCCCATTTCTATGAGTCTGTGTAATACCTTTACTGCCGAGTCAAACTGCTGTTTTAAGATATTGTCCTTCTTCGCAGACTTGTTCTCAAAATAAAACTCGTAAGTAGCCTGCGTCAAAGTATCTTTCTTACGCAGAATTTCTTTCTTCTGTTCTTTCAAAAAAAGCATCAAAATATCGGAAGCCGTAGAGTCCTCTTTAATACTGTCCGAAAACAAATCATCCGCCTCTTCGCTTTCCATTTTTAACACTTCTGCAAATACTTCCTCCGTACTGTTAAAGTACAAATACAAACCACCGCGGCTAATATCACAGGCTTCCACAATATCCTTCATGGTTACGCGCTTAAACCCTTTTTCCGCAAAAACTTTCCTGGCAGTTTCCAATATGTACTGTCGCTTTTGTACTGATTTTTCTCCCATAAGCAATCACTCCGTTTAGTACATCTACTCCTGTGCACCTTCCAATACTTCCTGCATCTTTGACAATGCCAGATAAAAAATACCTTCCTTTACTCCCTGTTCCCACAAACCTGCCTGTGTATTGCCTCCACGTACATACTTTGTGAAAATACCGCACAAAATCTTCCAGTCCTCTAGGGTTGCCTTCTCAATAGCTTCCTTCTCTTTTTCAGGAGTCTTTAAATCATACCACGTATAAATATAGACATAATTTCTATCCATAAGTTTTGTTTCTGCCGCCTCTTTTACAAATGCAAGCAAATTACTGTCATAAATAGGAAATGACATGGTATTACTACCATCTTTTGTTCCGTCAAAAACAGTGGTTACGCTTTTGCCATTGTTTTCCTTTAACCAGTCCATATATTTCAAAAGAGGTGCCAATTCCGGCTTGTTTTCTTCTACCAATTTTGCAATACATTCTTTACTCATTTCCATACCCATAACCTCTCTTCCCCATATTATCTGTTTTTTTACAAACCTATACATGTTAAGTATATCATTCCTTTAGCATTTTGCAAATAATTAATTGCACGAAAAAAAGCTAATTTACTAAAAATTATTGAGAAAATAGCACTAAAAAGGTATAATCAAAGTAATTTCAGGGAAAGGGGGCTTTTAGAAACATGGCTGGTGTCGATTTACCTAAGAAAACTGTCATCTATCAGGCAGGTCAACCTATGACCGCATTACACTTAATTGTTTCCGGACATGTAAGCGTAACCTTTCCGGGTGGCAGCTATACCCTTAGCAAAGGTGACGTTATTGGTCTTACCGAGATCAATTCGGAAGTTCATTTTCTAAATTACACTACGGTAGACAACATTAACATGTTAACCTACCCTTATACCAACTCAGACACTTTACTGGCACTGTTGCAAAAGCACCCCGATGTGGCCAGATTGTTTTTGGTGTCTTCTTTTAAACAAATGAATCGCCTGTTCAACCTTTGCGATGCATCCGAACTTTTATCCAGCGATTTGTTTTCCCTATTAGTACAATATTATATCAAATACAAAAGCATCTGCGCACGATATCGGATTACCCCGCAGCTACTACCGGGTTTTGAAGCTTTGGACACCGGAGCCATTGAACAATCCTCCAATGTCTGGCTTTCCAACTACTACCAAGGGCTTTTGCAAACCGTTTCCGATAACGCAGGCACCCGTATTAATTGGAACAGCGCCGTAGCTTATGGCTTTTTACAAAAAACCTCCGCCGATTTCCAAAAAACCTATAGTTTTCTGGAAGAACGCTACCAATACCAAAATCAATTAATTCGTTTTTTTATAAACGATTCCTCCAATGATTTGTTTACCATGCTTACTGCCTTGTTCCATCACCTCCCACCGGAATCCCCGGAGCAGGCGCAGGTTTATTCCATGCTGGAACAAATTATGAATACTCTGGAAAACATTGACGTTTTGGAGAAAGACCTGATTAAACAACGCATTAGCAGTTTCCGCAACACCATTACCCGCTTAGAATCCATGCAGGCAGCTTCCTCAAGTCAGGCTGAGGTTGCAAAAACCTACTCTCTGTTAAGTAATTCTTTTGCTACCATTATGGCGTATGCAGAAATAGACAGCGAAAATCAGGCTACTTATCAACGATACATGATGGCCTACAAGGCATTAGAAAATAAAAACTCTTCTTCCGAGGAAGCAACCCATTTACGTACCGGGTTGACAGAATGTTTTTATCAGTTATATGCACAAACCGCTATAAAGGCATTACAAAGCACAGAAGAATTACCTCTTTGCGTGCGCTTATTCCTTTACTACGGATACTTGGACGAGGAACTTGCCGGTGCCGAAAACTGTCATACCTTGATGGAACTGATTCCCAAGGAAAAAAATTGTGCAGAGACCGGTGTTTACCCGTTCTTTGATTGGCTGAAGGCAATTTATAACGGACAAAAGAGCCCCAGCCGCAATGAATACGAAGAAGACTATAATGATTATATTCACAAGCAGAAGTTAAGTGGAAGCATATCCGAAGCAGATGCCCGTAGTTTAGAAAACAACCCTGCCAGCAAGGTGATTTTTGAACTACGCAATCTCTTCCCCATTGCCAACAAAATGACCTATGGACGTTTGGCTTCCTTCTGCCCCATTTTTAAAGCAGAGGATATTATTAAACCTTTACCCAACTGTAAAGTGACCACTTCCTCCATCGGTCAAGCAATTAACCAATTAAAAACTGTGGACTATTCCCTGTTTTACAGGGAAATCAGTAACCCTAACAAAGACAGTTCTTTCCGTGAAAATATACATGCAGAATTTTTACCGGATATTATTTTAATGCCAAACATCGGTATCCGCGGTGTTATGTGGCAGGAAATTGAGGGCAAGCTTCGTGCCAGCTCCTCCCGCTTTGTATTCTCCATCTTCCATTTGGAGGACATCTTCACCACCACCATTCATCTGGCCGGAGATTATCGTTGGGAAATATGCAAACGTATACAAGGTTATCGTTGGAATGACATAGCAACCTATTCCCTGACCAGTGAATACTTTGACTATGTGCAATTTTATAAGAAAAACCGTTCCCTGTCTTCAGAAGCAAAGGAACGCATTAAAAATAGTCTGCAGCGCGCCAAGAACAGTTATAAAGAAATGTTTGTCAGAGACTATATTCAGTGGATTTTGTTTGAAAGTGCAGGTACTCCCCGCTTGAACAAAATCTCCCGTAGCATTTTGAACAAGTACTGTCCGTTCCCCGCTGCTACTCGGGAAACCCTGAGCCAGCACCCCCAGTATAAAGAAATCCTGGAACGCTATGAGACCTTACGGGAACAAAAACTGCATCACCTGCACCAATTCCGCAAGAAGCTCATGCTCGGTAGTGTACCAATTCCGGTCCAGTTGGATACTGAAATAGAATTTTTCACAAAATAAGTTAATTTTTCAGTACTTCACGTTAATATTGTGTGCTTTTTCGTCAAAATATTTGTAGATTTTTGTCGACGAATTGGTTATACTTTGCTTGTTTGGTTGAGATACCAAACTGCTAATTAGCAATTTCCGGAAAATTCCCCTTTTACACAATCGAAAGACCCATGGTATCCCCCATGGGTCTTTTGATTTGCAAATTGAATTGTAACTATTTTTTGCAAAATTTGAAATTTTCCCTTGCCAAACGAGTATCTATATGCTACAATACAATTCGTCAGTTAAAGACCTAGGGGAATAGTACAGTGGTAGTGCGGCGGTCTCCAAAACCGTTAACGGGGGTTCGAGCCCCTCTTCCCCTGCTAAAAAGCCGAACCAAATTGGTTCGGCTTTTCTTATTGTATTCATCATTATTTTACCAACGTTCTAGGGGTAGCACCTCTCCGTCCAGCACCGCTTCCTGCAACGTATCTCCTTCATACACCAGCTTCAGCGAGAAGAAACTATCTCTTTCCTCTAACAATCTTAAGAAAATATAATCTCCCTGCCAAAGATTAAGTTCTCTCAATCTACTCTTAGGCACCCATTCCAAAGTCCCCTCATCGCAGTCGCTTAAGTTTCCTTCAAACCCATCCGCCGTATATAAGCACATGTACTCAAACAAACCGGTCTCCGTCACAAAGGTAACAATTCCACGAAACCGATAAGAAGTTAGTGTTAGTCCCGTTTCCTCCTTTACCTCTCTCAGCAAACACTCCTCCGGGCTCTCCTTTTCTTCAAAATGCCCACCGATACCAATCCACTTGTCCTTGTTGATATCCTTCTCTTTTTTGACACGATGCATAAGTAAGTAGCAATCATCTTTTTCTATGTAACACAATGTAGTCAAACAAGTTTTCATCTTCAAACGCCCCCTATACTTTATCATAGCACATTTCCTAAATTGCAACAATATTTTACGCCCTTCTAAATATATTAGACAGCAATTTTTTCTAAGGTTACCATCATTCCTACGCTTGTTAAAATTTCTATTTTGTGGTATACTAATTCGGTATTTATAAATTTTGCAAAGTAATGAGGTGAGCACATGAAAATCGGTTTTGACAACCAAAAATACTTAGAATTACAGTCCCATTATATTGAAGAGCGCATTTCCACCTTTGACAATAAATTGTATTTGGAATTTGGCGGAAAATTGTTTGATGACTATCACGCAGCACGTGTTTTACCGGGCTTTGCTGCTGATAGTAAGCTTCAGATGTTGATGCAGCTTGCAAACCAGGCAGAAATCGTTATGGTTGTCAGTGCTGACGATATTGAAAAAAACAAAATCCGCGAGGATTTGGGTATCACTTATGACAATGATGTAATTCGCCTAATTGGTGAATTCCGTTCCCGCGGTCTTTATGTAGGAAGCGTGGTACTCACCAAATATGCCGGCCAATCCAGCGCAATACATTTTGAGAAACGAGTAAACAAGGTGGGTGTAAAGACCTATCATCACTATATGATTCCGGGATACCCTACCAACATTCCGCTAATTGTAAGCGAAGATGGCTATGGCAAAAATGATTATATTGAAACCACCCGTCCTCTCGTGGTAGTAACGGCTCCGGGTCCGGGAAGCGGCAAGATGGCAGTATGCCTTTCTCAGCTTTATCATGAAAATAAGCGCGGAGTCCGTGCCGGATATGCAAAGTTTGAGACATTCCCTATTTGGAATCTGGCTTTGGACCACCCTGTAAACTTAGCGTACGAGGCCGCTACTGCTGATTTAAATGATGTGAATATGATTGACCCCTATCATCTGAGAGCACATGGAGAAGCCGCTGTCAATTACAATCGCGATGTAGATATCTTCCCCGTACTCAATGCCATGTTCATGAAAATATTTGGCAAGAGTCCTTACGCATCTCCCACTGATATGGGTGTTAATATGGTAGGTAATTGTATTATCGATGACGAGGTCTGCAGAGAAGCCTCCCGTCAGGAAATTATCCGCCGCTATTACAAGTCCCTGGTAGGGGTTGCAAATGGCACCTCCACTATGGAAGAATTGGGCAAAATCGAGCTCTTAATGAGCCAGGAAAATATATCCGCAACCGACAGACCTACCGTAAAACCAGCACTGGACCGTGCTGCAGCCATCGGTGCTCCGGCAGTGGCAATCGAGCTTCCCGACGGACGCATTATTACCGGCAAGACCGGCGAGCTCTTAGGTGCAAGTGCAGCCGCTTTGGTGAACACCTTGAAGGAACTGGCAGCTATCCCTCACGAAGAGTTAATTCTTTCTCCCGATGCGTTATCACCTATTCAAGCTTTGAAGACAAATTACTTGGGAAGCAAGAATCCTCGTCTTCACACGGACGAAGTATTAATTGCCCTTTCAGCAACGGCCGCCTATAATGATCAGGCCACTCTTGCCTTAGAACAATTACCCAAATTAAAAGGCAGCCAGGTACATTCCAGTGTAATGCTCTCTTCCGTAGACCAGAAGACCTTTAAAAAACTCTTCTGCGACGTCACCTGCGAACCCAAAACCATATAATGCAGACATTTAAAAAGCTCAGCGATTTTGCTGAGCTTTTCTTATCTTCCATATCTAGAATACAGACTCAAGTACCTCCTGGATATTATCCACGCCAATCAACTTCATTCCTGAAGTTTCTTTAATATTCTTAAGGCACACCTTAGGCAAAATGCAAGTGTCAAAGCCAAGCTTCGACGCTTCTGCCACTCTTTGAGCTACCATGCTTACAGAACGAACTTCTCCACTTAGTCCCACTTCGCCGAAAGCAATCAACTTTGGGCTTAGGGCTACATTTTTAAAGCTGGATAATATAGCCAGTACAATGGCCAAATCAATAGCCGGCTCTGCAATCTTCATTCCGCCGGTCAGATTCACATAGGCATCACAACCGGATAATTGCACCCCCAAACGTTTCTCCAGCACCGCCATCAATAAATTAACCCTGTTAAAATCCGTACCCGTAGTCTGTCTGCGAGGTATACCAAAGTTACTTTGACAAACCAATGCCTGAATTTCTATTAAAAGTGGTCTGGTGCCTTCCATGGAGCAAGCCACCACCGAACCACTGGCATTCTCCGGACGACCTTCCAGCATATATTCCGAAGGATTCTGCACCTGTACCAAGCCTTCCTCACGCATTTCAAACACGCCAATCTCATTGGTGGACCCGAAACGATTTTTTACGCCACGCAAAATACGATAGGACGCATGCCTGTCGCCCTCGAAATACAACACAGTATCCACCATATGTTCCAACACACGTGGACCAGCCACCGTACCCTCCTTGGTTACATGACCTACAATGAATATGGACACATTCAATCCCTTTGCCAATTGCAGTAAAGTTGCTGTGGATTCTCTTACCTGGGATACGCTACCCGGTGCGGCTGAAACATTTTCATTATACATGGTTTGAATCGAGTCAATCACCACTATCTTGGGCATTTCTTTACGGATTACTTCTGCAATTACATCCAGATTAGTTTCACACAGCAAAAGCATATTCGATGCAAAGGTACCAATACGGTCTGCACGCATCTTAATCTGGGTCTGGGACTCTTCTCCGGAAATATACAGAACCTTATTTCCGTTTTCAGCAAGTAATCTGCAGGTTTGCAAGAGCAACGTAGACTTGCCGATACCCGGATCCCCGCCTACCAAAGTAAGAGAGCCTTGCACAATTCCGCCTCCCAGCACACGATCTAATTCGACCATACCGGTTGTCACTTTATCCTCTTCCCGAATAGTAACCTCTGCCAAGGAAGTTACCACCGCTTTATTTTGTCCGCTTCCGGAACGTCCGGTATTTTTTAAGGAAGCCGTATTCACGACTTCCTCCACAAAAGTATTCCACTCTTTACATCCGGGACATTGCCCCATCCATTTGGAAGATTCATACCCACAATTCTGGCAGAAAAATATAGTTGTACTTTTTCCTTTCGCCATAAAACTACTCCTTTGGATTATGCCTCCACAATCTTAACAGTAACATCCTCGTGCTTCAAATCCACGCTTACATTAAGCTTTCCGCTTAAGTTAGTCTTTACCACACCAATGGAGGTATTGTTCAAGAATACCTCATATTCGGTATCTTCTTTTAAGCCTACAGTTACCTGGGTACTATGAGCACCTTCTGCCAAAAAGGAAATCCCCTCTGCACTTTCTTCAAATTCATGCACTGTGGTTCCGGGCACGGACTCGTATAAAAACAGACCGTTTTTCTCCAACTTGGTGATTTCCGCAAAGGTCTTTACCTTATACACATCTCCCTTGTGAGCGAAGTCTTCCAATTTCTTCTTGTCCCTAAGCTCATAATTTCCAAAGCTGATTTTTCCGTTTTCCTCTGCACGAAGCAACTCTTTTACTACTGACATATCAGTATCCTCCTAATTTTATCTATTGTTCTTTTACTGTAAAGGTCACTTTTCCAAGACCTGTTTTTTTATCTGTTTTGTAACCTGCGGTTACCACAGCACCTTCTGAAACATTTCCCTTCAGAATCTCTTCCGCCAAAGCATCTTCTACTACGGACTGAATAGCGCGTCTTAAAGGTCGAGCGCCCATCTTGTTGTCCGAATACTTCTCTACCAAATGTTCCTTTAAAGCATTACTAAAGTGCAAATCAATATTCATCTGCTGCTTACAACGTTTGCACAAACCGGACGCCAAGAGATTAATAATCTCCTTCATATTATCCTTATTCAACTGATGGAACACAATAATATCATCAATACGATTGATAAATTCCGGTTTGAAGCTCTTTTTCACTTCCTCCATTACATTGGACTTCATCCTCTCGTAATCCTTCTGCTCACTTACCTGAGTAGAAAAACCAAGATTTTTGGGATCCACAATGCGTTGTGCACCCGCATTGGAAGTCATAATCAAAATAGTGTTCTTAAAGCTCACCTTACGTCCCTTGGAATCGGTAATATGGCCATCATCCAACACCTGCAATAAAATATTAAACACATCCGGGTGTGCCTTTTCAATTTCATCAAAAAGCACCACGGAATAAGGATTTCTGCGTACTTTTTCGCTTAACTGACCACCTTCATCAAAGCCCACATATCCAGGCGGGGAACCAATCATTTTAGAAACTGAATGCCCTTCCATATATTCCGACATATCCACACGAATCATGGCATTCTCTGTCCCAAACATAGCCTCTGCCAAGGCTTTGCTAAGCTCTGTCTTTCCTACACCCGTAGGACCCAGGAACAAGAAGGAACCAATGGGCCTGTTAGGATCCTTTAATCCCACACGACCACGGCGCATTGCCTTTGAAACCGCCGATACCGCTTCTTCCTGCCCAATCACTCTTTTATGGAGAATTGCTTCCAGCTTAAGAAGTCTTTCACTTTCCTTCTCTGCCAGCTTCTGTACCGGAACTTTGGTCCACATGGATACCACTTCTGCAATTTCATTTTCACCAATTTCAATGATTTTACCTGCATTTTGCCTTTTACCGCGTTTGGATGCTTTTTCCAGTTTCGCAATCAATGCATCCTGCTCCTGACGAAGCTCTGTTGCCTCTACAAACGAGCCTTCCCGGATAGCCGCTTCCATAGCACTATCCAATGCCTTAATCTTGCTTCTGAGCTCTGCGGTCTTATCCGTGCCACCCATATTTTTCAATCTGGCACCCGAAGAAGCCTCATCAATCAAATCAATAGCCTTATCCGGAAGGTTACGGTCATTAATATATCTGGCCGCCAGCTTAACAGCAGCTTCCGTCGCCTCCGGAGTAATATGCACCTGATGATGCTCCTCATATTTTCCTTTGATTCCTTCCAGAATAGCAATCGCTTCCTCCACAGTCGGTTCTTCCACATTTACCGGCTGGAAACGACGCTCCAGGGCTGCATCCTTCTCCACATACTTACGGTACTCAGAAATGGTTGTAGCACCTATCAACTGAATTTCACCTCTTGCCAGGGAAGGTTTCAAAATATTGGAGGCATCGATAGCACCCTCTGCACCACCGGCACCAATAATGGTGTGCATTTCATCAATGAAAAGAATCACATTTCCATCGGCGATAACTTCTTTAATCACCTTTTTTATTCTTTCTTCAAATTCGCCTCGATACTTACTACCGGCAACCATACCGGACAAATCCAGTGTCAATACTCTCTTGTTCTGTACTGTGAAAGGCACCTCTCCTCTTACAATACGCGAAGCCAAGCCTTCTACTACCGCGGTTTTGCCCACACCGGGTTCTCCGATTAAACAGGGGTTATTCTTGGTTCTTCTGCTTAATATCTGAATTACACGTTGTATTTCCTCTTCTCTTCCCACAACCGGGTCTAGCTTTCCTTCTTTTGCCAAAGCTGTCAAATCCCTGCTGTATTGTTCCAAGGTTGCGGTTTTACTCTTGCCATTCTGCCGTTTTCCTAAGTCTTCTTTATATAGGTTAGGGTCTGCACCAATAGCCAGCAATACATCCATGTATAACTTCTGAGGAGAAATACTTAAAGTATTCAACAAACGTACTGCTACATTTTCACCTTCTTTAATAAGTGCCAGCAAAAGATGCTCTGTCCCTACCTTCTTCTGTCCGAAACGTTCTGCCTGTCTTTGAGACTCTTCCAGAATTTTCAAGGCTCTGGGGGAATATCCTTCCCTGTCTCTCAAAAGAATTCCGGACTCAAAGGCTATTAATTCTTTAATCAGATTTATAACCTTATCCGGAATCACTCCGTTATCTTCTAAAACCTTTGCTGCGATTCCGGTGCCTTCCATAATCAGTCCCACCAAAATATGCTCCGTACCTATATATCCCTGTTTCATTTGTTTCGCATATTTCTCAGCAAGCTTTAACGCAGTATTTGCTTTTTCCGTAAACTGTAACTGCATTAGTTAAATCCTCCATACTCTTTATATATATCGTCAATCATCTGATGGAAATCTTCTTTGGTCAGGTTTTTACAACTGCCCTTTGCTATCATTACCTGAAGTTCCCTTATTAATTCTTCCCGTACATTTTCTCGATTCTCATCTATGGCAATAATCGCCCCTTTACGTCTGTCCACCTTTACATAGCCTTCTTGCTTCAGAACGGTATATGCCTTGTTCACGGTATGCATATTAATTCCTACTACCTCTGCTAACTGGCGTACACTGGGCAGGGCATCCCCTTCCCTGAACTGTGAAGTGGCAATCCCCATAATAATTTGATTGCGTAACTGAAGATAAATCGCTTCATCACTGTTAAAATCTATTTGAATAATCAATATAAGGACCTCCTCTCCATAGTTTCTGTTATATAAATCATATCACAACTATCTCAATATGAGAAGATTTTTTCTACACCTTTATTCTAAAATTTTTATTATTTTTGTCCCAGTCCACTTATTTTTCAGCACAAAAAACTGTCGTCCGACGGCGACAAAAAAACCGCACCCGTTATTCACGGGTACGGCTCATTTTCAATTTATTCTTCGCCCTCTTCCCAATCCAAGAAACCATATTCCATATCATCGTCATCATCTGTCATAAAATTCTTAGACTGCCAGGTCTGCTTAGAAGCATCCGCTGCGATTTTAGACACGGTACTTTCAATCGGCTTCATTACCTTGGTATCTTCGGTAGGTACTGATTTAGGCTGTGCCGGTCTTTCCGGCTTAGGTACTCTGGTATCTGCCGGATTAGAAACCTTTACGGTTTGAGGTGTTCCCTCTCCGCTCTTGGTAATATTCATTTTAGGAATGCCCTGTTTAACCGGTGCTCCGGGCTTCTGTGCATTACCGCCGTTTGCTCCGACTGTATGCATCACGTTACGATTCTGTGCATTTGTACCCTGACGAGGCGCGCCCTGTCTTTGACCGGTTCCCTGGCGCTGTCCTTGACGCTGTCCCTGACGCTGACGCATGGTTTCTTTTTCCACAGCACTAAAATAAGCCTCATCCTTGACATCTTTCAGCTTTAATACAAGAAGCGTAATTGCAACACCCATTAAAATCACTAAAATAACCAGGAAGGTAATCCATCTTCCCTGCTTCTTAACCTTTCCTTCAATTTCATCGTAAACCTTAGGATTCTTAATGGCAGCATCCATTACATTTTCAAGATTATAACGCTTATTGACCACATTATCGATTAAGTACCAAACGCCTTCATCCTGCGTAGTATCGTAATCCTTTGACAAGGTGGGAATTTCAATAGGTTCTTCCTGTACCGGAGGTATTTCTACGGGGGGCTGCTCCACTACCGGCGGAGTATCCACCTGCTCAACCGGTTTAATTTCTCCGGAAACAGATACAAAATCATATCTTACATAACCGGTTACATTACGGTTATCAGATGTAAAAGTTACGCGATACCAAGTTTTTCCTGCGCTATCAACAGCAGTACCGTTTATGGTCATCACTTCATCCTTGCGTACCTGTGCCACCTTTGCTCCGTCTGTGGAAGGAGTTGAACGCACATTAACCTGGTTGCCGGTTACGGTACAGTTAACAGGCTGAACATCCTTTACCTCAGAAGCAGTATCCGAAGGAGTGGTTGTGGTATCCGCTAATTTCTGCATCAAGTCAGATCTGATGTATCCGGTCTTGTTATTATCAAAGCTTACCTGATACCAGACCTTACCGTCCGTTCCTGTCACTTCGCTCAGTATCTCCAACACCGCACCGTTCTGTGCACTGCCCACCTGTTCACTGGTAGTACTTGCTGACTCACGAACCTTTGCCGCCGGATTGGCAGTAACCTTACCCTGCGCTGCCAAAGCGGTTGTGGAAATGCAAATAAACATTACACACATTAAAAACACGGTCATAACAGCACTCAGTAATTGATGCTTTCTCTCTTTTGTTCCTCTCATCTGTTAACCTCCTTTTACTACTTTGTATCTTCTCTTCTGAAACGTTTTTCTCCATGAGCATTTTGTTGCTCCTTACCAACACCATGCATATCCTGCATGCTCTTGCGACGTTTCATACGCATTTGTTCTTCCAAAATTCTATGCTGACTGGTTTCGCACTCCGCACAAAGAATACCGCTTCGTATAGGTTTCTGACACTTTTCACAGTACAAAAACATCCTGGAACCCGCAGCAATTTCCAGCCGTGACTCCCGAAGCATTTGACGAATGGTCTTTTGGGACACGCCGGTACACTGCTCTATTTCTACAGCAGTAGCTCCCTTATGCGTTTCTATATAAGCACGGACCTTTCCATAGTCGTCAAAATCCAGCTCATTACAATCCTCGCAACGATATTCACCTACTCCTTTGTATACCATTACGCCGCCACATTCCTTGCAAACTCTTGGAACATGGTACGTATCCAATCGCAAAAAATCCATCTTTAAGCCTCGTCAATTGCTTTACCAATATCATGGCGCATATATTTATTTTCGAAATGTACCCACTCCGTAGCCGCATAAGCATTTGCTCTTGCCTGCTTCAAATCTGCGCCGGTTGCCGTAATACCAAGTACTCGTCCGCCATTTGTCACAATACCTGCATCGGTCTGCTTGGTTCCTGCATGGAAGCAGTAGTATCCGTCAGCGTTTTCAAACTTCTCAAGACCTTCAATTACATAGCCCTTTTTGTATTCTACCGGATAGCCCTCGCTGGCAAGTACTACACAAACTGCTGCGTTGTCTTCAAACTGCAAATCCACCTGATCCAATGTTCCATCAATACAAGCATCAATAACGTCCATAATGTCATTCTTCATTCTGCAAAGAACTACCTGGGTTTCGGGATCGCCAAATCTTGCGTTATATTCCAACACTCTGGGTCCCTTAGGTGTAAGCATTAGTCCAAAGAAAATGATGCCCTTAAACTCTCTGCCTTCAGCTGCCATAGCATCCACGGTAGCCTGATAAATATATTTCTTACAGAATGCATCCACTTCCTCCGTATAGAAAGGACTGGGGGAAAAAGTACCCATACCGCCGGTATTTAATCCCTGGTCACCGTCCATGGCACGCTTATGATCCTGCGCTGAGGTCATGGTCTTAATGGTCTTACCATCTACAAAAGAAAGTACTGACACTTCACGTCCGGTCATAAATTCTTCGATAACCATACGATTTCCGGCACTTCCAAAATGCTTATCCAGCATAATTTCCTTTACACCGGCCTTTGCTTCTTCCAAGGTATTACAAATCAATACCCCCTTGCCCAATGCCAAACCATCCGCCTTTAATACGATGGGCATTTCAGCAGTTTCCAAATAAGCAATTGCTGCATCTGCATCCTCAAAAGTCTCGTACGCCGCTGTGGGAATATTGTACTTCTTCATCAAATCCTTGGAAAATGCCTTACTTCCTTCCAAAATCGCCGCATTTTCTCTAGGACCAAATACTCTTAAGCCTGCTGCCTCCAAAGCATCTACCAAACCGCCTACCAAAGGATCATCCGGTGCCACAAACACCAAATCTACTTCCTTTTCCTTTGCATAAGCAACTACTTTGTCAAACTCCATTACGCCAATGGTGGAGTCACACTCTGCAATTTGTGCGATACCGGCATTTCCGGGCACACAATAAAGCTTCTCTACTCTGGGGCTTTTCTTCATGCTGATTGCGATTGCATGCTCTCTGCCACCGCCGCCTACGATTAATACTTTCATGCTTTTATCCTCACGACTTTATTTTCTACAACTTCAATTCGTCCGTTTGCAATATCATCAATGGCCTGTGGAAGCAAAATCCACTCCGCCTGCTCCATCACTCTTTTCTGCAATACTTCCGGAGTATCATCTTCCTCCACATATACTGCCTTTTGGGAAATAATGGGGCCTTCGTCCATACCTTCGTTTACGAAATGTACCGTGGCGCCGGTTACCTTAGCACCGCGCTCCAATACTCTTTCATGAACCTTTAATCCGTAATAACCCACGCCACAGAAAGAAGGAATCAGGGAGGGATGGATATTTATGATACGGTTATTGTATTTTGCTACCATTTTTGCAGGAATTGCCACCAAAAATCCGGCCAAAACCACCAAATCCGGCGAATATTCGTCAATTTTTGCAAGAAGCGCGTCATTAAACAAATCTCTGTTCTCAAAATCCTTAGGAGATACACACTCCGCAGGGATTCCTGCATTTTTTGCACGCTCCAGACTCTTTACGGTCTTATTATTGCTAATAACTGCTACAATCTCCGTATTGGTAATCTTACCTGCTGCCACACTATCAATAATAGCCTGCAGATTTGTACCGCCACCGGAAACCAACACTACAATTCTTAACATAAGGTTACTCCCTTTTCACCAGCTTCACACTTACCTGCTACCCATGCCTTCTCACCGGCCGCTTCAATAGCCGCAACAGTCTTGTCCACATCTGCAGGATCCACTGCCAATAACATACCAATACCCATGTTAAAGGTATTGTACATCATTTCGTCTGCAATATTACCGGTCTTCTGCATAAGCTTAAAGATAGCGGGTACTTCGTAGCTACCCAAATCCATATGTGCATTCACGCCGTCCGGAAGCATTCTGGGAATATTCTCCTGGAAACCGCCACCGGTAATATGGCTACAACCCTTAATGGTTACACCTGCATCCTTTACAGACTTCAGTGCTTTAACATAAATCTTGGTAGGAGCAATCAATGCTTCGCCAAGAGTCGTTCCTAATTCATCATAATAGGTATCCAAGCTTTCCTTGGTCATTTCGAACACCTTACGTACCAAAGAGAAACCGTTGCTATGTACACCGGAAGAAGCGATAGCCACCAATACATCGCCGGGCTTAATATTGGCACCGGTAATCAAATCCTTCTCATCTACCACACCAACAGCAAAGCCTGCCAAATCGTAATCATCTTCAGGCATAAGACCGGGATGTTCTGCAGTCTCACCACCGATTAATGCTGCGCCTGCCTGCTTACAGCCTTCAGCCACACCTTTTACAATGGTTGCAATCTTCTCAGGATAGTTCTTGCCACATGCAATATAATCCAAGAAGAATAAAGGTTCACCACCTGCACAAGCCACGTCATTAACACACATAGCTACCGCATCAATACCGATGGTATCATGCTTGTCCATAATAAATGCAAGCTTCACCTTGGTACCACATCCGTCCGTTCCTGACAAAAGTACCGGATTCTCCATACTCTTAATTGCTGCTAAAGAGAATGCTCCGGAAAATCCGCCAAGACCACCCATTACTTCAGGTCGCATGGTTTCCTTTACATGCTTTTTCATCAGTTCTACCGATTTGTAACCAGCTTCAATATCCACACCTGCGTTCTTGTAATCCATAATTTCCTCCATTTGCCCTAGGGGCTCTCGTATTTTTATTTATTCATATAAGCCTTATAGCCAACTTCCTGCAATTTAGCATCCTTTGCCTGCACCTGCTCTTTTAAATTGGTGCTATACTCTTTTAACTTCTGAAGTAACTCTGCATCAGAAGTAGCCAAAATCTTAGCCGCCAAAAGTCCTGCATTTGCACCACCGTTAATTGCTACGGTAGCTACCGGAATTCCGGAAGGCATCTGTACGATGGAGTACAGGGAATCTCTTCCGCCCAAGGAAGTAGTATGCATGGGAATACCGATAACAGGCATAGGGAAAATTGCTGCACACATACCGGGTAAATGTGCTGCCATACCTGCTCCTGCAATAATTACTTTGAATCCCTTATCTTCTGCTGTTTTTGCATATTCAAAAAATACATCCGGCTCTCTGTGTGCAGAGATGATTGTCATTTCATAAGAAATGCCCAATTCTTCTAAAATATCAGCAGCCTTTGCCATAACCGGCATATCAGAATCACTGCCCATTACAATACCAACTTTTGCCATGGTATCTTCCTCCTCATGATTGTATTCTTAATTTAAACATAAATATTCATGTTTAGTTTACTAGACTTAAAGCCACTATGCAAGAGATTTTTCTATATTTTGTATAAGAATCATGAAATCTTAAGATTTTTACACCACATGTGGCTTGAGGATTTCGTTTTTATCCTCCTCAAGTGCTATTTTTACAAAGAAAAAATGCTTTTCCTTTCTTGCTTTTTCGGCCAGAGTTTGCTTAATTTCCTTACAACGTTTGCCAAGTGCCCTATCCCACAAAACCTTGCGTCCCCCAAAAACTTCTTCAAAAAGATTTAAAAGCACACCTGCACCGGCAACCTCCGGCACTATCACCAGCCCCATTTCCTGCAACTTCCATACCAACACACACATCAGCTTTTCATATCCCACAGGGTATTGCAGTAGAATTCGTTTTTCAAGGGGTTCCGGGGTGTCCTCCTCTATTAACTTTGCGATTTCCTCTGCAAGCTTCGTGGCCCACTTTTCCACTTCCTCCACGGAAAGTCCCTGCAACCATTCGTAAAAACCACGTTCTCTGGTAGTAACCACCAAACCATATTGATACAAATAGCGTTCTTCTGACTCCCGGTTTTGCAGTCTTTGATACACCGGTTCTTCTTCCTGTTTCTCCAAATACCGTAACTCCTGTAAAGGAGCCATGTCTGCATAATCATGCACATACCAGTAAAGACAGTCCCGCAAAACCTGATAAGCTGGCAGTTTCTTTTCTTCCTGCCACTCATAAACACAGATTCCGTACATTTCTGCAAACAGCTCCAGTCGTATTAAAAACTCTTCCAATCGGCCCTGTGCCGCCAAATAACCAAGGCTACGCAGCTCCACTGACAACAAATCCATAAGAGGCGCATAATCCTTTGGGAGTCGCTTCCAGTTTTTTCCCAAAAGACCATTCCACTTTTGCAGTTCCTTCAAATCTGCCGTTTCCAATCCGCCCCTTTGTGCGAAAGCCAGATACTCACAGGCTTCTTCTACATACTCAGCCTCCATGACAAAGTACTCCTGCCAATCCTCAGGCAAAATATGTTCTTCTTTTATTTGGCCGATACGCTCCGTTACCAATTCATATCGTTCTAACCAAAATTCTTCCATTCAGTCCCCTGCCTTTTCCCTCTTTTCTTTACACCAACCCCTACAAATACGAGCCGGCATACAAAACCGCACTGACGGAAAATATAGCGAGACCATTCAGCACCAGTCCCATAATTGCAAAAAATCGAAACTTCTCCCGCTCCTGCATGGCAAGAACGCCCAGCACCAGTCCCACAATTCCAAAAACAAGTATCAGCATTACTGCGATTCCATAATTAACCGGCACCTCACCTCCCAGACGGTAGGACAAGTAAATCAACACCATCATGGAAATCATGCTTAAGAATCCAAACACTGTGGACATAACAGACTTTTCCGAATGTTTTTTATTTGTAAATTTATATCCTTTTCTTGGCACCTTTCGTCCCCCTTCTGCGAAAATAGGCATGCCCATAAGATATGGGTATGCCTACTCTTTAAAACAATATTTTCGTTCTTCCGGCCAGTAATTTAGCACCGCCAATAATCAACAACACTCCTGTTGTAACTCCTACAACAATGGAAACAATGCCCAACACAATATTCAGTGCACCCGCACCACCCATGGTTTTATATGTTTTTTCTTCCATGTTTAGCTCCTTTCTACTACGCACCATACTCCGCGTAGTAAGCATCAATAGCAGCCTTTAAGGTATCATCAATCAAAACCTGTCCCTTATAAGGCTTGTTGTAAAGATGCTCGATAACATCGGTCATACTTACGATTGCATTGGCCTTAAAACCATACTTTTCCTGAACCTCTTCCAGCGCACGCTTTTCGCCACCAAGCCCCTTCTCACAACGGTCCAAAGAAACCATTAAACCTACGATTTCTACGTCTGCAGCACCCTTTACCTTGGGAACGGTTTCTTCCATGGACTTACCGGAAGTGGTAACATCCTCAATCATAATCACTCTGTCACCATCTTTTAACTTGCTGCCAAGAAAGCTTCCCTTGTCTGCACCATGGTCCTTTTCTTCCTTACGGTCTGAACAATAACGAACCTCTTTGCCATATAATTTACTGTATGCAATAGCAGTAACAACACTTATGGGAATACCCTTGTAAGCAGGTCCGAACAATACATCAAAATCATCTCCATAGGTATTATGAATTGCTTTCGCATAATATTCTCCCAGTCCCATTAACTGACTACCGGTCACATAACCACCCGCATTCATAAAGAAAGGGGACTTACGACCGCTCTTTAATGTAAATTCGCCAAATTTAAGCACCTGGCAATCCACCATAAATTCAATAAACTCCTGCTTGTATGCTTCCATATTCTCTCTCCTTCACCATTCATGCACAAATCTGCATTTACATCGCACTTATACTATCATAATTTGAGAGATTTTTCAATTGATTTCTTTCACCCAATAAACTTCTTAATATCCTTCTCCTTCGCTTCCGGATTCAAAAGCAGAATACGCTCCCTTATTTTCTCATAAGCCTTATCCGCAGATATATTCAATGTCAAATCCTCACCCCAAAATTTCTCCACTGTGGTAAAGACTGTACTATTCCAGCCGTAAGGCTCCCCTGTGCGACTTAATTTTTGTGTTCTTCCGCACATGGTAATGAAAAGATTCTTTTGCAGATTCGTAAGCGCCCTGTCGAATTGTCCGGAAGTCTCCTTGGTTATACCGCATTCTCTCTTTAAATCATGAAGTGCCATATGTCCATTTTGTTCTATGGCCTCATATATTCTTTTTTCAAGGATTCCCGCCTTGCCCTCATGATACCATTCATCAAAAGTAAAGCCTTGCCTGCGGACTGCCAGAAAATAAGGATACCACTCCTTTGTAATATATCCGCTTGTCCCAAAGAAAACTTTTCCATAAGCAATATCATTCCGTTCCTCCAGCACCCGCATTCTCCATTCCCAAGGGTCTGTTTCCGCATCTCCCGTATGCCATGCTACGGGGCAAGCGGGTATAGAATCATTCCAATTAAAAGAAATAATAGCGTAAATTCCCTTGGCATTACCGCCACCCATGGAAAATCCGCTTTCTAATAATTTTTCACAAAATTCGTTAAAAGAATTAACCATAATATTCTCCCATTTTAGTTTCGTTTTTCTCTAATATATCACAACAAACGCGACAATTGTATGTCATGTTTTCTTTTCAAAAACCTTCTTTATTAACTCACTTATAACGTAACCCTTTTTTCTATTTTTTCAACGTTATCTTTCCTATGTTTCTTGTTATTTAGGGTTTGCGGTCTATGCAAAATTTTTGTACTTTTTGATTCCCTCTTTGTCCCTTTTTGTTAAAAAAGCACCAAAACTCAAGTCATTTGAGGTCTATAGAAAAAAATCTTACATAGGATACCGCTTTTTTAAAAAAGCGAGGTCTCACAGATACATTTTTCTGCATAGACCTCCGAGGCACCATTTTTTAATGCAAAAACGCTTCATATTGTGACAAAAGGGATTCTGGAACAACCATTTTTCTGTATAGACCGCCACCAAAATAGCGCTATATGTCACAATCCAAAACTTTTACTTTCAAAAAGCACCTCAAACCATGGTAAAACAGTTCTATCATAATCATATACGAAAAACAAATTATCTTTTTACTTGCATATTTACTTTTTGTATGTTTTAATACTTATTACACTCACAAAATGGAAGGAGGCGGCGTTACGCTCTACGAACGAATCTTAACAGAACACAAACGAGTCGATAAACAAATCATCGCGCTCAAACAAGACCTTTCCGGCTTGCCCGAAGGAAAACTAATCTGTTGTCACCATGGTACCCGTTGCAAGTGGTATCAAAGTGACGGTCACAAAAAGATTTACATTCCCAAATCAAACTTCCCCTTGGCAATGCGACTCGCGCGCAAAAAGTACTTAACCCTCAAACTAAAAGATTTAGAAAATGAAAAGCGTGCCCTTGATTTTTATTTACAGCATCATTCCCCTACCGGAAAAGCAGATGCTCTTCTGACAGAACCTTCTGAATATCAAAAGCTTTTAACTCCTCAATTTACACATTTTTCCACTGAAATTTCCAATTGGCTTGCATCTCCCTATGAACAAAATCTCTCCCATCCGGAACGTTTGATTTACAAAAGTATTTCCGGCCATTTATTACGTTCAAAATCTGAAACGCTTATTGATATGTTATTATATCAACATCAAATCCCTTTTCGATATGAATGTGCACTGAATTTGGGTGATGTATTATTGCACCCGGATTTTACCATTCGGCATCCAACAACCGACGAATACTACTATTGGGAACATTTCGGGCTTATGTACCAATCCGCCTATGCCGCCAACGTTTTTTCCAAGCTTAAACTTTATACAGAATATGGTATTGTCCCGGGAATTCATTTGATTACCACTTATGAAACACAAGAACATCCTCTCAGCACAGAGATGGTAGAGAAAATCATAGAATATTATTTTACTTAAATTACTTTGCGAACTGTGAGCAAGTCGTTCTGCGGTCTATGCAAAATTTTTGTACTTTTGGATTCCCTTTTTGTCCATTTTTGATAAAAATGCACCAAAACTCAAACTATTTGAGGTCTATAGAAAGAATTTCTTCCAGGAGGATACCGCTTTTTAAGAAAAGCGAGGTCTCACCAATACATTTTTCTGTATAGACCGCACAGGAATCGGTTGGCTATTGCCACTGCAATATGTTTAGGTCAGCCATAACCCTTTGGTCAGGTTGGAAAGATTCTCGGAAATTTATTCCATAAAATTAAAAATTTTCGTTTCATTCAGTAGGTATTTGGTGTAAAATATTTGTAATTAGTATTGTCGTTAATGAAAGAGAAATAGGAGAATATGGTAATGAAAAAAATAATATTATTATTCACAACAGTATTTTGCATATGTTGCATGGTTGCATGTGGTGGCGAAGAAAGTAAGAACACAAGTGCAGGTGATAATAAGGAAGTTTTTGGTAATTCGATAGACGAGCCCGAGGTTACACCAGAAGCACCTGCTTCCTCTACCGAAGAACCTACCGTAACACCTGAACCTGCCGAAATTCCGGATGAATCTGTAGCTGGAGACAAAGTGATCTATGTCAGCACAGCGAGCGAATTCCTCGAGGCCATCGCACCTGGCGTGGTTATTGAGCTTGCGCCGGGCACCTATAACCTTACAGAGTATCTCCGTAAGGCCCCCGACAACTTCTCAGACTATGTTGCACGCACCTTCACTGACGGCTGGCAGGCAGAGATTCGTGAAGTCGATGGACTGACGATTCGCGGTGCAATGGACGACAAGGTCGAGGTCGTGTCGGAGCCCCGCTATTCCGATGTGCTTTACTTCAACGACTGTTCTGATATTGTTATCGAGAACATCACCTTTGGTCATACAATTGAGCAGGGAAACTGTCAGGGTGCGGTGCTGGAGTTTGATTACTGCCAAAAAGTAAGGCTCGACGGCCTGGATCTCTACGGTTGCGGCACCTATGGCGTGGTAGCAGTTCATACGGAGGACATTGCACTCAAGGACTGCATTATTCGTGAGTGTAGCTATGGCATCGTCGACCTGCTATGCAGCGATGCCGTCTTTGAGGATTGCTCTTTCAAGGATAATGAAGGCTTCGACATGCTGTGCCTCAGCGACTCCTTTGCTCACTTCCAAGGCTGCTCCTTCACTGAAAACGAAGGGGACAATTTTCTTCCCGCTTACTACCACAGTGACAGCGAAAGCGGAGCTCACTTTGAAGGCTGCTCCTTTGGCCGCTGGGAAAGCCAGCGCCTCAATGAAGAGTTGAAGGACCGTGAAAACTTTGTGTTTGCAGACGACTGCCAATTTGAAACCGACGTCTACAACCCCTCCGAGAATACTGCCTCCCCCGATGATTCCGGGGAATCGCAAGAAGAAAGTGAGTTCTTCGCATTGGACATGACACGCCTTAAGGTCGCCTCATTCGATACAATGGTTCTGACGACAAAAGAGTATTATATTCTGTACGAGATTATTGACAGTATATCCGGGGAAGTAAGCTTTGAAACGAGCGACGATGTGAGATTCCTTACATTTGAGGAGGATGGCCGCGGATGCTTCTGGACAGACAATGAAAAAGGACGTCCTTTCAACTATGAGATGAGCAGCGCGTATTCCTGCAAAATCTCCTTCGACGATGGCGGCAAGGCGTCCTTCGTTCTCTACGCCGACCAAGGCGGAGCCCTGCCGAACAGTGAGGAGGGCTCTCTGTGGCTTGTACTGTATCTTGATGGTGAGGCACTCTGGTTCTACTAAGCATAAAAACAGCTCCGCCAAAAGCGGAGCTGTCGCTATTATAGTATTCTCTTCCAAATCATTAATAAATCCATACCACAGTTTCATTCATCTGCATCATAAACCAGAGTCTTTCAAAACCGTCCATCTGCTCTACGTAGGGCGTCAGGTAATGATAGGTTTCACCTTCCAATGTTACAGTACCATCTGATTCACAGTACCAGGTAAACTCAAAATACTCATTCTCTGTTTCACACCAACCGGATCCATCTTCGTATAACTCCAAGGTAAAATAAGGATAATACTCGGTCTCACCGGATTGCTGATTCACAAACATATAAGCATAATAAGTATCCCAAAGGTTCCACTCATTAGCATCTGTCGGAATCAGACTGTCAAGATCCAAAACATCTTCTCCTTCCGGTTCTACATCCGGATATTCTGTAACCTCTTCCCAATAGCAATCTGTAAATGTGGCATATTCATCATAATACCAATAGTTAGTCTCTTTCTCACCGAAATAGCATTCCACAAACGAAAGCTCTGCTCCGTCCGCCGGCTCATAATAACCACCGCCATTGGAACCACTCAGCCAACAATTACGAAACTCGTATTTTCCCTGCGCGTCCATTATATAGAAGGGTCCGTCTTCACAATCACGGATGGTACAGCTCTGCACATAGATGTTACCGCTTCCATACATTGCATCAAGTCCATACATACCGCATCCGTATAAGTCCATTGCAGTCAAGTAGACATTCGTAGTATTCCGAAACGAAATTACACTGGAATCGCATGCTCCATCCTGGGTATGTCCCATAGTAAGACCATGGAGAAAAATATTATTACAATCTTCAAAATTCAAAACAGCGCCGGCTCTTGTTTCCACAACAAGCTCAGTGATTACATCACCCTCCAAATCTGCAAAAACAGACAAATCCTGCACGTCCTGAATGGCAATCTCTATGCCTCCATCCCAGCACTCATACAACTCCACATAGGGGTGCTTTTCGTTCCATTCTTCTCCCTGCTCACTCCATACTTTCTCAATATAATCACTCAGGTTATAGTATCCGGGTTTAATCTTTATGGTAGCTCCCGGCTGAATAGCTTCTAAAAACTCTTCAGCACTGTCTACTTCTACAACTTCTGAAGTTTGCTCTTCCTCTTTGGATGACGTTTGTCCCTGTGTATTCAATGTAGGCATACCATCTTTTCCTACCTTATAAATCTCGTAATCCTGTGCTCCACTGTCATAATTATCTAAAAGCATGTTATTGGGGTCAAGAGGCACCAAGAACATATCAAAAGGAATATATGCCGGTGCAACATTCATCTCACCAACACTTCTAATCATACCATCCTTTATGTCGTATACTACCAACATCATCTGGCGATTACCGCCTTCGCTTTCCTCACAGAACAAGTAAATGTAGTGGTTGCCGTCCGCGGTTTTCACATAATAAGGCTGGTAATCATATGCAAACAGCTCTTCATAGTAATAATAGCCCTCTACATCCGTGTAAATTCCAAACTGGGTATAGAATCTGTCTGTTTCATGAAACAAACCGGTACAATTCACTTCCTCTAATGTTCCGTCACTATCCAAATCCGTAAAGAAGGAATAATCCAGCGGCAGTCTGACCATGTACGCATCCGGTACATTCCTGTACTTCTCTGCAAATAGTTCCGGATACTCCGCAAAGGAAATGGTTGCAGACTTGCCTCCAATTGACATTTCCGTAAAATCATCATATCCAAAGTAGAAGGTCACGCCATTATAATCTAAGGACCAACGAATACCATCCTCCGGCGTATTTTTGAAATACTCCTCTACTACTGTTTCAGAATAATCCTCTCCTGCCCAAAGATGGCTGTTTAATTCTTTACATACAACTGCGGGGACTGCATCCATGTCCAGAATCACATCGGAAAGCATCAGCTCCTTGCCGGTCTGCACATCATAGTTACTTCCCCACATTCCTCTGAAATCCTCAATAAATCCGTAATCCGCATAGGAATCTGTCACGTAACTTAAGACCACATCATCTGCTCTTCTAACCTGTACATCGGATGTTGATACCTGTGTTTCAAACTCCTGCAAGTCTCCCTCCAACATTCCCATGTCTGTAATAAAGCTTAGGATATTATCTACTTCATCCTCCATAGTTCTGGTTTGCATACCGGCTATCTCGGATAATACACGATCCATTTTGGAATATTTTTCAGCGTCTTCCCACATTGTTACATTGGAGTATTCGCTGTATAGTAACCAAATATCATCCTGCCATTCATATCTGGTAGAATATGTCTGTACCAAAGACAAAACCTCGGGTAACATAACTTCCTCTTTGTCGTTACCGGAAACCTCTTCCTTTGTCTCTTCTTTGTCTTTATCGGAAGGTTCTTCCTGCTTCTCTTCTTTTTCCTCCTTGTCCTTTACAGAGGACTCTTCATCGTCTTCCTCTTCTTCCTCATCCGACTCATTTGATACTCGCGGTCTTTCATCATCATCTTTTTCATTTCCGCACGCAGTAAATGAACCCATAAAACACACCAATAATAGAATCATCAATAATCTTTTCATGATTGCTTTTCCTCTCTCCTTCCGGCAACGATGCTCTTTAAAATCATTTGCACATCATTATCCGAGAATGAAATTTTATTCTCTCCATTTTCCGTTAAAATCATTACCAATACTCTGTCAGTGCTCTCGCTGGTTTCCAACATAATATAGGGATAACCAAAACTTTTACAAGTAAATCCGCTCCAACAATCATTTCCCATCTCAAAAGGTGATACTTCCTCCACCTCTTCATAAAGGGCCTTAATTAGAAAATACTGTCCGGCATCTTCGTAATAGCAAATGGTTATCCCTGCCTTATGAAATATATCCATTTCACTCTTTGCATTTTTATAAACATGCAATTTTTTAGGTGTCGCTTTCCCCTCTGCATCAATTCCCAGAAATACTTTCCAGTTCTCAGGTACCGCCACCTGCAAAAACTCATTACTAAAAATTTCTGCGTTCATTGATTTTAAGCCCACTCATCCTGACTGGTCGGAATTCTGATATCTGCAAGACACTGAATTTCATTAATGAACCACTGATTAGTAGAAGGCTTTCTACGTAATTTAATCGGTCTGGGAGCATCTGCACCGGCACTTGTCACATAGAGAGTTGCCCAGTTTTCCTCATCAAAGGAATAAGGATTTTCACTTACTGTTATAGTATAGGGAACGGAAGGAGTATATCCATTATCAGCGGTAGCGCCTTTAAAGAATGACAATGTTTTGTACTGTTTTCCTGCCAAACGATCTTTGATAAATGTTTTCTCCTTCTCGTTCACACTTTCCGGGCCTTTTAAAAAGTCAAGCATTTCCCATGTAGCATTTATATCCTTTTCATAACTGCAAAGCGCAGCCACACAAAGTGCAACGGTCTTAAACGCTGAATCTAAGGACGCCTCAGGAAGAGCCTTTAATTCTGCCAGATTTGTAGGCAAAGCATTGAAACTAAAAGTCTCTGTATGATTTCTTCCCTTTCCGATGTTCTGCTTTGCATTCTTCACCGCTTCATTCACGTTTTTTGAAACTTCTCTCCTTAACTGAGATGTTATCTGGCTTTTAAGATTATCAAAAAAAGACATATTCTTATTCTCCTCTCTCTATTACATCTTCGCATATCTGGTTGTAAACATAGTTAAAAAGCCTTCTTCTTCACTAAAGTTCACATATCCGTCTTCACCCATACCCATATCTACCCAGAGTGCGCCGTCACGCTCCTGCCATGCATAGGGTTCATCGGTCATCATACCATCGCGAACCTTGATAATTCCTGCGTTTGCTGCTGCCTCCACTTCTTCCTTGGAAACGCCTTCCGGCAAGGGCATTAATGCATACAGTTTTCCATCCTCACATACCTCAAGAATAGTACCCACTGTTTTCATGCGTTCATTCATCTCGTCAGTCACTGCCTCTTCATCTGTTTCATCAACATAAGGCATAGGAGATTTCACATACTCCTCTGCATTCAGCCAAACTCTTTCACAGGTTTCATCGTCCACTGTTCCAATAGAATGAAACTGCCACTTTCCCACATAACTCATAGTAATATCCTCCTTGTTTTCTAATTACTGACGTTTGTATACCAAATCCCAAACGTATTCATTTCTTACAGCCATTTCCTCGCCGCTTTCATCCATAATAACCTGGAATCCGACAACCGAACCATCATCAAAATACATTTCAATATATTCACTGTTATAGAACACATAAGTATATGCGGATTCATATTCGCCGAAATTGTAGCTGTAGTAACCGGTTCCGTCCGCATTGAAAGTAAAGGTTTCTTCACATCCGGTTTCATACTCTGTCCAAGTACCGATAACTGCTTCTACCAAAGGATTTTCCGGGTCTGTCTCCTCAGTTTCTTCAGACTCCTTTGGCTCTTCACTCTGAACAATCTGCTTATCCAAAAGATACTCGTAACCAAACTGATCTACCATAGTCAACAAATCACCACTAACAGAGATGGTGAACTCTTCCTCGTCATCCACGTCATAAGTCAAAATCAAAACATCACCATTCACTGCATAACTAAAAGGATACTCAGGACCGCTAATCAGAGTACCGGTACCATCAGCATTAAAAATATAGGTATTGTCCCAATCACTGTCTCTCTCAAGCCAGGTGCCCAGCAATTCGTCTGTTCCTATATTCACAACAGGTGCAGAGGTTTCCTCGTCGCTTACTGTAAAAGGATTCGCAATGCCGGAGTCTACACCCAAAAGTTCTCCAATAATCCACGCACATTTATCCTGTGTCAAATCATCCCATCCATAGGAACGCATATCAAATCCAAAAAGTGCCTTGGTTGTCAGGTCCTTGACTTCACCCGTACCTTCTTCAGCCTTCCAGTAATCTAAGTCATACTCAACACCTGCGAAAAGCTCGGTCTGTTCGCCGTAATCCAAAAAAGTGTACTTTGTCTCAATGAGAATTACATCATAGCCATTCCATTTAAAGCCAAGAGGTGTGACCGTCTGTGAACAGTTGCTGTTCTCCGCTGCGGTTTCAGCGTCCAGTTCTCCGTCGAAATATAGCTGTGCAATAATAGGATAAGCTGTCGGTTCACTATTATAAGCGTCACGATGCCAATGCATTGTGCTGGTAGCCATATACTCATTGACTTCATCGTCGACCTGCACCGTCATTACACTGCCGTCTTCTTCATAAATCTGCAATGTTCTTTCGTCAAACACTGCTCCCTCCGGACAAAAGATTTCTGATGTGTACTTTTCCTCATCACCAGCGCCCCAACCGTAGTAAACCTTAACGCAGGATGCATCACTTTTATCTTCTGCGACAACTTCCTCTGTCTCATCAGGTGCTTTACTCTCTGTCTTATCAGTATCTTCTGCGCCCTTGCTATTATCGACATTTTCTGTTTTGATACCTTCTTCGCCTGAAGCACTTGCTTCTTTATCATCCTTGCCGCCGCATGCCACTAAGGAAAAAACCATTACACCTGTTAAAATCCATGTTAATAATCTTTTTTTCATCTTTCCTCACTCCTCATATTACTTTTTAAATAACTTACCGAAAAATCCTTGCCTTACTTTTCCTTCTTCTATATCATTTGCGGTCTCAATGCCTTGTTTCACTGCTTCTTCCACGCTACCACCAGTTACTGCTGCCTTAAGTACTGCTGCCGCAGTATCGCCAAGGTTTCTTACCTGCATTTTGTTCTTTCTCTCCTCATCAAAGATACCTTTATTAAGCCATGATTTGCGGTCGCTATTTATTCTCTCTGCCAAGTCATAAAAAGCATCCTTCTCTTCCTCGTTTCTGAGATCTCCCTTTAATTTGACTTCACGTATGCAGATATCATTGTAAGGGATAATTAAGGTGCAATAGGTAAGCTTACCTTCTGAATCCTTTGACTCTTCTACTCTTACATAATCCGCATTCAAATCCATCACTTCATTCCTTCTGATATCCGCAAGATTGCTGTTTTCTGCTTCAAACTTATAAGGAATCATGGAATCAAAGTAAAATACCGGAGTGTGCTCATAACGACTCATGTCATCTAAATTAATCTGGAATGCACCTGTTCTGGTATTACAACGATAATGTACTCTTAAGTATCCAAGATCCCAAGTCTTGAAACCTCTTTCGGCACTCTGGAAACGATTCTCCGCATTATCAAAGCTTGCTTCAAAATCCGCCTCCTCCTGTGCAAGTCCATCCATCATCCCCTGCGCTGCATCCTTTGATGTATAGTCCATTCTGGCAAAATAATTGGTTTTTCTCTTACAATCATTACAAATATACTCTTTTGTTGCCAGCTTAGAACGCTTTAACATTCCTACTTCCGTGCTACAAAATGCACATGCTTCTTTACTAAATAAACCCATTTTACTTTCTCCTCCTGCATGGTTATCACTATCTTTGAGAAATGTATTCCTACTTCCTCAACTCTAAACCCATTATATTAACAATAATTTCCATATGCCCCCGCCATTTGGCTAGTTTTATGAAGCTCTATTTCTCTTTTATCACAATTCCCAAACTTCTTGCCTCGGAAGCAAGCTCCGTACGGGTATGAAAACCTGTCTTTGCCAACAAATTTTCCACATGATACTTTACGGTACTGGCTGAAATACATAAGCGTTCCCCAATTTCCGTATTACTGTCGCCGGTGGTCAGCTCTCGCAAAATATCCAGCTCTCGCTCTGTAAATTCATGATTGGTACTGTTTCCAATCCTAATAAGCGGGGTTGTGTCCGGATAAATACTTTCACCGGCCATGGTTCTGCTCATTACATCCAAGATTGCCGCCTTTTTGCCATCCTTGTACCAAAAGGATTCTACACCAATTTCTCTGGCTCTCTGTAGCCAAGAATATTCCGGCATGGAGGTCACAATGATAATTTTAATTTTAGGAAAAACCTGCTTTATTTCTGCTGCCGCCTCCAATCCGCTATGTCCAAGCTCCGTCATCACGTCCATCAAAATCAGATCCACCTGCTGATTTTTACACATGGACAATGCCAAACTTGCATTTGCCACGGAACCCACATGCCGAAATTCTTCACTTGAATTAATAAATATTTCAAAAAGCTGCCTGGGCATTTCCTGGTCTTCCACTACCAAAACACGATATGCCATACTTTGACTCCTTTCCTCTATCCTAACAGTTCTCTCATAAAAAGGCGGCAGCGCCATACGCCACCGCCCTTCCATTAAACATGCTTACTCCTCATCCATCTGCGATTTCTTACCAATTGCTATCGTCGCAATTACACCAAAACCACTTACCATAAACAAAGCTAACCAGATCCAAGACATGCTATCTCCCGTCTTCGGCACATGCACAACAGGCACTGCTGTAGGTGCAGGTGTTACGGGTGCCGGCGTAGGTGTTGTTGGTGCCGGCGTAGGTGTTGATTCCGGTTGTGTACCGGTTCCTGTTGCCGGAATTTCTACAGATGTCTTCTTGTAACCACACACACTACACTCCTCGTGCTTCGCACCGGCTTGTGTTTCCGTTGCATCTCTATCAATTATCCACTCAAAACTATGAGTTGCCTTACTTCTTTCAATGACTGCTCCACATCCGGTAGCAGTACATACATGCCAGTGATGTGTTGCATCTGATGTCCATACGGTTCCTTCTGTATGGGCTGCCAGCTCACCATATGCAAAGGTTTCGGTTCCCTTTGCTCCACAGACACAGGACTTATAGTAGGTTGCCTTTGCTGTGCAGGATGCTTCTGTTGCCTTGTAGGTATCGTTTGCCACTTCCTTATCATATACATGAGTATGGGGAATATCCTCATAAGTTGCTTCAATGCGTACCGCTTCACCGGGCATGACGAATTTTACGGTGGAGCTTGTAATGTCACCTTCGGTGAAACGCAGAACCTTGCCGTCACCAACAACCCATGTCTTAAACTGTTTGCCTGCTTCAGGAGTATCGGCAACAATGGTGACAGTTTCACCTGTCTCATACATACCGGTTCCGCTGCCGCCTGTAACAGAAACATAATACTCCGCAGGTCCTGTTATAGCAGTAATGTTAACATTTTGTGCAGGCATGGTGAAGGTTGCGGTCTGGCTGTTTTTATCGCCGGAGGTGAATGTCAGGCCATCGGCACCCTGCCATTCCTTGAACTGCATACCGGACGGCACAAATGCGCTGATGGCGACCGCTTCGCCGGCAGCGTATTTGCCATTGCCGGTACCGCCGTCGACGGTGACGTTGTATTCCTTTGCCACGGTGATG
>JAZSPK010000005.1:0-9041 GCA_045537405.1 Acetatifactor sp.
GTCTACTACCCTTCGTATGATCGCAGGTTTGGAAGATATTTCTTCTGGTGAATTAAAGATTGGTGACAGAGTAGTTAACGACGTTGAACCTAAGGATAGAGATATCGCGATGGTTTTCCAGAACTACGCTTTGTATCCTCATATGTCAGTTTATGACAACATGGCTTTCGGTCTTAAGTTAAGAAAAGTACCGAAGGATCAGATTGATAAGATGGTTAAGGAAGCAGCTAAGATTCTTGACTTAACTCCCCTCCTTGATCGTAAGCCTAAGGCTTTGTCCGGTGGTCAGAGACAGCGTGTTGCTATGGGTCGTGCTATCGTTCGTAATCCTAAGGTATTCCTTATGGACGAGCCTCTTTCCAACTTGGATGCTAAGTTACGTGTACAGATGCGTATCGAAATCGCTAAATTACATCAGAAATTAGGAACCACCATCATCTACGTTACTCATGACCAGACAGAGGCTATGACCCTTGGTACCAGAATCGTAGTTATGAAGGATGGTGTTATCCAGCAGGTAGATACTCCTCAGAACTTATACGACAAGCCTCAGAACCTCTTCGTTGCAGGTTTCATGGGTTCACCTCAGATGAACTTCCTTGACGCTGTATGTAAGGTTCAGGGTGATGTTGCTTACTTAGAAATCGCTGGAAAGAGCATTCCTCTTCCTCCTGCAAAATCTAAGAAGCTTATCGAAGGCGGTTATGATGAGAAGGTTGTTACTTTCGGTATCCGTCCTGAAGATGTATATGATTCTGAAATGTTCACCGAAAGCTCACCTCAGAGCGTATTCGAGTCTACTATCAGAGTATACGAATTACTTGGTGCAGAAGTTTACTTATACTTCGATTTAGATGTATTCCCGATGACTGCAAGAGTAGATTCTCGTACAACTGCTAGACCTGGCGATGTTGTTAAGTTCGCACTTGATGTTGAAAAGATTCACGTATTCGACAAAGAAACCGAGCAGATTATTACAAACTAGTCATTATTTACAGAGGTGCTGGAAACAGTACCTCTGTTTTATTCAATGGAGGAAATATGTTATCAAGTCAGATTATTCAGACAAATATTGATGAATTAAAGGCAATTACAAAGGTGGATTTATGTGTGTATGATTTGGGCGGTATTCTTTTGGCCAAGACTACAGACATGAATGATGTAAACAGCACACTCTTGGATGGTTTTATTGAATCGCCGGCAGATAGTCAGGTAATTGGAAACCATCACTTACTTAAGGTTTGGGATGAGGGTGAATTACTGTATGTTATTATTGCAAAGGGGACCTCAGAGGATGCCTACATGGTAGGCAAGATTGCTGTGTGCCAGTTGCAGAATCTTTCTATTGCTTACAAGGAAAAATTTGATAGAAACAACTTCTTCCAGAATCTTTTGTTGGACAATATGCTTTTGGTGGATATTTATAACCGTGCAAAGAAGCTACATGTGGAAGTGACCTGCCCCAGAGTCGTATATTTAATTGAAACAAAGCCTGAGAAAGATGGTATTGTAAGTGAATTATTAAAGGGAATGTTCACTTCTCAGGGCGGCGATTATATTACCGCCATCGACGAGAGTAATATTATTTTAATTAAGAATGTTGAGGCGGACAATAGCTATAAGGCGTTGGAGGAAACAGCAAGTACCATTGTGGCAATGATGAATGCGGAAGCAATGTTAAATGTTAAGGTTTCTTTCGGTACCGTGGTACAGGAAATCAAGGATGTATCCAAATCCTACAAAGAGGCTAAGATGGCTTTGGATGTGGGCAAGATTTTTTACGCAGAAAAGGATGTTGTAGCGTATAGTACATTGGGAATCGGTCGATTGATTTACCAGCTGCCGGTGAATTTGTGCAAAATTTTTATTGACGAAATCTTTGGAGATAACGATTTGTCCGATTTGGATGAGGAAACACTTACAACCATTCAGAAGTTCTTTGAGAATAATTTGAATGTTTCTGAGACCTCGAGACAATTGTTTGTGCACCGTAATACTCTGGTTTACCGTATTGAAAAATTGCAGAAGAGTACCGGATTGGACTTGAGATGCTTTGAAGACGCGCTGACCTTTAAGATTGCGCTTATGGTAGTAAATTATATGAAGTATTTGGAGAGTCTGGATTATTAATATGCAAAATCAGTCATAAAGTAGACAACCCCCTAATACAATAGATATAGAAGTCTATTGTGTTAGGGGGATTTTTATGCTTTATGATAGAAAAATTAAATATGTACATATGTATGAAAAGGATGAGAAGATACAGAATGTGGGTTTTGTGAAGCTGGAATTGATAGAAGATAAGATAAATGTGCAGATTCACATTGCAGGACTACGACATACCCTGGATGGAGAATACGTGGTAATGGCAAAGGGAAATAAAGAGGAGTCGGCATTGGGGGATGTTTGTCTGGAAGAAGGAAAGGGATGCCTGGAGGTAAAGGGACTTGCGGCAGAGCAGGTAGCGGAAGGAATTCCTTATGTGGACTTACGAGAGATTTTTATGAATTTGTCCGTGGGAGTGAAGTTGCGTTGTACTGTTCAGGAGGTTTGCGAGGAAATAAAAGAAGAAGTTTCGGAGGAGATTTTCGAAGAAATAACAGAAGCGTCGTCAGGGGAATTTATGGATGACAACTTGGGAGGAGATATGAGGAATGTGGATGAACTGTCAGAGGCGGAGCTTTTGCGAGAGGCATTTGTCCTGGAAAGGAACCTGTTGGAAGGAAGTGCACAGGAATCAATGGCGGAGAAAAGAGAAGAGATGCAGGAAGAGAAGCCGGCGCTGATTAAGGCGAGACCTCAGATTATACAGGAGGAAAAAGAAGAAGAGTCTATGAGCATGGCTACGAATAAATGGCAACAATTATGGTCCTTGTATCCCCATATAAAACCTTTTGAAGACGGGCGAGAGTATTTGGTTGTTAAGCCGCGGGATTTTGTGATATTGCAAAACAAATACTATACATTGTCTGCCAATAGCTTTTTATTACATGGTTATTACAATTACGAGCATTTGATTATGTGTAGGGAAACCCAAAAGGAAGGAGAGCATTTTTACATAGGCGTGCCGGGAAATTTTTACGAGAAGGAAAAGCAGGTCGCAGTGCTTTTCGGGTTTGAAAGCTTTGAAGGAAAGAGGGAGCCGGCCGGAAATGGAGACTTTGGATATTACATGGTGCGGGTGGAGATATAGAAATTGGATAAAAATCTTGTCGCAATTTGCGTTATCGTGTATATTATGTAATAGATACATGATGTATGCTAGAGATTGTTAAAAAAACGGAGCAAGTTGCTAATGAAAAAGAGTAATAAGTTATGGGTATTATGCGGCATAGTGATAACAGTAATCCTTGCAGTTGTGGTTGTAGTAGTAATGATGAACCGTGGACACCGCGTGATTAAGGTGGAGTCTGTGGAAGGGGAAGTGGAGCTGGAAAGAGATTCTTCTGAAAAAGATATTTTCGAGGGTATGAACTTGCGGTCAGAGGATGAGGTGACTACGGGCGAGGATGGCTTGCTGGGGCTTGTGGCAGATGAGGATAAGTATATTACGGCGATTGAGAATACCTGTTTTGAGATTATATCAGAAGGTAATGAGAAAGAAGGAAGGCTTAAGATAAAGCTGAAATATGGTACGTCTCTGTTTGAGATAGAAAATAAGTTGCCGGAGGATGCGACCTTTGAAGTAGAGACCCCTAATGTAGCGCTTAGCGTCAGAGGAACAACCTTTGAAGTGACATATATTCCGGAAAGCAATACTACCATTTTGAAGGTTACGGAAGGTTTAGTAGAGGCTGAAACGGATACGGAAACCCAGATGGTTCCGGCAGGAAGTACAGCTGTGATTACGGATGAACATATTGTTTTGGCCACGACAGATTCCATGGTGGAGGTGGTGACACCTATTATGCCGGAAGGGAGTGGAGGAAATGGAGCGCCCGGAGAAGATTCCTATATCAGCCCCATAGATAAAGTGTATATTGGGGAGGATGAGTGGCCGGAATTGTTGAAGGGTGGTTCCGATAAGGAACAATTGGAAGATATGCTTGCCATTGCCAAGATGTGTAAGGATGCGGGAAATGAGGATTATTTGAGTACGGCGTTAAAGCAAATGTGCTATACAATCAGTAGTGCCGGATTGTATCAACCTATGGAAGAGAACAGAGCTTCTGCGCAATATATATATGACATCCCAGTATTGAATGAGACGTTTTCTTTCCTGACAGATGAGAAGATAGGGGAAGAACATCTATTTTTAGATAGTTATATTGATGGTGATAAATTGGTTTGTGTGTATCCGGATGATATAGCTTTACAAGAAATAGCATCGGCATATGTGCTCTCTGCTTACTATGGAGAAAACAATGAAATCATTATTGAAGACTGTAGTTATAGGTGGACACCTTTATCTACCTTTGAAGATGTGACTGCAACGATAACAGTACATCTTATCCAAGACGAAACAGGAAAGTATATATTTGGTTATATAGAGTAAATACAAAAGAGCAGATATACCATTTCGGTGCATCTGCTCTTTTTTTTTGTCCGAGGATTAATGGCTGGAAGATAATTTAAACACCTTCCATATTAAAAGGAGGAATAAAACTTTCTTCTGCAGTTTCACCTTCCTGAATAAAGGCGTTTTCGATTCCGATGCCAAGGGCAAAGTTGACAACTTTGTCATATTCTCCCATGGTGACCCGACGGTTCAATTCGGGAATTTGTGCCACATGGGGCAGGGGAGTATATTGATTCATAATACTGATGTATATATTGTCGCCATACGTTTCGCGCAGGTAACGAAGTACCTTTTTGGAATCCTTGGTTTGCCCGGGGAGTACCAGATGGCGAACAACCATACCGCGTTTCATTATGCCGGTGTCTTCATCAAAAACAGGTGCCCCTATCTGTCTGTACATTTCTGCAATGGCAAGGGTGGCCTTTTCAAAATAATCCCCGGCGTGAGAGTACCTAGAGCTAAGCTCCGTGGAATAGTATTTTAAGTCCGGCAGGTAAATGTCCACTAACCCCTCTAAAAGTAGAAGGGCCTCTGGGGATTCGTAACTGCCGGTATTATAAACGATAGGAAGTAGTAAACCTTGTTCTTTGGCAAGAATAAGTGCATCTCGGATCGGAGGAATGTAGTGAGTGGGTGTCACTAAATTAATATTAGCAGCACCCTTTGCCTGTAATTCCAAGAAGATTTCAGCCAGCCTGGAAATAGTAATTTGCTTGCCGCAGTCTCCCAATGCAATGGAATGATTTTGGCAAAAGATACATTTCAAATTACAACCGCCAAAAAAGACCGTGCCGGATCCCGAAGTGCCGCTGATGCAAGGTTCCTCCCACATATGCAAGGCTGCCCTTGCCACGACTAATTCGGCCGGCATGCCACAGTAACCCTTTTGTCCGGCCTGGCGATTCGCACCGCATTCTCTTGGGCATATTAAACAGTTAGAAAGCATTGAGGCTGTGGAATTCATGGGGGCTCCTTTCTTTTGGTTTGAGCTGTAACGCAGACATTACTTGGCGTATGCTTTGAGATTATGTTGGAGATGGTCCTGACAGGTAGTTGCTTGTAGCGATTTTGGGAAGGGATTTAGTAATTCTTAGTATCCCTGTTAATTACAGCAAAATCGGACATGGATGTCCGATTTAGGCACAAACTGAGCATGGAGGCGAATTTGTGCCGGTGTGTCCGGTGGTAGAGTATATATCAGGGATACTTAGAATTACTTAATCCCTGTACACATGAGCTGCGAGTAATTACCTGTCAGGACCATCTTCGGTAGTGTATATTAAAATACCGCACACGCCGGCTGCGAATGCAGCTCCACCCGGCACCCTCACGGCACATGAGAGGTTCTACTTAGTGCTGCTTTGTTCCCAACCTGACACGGTTCGTAGATTCCCATTGCGCGAGACCAGATTTCATCACTGCATCGCAAACCGACAATGTACGGCTTTTATAGTGTATCGTTTAGTGGTGGATTTGTCAACTATTACTTTTGAGGAGTATCCTTCACTTTTAAATGCCAGAGAGGGGGTATAAAAGGTTGAGTGGTGGAAACAAGAAAAATATGCAAAATATGGAAAGTATATTGACAAAACTTCTTTACAATATTATAATAATAGTAATCATTACTGATATAAAACAAAAGTAATACGGCACATGTATAAAGTGTTTTGAAAAGGAGGTATTATTATGAACAAGAACGCATTTCACAAATTATCTTATGGAGTTTATGTGGTAAGTACCTGGGACAATGGCAGACCTACAGGTTGTACGGCCAACAGTGCTATGCAAATCACGTCAGAGCCAGCGACTATTGCGGTAAGTATCAATCACGATAATTACACCAACAAATGTATTCAGGAGTCCGGAAGATTTGCTATTTCTATTTTAGGTGAAAATTCTCAGCCATCTATTATTGGGACCTTTGGATTTAAAAGTGGTAAAGATTGTAACAAATTTGATGAAGTGGAATATGCAATTAAAGGCTTTATGCCGGTGGTGGCAGATGCCTGTGCTTATATCACTTGTGAGGTGATTGATAAGATGGAGACTTCCACTCATACGGTTTTCTTGGGAAAGGTTTTGGATGCAGATATGCTGAAGGAAGACGTACCTATGACTTATGCCTATTATCATAATGTGATTAAGGGCAAGAGTCCCAAGAATGCACCAACTTATATTGCAGAGTAAAAGAGAAGCAGGTACCCTCTTAGGAGGAGGCCTGCTTTTTTAGTTCCTTTTCTTTTTTGTTTCGTTCTCTCAGTTCGGTAAAAAACTGCTTCAAAATAGCGCTGCATTCTTCTTCCAGAACTCCTCTGGATACCTTTACTTGATGATTAAACTCCGGCATTTCCAAAATGTTTAAGATGGACCCGCCACATCCGGCCTTGGGATTCATACAACCCATAACGACTTCGGTAACTCTGGCTTGCACAATGGCGCCTGCGCACATTTGGCAGGGTTCTAGCGTGACATAAAGGGTGCATTCTTCTAAGCGCCAATCCCCGATTTTTTTGCTGGCTTTATTAATAGCGGTGATTTCTGCGTGTGCCAAAGTGTTTTTGTCAGTATTGCGGCGATTATATCCGCGGCCAATGATTTTGCCTTCGTGAACGATAACACAACCGATGGGAACCTCACCCAATGCCAATGCTTTTTTGGCCTGCTGTAAAGCGGCGTGCATATATTTCTCTTCAATACTTTTAATTTTTGCCATGTCTTGCTCCTGTTACAAATTGTAGCCGTTCAGCCACGCCACAATAAATATCATTGAAATTTCAAAATGATTTGTATATACTATGCTAAGTATAGAGTACAACAAGGAAGAGAGTCAAGTATAGTATGGAAAAGAAGTGGTATCAAAAGTTAATAGGCGATAGAGCCTTTTATAGAATGGTATTTCTCATAGCAGTGCCCATTATCGTGCAAAATGGTATTACCAACTTTGTGGGATTGCTGGACAATATTATGGTGGGCCGCGTAGGTACGGAGCAAATGTCCGGCGTTGCCATTGTAAATCAATTAATGATGGTGTTTAATATCAGTATTTTCGGCGCGATTTCCGGTGCGGGTATTTTTGGTGCACAGTTTTTTGGTTGTAAGGATCATAAGGGTGTACGAAATACTTTTCGTTTTAAAATATACGCCTGTATGGCGCTGGTGCTCATAGGACTTTTTATTTTTGTTTTTTGGGGAGAAGAATTGATTTTGTTGTATCTCCATGGAGAAGAGCAAAACGAGGCTGCATTGCAGGCGGCGCTGGGTTATGGTAAAGATTATTTAAAGGTTATGATGATAGGTCTGTTTCCTTTTGGTGTAGAACAGATATATAGTTCTACCCTGCGAGAATGTGGAGAGACTGTAGTGCCTATGAAAGCCGGAATAGCAGCGGTGTTGATTAATCTGGTATTAAATGCAGTTTTAATTTTTGGTTATTTAGGATTCCCGGCAATGGGAGTAGTAGGTGCAGCGATTGCGACAGTAATTTCTCGCTATATTCAGGCGATTATTGTAATTGTGTGGACTCACAAGCATGCAGAAAAGGCACCGTTTATTCAGGGGGCTTATGAGACTTTGAAGATTCCCGGACATTTGGTGGGTAATATTTTGAAAAAGGGAGTTCCTCTTATGCTAAACGAGATTATGTGGTCAGTAGGAATGGCTACCCTGATGCAGTGTTATTCCATGCGTGGTCTGGATGCGGTGGCAGCACTGAACATCTCCAGCACTATTACCAATTTATTTAATGTAGTATTTATTGCTATGGGAAGTGCACTTTCTATTGTGGTAGGGCAGCTTTTGGGTGCAGGCAAACTTGAAGAGGCAAAAGAGGCTGATATTAAGCTGATTACTCTTACGGTAATGTCCTGTCTGGTAATGGGGGGATTATTGGTAATGTTTGCACCGTTCTTTCCCATGCTTTACAATACCTCGGATTCGGTGAAGGAACTGGCGACTTCTTTTATGCAGGTGTCTGCATGCTGTATGTTTATGCATGGTTTTATGCATTCCACATACTTTACTTTGCGTTCCGGCGGCAAGACAGTGATTACTTTCCTGTTTGACAGTGCCTTTATGTGGTGTGTTAATATTCCGGTGGCATTTGTATTGAGTCGATATACGGGAGTTGCGATTATTCCGTTGTATCTGGTTTGTCAGTTGGTGGATGTTGTTAAGTGCGTGGTTGGTTTTATTTTGGTAAAAAAAGGAATCTGGTTGAACAATTTGGTAAGCGATAAGGAACAGGAAGTAGCGTAATGCAATTAGAATGTATTTGAGATTGTCAATTTTGCTAGATAACTATGCTGTTGTAAAGCGATAATATGTCAAACTGTAGAAAATTTTGTGAATTATTGTTTTTCTGCAGAAATATGATATTATATATGTGGTGTACAAATGAGTGAGGAGGAGATTTTAGTATGAATTTAAGCCCAAAGCAATACCCCAATTTAAATAAATATTTTAACAGATTGGGAAAAGGTTTTATTCTGTTTTTCTTGATAATGAACGGTTTGACCAAGTCGGA
>JAZSPK010000055.1:0-81769 GCA_045537405.1 Acetatifactor sp.
CATGACACAGACAAAATTTGTCCGGGCAAATCTGACGATTACTCTGACCAAATTTTAGAAAAGGGAAGTTTCCCTAAATCCAATTAGTTTTATGTCCATTACTTCATTATTTGAACGAATAAAAAGAATGGAACAAGCATATGGGAAGTCACAACTTTTATGGTGTCAATACTCATGCATTTGTTCTTTAGTACGAATTAACATTTCTATCAAATCTACCAACAATTCATAGGCAACATCTATATCTTCATCAGCGTAGGTTATGATGCCATTATGAAGAATATTATTTCTAAATGGTATTCTTTTGTCGATTTCCTCCGTATAAGAATCCGTATTAGCAAATACTATGTGCATAACGGCCAACACAAAGATTTTTCCTAGGTTTTCAGCAGACATACCTACATTTTCTTCTATAGATACCTTCTTTACCGCAGGCTTCAATCTTTCGTTTGGTATTTTCGACATTTCTAAAGTCTCGTAAATTAGTGGTTCCATATGCGCCAATAAAACAATTAGCTTTTCTCGTTTCTCCATAGAAGAAGCTACGATAATCTTGGCTATGTATCGACACAATTCCGATTTATCATTTTCATCTTCTGATAATTTTCTCCAAATCTCATCAGTATAATTAATTCCAAAATCATCTATAAGCCATATTACATCCTCATAATGCAAATTTATCTTTTGCAATTTCTGCACTTCCGCAAAAAATTTTGTATCTTTTATATCATCAGGAATATTACTAATGAACTCAATAAATGCTTTCATTGCTTCAGACGAGGCCATTAAGTTAATTCCTTCGACTATCTTAACCATACCTTCAGATACTTTGATAACAAATTTGCCTAAGTTCTCAAATATATTGTTGTAATTATCATTGTCCATATCCTTTTACCACCCAGCGTCCGCTTCTATTAGTTCCCTCTCTTACAAGTGCACCATCCTTCTGTAATTCTTTCATATCTTTTTGTACCTGTTTTCTCGTTAAATTCATTTCTTCCATAAGTTGCGTTTGGGTAATCGTTGGATTCTCTGCCAAAATTGCTAAGATTGCTTGTTTTCTTTCAGCTCCTTTTTTCGGCTCCTTTTCGGCTCCTTTTTGGCTCCTTTCTGGCTCTTCATTGGAAACACCAACAAATTTTTCATGTATAAACAATCTCGTGATAAAGTAACTTCTATCCTCATCCGTTTCAAATTCCGGCTTCGGAGAGCCATTTGCCTCCAGTGCATCCAAAATCTTCTTAAATCCGGTATTTCTACCCTCTGTCAGATGCAACTCCTTTAAGAAATCTCCAATTCGACGATTTCTATAACGACGGTTTGATACTCGGAAGCATTTTAAACCTTCTATTGTCACTGAACGATCCGGTCCGGGAAAACTTACGATTTCAATTCTATCATTTTCTACACGCACCTCAATTGGCTCTCGCTCATCATAAGCACGGTGGTAAACAGCATTAGACAAAGCCTCTTCTATTGCGGCATACGGATAATTGAAGAAACGGTCTGATTCTGCTCTATCAGGATATTTGATAACCTTTTCGGTAATAACTACATTTCGAATATACTGCAATGCATCCCGAAGCTGTTGCTGAATTGGACCCTTGAAGGTTTTCTCAATAATATCGTCACCACCAAGTCCACTTGGAAACTGCACTACATCAATCTGAGTATACGGAAAGAACTTGTCCGGTTCCATGCTAAAAAACATCAAACCCACATTTTTAGGTTTAACGTATTCCGGCAGGGTACTGACAATATTCATATCCTGGCATACCTCAATAAAGTCCCCTGTTTTTGCTTTCTCATACAAGGAGCTTTTTACCTCTTTCAGATAATTCTGAATGAGAGTAATATTTAGGTCCGACATCTCTGCCTTATGATTTACACGGTCATCAAACGGAACTCTATTTGCGAGATTAAATAAATCCTTTTCTTCATCATTTGTCGGTTCCACTGTGTTAGAAGCCTTACGAATATAATGAATACGTTCCTTATTATCTTTATCCATAGTTTTCGGCGATGAATACGGGCGCGTTTCGCCACCCGGACACCAAACCACTACAAAATGCTTGTCCTGATAAGTTTCCACACCAATAATCGGCATATATGCCGGACGGATAAGCTTGCATTTTGCAAATATCTCCTTCTGATATTTATCAAGCTTTTCTACCGGTACACCCTTTAACGGATAAACGGGACGACCATCTTCTTCCTCTACGCCTATGACAATATAACCACCGCCCCAGTTATCAAGGTCATTGGCAAATGCACAAACAGATTTCAAGGAAGCTGCAGGATCCCATGTTTCTTTAAATTCAATTCTTGCCCATTCGACTACTTCGCCGGATAGTAATGTTTTTATGTTTGTTGGAATTGCCATAAGTACACTTTCCTTTCTACCACTCAATATATCCCCAAATTACCGTTGTTCCTCTGCAAGAATTTCTTTCGCTTTTTTTCTTGTCTCTTCATCTACACGGGCGGAATCAACAATTATTTTTAATGCCTCAATATGCATATCCTCACGAAAAATCCTTTGTGCGTGACCAGTTCGAGTATGTTTTGCTTTATCTGTAAAATCTTCTTCAAACTGCATAATACATTCTTCACGGCTTTTATTTTTAAAGCTGTGATAATATTTCACAAATGTCGATTTACCAACGCTGTTTAATATCCTAATTAAATCCATCTTATTCACCTACAATCTCATATCTGCGCTCTGATAATTAGTGTTCTTTAATTCGCACATTATTTCTACAAATATATTATACAAGTTCATTTTTGTTTTCTCAATGCTTTTATAACATGACTTTACTATTCTCTTTTTGAATAAATTTGTTTATTAAATCATTTATTGGATTCTCTGAAAGCATATATTCTCTTCTGCTGGCTTATCATGTTATTCTCTCCCTATCCTTCGAGCAGTCCTGCCACTCCCTTATGGACTCGCGTTGCTCCTCCATAAGTAGCGTGGCATGCCTTCAAATAGCCAAAAGACAAAATAAGCACCAACTTACAAGCAAGCTTGCAGTTGGTGCCTCTTTTATCTTTTGACTGCTCTCAGTCCATGTATTCACTTTATTCCCACTCTTCTTTGTAAAGTTGTTCTGTGGTGTAATGTGTTGATTTTGGTGGTAGAAATCCGGGAGTTTTGTCCGGATTGTACCTAGTGTAAGGATTTTGAGGGGATTGTATTGTCATTTTGTTGTCAGTGAAATTCTACATATATGCATATATATATACTTCTTTAAACAAATTACTCCACAGATTGCTATTCTTAGCAAGCACATCAGGGTTTTCTGTTTTTTCATCAAGTAAAATCGTAACTAACTTTGTTCCGATAACTTTCCACACATCAATAGGATTCTTCTTCCAATAATATTCTCCACTTTCTTCATCTGTCAAGATCAAGGCTCTAAATGCCCCTACTATTGGATACATAATACCTTTCGGTACAATATAACTCAAATCCTTTTCTTCAAAAAAAGACTTGCCTACTACATCCCCATTATGAAACTTTGAATATTTTCTTGTTCCATACCTTTTTCCTGCTTGTCCTGAAACAGTTGCAAATGTTGTTTCAACTTCTTCCCACAAAAGAAATATATCTGGAATAATGGGGGTCATTTTTTGTACCATCTGTTCTCTGTTCGCTTTTTGCTTTTTCTCATCAGTGGTATTACATTTTAAAAACTTTCTTAAACTTGCCTCTTTACCCGAATAACATTGAATTGGTTGTATTTCAGATAATACACCTTGCGCCGTCTTAAACGGATAAATCTCCTGACTAAACATAATCATAATAGCTATAATTTCACGTACATCAATTTCAGAAATACTGTTATCATTGTAATGTTCATTCATTTTATATTGTATTCTGTTCGCAAAAGCCAAACCACTAAACGCATCTTTAATTACATCAAAACTATTTTCCAATTCTGCTATGGACTTTAAATCTACTTGTACCGATGTATTCCTAGCTGCAGCAAGTTCCACTGGACTATCTAAACCAACTATGATTTCCATAAATACATATCTATCTGCCGACAGAGTATTTTTGCTTTTTGCATCAAGAATAGCTCTAAGAGTATGGCCACCATCGATATTACCATGCACTTCCGGATCATCTAACGATAGTATCAATTCCTCTGTTTGGTTATCCCATTTTGCTTTTTCAGCAGACATAACTATTCCTCTATTCAATTCATGAAAATTAGAATTATCCGCCAAACTATTCTTAATTTTAGTCGCTACATTTGTTGTCATTTTTTGTTCTCTTGGGTTTGTTCCCATCCACTGATCCAACTCTTGAGGAATACTCTTAGCTTGTACATAGCAAACATATTTCACATGCTTACTATCTGGCACATTAGGATCCGCCATTTTCTTAAATTCTTTTGCTGTTAGTTTGATTTGTTTCATAAACCACATCTCCTTTATAATAAAAAATTCTGTTATCTTCAGATGTAGAATAACAGAAACAAACCTCGAGCCAAACCCGACGAAACACTATTATACTATTCTTCCACATCTGAAATAGATACTGGTACGTCTAATAAGTTATCACCTATAGACACTTTGATTATATCCTTACCCTCTCAAAAAATCAATAGTAATTTTATTTAATGTTAATTTGGAACAATTGCTGGTAAAATAAATAAATCATAAAGCATATCCAACTTGTACAGTTCCATTAAAAAAGAAAGAGGGTACTCTGCTTCAAATTCCTCTACTGCACTAAAAAATCGAACATTTCTTCCTTTAACTGTAATTTCATATGTTGGAAGATTCTGTTGCAATTCACTTTTCATTAACTCTACATCAACATTCTTATTTATTTTTTTTGCGAACATAACAGCAACTTCATACGGTGTTCTATTTATCAAGTATCCCTGCGTTTCAGGAATTCCACTCAACTTTGTATCATCTAAAAAAACAGGCAACAAATACTCCGTTTCACTTTTAAACATTCTTTCATTAATAAATTTAAACTCATGCTTAGTCCAACGTTTCTTAACATAATATTGCGACACAAAAACAATGGCATATTTTGCTTTATTGGAATATATATCTGCCAGAAAAGTATACAAATCTTTTCCCCACAATGCGTCTTGCTCATATGAATCATAAAAAACTTTTACACCAAGCGATGTCAATATATCTGCACACTCTTCTACATATTCCCTATCTTCGCCAGCAAAAGAAAGCACTACATCATAATAATATTTCATATATCCTCATCCTTTCTGCTACAAAAACACCTCTAACATTACCCCATTCTCCATATCATCAATACAGTAAATCGTATCCATGACCTCGAATGTCTCTCTCAAATTACCTCTAGCACTCTTCCATCCGATTCCATCGGTAAACCAAACAAAGGTAAATCCATCTATGGCATCTGCATGTTGAGACAACAATTCATAGCTTCTAGCAGTTTCATTTAGTTTTGAGCCGCCACCGGTGTAGAAATTTGTTTCAATTCCGTAAACCATATTCTCAGTTTTTACAACAAAGTCAAAACGCTTGGTGGATTTCCCGTCACTTGATAAAGATGATAAATCTAATCCCCATTTTGCTTCAATATCTTTAAGATACATTTCCTTAAAGTAATTTACATCCTTTTCGAACCCTGCTGCCACAATGTACTTCTCAACCAAATCTTCCATCTGGTGACCGCCACGATTCTTGCGACCATTAGAATCCAATCCGGTTTCAATACCTAGAGCGTAATCAACAAGATTATTTACCAAGTGATTTGCAATCATATCAAATAATCCGGTCTTACGCATGAATACCTTGTACTGCTCCACACTATAATTCATCTTCTTGAAATTATACAAGAACGCACCATCTTCATCCTGTGCATAGATTTCATATCCTCTTACTGCCAGGAGCAATGGAACACATTGCAATGTTTCCGGATACTTTGTCACTATTCTCTCGAAGTCTTCCTCTATGTTTTTTGAACCTATCAAGGAGTTCAAAATATTCAATTCCACCTTGATTTCTTCTACATTTCTTACAACTTTTTCAAAGTCGATATAGTAATCATAACTTGATATACTTGGTCTGAATTTACTCAGCCATTCATCAAAATCTCTATTTGCCATTTGCTATCTTCTCCAATCTTTTCTTGGATATCTCCAAGTATTCTTCACTTACATCTATTCCAATAAACTTCCGCCCAAATCGCACAGCCTCTACTCCGGTAGTTCCGGAACCACAGAAAGGATCCAATATAACCTGCCCTTCTTCCGTAGATGCCAATACGATTTTTTCAAGCAGATACTCCGGCTTCTGTGTAGGATGCTTTCCTTCGACTTTTTCAGAAGGTTTTGTCAATGCGCCTATCCATACATCTTTCATCTGCTTGCCATCATTCATTTCTTTCATCCTCTGATAATCAAAAAAATGCCGAGACTTCTTTTCATTCTTCTTTGCCCATAAAATGGTTTCCGTAGAATGTGTGAAGCATCGACATGCTAAGTTTGGTGGTGGATTTGTTTTCTGCCATGTTATGTTGTTGATTATCTTGAAGCCTTCCTGCTCCAATGCCATACCAATCGAATATATATTGTGTAATGTTCCCGATATCCAAATCGTGCCGTTAGGCTTTAGTACTTTCTTACATAACTTAATCCACTTTCTATTAAACTTGTGTTTCTCTTCGACGCTGGTTCCACTTTCCGAAAGCTTATCCCATGAGCCTTTATTTACTGAAACCATCTTCCCACCCTGACAAGTGATACCGTCATTACTTAAAAAGTAAGGTGGGTCTGCAAATATCATATCCACAGATTCCGGTTCCATTTTGGTTAGAATTTGAAAGGAATCACCTAGTATCAATTGTGATTCTTCTGTCTCGAAGTATAATGGCACTTTTTTTGTAAATAAGTTTTCCATTATCCCGACTCCTTAATAAAATATCGTTTTATTTTGTAAATAGAATTTCAACATCACCATCTACAAATCCAATGCCGATACCTTCTTTACTCTTTAATATATGGGCATACTTCCCATCTTCAAGATACTGTCTCAAAATTGTAGACATCTCTTCAAGTACAACATCCCACTCTGAGTCTTTACCCCATGCTAAAAGACCTTCTCTAGTTCCAAAATCCGTCACTTCGTCACAAGGCCAATCCTCATCATCTGCATCAAAACGTTCAGTTCCTACCAATTCCATTGACCAAGCATTATCTCCATCTTCATATAAATTGAAACAAAATGCTACAACTTCTTCGGGAATATCTTTGCTTAGAACATTATTTAACCAATCTGCCACTTCATTATACATGGTCTATTTTCTCCTCTAATAATTGCATATAATTACTTCTTCACCAACTCTGTTGGATGCATCCGAATTAATCATACGCTTAACACTTACAACATCTATTCTGTAGCCCTTGTTACCATACAGCTCATTAATCAAATCCGTATTATGGTTTGTGAGCATACAGTAGCAACCTCTGGCTGTTAATTCATCAAACAGATTTGCAAGCCGTTTATGACTTTCTATGTCAAATCCCTCTTTGGTATATGATTCAAAAGAAGTTGGATTCAACGGTGCATACGGGCTATCTATAAATACAAAATCGCCCTTCTTAGCATCCTTACATGCAGCTTCAAAATCACCATCAATAATTTTTACTCCCTGAAGATATTTTGAAATCTCCATGATGGCATTTTCGTCAACGGAAGCTCTACGACTATTGTTGTATGGAACATTGAAAAGTCCTTTACCATTTACACGATACAAGCCATTAAAACAATGCTTATTAATAAATACAAACAATGCAGCTAACTCCACATCGAACTCTGCTTTCATCAGCTTATCATTGTAGTGCTCCCTGAGAGAATAATAATATTCATTACCATCCTCCCACATTTCCTCATCTAGCTGCTTTACAGCCTTTAGAAATGCTTCCGGCGTATTACATATCTGCTTATAAGCATTTATCAACGCTTTGTTGATATCGTTTATCAGAGCATTTGCAGGTAGCAATTCGAATATCACTGCACCACCACCTACAAATGGCTCAAAATAATTATTATATTTTTCAGGCATTCTCTCCTTTATCTGTGGAAGCAACTGACGCTTTCCGCCAGCCCATTTCACAAATGGAACGACACTTGAATTACTCATTCTGATTCCTCTTCTCTATGTCCGCAAAAGGACAATCTTTTACGTATCTATTATACTTGCAAACATACAAAATAACAACCATAAACTTTCACTCTTTGTGAATTAATTTACTTCTGAAATACAAATATGTACTCATGCGCCAGTAGCAGAAAATTATTATTCTGCTTTTTCCAATAATCTGTAGAACGGCAATTATGTTGCTCTTTAATAATAATCTCTTTATTTGTAAATCCTGCCTGTAAAAAGCACTCCATCATACGAAATCCTAACGGAATAACCTTCCCATATTTTCTTACATCCCCTATCATCACAGCACACATTTTACCCTTTTTTAGTACACGAAAAGATTCCTCAGCGACCTTTTTCATTTCAGTTAAAAATTCTTCTATACCAAGCAAAGAAATATCCCCTTCTATTCCTTTACTATACTTGATGATATTGACATAAGGCGGATGCGTACAGATAAAATCAATATGGCTATCTTTGATAAAGTGTAAATCAGTAGCATTACCATTTCGTGTAAATATTTTTGAATTTGTTTCACATTGGAATTGTAAATTCGTTTCAGAAATTGAAACAGATTGCGGATTAATGTCAACACCTACCGCATTACGATTGAGTAGCTTAGCCTCGACTAAGGTTGTTCCACTACCCATAAATTGATCTAAGACCCATTCACCGGGATTAGAATAGCGAAGTATCAAATTTCTTGGCACATAAGGAGACCAATTCCCGCGATACTTTCCTGAATGCGTTGCCCAACTGCCTCTGTCCGGAAATGACCAGACCGTCGTTGGTTCAAGTTTGAAATTATCTGGTTGTAAACTTATAAGACATTCCTCCTTCTTTTATTTCCATTGAGCAAGATACTCTGTAACTCCCATCATTCCTCTCGTCCAGAATGCGGCCATAATATCTTTCTCAAACTTAATCTTATTCTCAGCAGAAAGATTATTATAATCACGTTGCATCTCTTGAAATTTTTGAGCAAAGCTAATTACAAACTTATCATATTCCATATTTTCTTCTTGAATTGATTTCATTATAGTTACTCCCTTCATTGATGATACCAATAAGTCTACATCAATTCTGTTCAAAAATCCACCTCTATTTTCTTTCACAATAAGTGAATTTATATAAGGCCTTTCTCATGAGATAATATTCACAAATAGTGAAAGAGGTGTTTGTATGCGATTCATTAATGACACAGACCTATATTGTGTTATAGGTTCAAATATAAAATATTACAGAGAACAAGCCAAATTAACACAAGTACAACTTGCCGACCAAGCTCAAATCAGCATCAGCTACCTTTCTAAAATTGAAGCTACTGGATGTAATAAAAGCTTGTCTATATCTGTATTAAACCAGATTGCAAATGTGCTCGATGTTGAAATTAGCGAATTTTTTAAGGAGGTAAATAATTATGGCTAGAACACCTAATATACATGGTGGTGGTGCTCGAACAAATGCGAATGGCCTCCACTTTGAGCAAACCACATCTTTAGAAGATGCACTTGAAAACGCAAGATACAATGTACATGGTACTGAAGTCTATGATGGTGAACAGTTAATAGGTTTATCCGTTCCCAAGAACAAAATTTATTCTTGTTTTTTAGAACCAAATGGCATCGATTATACCTACTATAATTCAAAAAAATGGCTACCAGATGAATGCTTTATACATTTAGAAAATAAAGTTGCATACATAATCGAAAAGAAATTTCAAAACTGTGAAGGTTCCGTTGATGAGAAACTTCCCGGATGTCACTTCAAAAAATTAGAATATGAAAAGTTGTTCGCACCTTTGAACTTTCAAGTTGAATATTTATATATCTTTAATGATTGGTTTTTGAAAGACAAATACAAAGACACATTAGAATACATTGAAATGATGGATTGTCGATTTTTCTTTAACGAGATTCCTCTTGATTTCTTGGGATTATAGGAGTATACATAAGAAACCTAATGGCAAATGTACTGAAAGGATTTGATATGGATAAATTGCAATATGATAGTTTTTACAAATTTCTTGTTTCTTTGGGCATGTTACTTATTACATTACCTATATTAGCATTTCTTTACGTACTTAATGCAGACTATGCACTTATAAGTCAAGTTGATTATGATAATCTATCTCAAATTTCGATTCAAAGAATACATTATAGCGAAAAATTATTAAATTTTACAACCTCAATTCTACCCATAATCTCGACTATACTTATTGTGTTGGGTTTGTTTTTAATAATTATTGGATGTTGTAAATGGTATAGTATTCAAAAAGAGCTTGACGAGCAAATAAAATCTGATACTATTACAAAAAAGATTAATGCTACACAGTTAAGTTCTTCCGAAACCGTAGAAAAAGTAGCTAATGAAATATCTTCCGAACAAAACATGTCAACCGATGTTTCATCTGATAGAGTTGTAAAATATATGCAAATTGAAGATAAATGTTATAAAATGTTTTCCGATAGGTTTTCTCGCAAATATCTTCTCAAACAAAATCTGCGCATAGGCAAACTCGAATATGATATTGTTGCTCTCTCAAAGCATGATAGGAATGACATAATTTTCGAAATCAAATATTGGACTGTTAATACTATTACAGATGGTAGACTTGAGCATTTAATAAGCAATGTTAAATATATGTGCGAGAATTATAAGTCCATAACAAACCATAACTGCAAATCTGTGATAGTAATTGTCACACCAAAAGAAAAAATAGAGAATGTCAAATCCTCTTTCCACAATCACTTTAATAATTCTAAAGCTTCCATTTTAGAAAATGTAATTTTCGAATTCTTTACAGAAGAAGATTTGTAATGCTCAAAATTATTGTCATTTGATTGTCACGACAAAAAACAAGAGTCTAGAGACACCGTAAATTCAGCATTTTGGGGTTCAACTTTTGTTACTGCAAGCCGAGCGCGAACTCGCGACAAAGTCGCTCGTACGCGGGCTGGCGCCCTATGTTCCGAAAAAATAAATTCAGCCCCAAGAAAACATAAATGCTTTCTCGGGGCTTCTTCATTTTTCGTCACGCACGGCTTGTAGCTTTCGCGATTATTCCCACTCTATGGTTCCTATCGGCTTGGGTGTTAAATCCATCAAAACACGGTTGATACCGGGTACTTCATGAGTAATACGGTAGGTAATCTGGTGAAGAATAGGATAAGGAACTTCCTCAACAGTAGCGGTCATAGCATCCTTGGTATTTACAGCACGGATGATTGCGGGCCAGCCTTCGTAGCGGCTCTCGTCCTTCACACCAACGCTCTTAATGTCGGGTACTGCGATGAAGTACTGCCATACCTTTTCACTCAAACCATTCTTTTCAAATTCTTCACGTAAAATTGCATCAGCCTCACGAAGTGCTTCCAAACGGTCACGAGTAATTGCGCCTAGACAACGAACGCCAAGACCGGGACCGGGGAATGGCTGACGGTAAACCATGCTATGAGGAAGGCCAAGGGCCTCACCTACCACACGTACTTCATCCTTAAATAAAAGCTTGACAGGTTCTACCAATTCGAATTTCAAATCCTCAGGAAGACCGCCTACATTGTGATGTGACTTAACTGCCTTCTTTCCTTCAGCAGCTTTAACAGATTCCAAAATATCAGGGTAGATTGTTCCCTGAGCTAGGAATGTAATATCTTCAAGTTTTCTTGCTTCATCAGCAAAAACAGTAATAAATTCTGCACCGATAATTTTACGCTTACGCTCCGGATCAGATACGCCTGCCAAAAGATTCAGGAAATGGTCGGTCGCATCCACATAAATCAGGTTTGCATCCAACCCCTCTCTAAACGTTTTGATAACACTTTCTGATTCATTCTTACGCATTAAGCCGTGATTTACATGTACGCAAACTAACTGCTTACCGATAGCCTTGATTAAAAGTGCTGCTACCACAGAACTATCTACACCACCGGATAATGCTAACAATACTTTCTTGTCGCCTACCTGCTCACGAACAGCTGCTACCTGTTCTTCGATGAACTTCTCTGCCAATTCAGGTGTGGTAATGCGCACCATATCAGCGGGTCTTACGTTTGAACTCATAATGTCTCCTCCTGGAAAATAATATTCAAAACCAAATTACTACCTGCAAAAACGATTGATTGCTCAATAACAAAAATATTGTAATCAATGGATTATCATAAGTCAATTATTTTCTTAAGCAACTTTTCTTTTTCTTAATAAAATAAATAACACTGCGCTAATAGCCATTAATATAGGATAAAAGCAATAAGGAATAATGTCATACGGGGTCAATCCGGTCAAAGTAGCTGCCGACAAAAGCTGTGCTCCCCAAGGAATCAATCCTTGTCCCACAGAACTGAAAATATCCAAAAGAGAAGCGGAACGTTTCGCATCCACACCGAACTCATCACTGATTTCCTTGGCAATAGGTCCTGCCATAACAATAGCCACCGTGTTGTTTGCGGTACAGGCATCCACCACCAAAGACAAACCTGCGATTCCAAGTTCCGCACCTTTTTCATTCTTAATGTTTTTGTGAATCAAATTCAACACAAACTGAATACCGCCATGTTCCTTTACTAATGATACGATACATGCTACCACGATAGAAATCACGGTAATGTCATACATACCGGTCACGCCTTCTCCTACCACCACGAACATCTGGTTAACTGCAATGGAACCGGTAGCCACACCTACAATTAAGGAAACAATGGTACCACCGATAAGCACAATGAATACATTAATACCGATAAGTGCTCCTACCAATACCATTACATAAGGAACTACTTTCCAAATATTGTAGGTAAGTTCATCGTTCATTTCAAAGTTACCGTTCATCGTAATCAAAAAGAAAATTACAATGGTCAGAACCGCTGCCGGTAATACAATAAAGAAGTTTTCCTTAAACTTATCCTTCATCTCACATCCCTGAGTCTTTACTGCCGCAATGGTGGTATCGGAAATCATGGATAGGTTGTCACCAAACATAGCACCACATACTACCGCACCAATGCAGATCGCCATAGAAAAACCTGTTTTTTCGCTGATTCCCACTGCAATAGGCGCCAATGCCGCTATGGTTCCCATAGAGGTACCCATGGACACTGAGATAAAGCAACCGATAATAAATAATCCTACGACAGCCACACTTGACGGCAAAATGGAAAGTCCCAAGTTTACCGTACTTTCTACACCGCCTGCGGCTTTTACTGCGCCGGAAAATGCACCGGCACACAAAAAGATTAAGCTCATGGTGATAATATTTTCATCACCCACACCCTTGGCAATCACCGCAATCTTTTCATTAAACTTCAGTTTTCTGTTCTGCATAAATGCCACTGCCAACGCAATTAAAAAAGCTACGATAGCGGGCATTGCATAAAAATCTTTGGTGATTATACCGGCACCTAAAAAGATTAGTAAAAACACCAATATGGGCAACAGAGCCCAACCATTACCTTCTTTAACATTAGTTCCCTGATTCATTTGTATTATTCCTCCAAAAAGCTTGTATTAACTTAATATTTTACCGCATTCTTCGCCACTTGTCATCTATCCAAATTATTTTTATGCACCTTGTCAATAAATTTACGAAAAAATACTACAAAACTTTTCAATTTTGTGAATTGTCAACAGACATGATTTGTGATAATGTAACAGTGGTGTTATTTTTGTAACTAAACTTTTCAACAAAGAAGGGATAATCTATTATGAAAAAGATTTATGAAGGAAAGACAAAAGACGTATTTGAGCTTGAAAACGGCAATGTATTACTGAAATTCAAAGACGACTGTACAGGAAAAGACGGCGTATTTGATCCCGGTGAAAATACCGTTGGCTTAACTATTGAAGGTATTGGTAAGGCAAATTTACAGACCTCTATCCATTATTTTGAATTATTGAAGGAAGCTGGTATCAAAACTCACTATGTAAGCGCAAATGTTGAAGATGCAACCATGGAAGTTCTTCCTGCAACCGTATTCGGTCATGGTCTTGAGGTTATCTGCCGTTTAGTTGCTACCGGAAGCTTTATCCGCAGATATGGCGAATATATGGAAGACGGTACCGTTTTAGAAGGCGGTTATGTTGAGTGTACATTCAAGAACGACGCTAAGGGTGATCCCCTTGTAACCAGCGAAGGTCTTGCAGCACTTGGCGTTATGAGCACTGAAATGTTTGACAGCATGAAAGAACAGACTTTAAAGATTACCAAGATTGTTGCTGATGATTTAAAGAGCATTGGTCTTGATTTGTGGGATATCAAGTTTGAATTTGGTTATAATAACGGCGAAGTTATTTTGATTGATGAAATCGCATCAGGTAACATGCGTGTTTACAAGGACGGCAAGATTGTTGACCCTGTAGAATTAACCAAATTGATTTTAAACAGATAAAAAGAGAAAGGCAATGCCTTTCTCTGTAAATTTGTGGCAGCACTGTGCCCCAAATTTATGACTGAATAACAGTGCAGGAAGAGGATTTATATGGAAAGAAAAGTTGGTACTATTTCCAGAGGTATTCGCGGTCCCATCATCAGAGAAGGCGATAACCTCGTTGACATCACTGTTAACAGTGTATTGGAAGCAGCTGAAAGCGAAGGCTTCTCACTTAGAGACAGAGATGTTGTAGCATTAACAGAATCTATCGTAGCAAGAGCACAGGGCAATTATGCTTCTGTTCAAGACATTGCAGATGATATTAAGGCAAAAACCGGTGGTGAAACCGTGGGTGTTATTTTCCCCATCCTTTCTCGTAACCGTTTTGCAATCTGCTTAAAGGGTATCGCTATGGGTGCCAAGAAAATCGTATTGATGTTAAGCTATCCCAGCGACGAAGTTGGTAACGCACTTTTAACTTACGACCAATTGGATGCTGCCGGCATTAACCCTTACTGCGATGTTCTTACACTTGAAAAATATCGTGAATTATTCGGCGAGAATAAGCATGAATTTACAGGTGTTGATTACGTAGCATATTACTCAGACATTATTACTGAAGCCGGTGCTGAAGTAGAAGTAATCTTTGCAAATCAGGCAAAGACTATTCTGGACTACACCGACTGTGTTGTAACTTGTGATATCCACACCAGAGTAAGAACCAAGCGCATTTTAAAAGCGAATGGTGCTAAGGTTGTTTTGGGTATGGACGATATTTTAACTGCTCCTGTAAACGGCAGTGGATACAATACAAAGTATGGTTTGTTAGGTTCTAACAAATCTACTGAAGATAAGATTAAATTATTCCCCAGAGAGTGTCAGGATTTAGTAGAAGATATTCAGGCACAGCTTTTGGATAAAACCGGAAAGCACGTGGAGGTTATGGTTTACGGTGATGGTGCTTTCAAGGATCCTCAGGGTAAGATTTGGGAGCTTGCTGACCCGGTAGTATCTCCTGCTTTCACAAGCGGTCTTGTAGGTACTCCTAATGAGCTTAAGTTAAAATATCTTGCTGATAACGATTTTAAGGATTTAAGTGGTGCAGAACTCAAAGAGGCAATCTCCAAGAGCATCAAGGAGAAGGACTCCAACTTAGTTGGTAACATGGCTTCTCAGGGTACCACCCCCAGACAGTTAACCGACCTTCTCGGTTCTCTGTGTGACCTGACCAGCGGTTCCGGCGACAAAGGAACCCCGATTATTTTGGTACAGGGCTACTTCGACAACTTTACGGATTAAAATGAGCCGTGCATAAAAATAAGCCTATTGCTCGTACATCATGCTTGCATGAATGTCGACGATAGGCTTATTTTTTATATAGGGCGAATGCCCGCGAAACGAGGAAATCCGAAGGATTTTCGAGTTTACGGCTCATTTTATAGGGCGTACGGCACTATCCAATCACCCTACACACCACCCACAGCACTCCATACACCAATGGCTGATGCAACATATAAATCAACAGGGAATGTTTTCCCAGCATCTCAAGCAGCTGGCACTTTCCCTTCTCCAAGATTCCAAACCAATTCTTTTTCCGGAATATTCCATACAAAAAATATCCCACCAAAAACAGAAACATCCAAGGCAACAAGGAAAAATAATCCGTAGAAAAGAAACCTCTCTCCGTAAATCCCACATAAGTAGCAAGCCAGCCATGATACAATCCTTCCGGCAAATCCACCAAATGAATTCCTTCAAACCCAAGCTCTCTGTCATTCACATTCCTTGTCACGAAGAAAAGAACTGCACTTACCACGCCCCCCCACACCGGTTCACATTTTCTCAACACTTTATCCAACGGTATCAAAAGCAACATTGCACTTCCCAAAAAAGTCAACACCCCAAACAAAATACGGTCATCCGGCATAACCAGCAATGTTACTGCACTAATTACGGCACCTGCCGCCAACACTAACAGTCCTCTCTTCCACTTCCTTCTGCCAAAAGACCAACAAAAACCGGACAACAGAATAAAACTCCAACAAATACTCTGTTGCCACGCATAGGACCAGTCAGACTCAAACCATGCCCAGTTTCCCTTTATATCAAATAAATATGCCATATCCCACGTGGCATGATAGGCTATCATACTAATCAATGTCAGACCCCGTAAACTATCCAACACCGCATATCTTTTCGTACTCATACTTTATTACCCACACTATAGTATAGCCTGTTCCCGACTTTTACTCAGGGAACAGGCCATTTCCTATTTACAATAATATATTTGCCATTAATACAATTAAAGGAATTGCGATAATCGTTCTCTCCAGGAAAATCACCAATAATTTCCAGAAGTTCAAAGGAATTTCACTCTTAATAATAATGGCACCAACCTCTGTCAAATAAATAATCTGTACCAAGGACAATACACCAATGATGAATTTGGTCTTCACGGACTCCACCCCGGTAATTAAAAGAGCCGGAATAAACATATCTGCAAAACCAATCAAAGATGCCGGTGCCACAGCAAATGCTTCTTCCACACCAAGCAACTGCATATACCATCCCATGGGATAGGAAATCCAGTCAAATACCGGTGTATAAGTCGCAATAATCAGCGCAATCGTACCCCATGCAATAACAATGGGAATCAAGTCAAAGAACATACCCACTACAACTTCAAAACCACCGGAAACCACTGTCTTTGCATTAAACTTTTCTGCTCTCTTACAGCTTAACTCCAAGGCATAACTTATGGTTCCCTGCTCCTGTGGAACGTCCTCATCAATCATCTTACCGGTTTTCTCCTGATAAGTATCTGGCAAAGTACGAATTGGTGGAATACGGGCAATCACAACTGCCAAAACAATACCTACCACACAAATAGTTAAATAAAAAGCCGGGAACAAATTGGAAATCCCAATGGTATTTGCTACCATCAGACAAAAAGGAATGGATACCAATGAAAAATTGGTCATAATATAACCCGCCTCACGCTTGGTATAAAAACCTTTCATATACTGCTCTCTGGTCAAAATAACCGCTGCATTAGAAGCTCCGAACCATGATGCAATCAAGTCTACCGATGCTCTGCCGGGTACCTTAAACAAAGGACGAACAATGGGACGCATAATGACTCCCAAAAATTCCATAATACCACAGTCTGTTAAAAACGGCAGGAAGAAACTAAAACCTAAAACAATACACAACAAGGTGTTACACAAATCAATCATGGTTGCACCGGTATCGATAGAAGTAATAAATTCCGGTCCGAGGTTAAACACTACCATCACTACAACCACTGCACCGATTACCTTTGAAATCAAGTACAAGGGTGTAGTGGTAAAAGCCTTCTTTAAGTAATGATTCTTACGAATCCAGTCAGGCTTGAAGAAAAAGTCATACAAACTCATGACTGCTGAAACCACAATAATAACAAGTAATATGTACTGCAGTGTACCACCAAATAAATCAGACAGGAAATTTTTCACAAAATCAAGTAATGTGGTAAAAGAATCTCCCTGCGGTACAGGTATCAAAAACATACCGATACCAATTAATGAACAGATAATAAATTTTGCCAGATTCTTGGCATTCATACTTTTCTCTTTCACAACTCTCTCCCTTTCTCTATAAAGCCTCTACAACTTTCATAGCCTCAAAAATCATATCCTCGGTAACCACATAAGGAATATGCTCCATATCCGGTCCGCTTACTGTTTCCGTAAGAACCGCTTGCAAATACTCACGTTCCAAAGGCACTTCCATTTCTTTTAAAGTAGATGGTATCTCCAGCTCTTTCATAAAGGCTTTTACACGTCTTGCTTCTTCCAAATCACCATCCAGTGCCAACTGCACCAGTACACCGTAAGCCACCACATTACCATGAAGATACTTTTCTTCAAACCCGGGCAATAGCACCAGCCCATAATACACGGAATGCGCCACAGCACAATTATAATCATCCAAAACCATTAGGGAAACCAGTCCGGTACTCACCACGTTTGCCAATACCGCTTGTTCCAAAGAAAGGCTTACCAAACCTTCCTTGCAGTCTTTAAGTGCCTGAACACCATACTCCAAAAGCGGTTCATAACACATATTACTGATTTCTCTTCCAAGTGCCGAACTATGTTCCAGCTTATCCCCTCTGGCTGAGAAATGACACTCAAAAAACTTTCCTATGGTATCTCCCATACCTGCCTGCAAGAAATGTGCCGGTGCTTTGGCGATAATACTCAAATCAATAAAACAATGTCTGGCAGGTCTGTCATAAAAATAAAAACTGTCAAAACTACCATCTTCCTTATACACTACCGAAAGTGCAGTGGTAGCCGCACAGGTGGCTGCTATGGTCGGAAAGGTAAATACAGGCAAATCCAATCGGTCAGCAACTCCCTTGGCAGTATCTATGGCTTTTCCTCCGCCCATGCCAAATATCATATCCGCTTTCATTTCCTTGGCATAGGATGCCCACTTATCAATGGTTTCGTAAGTACAATCGTGCCCATATAAAACCGTATCCATAATTTCTAATTCGCTGCCCTCTAACTGTTCTTCCAAACGTGCCTTACCGGCATACAGCCCTTTAGTACCTCCCATCAGAAGAATCCTTTTTCCATACATACTACAAACCGGCACTACCTCTTCATAAGGATTCTCTCCAATAGAATAATTGCAAAAATATGTCGATTTTGTTTTCATCACTTTAATAACTCCCGTAATTTTGCCAAACGTGCCAATGCCTCATCCAGCGTTTTCTCTTCTCTTGCAAAATGCAAACGGATTAAATGGTTTACCTCTTCTTTAAAGAAGCTGGAACCGGGCACTGCTGCCACACCGATATTCTGAATCATCCATTCACAAAATTCCAAATCAGACCAGCCTTTAAACTGCGGCAAATCCAAAAACTCCTGAATATCAATCATAACAAAATAGGTTCCCTGGGGCACGTTATGCTTCAAACCGATACGGTCTAATCCGTCCAGGAAATATGCGCGTTTCTTAGTATAAATCCCCAGCAAGTTCGTATAATAGGATTCCGGGAAATTCAGTCCCACGGTAGCAGCCTCCTGCAAAGGTGCTGCAGCGCCTACGGTCAGGAAATCATGTACCTTTTTGGCTGCTTCTATGACTTCCTCCGGTCCAATCAAATACCCCAAACGCCAACCTGTAATAGAATAAGTTTTGGACAAAGAATTACAGGTAATGGTATGTTCATACATACCCGGCAAAGCCGCCATACAAGTATGCTTCAGGGGCGCATACACCATATGCTCATACACCTCATCCGTCACCACAAAAGCATCATATTTTACTGCCAATTCACCAATAGCCATCAATTCTTCTCTGCTAAATACCTTTCCACAAGGATTGGAGGGATTACATACAATGATTGCTTTTGCGCCCTGTTTAAAACCATTCTCAATAATGCTGATGTCAAAATTGTACTCCGGCGGCACCAATGGCACGTAAATAGGGTCTGCTCCGGACAAAATTGCATCCGCACCGTAATTCTCATAAAAAGGGGAAAAAACTAACACCTTATCTCCCGGATTGCAAATAGTCATCATAGCACACATCATGGCTTCCGTACCTCCACAGGTCACTACAATCTCCTTATCCGGATCAATGGTTCTGCCAATTGCTTTTCCCTGCTTTTTCGCAAGTGCTTCTCTGAAATTCTCTGCACCAAAAGTAATGGAATACTGATGGGGACCTTCGTATGCCGCTTTTGCTAATGCATCCATAATTTCCTTGGGAGGATCAAAATCCGGAAAACCCTGGGACAAATTGATAGCACCATACTCATCACTGATACGTGTCATTCTTCTGATTACTGAATCTGTAAATGTCTGAACTCTGTTGCTTAATTTAGGCATTTTCAAAACCTCTTCTTTCTGTTTTCTATTCCCTTCTGTCTCTTAAAGCTTCCACACAAGGCCTTCCTTATGCATGCCGGCCTTTTCGGCATATTCACAGGCTGCCACTGTGGCTTTTATATACTCTTCTTCCGTCTCCATGTGTTCTAACATGGCAGGGGTATCCTCCGGAAGCTTGGCAATTTCCTCCATAAGCACCTTACAATCCATACCACCTGTTCCGAACAATACCTCTTGAAACATAGCCACGGACACATCCGGACGCAAATCAATATCCTTAATATGAAGGGTTACAATCTGCTCCTTCAAAAGTCCAAAGGTATGTGGAATAAACTCACTATTATTATAAAATCTTCTGGGATTATTCATGGTATTACAAATATCCAGATGTACTCCTGCTTCCTTACGGTCTACCGCTTCCAAAAAGCGAAGATATTCCTCCGCACAGTCCAAGAAATGATAGGGCATCATTTCAAAAGAAAGCTTGGTATGAGTAGGTTTTACCGCATCAATTACCCTCTGACTCACCTCTACAGCCTCTCTGAAAAACTCCTCACTATAACCTGCCTTATGAGCACCTGCCCAATACTGTGGATTCTTACTGCCCAAAATATTCACACAGGTCGCCGCCTCCAGTTCTTCTGCTAAGCGCAAACGCTCAATCATGTACTGAATCTTACTCTCTGCTTCCTTCTTATCCGGATGCAGAGGATTACACCAAGCTCCCACTTCTGCAATCTTGACATCATATTCTTTCATAACCGCTTTAAATTCCGCCAACTTCCCTTTATCCTCCAGAGAAATCCAATCCGGACACAAAGCTGCTCCATATCCCTTTTTCACATGGGCAAGGGCATACCCTTCCGGGTCTGTCCCATGATAAAATACATTACCGCCTAATCTCATACCTTCTCCTCCTACTTACAAACGATGTATAACTGTAGCATCAAAAGACTTCGTGTTTGCCACACCGGTATAAGCCATGATGCCCTTCATTTCCTCTGTCATTTCCTTAATACGACCGGCAACAGCCTCTGCACCGCCCTGACGAATATAGGGAATCAAATGAAGTCCTACACTCACCGCCGTAGCTCCCAACGCTAATGCCTTGTATGCATCCATTCCCGAACAGATACCGCAATCCACAAAAATAGGCATTTTTCCGCCAACAGCCTTCACAATATCCGGCAACACATAAAGAGGCGGCACGGCATAATTCAGTCTTCCGCCATGGTGGGATACCACAATGCCACGCACACCGATTTGTGCACACTTCACCGCATCCTGAACACTCAACACACCTTTCACGATAAAAGGAATCTCTGCATACTCAACGTACCTGCGCAAATCCTCAGAGGACTTTACAGCCATTAATTCTCCTACACACACATCCGGGTTTCCTTTTAAATCAAACATATGATCAATATCCATACCTACTGCCAGCGCTCCCAGTTCCTTCGCCTGGCGAATCTGGCTGAAAATCTTATCTTCATCTGCATAAGGCTTGATAATACGAATGGTTTGTGCACCGGTAGCCATAACCTCCGCAAACTCTTCATTACTTCCCATACCAATCCAATGCACTGCATTTGCCATTTCAGCGCCTTTTGCATACTGCACCATACCATTTGGCATGTCCGGGTTAAAAGTTCCTATATGAGACAATGCCGCGGTCATAATAGGTGTTTTGAACACTTTACCATAAAGTTTTAATTCTGTGTTTGGCTCCACACTGTCCATCAAGCGTTCTTCTAACAATAAACTATCAAAATAAGCCCTTGTAACTTCTTTGGAAGATGCAGGATTTGCAACTCCTATTCTATTCGTTTTTTGCATAATTTTGTCCCCACTTTGTTATACATTTTTATATCACTATAAATACTATCATATTTATTAGAAAAATACTACTACTACCTATTTATTTCTTGACACCGCAAACAGTACGAGATATACTGAAAATTGAGGAAAAACTATTGAATTTTTTGTTTTTTTCTGAAAACTAAATATTAATAACAGAAACTTAAGACAGGAGAAATTCTATGGTAGATTACATTTTTGGAAATTATTTAGTAGACTCCGGTAAGATTACCGAAGAACAGTTAAAGGACACCTTAGACAAGCAGGATTCTGTTCGTGTTAAATTAGGCCTCATCGCCGTTGCAGAAGGTATGATGACCTTAGAACAGACCGATGAAGTAAATCGATTACAGGCTATTTTAGATCAACGTTTCGGCGATATCGCTGTTAGCAAAGGCTACTTATCTGATGAACAAGTGGGTATGCTGTTGCGCAAACAGGGCAATGCATTTATGATGTTCGTTCAGACTTTAGTAGACTATGGTTATGTAGCTATGGATGAAGTAGATGGTTTGGTAACGGAATTCCAAAAGGCTAAGGGATATACCGATGAACAGATGGAGGACTTAAAGAGTGACGATGTGGAACGCATCCTTCCTTTATTCCTTCCTGAAGAAGCTACTTCCTACGCAGGTGTGATTGCAGTAGCAATTCGTACCTTCATCCGTTTAATCGACCGTCGCATTTACATAAGCGAAATTACAATGACAGATGCTCTTCCTGCAACCAATCAGGTAAATCAGGAACTTTGTGGCGAAAACGGTATTATCGACTGTTTCTCAGAGGGCTGTGGTGCATTATTAAAAACTGCAACCATTTTCGGTCAGGAAGATTTTGCCGAATTAGATATGGATGCTTTAGATGCAGCCGGAGAATTTTTAAACTGTATCAATGGTTTGTATGCTTCTGCAATGAGCCAGCAGGACAAATTCTTGGAATTGATGCCGCCTGAATATGTGGACATGTCTGCAAAAGCAAAGAATGCCTGCAAGGTTACTATTTGCTTAAATGACAAATGTTTGAATTTAACAGTGGCAGAACTTGTATAGGGAGGATATAGAAATGGCAACAGTATTAATTGTAGATGATTCCAGAACATCCAGAAGAATCTTAAGAGGGGTTTTGGAGCGTGGTGGCTTTGAAGTATTAGACGAAGCAGCAAACGGCGAAGAAGGATATTTAAAATACAAAGAGTTACATCCAGATATTGTAACAATGGATATTACCATGCCGGTCATGGATGGTATTGAATCCTTAACTCTGATTAAAAAGGCAAATGCTGCATCCAAAGTAATTATGATTACAGCAGCAGGTCAGAAAGAAAAGATGGTAGAAGCATTAAAGCGTGGCGCAGATGAATTTATCACCAAGCCTTTTGATGAGAACGAAGTATTAAATGCATTGAAGCATGTTTTAGATTAATAAGTCTAAAAGCCGGACATTTTGTCCGGCTTTCTTCATGCTCCTATTACCTATCTACACATATATTACCTTTATACCCATTTCTTCTGCTCGGGCTTCATACCCCTCCGTCATCTTTTGGCCTGCTATCATTTCTCTGCGTACATACCGACCGCCAAAACGCCTTGCCACCGTCTCCAGCTCATATAGTGCCATTTGATTTACCTTTCCGTTTTTACAGGAAGCAAATACCGGAATATTGCCTTCTAACGCCAACACATCAATTTCGTTCTCAACATCCAGTTCCGACCCTGAGGTATCTCCGTCCCAATCAATATGAACGCCCACTCGACAATCTGAAAATTTCTCGTCATTTACCTTCTCATAATATGCAAAAAGCTCCAATGCACAGCCGGCATCCAGCATACACTCTCTCATGATGGAGTTTTTATAGCGAAATCCTATGGCCTCTTCACTACTCCAAACCTCTTCCAGAATCCCCACATCTCCCAATTCATGTATCATAATCTCCGCATGCTTGATGGTAATACCACTGGACTGTTGCACTGCTTTTTGAAGCTCCTTGCGGGAAACAAGCACATTCATTTCCTCATCTTCTCGCTCCATAAGCTTCTTGAATACTCCGGACAAGCCATTCCACCTTCTAGAATCCTTACCGGCCACACTCCAGAGCTTCTCAAAATCCGCTTTAAAAGACGGATCCTCCATTTGACTTTTCACTACCTTCTGCTGACGATAATTAATACAACCTCCATGCATGGCAATAGAATCGTCCAAGGTTAAAGATATCTTTCTTTTTTCCACTAATTCCTCAATCCCCGGAAACTCTCTGTTATTAAAGGTAATCAGCTCATCCTTCCATACATTATACTGATGCAAGGGCGTTTCATATTTCGTAGAAAGGATACCCATTGCCACCAAAATCAAGCCTTCTCCACCCGTCAAATCAAAGAAGCACTTACTTCCTCTCTGCTTCTCAATCTGAATTTCTTTCTCAAGCACTTCCACAACCCGGTACAGATTACTCTGACTCATTTCAATGAACTTAACATCTTCAATACCACAAATATTCTTCAAAGAATTTCTGGTAATCTGAATTCTTCTTTGATTCATTAAATCGGAGTGCCCGAAAAAAATCACCTTGTCCATCTTATAATTCAAGCAGGTAATTATATTTTCCAAAGGTTCTTTATCGAAAAATTCAAAATTTACGTTCATATCTTCATCCCACCAACTTCATTATTTACACAACATGTATGCATTCAAATCTTTTAATCTGTTTTTCAGTAGCAGGAACGCAACTAACCAACCAATGCATCCCCCTACTAACAGCGGTAACGAGTACATATCTTTTGCCCACATACAACAGCAAACAGCTACTACCGATACCATCACCGCAAATATCACCGAAATAAGAAAGCTTTCTTTGTATCCCGAAAAGTAGCAAAAAAGCGTAATAGTATAATACATACAAAATACAAAGGCTACTCCGATTTCCAACGGCAGTATCTTTACCACCGACTCGGAAAGAACACCTCCGGTCTCAAGCCAGGTTCCGCTTAATCCCACGAAAATTACCGAAATCACCAGTTGCATTCCGTACAAAAAAATAATCATCATTTTAACTGCCTTTTGTAAGGTCCTGTTTTCCCGCTCTATCACCTCAAAACCGCCCTCTTCCACAGCAGTCACATACCTGTTATATTTTGCATAAAACTGCTTCCTGAAGACATATTCAAACAAAAACACTCCTGGCATATTGCAAAGCAACAACATAAAAACAGGCATATCGTAGGTGGGTGCCATAAATACGCCTACCATCTTGATACTCATTTCAGGAAAATACCAATACAGTATATTGGAAAGAAATAATCCCAAGAAGAAAAACAGGCCGCTTCCCCATAGAAAAGCATGCTTTTCGAAGTAACCGCAAAAAGCAAAGTAATTCTCTCCGGGGGTTCCAAGTGCCTTGCGAACAATACACACCAAAGCCAAATCTACTACAAAAAAACCACAAACCAGTGCCAGATATATACCTTGCAAAATATTTGCAGGATCCACACAATAATATGCATACACTATGCCACCAAAAAACAAGACTCCGGCTACACAAGAAAGAATAACCGCACCGCACTTTTTCAAAGCAGAAGCGTATACCATCACATTATGAGACAATGTCCAAACGATTCCGAAAGCATAACACAGCATTAATAATATCCAATCTGCGATGCCACTTCTCCACAATACGAAACAGAATCCGCCCATGCCCAAAGCAGCGGCAATGGTACTCAAAATCATGGAACCAAACAGTGAGGCACACACCTGCGACTCTTTCTCTTCTATAATCAGGTCTGACACATAGCGCAACAATACACTATTTACCACAGAAGAAATCAAAACGCCTATTAGAGATATGTAGGTAAAGGAAACAAAAAAGAACTCCTTTTGCCAGCCATAAGCTCCCAATACATTTAACAATCTCCCTAATGCAAATAAAAGTACCACAAATACCAGACCGGCTCCCAAAGTAGTCAGAGAAGAATGTAATACTCTTAAACGTTGAACAGTCTGCGATTCTTTTGTAAATATTTTTCTTAATTCAAACCCCATTCCTGCCATTACTTCTTCCCTCCATACAGGCCATAGATACTCATATACCTATTCAGGAAATTCGTTCTCTGATAGTAAGCAGAAACTCTCTTCTGCGCTGTTTCACCCATCTTTTGTAGGTTTTCCGGTTCATTTGCACATTGAATAATGGTATCAGCCAGCATTTTTGAATCCATTACCGAAACCACGAAACCTGCTTGTCCAAAGGTATCCCCTACTTTTCCTGCCATCAAACCTCTGCCGTCTCCTACATTTGTACAAACAAAGGGTTTGCCGGCAGCCATTCCGCTTAGCATAGTCAGCGACTGCTCTTCCGTGATTCCAGACAGCACCAACAAATTCATTTCCGGGTAAAAATGCTTTCTTTCTACTTCTCCCAGGAAAGTCACCTTAGAAATCTTAAGTACTTCCAGAAGATTCAAACATTCCATATAATATGTAGGTTCCTTTTCATAATCTCCCATAATCCACAAATGTGCATTGGGCACCTTCTCCAGTACCTGTTCAAAAGCCAACAGCAATGTTTTAATATCTGACTCCGGAACCACCTGCATTGGCGCTCCAATATGAAAAGCATCCTCTTCCAATAAATGTTTATTCTCTAAATGTGCATAACTTTCTGCATCCACACCATTGGGAATAATCTGAATCTTTGCTTCCGGACATCCCAATTCTAACTGCAATGCCTTATTTTCCTCAAACAGACTGGTAACCAAGGCTGCCTGATTATAAGTTATCAACGCTAGTTTTTTAAAGAACTTTATCCACAGCTCCTTAAAATCCTTATTAATCCAGTCTGCACGAATGATATCTTCTTCTCTTTCGCGGGAATAAATACCGTGCTCTGTCAAAATCAAAGGTTTTTTCTCTACATAGGAAGCCGCACTTGCCAACACACCTGCGTATCCGGTAGAAAGCGAATGATACACATCCGCCTTGGGCATTTCTTCCGATAAAGGATTCAACAAAGAGAAATACATTTTACGGAAATTCCACAAATATTGTCTGAAGCCTTCCGTACTACCTGTTTTTTGGTATTCCTCCAAGCAGATCTCATAAAAACCTTTAGACATCAGTACATCCGTTGCTCTTTTACCTTTTTTCTTAAAAAATTCCAATATGGATGACCAGGAAACCGATTCGCCCTCTTCCGTAACAAATCTTCGCAAAACCTTCTTTTCTCTCTCAGAGATACGAAGCCTTTTATGATTGTCCTTAAAAGTTTCCTCTCCCAAATATACCGTAACAACGTCCTTGATATTCTCGGGTAAAGTATATTTATACTCGGACATTTCTTCCTTTGTAGTGGCCACGGACCAGATTATAAATTCCACATCGGGCATATCACTGCACAACATCTGCACCCAATCGGACACCTCACCGGTTACATATGGATAACTTCCCTCACATACCAAACACACTCTCATGCCTCTCTCCTCGCTATCCAAAAACGCAACAACATAAGTCCTTCCGAAGACAGAGAAATAGTTGATTCCTCCAATTCCTTCAAGCATCTGAAGAACTTCATTTTTTCTTTTTTGTTATAGTACATGCCAAGCATCAGTCTATAACCGTCCTCATTCTTTTTTTCCTCGGGACATACCTTCCAAAGATCCTCCGCATCCTGCGTAGCACCCAAAGAAATCAAATTATCCAAATAGCATGTCACTTCGATAGCATCTATTCCGTCCGCATCCACTTTATGAAGCTTCATAAAATAGTTGCAATACTCTTCTCTATAAATTGCAGCCTCTTTTTCTTCTAAAACACCACTCTTGATATAATCCTCCAAACCGTTCAAATACTCCCGAAGCACGGCTTTATCCGTACTGTTTTTTTGTACCTTTTCCTGTACTTTCAACAATCTGGCATGCTTTTGACGATATATTTCCATTTTGGCCGTAGCTACATAATGCGCCGCCTGAGAATCCTCACCGGCAGGTAAAGGCAATTTATAATCTGCATCAGGCCCCTTCTTCAACTGTTCCAACAGCAAACTTCTCTTTTCACCGCTACTGCTTACCAGCATAGCATCTTCTATGGGAATAATATCCAATTCCTTGTTAATATCCGGAGTTTTCTGTAGCTGCAGAACCTGGGACTTGTGGACCAATTTATCTCGGTTGTACGCAATCTCTCGACTCTTACCTGCAAGCCATCCGGGGACAAAGTACAGCAAAAATCCCATGATGGGTATGGCCAGAAAGAATAAAGTCAACCATATTCTGTTTTTCTTCCTGATGCAACAAGCCGCATATACTATAGTCAGGACTAAATTTACACCAAGCATAACTAAAATGAATTGCTCCATTCCTGTTACTCTCCTAAGTCAACATCATTTACTACAGTTACATCCACATTACGTTTTCTTAATCGTTCTAGGGCAATCTCCGCCTCTTTTTCAGTGGTATTTGCCAATAAAACATAAACATTCTTCTTCCAGTCCATTCCCCAAATATCTTCGCTTCTAAAATAATTCTCCAGCTTATGATATTCCTCCGTCATATTCTCCTTGGGAATAATCTTCAGGATAGAATAATCGCCCAAATCTCTTTCCTGCTTCTCTTTTGCCAGTTTCAATGCCTTAGCAAATTCCGCGGGGAACAAAATATCCGTATTTCTGACGTATTTATCTTCCCTAATCGCCTCGTCATACTGGAAAGCACTCTTTAATGAACGGGAAATTAACAAAAGCAAGGTTCGCAACATGTTAATATGATACAAGGACATATTTTCCATGGAAACCTCATTAATAATAATGATTGCTTCACATTCTTCCTCAATGGTAACCGGCAACACTAATGCCGGCTCATTCTTCCAAATATTACCCTCGTACAATTCATTATTGGACATGGCTTTCTTCAAGTAAGGGTATTTCTCCAAGTCAATAGAACGCTTTTCTAAAAGGGATTCTTCATTTAAAGCGGTAATCAGTCTTAAATATCTTCTGTTCGCCCTGTAAACAGCCACCGTATTGGTACCAAGGACTTCTGCTATTACGTGAAGCACTTCCATAAAAATGCGGTCTGACTCCAGTACATCAATTTTCTGAATAATGGCATACAACTGCGGAATACTGTTTTTCGCATTCAAAATACGCTTTTCATACTCATTCTTAACTAAAATATTCTGCTCATTAATATCAGAAAGACGCTTATACGCTTCCTGAGCACCCACTGCCTCCTGGGCATTTATACGATTTTCCTCACGTAACACATCCACCGTATAACCGACCAGCATTCCCGCAAACAAATATTGTGCCAATTGCAAAATATACTGCATCCAGTTTTCCCAGCTACTCAAGTCGGGCACGCCTGCACTTTCACCTAATATCTGAACCGCCGTAGCTAGAATGGCTGCCGGCAAACTATATCTCACACCATACAAAAGTCCCACAACTACTACATACAGAAGCATCCACGCCCATTTTGCAAATACTACAGTATTTCCGGTCAGGAAGAACAACGCCACAAATACTGCCAAAAGAATAATATTCTCTAACAGGCAACGTGCCGTTCCCCCTAAACCCAAACGGAACTTTTTCGTAATATCACTTACCGGGTCTGAAATAAACTTCACTTTTCCCTGGGTCAGAAACTCTTCCAGCTTCCAAACATCCTTCCAGCCGGTAGCTTTTTTCAACTTATGATTGCCCACATTGGTTGCATACTCGGTTTCCTGTACCACAGGCTCTTTCTCCATGCCCTCGACCTTGGCAATTAATTTCGCAACCACACTACTTTTTACCGCCTGCGAGCCGCAAATATTATAAATCCCCACAGCTGCCTTCTCAATCAAACGTACAATCGCTTCTGTTACATCATTAATATGAATGGGATGAAGATTCTCATTTACAATAGTTTCTTCCTTGGCAATCCTTTCTTTCATCCGGGCAAGGCAATCCTGATTTTCCATGGAAACCTCTCCGCTAAACACCTGCCCGAGACGCAAAATTGTCGTCGGCAGGTCATGATTTTTACCATAGGCATCTACCATATTTTCCGCCTGGCACATCCAAAGTCCCTTGATGGTTACAGGTCTTGTAGCCGTACTTTCATCTGCAGTCTGCTTAGGTGTTCCGTAAACTTCGGTAGTAGAAAGAAACATAAATCTGCCTGCCTTAGCACAAGCTGCTCCCTCCAGATTATTAGCGAGCAACGCAAAGCATCCGCTCTGTTCCTCGGTCCACTGTGCTTTTTGATAATCCGCACATGCATACAATACGACGTCCGGTCCAATGGTTCGATAAACTTCGGCCATGCCCTCTCCATTGCCAAGCTCATAGCAACGGTATGTACCTTTTACCTTTCTGCCAAGCTCGTCCACGTTGCTTGTAAGCAAATATAAGTCATTTTCCTCTTTTCTCAGACGTTCCATAACTGCTGCTGCCAGATTATCATAATTACCAACAAATAATATTTTCATCTTAATCCACCCTTTGTGAAATGAAATGATACCTCACTTTAATATAACTACATTTTGACACATTCTTCAATACACAATTTGTAGTTTTTTGTGATTTTATGAAACATTTTTTGTGTTTCTACTTAAAATATCTGTAATTATGTCCAAAACAAAAACCGCCGGAAGTTTTCCAACGGTTTACTGTATTAATTATGGCTCTCCGGTTGCTTATGTAAATACTTTTCCTTGGTCGCCAAGCCTCCCCGGATATGCCTCTCCGACTTGTTCACGTCCAATACTTTTCTGGCCTGCTTGGCAAGCGTAGGATTGATAAGCATAAGCCTATCCGTGCAGTCTTTATGTACCGTCGACTTACTCACCCCAAACTCCTTGGCAGTCTGACGCACAGTGGCGTTGTAGTCAATAATATAGTTGGCAATACTCACTGCCCTCTCTTCAATATAATCCTTCAAAAGAAAACCCCTCAACATGCTTTTTTATAGTTTATGTAGCATGCGGAGGGGATATGACTATATCAAAATATCAATTCTCTTATATTTTATTCCTTCTGATGTTAATTATATAGTTACTTCCTGCTATCTGACTATTTCCGATTTGCCCTTCTTTTAATCTTCAGCATAGTGATAATATCCTCAACCTTGATATCGTCATCAATCGGTATCCACAGCCACTTTCCATCATGCAACACTTTTGTTCTTTCATAAATATCCTGCATCGGTCTCGAAAGCAAATCCTTTATTTTCTCAAATTTTTCTCTCTCGGCTTTTCCATAAATTATCAAAAGGTTAGCAACCCCTTCCTTAGCATAAAAAGTGCAAAGAGTCTTTCCACCTCTCCGATACTTATATTCTACCCTCCAGTTGCCAAATCCCTTATCCCATAATCTATCTACATCATATAACAAATCGATGGCATCTACCAATTCATTCCACACTAATAGAGTTTCTTTCGACAATAAATCGTTTAGTTGCTCTTTCATACTGTAAAATTCCTTTCACAAATATTCTTTATCAGCATATTACCCCTCTATCGAAATCCCATAATCCAAGATAACATTACCCTTCTCATCAGGTGTGGTAAATCGCGGACAATTATATCTTTCAAAGCACCAGTCATCTTCCTTACGTTTATATCCAAGTGACAACAGCTCTTTCAGGCACATGTCGTGGGTTTCCATCGTATAGAAATCACCACTACCCTCTTTATCATACAAATAGCACACCGCATATTCTAAAGCTCCTATATCTACAAAATCAAATCCATCCGGCACATCGGTGTCTACCCGAAAGAACATTCCGATCCAATATTCAGGCATTCCGTCCACAATATGTACTGCTCCGATATAAGCATCCCCATTTATCGAAAGTGGTTGATTTTTCTCCAAAACAGAAAACCAATCGTTTTCCCACCATTCGCTCCAATTAGGACCCTGTTCATACTTTTTACCAATCAACCTCGTTGCCGGGCAACTTTCTCTTTTTACTTCTTTAATTGTAACTGCCATAAGTAATACCTCCGATTAACTTCTTAACTTATTGAGAATAGCGTTTATTTTTGCTGAACAATCTGCTTTTCTGCACTCAGCACTTCTCCAAGAGTCTGAAAGCGGAAAGTAAAGATTATCTTTTGCTTGGGCCCCCAAATCCCATTTGCCGTTTTCATCTTTGTTATCATCCAACCATTTCACAACAAATCCCAGCTTTTCTTTTGCCAATTTATATCCAGATAAGATATCGATAGCTTCTAAATAGCGACTTGTTTCAACGGTTTGAAAATGCTTTGGCAATTCACTAATTTGCTTATCGTAAATATAATAAATACCCTTTTTATGATTTATTACATAATCAAGCATACGACTTTCTGTATCCTCACTCAAAAGTCCTTGTAACAAATTCATCTCGTAAAATGTAACAAAATCTACTTCACCGGTATCTTCATCATATTTACCTTGAGCAAAATCATTTTCTATTATAGTTACCCAATACTTAGCGCATTCTAAAGCCGTTTCATTCTGTGGTTGAAATATTCTGACCCATGTAGATAACATCAATTTTGTAAACTGATCCCAATCCCTAGATTTTTCACGATAATTATCAATCTTTCTTTCGCCATTTAGACAAGCCACCATACAATCCACTGCTCTGATTATAGGCTCATCAAGAATTGTAAATCCTAAAAGTTTTAGCCGACGCAATGCTTGTTCTGTTGTCAATGGCTTCTTATTGTTTGGTATTGATAATGAATGAAATTCTTTTCCCCATGTTCCATCACCATTTTGCATTGCTACTATTTGTTGGGCGATTTTTCCGTTCTTATAATCCATCATGTCACCTCACAAAATCTATTATCCAGTAAAAGCAATTCCATCTTATTGGAATTGCAAACCACTTACATTCTCTATGCACAAATCGAATATACGTTCGTTTTTATCATAACATATTGAGTACAAATTATCAATGTATTTCTATGAAATATGATGTATTTATTACATCAAAAAAGGGAAACTCAAATGTAAGTTCCCCTCCTTATCTTCCACAACAGAAACTCATCAAACTTCACTCCGGCAAAAAACACCCACCAACTGCAAGCACTCGCCTTTGTGCCTTCAAAATATCTTCCTCCGTCCCATTCCAATTATCAATATCTTCACTGACAAAGTAGAGCAGTCTGTCGGACAAGTTCGCTAAAAACACTTTAACTATTTTCCCGGAAGCTCCACTAAGTGCTGCTGTTAAAGTTTCGTTATCTAAATTTTTCAAAATTACTTGAATTTCAAAATCACCTATTAACTCAAATCGTTCCAACAAATCCGTTTTCTCTGAATACAGTTTCTTGTCACTATACTTCCCGATTATTTCGTCCCTATTCCTCTTGCCCTTCTCTTTTCTATTAGCATCCTCCAGTCTTTTCCAATACCCTACGCCTACGAAGGAAGCCACTATTTCCCGCAGCATCTCTGCATTCTCACCTGCGGCAATCCTTTTAAGGATCTGTGTAATCATATAGCCTTCCCTTTGCTCCTCAGTAGAAAGTGTGGTTACATAATTCTCTAAGAGTTCAAATATCAGCTTCAAATCCATTTTCTTCATTAAGGACTGCAAGAAAAAATGAATGGCAAAGGGTAGAAATTTGCTTTCTCCATCATATTCCTTCATACGTTCATCTAACGCCAACAAGCCTTGATTTCTACTTATTTCACTGCACTCTAGCAATTCTTCGACCACTTCTACAAGTTGCATTTTCTCACTATCGTACATGCCCACCTTTGCCAAACGATTTTCTTCTCGTCCCACCAGTTCATCCATGCTACACTCAAAATAGTCCGCCAGTTCCCATAACATTTCAATACTTGGATTCGATAGATTACGCTCCCACTTAGAAATAGCCGCCGGACTTACACAAAGAATGGCAGCCAACTGCTCTTGCGTCATCCCTTTCGCCACACGCAATGAATATATCTTTCCTCCAATTGCAACTCTATGCTCTCCCATATGCAACCTCCACCATCTATGACTATTAAAACACTTCTATACAAAATTATACCTGTCACCAGAATGCTCGTCAAAGAATAAAGAGTCAAGTCGCTAAACCGATGGTTGAGAATCATGATTATCTAAATAAAAACACTCTCAGTTTTCCACCTGAGAGTGCTCCTTAATATTCCTTTCACACATATTTCAAATGCTCTATCAAGTCCTCAGGTCCAAATGGCTTTGCCACAAATCCCACCGCGCCAAGCTCCAGTGTCTTTTTCACCGTCTTGTCATCAGCCATTGCAGAAAGCATCAGTACCGTAAGTTCAGGGTAGGTATTCTTTACCTCTTTCAGAATTTCCAGACCGTTTCCGGGCATGTTGATATCCAAAAGCAGAATGTCTACCTGATTCTTCGACAACATATCCATGCACTCTTCTCCATCCTTTGCCTGCAACACCTCATACCCTTGACTGCTCAGAATATCCTTCACTATATTCCGCAAAAAATCTGCATCATCCGCATGTAATACCCGACGACGTTCCCGCTTTTCCTTCTCCTTACAATACCCAAAAAGCATATCAATATCATTTTGAATCAACACTTCCGACGCATTTATTAAGATTCCCCCTGCCAGAGCATAATGTGTAATACAAGGCTCCTTTCCTTTCAATAAATCATCGCAAGACACCTTTAAAACTTCTGCAATTCTGGGCACCAACGTAATGTCCGGCAAAGAAATCTCGTTCTCCCACCGGGACACTGCTTGGGGCGTAACATTTAGTTTTTCAGCAAGTTCTTCCTGAGTTAATTTCATTGCTACTCGGCGTTTTTTAATGATAGCTCCTATTTCCATACATAACTCCCTCTTTCGTTTCCATTAACTTAGTCCAATTTCATAATTCATTCTATCACTGATACAATTACAAGTCACTCAAGTAACAATTGTATTTCTGCCTTTTATACCTTATCTGCCCTAAGATAAAATATTTAATAATTTTATCATTGTAGAATTATTAAAACAGTGATACCATTATATTATAAATAAAAAGGAGGTCTTTTATGGAAGCAACAATTAACTATTCCCAAGAAGAAATTACTCGGATGGAAATTCGTGGTTTTGTCAAAGAAGGCTTGCAAGATGCCTATAACAATAAACTACTCGATTTCGACTCTACCTTTAACGAATTAGAAGAAAGGTATAGCGCCAATGAATGAATATCGTATAACTCTTACCCAACGAGCCAAGGACGATATCATTGACATTGGCGACTATATCACATACACATTATTAGAACCTGACATTTCAAGCAATTTCATTAAAGGTCTTAGAACTTCTATTTCACAGTTAAAATTTTTTCCTTATAAATTCCCACTTGTTCAAGATGACATTTTGCAAAGTCAAGGCATTCGCTGTATGCCCTACAAAAACTACTATATATTCTTTGAAATAGTTGAAGCTATGCATGTCGTTATCATTCTCCGAATTGGATATAATCGCCGAAATTGGAAAGATATTCTCACCTAATTTTCAAAATAAAATGCTGTCAAATTCTGACCATTCCCCTTTGTCATAAGTTCCTCATTTCGAAATGTACTTTTGAAAGCTTTCATAGATATAGTGGCAAATATCATTTGTTGGTTAGAAAATTTTTATTATTAATCTTTTTCCCACGTCTCACTTTTCACTTTATACAATCTCCCCAACACCGGAATCATTATCACGCAAATAATTGCACCGTATAATGGTCCTAACAAACTTACAGCAATTCCCACATAAATAGCTCCGGCACTATTTGGCATTACATTCACCAAGGTTCCTATTACCGAAGCAACAAACAAAGTAAACCCTGCAAAAAAAGCTGACAACATCACTACTTTTATGGAGGCTACACACCCTTCCATTTCCTCAATGGATATGTCAAGCCTAAACCCACAGGATATTTTTAAGGCTCGGATGAAGCTTTTAGCCAAACCGGTTATCATCAGTATTATTGCAGTCGTTCCCACAATAATCAAAATTGCAGGCAAATCCATGAAATCATGTATAGACGTACCATCCATAACATTCGCCCAAACACATACAAGTAAAAACAGTACCAGTATAAGCTCCGATAACAAACCAAACACCGCGGACAGCAGACTCTGCTTATATGTATTTTTAGGTACATTCATCAATGCAATTATATTCTTATCCGCCTTTGCCTTATATTCTTCATTTGCAATATGTTCTCCGGACAACAATTCATTCGCACTAATATCCAACGCTTCGCACAACTCCATCATAACCGCGCTGTCCGGCATACCTTTTCCGCATTCCCACTTGGATATGGTACGATTGCTTAAATGTAACTTATCGGCCAAATCCTGCTGGGTTAAGTTTTTCTCTTTTCTTTTTTCTGCGATAAACAGACCTGTTTTCTTTGCATCCATAGGTTCGCCTCCCATCATTTCAATTCAATCTTGTATGTAGTCACTTGCTACCCTCATTATGACGCATTAGGACGGAAAAATAAATCAACTTTTCATGGATTGTATCTATTTATCATGGATATGGGGTTACCGAAAAAAACAGGTGCCCAAAAGTCGTTTTCCGACCTTTAGACACCCTTTTATTTTCGTACTACATCCCTTCTCCCTCTCCAAGAAGAAGACTTTTAATATTTGCATCAATCTGCTCTTCCTTCAATCCCTGCTGTATTAAAGGTTGAATCACCTCTCTGCTCTCTCTCATATGAGGAAGCTGCGCTGCCAGTTGATTTGCTTTATCTCCTCTGCCTGCTTTTAGATACAGGAAACATAACGTTGCCCGCATGGTTGCCTTCTGCTTTTCACTATCCGATAAAGCTAATCCCCGTTCTGTTAATTCGATGGCTTCTTCTGTATCTCCCTTTAAAGCCAGCGTACCGGCTAACCCTAGAATCATTCCAGGTTTGTTAGGATATAATAACAGTGCATTCCTGTACGTCTTCTCAGCCATAACATAATCACCGCTTCTTTGATATTTCATAGCCTCTTTATGAATATTATAGCGTGTTTCCTCTGCCCGAATGGTATCCATTCCAATGAGCAAGTCAATACTTGTCTCAAAGATATTTGCCAATGCCGGTAAGAAAGTAATATCCGGGTAAGATTCCCCGCGTTCCCACTTCGACACACTTTGCGGCGTAATACGCAAATATTCTGCCACCTCTTCCTGGGTCAAATTCTTCATCATACGGTATTTCTTCAAATTTTCAGGTAAATGCAACATCTTGTCCTCCTAATGATTGATTCTAAGAAAATCATATCACGAGTACCAATTCTTTCAATAACGCAGTAGTTGTTCTTAACTCAACCACCACTTCGGCACAACTACCCTATACCAGCACTTGCCTACAGCTTCTCCGCAAGTTCCAAAATCAATCGTTCTGTTTTTTCCCAGCCAAGACAAGGATCCGTAATAGATTTGCCAAATACATGCTCCCCGGCTCCCTGTGCGCCATCCTCAATGTAGCTTTCAATCATCAAGCCCTTAACCAAGCGCTTAATATCTTCATTTTGGTTGCGGCTGTGTACCACATCCTTGGCAATACGTATCTGCTCCAAATACTGCTTTCCTGAATTGTTATGATTGGTATCTACAATAACGGAAGGATTTTTCAGATTTACGTTTTCGCAGAGTTCACCCACTCGCAAAAGGTCTTCATAGTGATAATTGGAAACACTGCGACCTGCAAAGTCCACATATCCGCGCAAAATCGCATGCGCATATTCATTTCCTTCCGTTGTTACTTCCCAACCACGATAAAGGAAGGTGTGGCTTGACTGCGCCGCTATAATGGAATTCATCATTACGTTCAAATCTCCCCCGGTAGGATTCTTCATACCGGCAGGAATTCCCACGCCACTTGCAGTAAGTCTATGCTGCTGGTTTTCCACGGACCGCGCACCCACCGCAACATATGAAAGCAAGTCCGACAGATAACGGTGATTCTCAGGATAAAGCATTTCATCCGCACAGGTAAAGTCATAATCACGTAGCGCTGCCATATGTAATTCACGAATAGCAACAATACCCTTATACATATCCGGCTTGGCCTCCGGGTCCGGCTGATGCAACATTCCCTTGTACCCCTGTCCCGTGGTTCTGGGCTTGTTGGTATAGATTCTGGGGATAATCACAATCTTATCCGATACCTGTTCTTCCATTTTACGAAGTCTGGAAATATACTCCAACACAGGTTCTCTGTGGTCTGCCGAACAAGGTCCGATTATTAAGATAAATTTATCAGAACTACCGTTAAAAACAGCTCGTATGCTCTCATCACGTTCTGCCTTTACCTGCATCATGCGTTCTGTTAAAGGAAACTCTTTTTTTACCTCCTGAGGAATCGGAAGCTTTCTGTGAAAATGCATTTGCATCATAATTTACCTCTTCTTGTCTTTATTCTTTTGCATTGTAGCACTTTAAAGTGACAAAGTCAAGTAATTTTGCAGCTTTTACGTTTTAGTTCTTCCACGTCTCTTTCTGCTTTCAAAAACACTCCCCGGTTTTCACCGGAGAGTGCCACATTTCTATCGGATTGTTCCTGTTTTGTAATATTCATAAAGTAAATGAAACTTATATGCATTGTCGGCTTCACTTACCTTAAGTTCATAATAAACCTCTTTGGTGGAAAAAACCAATGCATGTCTTCCATGCATTGCCATATCCATAATATCATCAAATGCCACACTGTACTCTCCGCAGGAAAGTTTTTCTTTGGAAAGTGTAATAGGTCCCTGACCTAAGAGAATCTCTTCGCCCTTCGTAACACTCTGCAGTACACCTTCCGATGCTGAATACTCCAGCGTTCCGTCCGCTGCAGCCTTCTTTACTTCTTCCTTTTGCCATGCTGCCAATTCTTTCACTGTCTGCATTTCAATGCCTTCTAACATAGCATATTCATTGTAGCAAAACTGCATGTCACATTTTTTACAACTTACTGTATCCTTCTTAGAATGAATACTGTCCAGTGCTCCGCATTTCGGACAAATAAACAATAAATTCTCCATCTTTACGGCTGGCTGCTTACCTTTATACTTGGCCGGAGACTGTAATTGGCGTTCATAAGCATCTTCATGTAAATCCTGGGCAATGACTTTGTTAATCTCTTCTACGCTCATAGAAGCAATTTGTTCCTTGGTGTACACATTTACCATTTTGCCGCTTATGCGTCCTCGTCTGGTACCTCCTTCGCTCCAGTTGGGACTTACGAAATATCCACCTTCGATTCGAAAGGTAACCAACGCACATTTGGCCGTTTTAATTACCTTTCCGGTAGCCGGCTGGATATAAGCCGTCACACCGTCCCAGCTGCGTGCGCCTTCCGCAAACATACAGACACTCTTTCCTTCCTTAACTTTGCGTATCATTTCCATAACCGTAGACGCTGCTGTTGTGCCCTTATAACGCAGAATAGGTGCAAATACATGATTTAATAACTTGGACAGAAATCCCCATCTGCTAACATGTTCACTAGCCACAAAATACATTTGCTTCTGAAAAGCCATACCAACAAAAATAGGATCAAAGTCTGTCACATGATTGGACAATACAATATAATTTTCCGGCAAATCCTTTGCCTTGGCCTTTTTGTACTGATATCCAAATTTAATCTTAATAAATAATTCTACCGGAAGATGTAACAGGTTCCAATAGAAACTATGTCTTTTGTGTAAATCCATCCGTCCTTCACCATTTCCTCATATAAAATCTACTTCTATTCTATTACTCTGCGTATGGACAAAATGCTTCTATATGTGGCTTTACTTACCTTAATGCCTCCCTGAGGATAAGGTTTACTGTTGCTGGCATGCACTATATAACCGCCACCGATATACAAGCCCACATGACCACTATAACATACTAAGTCACCCGGCTGTGCATTCTCCAAAGTCACCTCCGTTCCCACACTTCTCTGGGCATAGGAGGTACGCGGAAGCGTATAACCGAAGTTTTCATAAATACGATAGGTAAAGCCGGAGCAATCAATTCCGTTTGTCAAACTGGTTCCGCCATAAACATATTTATTACCAATATACTGACAACCGAATTTTGCCATTTGTTTACCCAGATCACTACCGGTAGAAGCATCAATCAACTCGTTATAATCCGTAGTATAAGTAGCATTCATAGCCGTCTGCTGTGCTTTTCTGCGGCGCTCCTCTTCCTGTAACTTCGCCAATTCCTGACGTTCTTTCTTTAACTGCGCCTCCGCCACCTTGGCTTCCTGCTCTGCTTGAGCAATCAAGGTCTCATAATCCTCCGCCTTTGCCTGAAGTTCTGCTTTCAACTCATCACAATATTTCTTCTGCGCTTCCAACGCCAGCTCCGACGCTTCCAGATTTCCCTTTTCCGTTTCTAAATCCAGCTTTATCTGCTCTACCTGCTCTTTGGTTTCCTCATACTGCTTTAACATTTTAGAATCATAATCATACACACTCTCCGCATAAGTAGTACGATTCAATAAATCAGAAAAACTGAAATTACCAATAAGTTTTGCCAGCGTCCCCTTGGTTTCCTTAGCCTCATAGCTTAGCTTAATGCGCTGTGCCATTGCAGTTTCCTGTTCCTTCTGCACTTCCTTAGCCTTCACTAGTTCTACCTGCTTAGCCGCGATTTCCTTGCCCTTCACGGCAATTTCACCCTTCAGGTACTCTATTTCCGCCATTACATTGATAATTTCTGCGTTAAGATCATCAATCTGTTCATAAAGTACCTCCTGCTCACCAGTCATGGAATCGATATTTCCCTCCAGTCCCGCAATAATATCTTCAATGCGGGAAATCTCTTCCTCTTTTTCCTGGATCGTATCGGCGTAAACCTGCATCCCATCACCAAAAACAGGTCCTGCAAAAGTAAAGGATAATATTAATATCACTATAAAGTTAAATGTTTTTTTCACAAATCTTCTCATAATACAAGAATAGCATATTTTCGTCAAAAAAGCACCCCTTTTTATTCTTAATATTTTAGGTAAAATAAGGCATGCCACGCTTTGCATGTATAATAAGCCATGCCACGCTCGATTTGACTGCTTCGCAGTCTTTTCCGCTGCTACGCAGCTAAAAATCTCGCGTACGGCAAAACGCCGTATATAAAAAAAGCAACAATGTCTCTTATGTAAGCAAGCTTACAACGCGACATTGTCACTTCCTTTATGCATGGCTTATTTTACAACTCACAGTTATTAACAGTTCTGGGGAACGGAATTACGTCTCTGATGTTGCCCATACCGGTCAGGTACATAACGCATCTTTCGAATCCCAATCCGAAACCTGCATGGCGTGCTGAACCGTATCTGCGAAGATCAAGATAAAAACCATAATCCTCTTTGTTAAGTCCCATTTCTTCCATACGAGCTTCCAATACTTCCAATTTGTCCTCTCTCTGAGAACCACCGATAATTTCACCGATACCGGGAACCAAACAGTCCATAGCGGCTACGGTCTTGCCGTCTTCGTTAAGCTTCATGTAGAAAGCCTTGATTTCCTTCGGATAATCAGTTACAAATACGGGACGCTTGAAAATTTCCTCTGTTAAATAGCGCTCATGCTCGGTCTGCAAATCGCAACCCCAGTATACTTTATAATCAAACTTGTCGTTATTCTTTTCCAAAAGTTCAATGGCTTCTGTGTAAGTCACATGACCAAATTCAGAGTTTGCCACATGATTCAATCTTTCGATAAGTCCCTTATCTACAAACTGGTTGAAGAAGTTCATTTCTTCAGGTGCGTTCTCAAGCACGTAACGAATCACATATTTTAACATGCTTTCTGCCAAGATCATATCATCCTTCAAATCTGCAAAGCACATTTCCGGCTCGATCATCCAGAACTCTGCTGCGTGACGAGTGGTGTTGGAATTTTCTGCACGGAAGGTAGGACCAAAAGTGTAAATATTCTTAAACGCAAAAGCATAAGTTTCACCATTCAACTGTCCGCTTACAGTAAGGTTGGTAGGCTTGTTAAAGAAATCCTGGCTGAAATCTACATTGCCATCCTCTGTCATAGGAACATTCTTAAGATCCATGGTGGTTACCTGGAACATTTCACCTGCACCTTCACAGTCACTTCCGGTAATCAATGGAGTGTGTACATATACGAAGCCTCTTTCCATGAAGAAATTGTGGATTGCATAAGCAATCAAAGAACGCACACGAAATACTGCTTGGAAAGTGTTGGTTCTGGGACGTAAATGTGAAATGGTTCTCAAATATTCAAAGCTGTGACGCTTCTTCTGCAAAGGATACTCTGCGCTGGAAGGACCTTCCACAAACACTTCCTCTGCCTGCATTTCAAAAGGCTGCTTCGCCTGAGGTGTTTCTACAATAGTTCCTCTGATAACCAAAGCTGCACCCACGTTGGTCTTGCACAACTCTTCAAAGTTTGAAAGCTTGTCACTGTAAACTACCTGCAAAGGCTCAAAAAAGGTTCCGTCATTAATTACCAAGAAACCAAAGCTCTTCTGATCTCTGTTACTTCTGACCCATCCACCGATGGTTACTTCCTTGCCAATATATTCTTCTTTGTTACGGAATAAATCCTTAATATCTGTTAACTGCATATTAATTCCCTCCTCATAATCCTCTTCTTTTGTTTATTCCGGCTGCTTTACGGTAGCATTCTCTACCAAAAACGCAACCACATCTTCTAACATAAATAACTCTCTGTAGCCTTCCTTGGGATTTGCACCAATATACTGTTCAATGGTGGTACAGCCATACTGAGTTGCCAATTCCATCAAACGTGCATCAAAATCTGCATCGCTCAAATTCATATTCTCTGCATTAGCTACTGCCTGGAATGCCAAGCTCTGCTTTGCAGATTCTTCAACATAAACCTGCAGGAAGGTATTCAGGTCTACTCCGTAGTAATAATAACACAGGGTATCTACGTCCATACCATACATAGCAGCCTCATTGGTCATGGTAAGAGTGAAATCATCTCTATAACTCTGAACCAATTCTTCAGGTACTGACTTAAATTCACACTGATTAATAAATGCTTCTACTACTGCATTTTCCAAATTAATATCATAATAGTACGCATTGTATTCTGCCAAATAATCGTATACATACTGCTTCATTTCCTCCACGGTTGTATACTCGAAATTTCCCGCTGCAGCTACCACATCATCACTCCAGCTTTCTTCGCCGGGGTAAATATAATTCACTGTTACGGTAAATACAACAGCCTGTCCTGCCAGTTCCGTATTGCCATAATCAGTTGGGAAAGTCAAATTTAAATCTACTGTTTCTCCGGGCATTACACCCACCAGACCTTCTTCAAAACCTGCAATAAACATACCGGAACCAATTTCCAACTGCTGTGCTGCTGCGGTTCCACCATCAAAAGCCACACCGTCCTTCTTGCCGGAATAATCAATATTTACCCAATCTCCGTTTTCTACAGCACGATCCATAATACCATATTCTGCAGGTACAAGCTCATTATAAATCTGAGCGTTTAAACTGTTCCATTCTGCCTCGTCTACACCGGGACCGGCCATCGTTACTGCAATATTCTTGTAATCACCTAAAGTAACATATTCCTCCGTATTGAAATCCTTTAATACCACTCTATCTGCATTACTGTCCGGTGTTACCGCATTATTTGTACCGGTTGCATCGGGGGTTGCAGTAGCGGTCACTCCGGGATTCTGTGTATCCTCCTTTGTACCACATGCTGTAAACAAACCCACTGCCAAAACTGCAGTCATTAAATATACTAATCCTTTTTTCATTATATCTCTCCTGTCTGTGTTATAAAATTCCCACACCCACATATAAAAATATTTATACCACAAACTTAACATTCTGCAAAGTATTTTTATGCGGTTTTCCTAATTTTTCACATAAAAATCATAAAATAGTCACAAAAGAGGGGATAATAAACGAGACACCTGCTCCTTTATTCGTAAGCCCAAGGGTCTGCCTGCATAAATATCCTTTGTAATTTGCGTACAATACGCCAAATCCTCATGAAAAATACGTTCCATTTCCAAAGCCTTTTTTTCATCATACACCACTGCATTTACCTCAAAATTCAGAGCAAAGCTTCGAATATCCATATTAGCGGTACCATAGCAAAACACACTGCTGTCGATTATCATTCCCTTTGCATGTAAAAAACCATTATCATAGGTATAACACTTGGCTCCCGCCATTACCAAATCCCCGATATAAGAGTAAGTTGCCCAATATACAAAAGGGTGGTCCGGCATACAAGGTATCATAATATTTACTTCCACATCCGAACGTATGGCAATCATCAGCGAATCCAATATTGCCTCATCCGGCACAAAATAGGGAGTTTGAATATAGATGCTTTTTCGCGCTTTGTGAATCAATCGCAGATAATTATTCCTTATTTGCAAATCTCCGTTGTCCGGCCCGCTGGAAACAATCTGCACTTTACATAAATCCTGTTCGCCCGATGGGGGTAGCATATAATACTTTCGATTCTCAAACAAGCTCTCCCCTGCTGCATAATTCCAATCCATCAAGAAACGAAACTCCAGACCGGCCACAGCACCTCCCACCATTCGCAAGTGGGTATCCCTCCAGTAGCCGAATTTATCCTCCAGACCAATATACTCCTTACCAATATTGAAACCGCCTATATAACCGATTTTGTTGTCAATCACCATAAGTTTTCTATGATTACGATAATTAATACGCAGATGAAACCTCCCGAAAAGTGCCGGAAAAAACTCTGCCACTTCTATACCCATTTCCTCTACTTTCTCCCACAGTCGTCCACTAACCGTACGACACCCCATGGCATCAAATAGTATGCGTACCTCCACTCCCTGCTTCACCTTTTCCTCACAGACCTGTAATATGCGTTCAAGCACCATATCATCCCTGATAATATAATATTGAATATGAATAAAAGCAGTCGCACAGCGCATATCCTCCAGCATCTTCTCAAACAGTATATTTCCATCCGTTATGATCTCCACATCATTATCACTGCTGAGTACCGCACCGGAGGTTTTCATATTGTACAATACCAAATCCGTATACTTACTAAATTCCGTATCTACCGACTCCATGTCAACGCTTTTAATAAAAAACTCCTGACGACGTAAGGTTTCCTGAATATTATCCTGAAACTCCTTGGCACGAAAAATCTTGCGTTTTCGCAGGTCTGTCCCCAGCAAAAGATAAAAAACAAATCCCACCACAGGAATAAAAAGCAATAAAAGAAGCCATGCCCATACACTCTTCGGACTACGACGTTCAAAGAATACAATGATTACGGCAAGCAATAAATTCAAAAGCAAAATATGCCTAAAGAAAAACATCCCGGTAATTTTTATTACTTCCATCCTGTTCTCTTTCCTCCCCTAAGCATATGTATGCACTATCACACAATCTTATTCTTTCCTAAAAAAACCATTAAAATACATTTATTTATTGCTTAAAAGGAAAAAGAATGTTAAAATGATTTTTGTGCAAGTTATGGATATGTTTAGGAGGTAATTTTTGTGATACTGGCAATAGGACCTTGGGGAATTACATTAATCGTAATTCTTTGTGTATTAATCGTTGGCGCTGTAGCATTATATTTTATTGGTAAGAAGGCGCAGAAAAAGCAAGCAGAACAGCAGGAGATGCTGGAAGCAAATAAACAGACCGTGTCCATGTTAATCATTGACAAGAAGCGTTTAAAGATTAAGGATTCAGGACTTCCGCAAATGGTAATCGACCAAACCCCGAAAATGATGCGCAACACTAAAATGCCCATCATCAAAGCTAAAGTTGGTCCCCAGATTATGTCACTTATTTGTGATGAGAAGATTTATGATTCCGTACCTGTAAAGAAAGAAGTAAAAGCAGTCGTAAGCGGTATTTACGTACTTGGCGTAAAGGGCTTACACGGCAAGTCTGAGGCACAACCTCAGAAGAAGAAAGGCTTTTTCAAGCGTGCAGTCGAAGCAGCTCAGGAAAAGGCCGGTGCAAAACCTATGAAATAAAATTACAGCCTGTTGGGTATTTATCCCACAGGCTGTTTTTCTGTTATAATTATTTTCATAAAACAATCTGTTACAGACCGTCCTTCGCTTTCCAGAGAATACTTTATCTCCATGGATATTTCATCTTCGCACTCTGAAATCTTCAACTGATGAGTGCATACCTCCATCATAAAACCACCAAAAGGGGTTTTATATTCCGTAGTATATCGTAAGTCCTTTTCAAAAAGCATATGAGACTGAATAAGACCCTTTTTGCTTAACTCCACACTACCCTTTTTAATTTTCAGCATACCTTTGACTTTTTCCGTAAAACCGTCCTGTACTTCCTCAAACATTACATAATGACTACCGTTACGCAAATAATACTCTGCCGGCACCTGTGTACAGCTATTCTGAGGCTCTTCGCCCGGATAGTACTGGGTAGCATCCATTATTAATACAACATCTTTTGTCATGACATATTCACCTAATACTGTTCAATATTTACCTTCTTAGCAGACAAGATACCATACTTGATAATAGAGTTGGCAAAATTTTTAAACTTTTCTGCCGTATCACTTACATAGAACTGGTACTGATTCTCACCCAAAGCCGGATGATGTTCGTTCAACAATCCTCTTTCCTGCAAGAGTGCCTTAAGTTCGATAGCCGTTTCATACGCAGGGTTTACCAAGGTTACGTCCTCACCTATGATTCTTCCCAAAGTAGAACGAATCAAAGGATAATGGGTACATCCCAAAATCAAGGTATCAATGTCCAAATCAATTAATTCCGTCAAATAACGTTTGGCAATTTCATCTGTAACCGGATCAATCCAAAGTCCTTCCTCAATCAGCGGAACAAACAAAGGACAGGCTTTCCCGTACACCGTTACATCTTTGTTCATCTCTTTTATGTACTGAGTATAAATACCGCTACTAATAGTAGCCTCCGTCGCAATTACACCGATTTTACCATTGCGGGTTACTTCTGCCGCCACCTTGGCACCGGGTTTTATTACACCAATAATAGGGATATCACATTCCTTTTCCAATTCCTCCAATGCATAAGCACTGGCTGTATTACATGCCACCACAATGGTCTTTACATCAAAGGTCTGCAAAAAACGTAATATCTGCTTGGAGAAACGGGTAACCGTATCCTTGGATTTGCTGCCATACGGTACTCTTGCCGTATCACCAAAATATATAATTTTTTCATTGGGCATCTGACGCATAATCTCTCTTGCTACGGTCAGACCACCTACACCGGAATCAAATACTCCGATGGGTGCTGAAGCTTGCGAATGAAAACCCTGTTCTGTAAACATTTGAAACCCTAACCTTTATCCATATATTCTTCGATTATTTCCCACAAACGAAAACGGAAACGGATATCCTCACGCTCCATTTTCATAAGGTCGTAATAAGTATATTCATCAAGTTCATATTTTAGCATTTCTTCCGACTTCTGTATAGCACTTTCTTCATAAACCACATTATAAACTCCTGCGGCTTCTGTTAATTCCGGATACCAAAAATCCCACCATCCGATTGCCAAACAAATACTGATAAATACTCTTATTCCTAACCATTTATTTTTCATGACCCTACTCCTTTTCGTTATTGATAAAAGAAGTATTGCCCTCAAATATATATTTTAATCACTTGCCCGGATTTTTCTCTTTTTCCAGACGAATCTGTTCAATAATTGCCTTCTCCTGATTATCTATATGCAGCTTTGCTGCGGAACTTGCCACTTCTTTGTTTCTTGCCTTAATTCCCTCAAAAATCATACGATGCTCTTGAATCAGGCTCTGGTGACGTGAAATATCCTTTAAATATTCAAAACGATAACGATACATCTGCTCCGAAAGATTATTAATCAATTGTACCAGTCTCAGATTCCCCGTAGCCTGTACAATAATATCGTGCAAGGCCACGTCTGCCTGTGCAATTCTGCGGATATCCTTGGTCTTTACCGCTTCTGCAAAAGCATCGCAAGCGCCGTCTAACTCCTGCAATGCCTCCCCCGAAATACGCTCACAGGCTAATTCCACACATAAAGCATCCATGGAACGTCGTACTTCCAAAACATCGTTCATGCTCTTCTCGGTAATCTGTGCCACCTCAGCTCCTCTGCGTGGAATCATGGTCACCAAACCTTCCAATTCCAGCTTACGGATGGCCTCTCTGATGGGAGTTCTGCTGACACCCAGCTTATTGGCCAAATGAATTTCCATCAAACGCTCTCCGGGCTTTAAATCACCGGTTAAAATTGCCTGACGAAGGGTATTAAACACCACATCCCGCAGTGGCAAAAAATTATTCATCTGAATCTGCAAATTATCCTGCATACGCTCCCTCTTTTCTGTAAAATACGTTAATTGCTACAACTATAAAAATCTGTAACAAATACCTGCTTTGCTAATTGTTTTTTTTCTATTTCTTCTTTTGCTTTCTGGGCCTTTTGAACATCCGTAAAGATACCAAATACCGTAGGACCGCTTCCACTCATAAGACTTCCCAGCGCGCCCTGTTCCAGCATGCACTGCTTGATGGTGTTGATTATAGTATGCTTCTTCACCGTCACAGTTTCCAACACATTGCCCAAACGGGACACAATTCCCTGTAAATTGCTCTCTTTCAGTGCCTCTATCATACCGTCAATATCCGGATGGGTCTCCACTCCTTCTGCATCCAAATGTTCATATACATATTTTGTGGAAACATTAATATCCGGCTTAGCCACAACCAAATGACACTGTGGCGGTGCAGGAAGAGGCGACAAAATTTCACCGATTCCTTCTGCCAAAGCGGTACCTCCCATAATACAATAAGGCACATCCGCACCAACTTTGACCCCCAGTTCCTGTAGTTCTTGTATGGTTGCTCCTATTTCAAAAAGCTGGTTCATTCCTAAAAAGGTACCTGCCGCATCCGTACTTCCCCCGGCCATTCCTGCCGCAATAGGGATGTTCTTTTCTAGATGAATGCTGACACCCTCTGTAATTCCATAGGCTTCCCGCATAAGACGAGCCGCTTTATAAATTAAATTATTATCATCCGTAGGCAATTCTCCGTTATCCGTAGTGACCACAATTCCTGACGGAATCTTCTTTAAGGTTAATACATCATAAATTCCTACTGTCTGCATAACCATTTTCACCACATGATAACCGTTCTCCAAACGACCGATTACGTCCAAACCCAAATTAATTTTGGCATATGCTTTTCTTACACACTGGTCCACAAATACTGCCTCCATTTTCTTGTATACAATATACACTACGATTGTACTAAAAAAAATACAATATTTCAAGACAAACTGTTAACTTTTTTTAATATATGACGATATACAAAGTAGTGGATAGTCACTTTTTTTCAGAATTCAAGGAGGAATGGATATGAATGTAAACGGAATTACATCAGTGCAGGCACAAAATGCCTACCAAAGCTACGCAGTTGACAGCAAAAAAGAAACTGCTAAGGCTGAAAGCAAAGTTGCAGAAGATACCGGCGTTATCTACGAACGTTCCGAGCAGACTGCGGCTACCCAAAAGTATAAACCTGACGTAAATTTGATTAACAAATTAAAGGCTGATGCCGAAGCCAGAACCGCACAGCTTAGAAGTTTAGTTGAACAGATGATGAGTAAGCAGACCAATGCTTATGGTCAGGCAAATGATATCTGGAAATTCTTAGCAAGCGGCAAATTTACCGTAGACCCTGCTACAAAGGCTCAGGCTCAAGCTGATATTGCCGAGGATGGTTACTGGGGTGTAGAAGCTACTTCCAGCAGAATTATTGATTTTGCTACCGCACTTACAGGCGGAGATCCCAGCAAGGTTGAAGAAATGCGCGAAGCTTTCAAAAAAGGATATGCTATGGCAGAAGAAAAATGGGGCGGAGAGCTTCCTGAAATTTCTAAGCGCACCTATGATGCGGTTATGAAAAAATTTGACGAACTCGCCGGTATCAGTACCGACGCTGAATAATACTACCATAAAAAGGAGGGCTAAATGCCCTCCTTTACGATTATTAACTTCTGTCCCGGCACAATCAAATCTCCGGTCAAATCATTCATTTTCTTTAATCTTTCTACAGATACATGATATCTTTTTCCAATGCTCCAAAGATTATCTCCCGGCTTTACCATATAAACTACGATACCCGGAAGCCCTGCTAACACCTTACTATCAAGAGGTTCTGCTTTTATCTCACTGACAAACCGATGTTCCTCCTGCCTGAAAGCAGTAACATGGAACACTAAAACTGCCTTTACATCCAATTCTTCTCCATCCAGTATAATCACTTGCACCTGCTCCAATGCTACCTGAGCATCCACCAAATCCCCCGGGTTCACTCCCGGAATCTCCATTTCGTATTTATATGGAATCTGCGCCTTAACCACGTCGTACATTTTGCGCTCATCCCCGCTGATATACAGAATCTGCAAACTTACCGTTCCAGCCATCTGCACCGTACCGTTGCCCACTTCTACACTATCCAATCCTGCAGAGCCCTCACTGTGAAGCAATTGCAAAATACTACTGTTTTGTTTCCCGATTCGAAGATGTTGGGAGATTTTCTGCTTTCCAATATTCTTAGCCAAAAGATTTCGAAGTAGGGTTGGTGTTTCCTTAGTTTCTACCACTGATGTAACTCCATACACATCAGAAATCACTTCAACCTTGGACTCTTCATACATTTTCATATTCAAATCCAAAAGCACATCCAATGCAATTACTCTTTCTTCTCCATCCATATCCGGTCGTATATGCAAATCCTGCTGGGCAATCTTACATTTTACATCTGCAATCATCTCTTCCGTACAGCCCTGGCATTCCGGATTGCCACTAAAAGGAATAGTACTCTCCAGGCATCGTATTTCTCCTTCATCACTTTCATAAATCAAAAGCATCTGTAAATCGCCCTGCAGGGAAATTTTTCCCATATGCGAACGTATTTCCACATCGTTTAAATTGAGCGAGCCCCACAATATTTGAAACAAGTCCGGGTAATTGCCTGGGAGGGTCACTTCTTCTCTGATACGGAATACATCATTCTTGGAAATGGCAATCTGCGCTATCTCCATAGGTTCTCTTCGAAATTCCAGTCCCTTGGCATCATGTAAACCAATAGGCATCTGGGCATCACAAATATCCTCTGCAGTTACCTTTAAATTCACAACGGATTGCACACTGATTTTCCGGGAATTAATCAGGCTTACACTCAAATCCTCAATGGTGCCTTCTGCCTTTACACTATCTCCACCATCCACTCCGGGCAACTGTACCTTCTCCTCAAAGGGAAGTTTCCCTTCCATTACCGCCAAAGACTTGTTTTCCTCATCCGAATGATAAAGAATGGCAAACTGCAATCTTCCCCGAACCACTACTGCATCTTCATAGGCCTTTACTTCCTCCACTACAACCTGACCTTTTTCTAAGCAAACAGAGTCCATATCCGGCTTGGTATCCGATAAATTAATATCATCCTCCAATACAAACTGGGTACTTGCAGAAGCTTTTGTAAAATCCATATGTACATTTTTCTTAACTAACTCCACACAAAAACACCTCCATATATACACCTAAGGTATATATATGAAGGTAGGTTTCTGAATATGTCTTTTCTAATAATTTTCATCCAAATAGAGCTGTACTCTACTTTGAATAATCGCTGCTACTTCTTCCGCAGTCTTCTGTCCGCTTAAGAAGGGGGATACCTCCTCTATAACAATTTGAGTAATCATTGACTCACTATTTCCCCTCACAGCATGCTTCAGTAATTCATAAAAGCCTTCCAGTTCCTCCTCTGTCAAGGCATAAATATCCGCATTAAAATCATAATGTCCGTATTGCCTCTTTACTTTTTGCACCGGATTACCGGCCTTATCATATTTAAGATTGCCCTCTTTATCATACTCGTATTCAACCGTCATGGCCTTACCTGCTATTTCTTCAAAAGCACTGACCAAAGTAGGCATCTGCCAATAGGTACTAACTTCCCCTTGCAAATAAACCTCCAGGAAAGCCCATGCTCCCTCTTTCTTTGTACTTTGAGAGGATATGGCCATCATTTCACTTCCTTCCAAAAGTACCCCTCTGCTTCCATCTGCTGTAGGATAGCCGGCCAAAGTTCCCTCCCCCTTAAAAAACTGGAAATACATCTGGTATGCTTCTAAACCGGTAATATCTACTTTTAACAGATGATATTTATTCAGCAAAAAATCTGCACGGGGACTAAATCCCATGACAAGAGCATTTTCCCTCTGCGTAACGAATGTTAAAAGCTCTGCAAACTCCGGCCCGTCAAAATGACACTGATTATTTTCATCTACAAAAATTGCCTCCCCATATTGTATATACATTCTGATAAAGGAATAGACGTCCATACCATATATCAGCGCAGTCTTCGGGTAATCCTGCATCAGTGTTTTTATATCTGCAAATGTCCAGTTCTCCAAAGTATTCACCACAGCTTCCTTACCCATCAGCGTGTTTAAAGTAAACCCTCGAGGAATGGTATAAAGACTTCCTTCTATCTCATAAGCCTTTATTACTGCTTCCAGAAAATCCTCTTTTCCAATACCACCCGCTCTTGTTAAGTATGGTGTCAACTCCTCCAAAACACCCTTCTTTGCCAAATTAACCCAGTCCAAATGTTCCAAATAAATCAAATCCGGACCATTACCACTGACCAAATCTGCCATAAATCGATTACGGGCATCCGTAAGTTTAGACCAATCTGTCTGTTCTTCTAAATAACTCTTTATTTCCACACGGTATTGGTGATTTGCTTTATTAAATTCCACTACCGCACGATTTAGCTCATCACTTGGTGCTGCTACGGTTGCCAGGGTAATGACTTCCTTTACCGGCACCTTTGATTTCTCTACCTTGGACAACAGTGCGAACTCATACTTTGTGAGAAAAGGGTTCTCTCCGGACTGACTACTGACTACGGCAATCCCATCATTTTCTGTCATTCCTACACTTCGGATATTACCCACACTGATATTGGAATCCAGCCAATTCAAAAGGGGATGACTTTCCCCTGAGCCCACATCATAGGTAAAGAGCGTTTTTCCGTCACTTACCAACACCTTATTTTCCCTGGCAGGCCAAATCTGCTGACAACCTTCCGGAAGATTTGCAAAGGGTTCCCCCATCTGTCCGGTATCCGGATTCCACTGAGCCAGTTTAAATTTACCTCGCTCGTAATAGCCTACCAATATTCTGCCATCTTCCAGACAAAGTATCCGGTTATAATCCTTTATTTGCCACTCAATAGTTCGCGACAAATTGCCTTCTGCATCAAACTCATAAACGAGACTGTCGGAAAATCCATAAAGATTTCCTTCCTTATCCACCACCATTGTACCCAAAAAACTGTTCCACTTATTTGCCCACAATTCATCCAGACTCACCTTATATTCAGATATGTAGGACTGGGTAATCTTATTATAAGTAATCTTACTTAAATAATCATAACTTTCTTCCTCCGCAGCAATATAATCCGACCAGAGTATATAGAAATTTTCCTCTCCCTCTTCCATAAAAATATCCACAATAGGCGCTCCTGTTGCCTGCAAAACCCTTGTAGGAATTTGATTTATGATTAAAAACTCCTGATAAGAACGATAGAAAATATACATATCGCTTCCTTCATCATAAGTTTTTACCGCATAATATAACTGTTCCTCTGTGGGAAGTACGCCTCTCACCATGTACCGCTCTCCCTCTATTCCTTCCAAGGGGTCTAACTCCCAAAAAGTAGGCATGTACACATATTCACCACCATCACTTGTGATTCCCGGTACTTCCTGTGTATTATCAGTATCCTTTCCACAAGCCGCCAGTCCCAGACAACAAATGAAAAAAATGAAAAGCTTGGCTGCTATAGTTCTCATAGATATTCCTCCCGTCTCTTATTAATTTTATTATATCAAAGTTCGGGTGGTTCTCCGTTTAAGACTTTCTTACAAATTCTTACGTTTTTCTAACAAAAAACTTCCTGACACCATTTGATGCCAGGAAGTTATGTTCAGCTTTCAATTTTTTATTCGTTTACGGCACCGATTAAATCCTTAATATCCTTCACGCCGTAAGTCTCCATGTACTTTTCAATACCCTCAATAACTTCAATAGTAGTATAAGGATTCACAAAATTCATGGCTCCTACGCTGACTGCGGTAGCACCGGCTAAGATAAACTCAATGGCATCCTCTGCGGTAGCAATACCACCCATACCGATTACCGGAATCTTCACTGCATGTGCAGCCTGATAAACCATGCGCACTGCCACGGGCTTGATTGCGGGACCACTCATACCGCCGGTTTTATTAGCCAAAGCAAATTTTCGTCTGTGAATATCAATCTTCATACCGGTCAGGGTATTAATCAAGGAAATAGCGTCCGCACCTGCTGCCTCCGCTGCCTTTGCCATCTCGGTAATATCCGTTACATTGGGGCTCAGCTTCATAATAATTGGCTGCTTTGCGCGCTTCTTAATCTCAGAGGTAATATTGTAAAGGGCGTCTGCCTTCTGACCAAAGGCAATAGCACCTTCTTTTACATTAGGGCAGGATACATTAATTTCCATCATGGCAATATCCTCATGGCCTAATCTATCCACAACTTCCAAATAATCCTCTACGCTTTTTCCACAAACATTTACAATAATCTTGGTATCGTACTGCTTTAAGAAAGGAATATCTCTCTCACAGAATACTTCAATACCCGGGTTCTGCAGACCGATGGCATTTAACATACCACCGTACACTTCAGCCACACGGGGAGTCGGGTTGCCCGGCCAGGGAATGTTTGCCACACCCTTGGTTACTACTGCACCCAGTCTGTTCAAATCTACAAATTCACCATATTCCATACCGGAGCCAAAGGTACCGGAACCGGTCATCACAGGATTCTTTAATTCTACACCGGCAATATTTACACTTGTGTTAATCATTAGATTTCCACCTCCTCTGCCTCGAATACAGGTCCGTCCGTACAAATACGGGCATTGTGTACGTGAGAATGATGGTCAATGTCTTTGGTCTTTACCACACAACCCAAGCAGGCACCTACGCCGCAGGCCATATGCTCTTCCAGGGAAATATATGCCTTGATGCCCCTCTCCGCTGCATATTTCTTGATGGCACGAAGCATGGGCATGGGACCACAGGCAAAAATCACTTCGGCATCCAAAGCATTGGCTTCAATGGCATGCATGACATTTCCCTTGGTACCTACGCTACCGTCTTCCGTTGCTACATATACAGTTGCATACTTATCCAAATCATCCTTCAAGAACAGATTGTTGTCACGGTATCCAACCACCACCTGCTTGTCTGCTTCTAATTCCTTTGCCAACTGCAAAATAGGGGGCACACCGATACCCCCGCCCATAAGGAATACCTTTTTGCCTTTTCCTTCTTCCAAGGGGAATCCATTACCCAGGATTCCCAGGATTTCTACGCTATCTCCTGCCTCGTATCCGGAAAACTCCTTAGTTCCCTGACCTGCAATACGGTACACCAGACGAAGTGCAGTATGTTCCTCATTTACCTCACAAATACTGATGGGTCTGGGTAAAATAGTACTCTTATTCTTGGGGTACACTCCCACAAACTGTCCGGGATGAGCTTCTTTTGCAAGACCGGTCTCAATCCACATATCAAAAATGTTTTCTGCAATTTCCTTCTGGGAAATCACCTTTGCGGTTACTTTTTCTTTCATCTCTTTAAATCCTTTCTGCATTTCATTTCCTTCTGAATCGATCATTTACTTTTTTCGTTTTTTATGCCAATTATTAATATACATAATTTGATAAAGAATACATGCAAGCAAAAGTATACCCAAAGGAGTATATATCAGAAATAAACCAATAAACGTCAAACCATTAAAAACGCCCCACCATCCTTCACTGTAAAAATCCGCCCGACCCCAACCAAAATAACAATAGACAGCTATTAAAAGAATAACAATATAAGGAATACACGTAATACCTAATAATACTTTATTATCTAATATTGATCGTTTCGTGCTGTACACTACCTTCCCATCACAAATGGTAGTGCAAACCACACCGTTCATCTTACAGCCTGTAAAAGGCGTATTGGACGCCTTAGAGGCGTATTCTTCAAACACCTGAATAGCATCTTTATCTATAATAATTATATCCGCAGGGCCACCCTCCGCCAGGTAACCTGCATCCAAATGATACATCTGTGCAGGATTGTAAGCCATTTTCTCCAGCACCTGCATCATAGTCAGATGTCCACCGTTTACCAAAACCGTAATCGCCAAAGGAAGCGCTGTTTCCAGACCGATAATACCGCTGGGTGCCTCTGTAATAGGCTTCGCCTTTTCCTCTGCCGTATGGGGTGCATGGTCTGTTGCAATCAAATCAATAGTGCCATCTGCGAGGCCTTCGATAATAGCCAGTCGGTCTGCCTCCTCACGAAGAGGGGGATTCATCTTTGCCATAGTACCATATTTAATAGCCGCCTCTTCATTTAACGTAAAATGATGGGGCGTTGCCTCCGCGTGAATATTCTTTCCCTGTTTCTTGGCCTGACGCACCAGCTCTACCGCTTCCTTGGAGCTAATATGCTGGATATTGATGCAGGCGCCGGTCTCTAAAGCCAGCTGCAAATCTCTGCCGGAAAGGCTGATTTCTGCCTCTCTGGGAGAGCCGCCGATACCATAGAATTCACTTGCCTTACCACGGTTAATACCGTTATTGGTTATCAGCGTGGCATCCTCTTCGTGGAAGCTGATGGGCATATCCAGTGCCGCCACCTGCTTCATGGCTTCACGTACCAGTTCCACATCCATAATGGGCACACCATCGTCTGTAAATCCTACCGCACCGCTTTCTGCCAGTGTTTTCATATCCACCAGCTCCTTGCCTGCCATGCCCATGGTTACATTGGCACAGGTCTCCACATGAATACCGGTGGTCTTACCTCTTTCCAAAATATACTGCAGAGTCTCCACATTATCCACCTGAGGCTTTACATTGGCCATCAGTACCACGGTGGTAAAACCACCCTTGGCTGCTGCCTTGCTGCCGGTTTCGATATCCTCCTTGTGGGTAAAGCCCGGCTCCCTGAAATGCACATGCACATCCACCAGACCCGGAGCCACAATCTTGCCCTCTGCATCTATAATTTGGCACTGTGTCAGCTCCTGCTCACTTAAAGCTTTCGCCAAATCAGTACCCATTTTTTCTATTCTTTTATCCTTCACCAATACGTCCTGTACGCCTTCGCGGCCGGACTTGGGGTCCATCACATAACCATTCTGAATCAGTAACATAATCTGCCTCCTGTTTTGCATTCGCTACCCTTAAGTGTACCATGTTTTACCCAAAATGAAAAGCAGGGAATCATATCACTCAATGATTCCCTGTTTCTTAGTTATCAGGATATTTATGCATAACCTCTAAAAACTCATCAAAATGTTCATCAAACAGTGCTGTCAGCTTAGGATCAAACTGCTTTCCGCTCTGATTCATAATTTCTTTTCTGGCATCCTCCGGCGTCCACTGTTCCTTGTAACAGCGCTTACTTACCAAAGCATCAAACACATCGGCTATGGCCACACATCTGGCAAATAAATTGATATTTTCTCCATTCAAATTTTGCTGATATCCCACACCATCGTATCTTTCATGATGCTGCTGGGCAATATCCGCTGCGATTTGGATAATTTCACCGGGAGAATTCCTCAAAATATCATATCCGTAATCTACATGCTTCTTAACTTCTTCAAACTCCTCGTCACTCAATCTTGAGGGCTTATATAGTATTTCCTTGGGCACTGCAATCTTCCCCACATCATGCATCATACTGGCTACGCTTACCTTCCAGGTTTCTTCTTCAGATAAGCCAAGTGCCTTACATAAGATTTCAGTATAAGCAGATACTCTCTTAACATGGCGGCCGGTTTCATGACTCTGTGCCTCTATGAGCTCTGCCAGAGAACCCAGTAAGGTTTGCTGGTCCTCATACAGCTCATTGTTCTTCTGAATCAAATCAGAAACCAACTTCTGCATTCTGTTGGTAACGCTGGCACATACCACTGTAATAGCCAACAACTCAATCACTCTTGGAATTACACCATATACTATAGTACCAAAAAGGGTAATCAATGGTTCATCCGGCACTACTTTTAAATTAAGTGCTATTAAGTGACTTATTGCCATCACCGGCACAGATAACAAATAGGTATAGATTACACATTTTTTATCACAATACAAGCAGGAAACTACCATCGGAAATGTAAACATGATAATTACATGGTAAGACAAAATGGCATACAACAAACCGGACATAAACACTAACAATGTCATCAATAAGTATCTGGCCCACTTCACTTCCAGCTTCAAAATATCATGCAGTATGGTAGGAACAAATAAAATTACCATGGCCACTACCAAGGTGGGATATATCTCGCCGGTAATCTTAAATACCTTCACCTTATTTAACACCATAACCAATACCATGAGCACCATGATACTCCGACAAATAGCAGAAACTCTTCGATCCGCATCTACTGCGAAATCTTTCATCAAACGCTTGGTAAAATTCATATGTTATCCCTCGTACTAAAAGCAAAACCATGTGATTAAACTGCAAGTACCCATATGAATATTCTAACACGTATTCATATTAACTGCAATGATACTTTTTATCTACAAGTTCTATAACAAAAGCTTTATATTCTTCTTCCCACTCATTCATGTAGAATATTCTACCCTCATGTTTCTCTACAATTTTCTTACAAATGGACAGACCTAAACCGCTACCATTTTTGGTATTTCTGGAGCTGTCACCTACGGCAAAGGTTTCAAACAAACGCTCCTGTAACTCCCCGGTTATCTTAGGCCCATTATCTGCTATTGTTACACGAATCCCCCTATCCTCTTGGGACAACTCCACATTTTCCTCCATTACAATTTTGCACTTCGTTCCCACCGGATTATGTTTTACCATATTGGTAAGTAAATTTAAAAATACTCTTCTCATCTGAGGTTCATCTACACTAAATTTCACATTCCTATCGGGGATATCCAATTCCACCTCTATACCATTGCTTTCCATGGTAGGATAGAATCCCGCCACACAGGAGCGCAAAATTTCTGCCAAGTCCTTTTTTTCTTTTGTCAGTGCGTATGCCGGATTCTCCAGTTTGGCATACGTCAACAAGGAATCCAACAGATTATTAGCCTGCCGGGTTTGCTCTACAATGGTTTGTAAGTAACGCATAGTATCTTCTTCCGAAAGGTTCCTGTTACTTTCCAAAACCTTAGCATAGCCCATAATCATAGTCATAGGCGTTTTCAAATCATGGGCAATTCCGGCATACAATTGTTGATTCTGCTGTTCCTGCAATTCTCTTGCTTTCTTGGCTTTATCCAGCTCAGCCACCATTCGATTAAAAGTTAACTGAATCTCTTCAAACTCAAAATCACCATCTGTGGGTACCTTCACATCCAACTCTCCCTGACTGATACGTTCCATGCCTACTGCCAACTGTTCGATAGGTTCCGTCACCTTACGCCGAACCTTTCTAAACACAAATAGCAGAATGATGACTACCACTACTAATGCAAGACCACCCACAGTACGGCTCAAATCCCCATACTGCCGGATAGCTTCCTCTTCTTCCAGTTCATAAAAGCCGGCAAAGAAACCTAAAAAGAAGTCTACAAAATCATCTGCAAATAAGCTTACCAAAACACATATAAACAGTAGTCCACCCAAATAATCCCGTAACCGCTTCTTACGCTTACCCTTCATTTCTCGCCTCCATGCGATATCCTAAACCACGAATGGTATGAATATACTCGTACTCCCCATCATTCAGCTTGCCACGCAACTTACTGATAGCTACCATGATACTGTTATCATCCGGAAACTGATTCTCCTCCCAAGCCGCCTCATAAATCTGATTCTTGGTAAGCACCCTTCCCTGATTCTCCATGAAATGCTGTAGCATACGATACTCCAATGCAGTCAATTCCACTACCTGTCCCTTTTTCAGCAACAAGCATTTACCACTATCCAATCTAAGATTTCCACAGATTAGCTCCTGCTTACTTTCCGGTGCACTATATCCGTAACAACGTCTTAAGTTGGCAGATACTCTGGTAGCCACCTCCAAAGGGTCAAAGGGCTTTAAAATATAATCATCCGCACCTAACTGTAGTCCCTTTACACGATCCACCACATCCGTTTTCGCTGACAAAAAGAGTATGGGAACATTACTTTCACTACGAATCTTTTCTACCAAATCATAACCATCCACCTGGGGCATCATAATGTCCGTCAGCACCATGTCTATTTTATTCTGCTGCCAACACGCAAGAGCCTGAGCACCATCATAAGCACTTATCACCTTATGCCCCTGCATCTCCAGATAAATCTGTAATAACTCCACAATCTTCGGTTCATCATCCACCACTAAAATCTGATACATTGTTTCATCCTTCTTTTTTCTTTTTTCGCTTTCACAACACACACTATACAATAGATACCTGCCAGTGCAATCAAAACAGGGTGTACCATATTAAATCCGCTGACTTCATATTGAATGGGCATCCCCAGGAGAGTAACTCCTTTGTCTTCCAGCATATTCATCACACTTGCATCAAGATTACAAGTCATATGCGCAATTATACTATACCATATATTGCCGCTGCGAATATAGATTAATAAAAATACCAAGCCGCCTACTATGCACATACAAAAACCTTGTAAAGAATAACCATGTATTACTGCAAAAATCACCGTACACAAGATAATAGCACCTTTATTCTCTAAACGTCTTCTAAGCAAATTATAAAAACCATAACGGAATAACAGCTCTTCCAATACCGGAGCCAAGAAAACAGAAAGCACCAATTCCCCCAACAGGGGAAGCGAGCCACTGTTTTCTACTACTGCATTTGCTTCCTCTGTCAGGGAAAACACATGCGCAAAAAGGAAGGTAGTAACTGCATAGAAAAGTACGGAACAGAGGCTAAATGCCCATCCAGCATAGTAAGCCGCTGCCTTTATTTGAAAAGGTTTCTTCTCCTGTGCATATTGAGTCAAACTCTTCTTTTTTACATAAATTGCAACCAGAATACCCGTAACACCTATTCCTAAGCTTCCACTCATACTATATAGCAAATCTTCATCTATGGCAATTCCCAATCCCTTTCCTCCTTTTATCAATACCGCCATAAGCACCGCTGTTGATAAAAGGACTATAACTCCCAATAACAGTACCAATCCCATTACATACAATGCATTCTTTACTTGTTTCATTTCGTCTTCCTCTCTTATGTTGAACTGATTTTACAGCAACGATATCGTTTTGCTCTATCGCTGTTTCTTGCTTTATACTAACAAGTCACATTTTCCACAATTTAAAGCGAACCTTAAGCTAACCTTAAATCTTGAAGCTTTTCACATTTTCTGCTATCTTTTAACTTAGCGAAAAACTTAAGGTTAAGTTAAGGTTTCTTTAACGTATGAGAAAACTAATCATTTTATTATAGGATTATCAAAAGAAAAACATCTCAGAAAGGATTTAAAACACTATGAAAAAAATACTGGAACTAAAAAGAAATCATGTTATCATATTTGCCATTATGGTGATATTGGTAATGAAATTATTAACTACTACTTTTGCAACATTATTAAGGTATTTAACACCTATCGACTTCACTACAAATTTCGGATTTATGTTAGTAGAATTCACCGTCTTCCTGGTGGCCTTGTTTCTAATACATATTACTTCTCAAAAAACGGTCCTGAAACAAGGCTTTACGGGCTTCTTTAAAAGCTTATGGTCCGGAATGGTATTCTTTGGCGTCGTTGCTCTTGGTTGTCTGGTTTTTACAACGGAAGGTATCACGAACAATGCAGAATATAAGAGTTTTCCGGAGATTCTTTTCTTTATCCTATTTGTACTTCTAATAGGGTTAGCTGAGGAATTTATATTCCGTGGGATTATTACAGACAGTATTTTACAGAGATTTGATCATTCTACTGCAGGAATTGTTTTCACGGTAATCAGCAGTTCTATACTGTTCGGATTGTTTCACTTTTTTAACTTCTTCTCCGGACAAGCACTGGAAGAAACTTTTGTTCAAATGATTGCCACAAGTATGACAGGATGTTTATTGGGTGCCATTTATGTACGTCATAAAAACATATATGCTGTTGCATTTCTACATGCCCTCCTGGACTTCACGACAATGTTTGAGAGAGGATTCCTTGAAGGAAATTCTATTCAATATGAAAACATTGCTGTTGATTTTGTACCCCGGCTGATTTCGGCCCTGAAAAGTCAAAGTGTTTTTGTAATTGCTGCCATCTTTGTATTACGTCCTAAAATATTGAAAATGCTTGTAAAAGAGAGTAGATAAACCTACTCTCTTTTTACTCACATACCACAGTCTCATCCAATGCTTCCGTCTTAATTACGATATAGGGATAAGACGGTGCTTTCGATGGCTTTTCACTACCATCCGGCCCAAGTAAGGTAGTTTCTGCATAAATGGCGTTTTCTGTCAAATACAATTCATCCACAGTAATACTGAATCCCCCTGTTTTTTGCTGTCCGTAGCCAATACATATGTAAAGGGCATCTGCGTCAGAATAAGTAAGTTTAAACTCCTCTGCCTTACGTTCATCAATAATGGTTTTCAGCTCTGCAGGTAAGGCATCCTCACTTAAAATCACAAATTCCAAATCCCTAAGCTTCACCCTTTCCATATTCAGCATCTCGCATCCTGAGAGTATTCCCACCAAAACCACACATAATATAAGCATTTTCCACTTTTTCATTCTCTACCATCCTTACTTTTCTTCCCTTTTTGTTGTTTCTATTCTATGTACAGAAAAGGGAAACTATGCTATACTATCCATATTCAGAGTGACATTTTGGAGGTAATTGTGAAAAATCAAGGATTTTTCACTTTCTATTTGAGCAGTATCGCAAGCGCTGCTTGCGATATGCATGGAGGTGTATTATGATACGTTTTATTTTTGCTATGGGATGGCTGGCAGTCTTTCTAATCTGCTCTATTCCTCTAATGATTATTGAGTGGATTATTGGAAAATTTAATAAGGACCTGCATGATCGCAGCTCCCTTGCTATCGTACAATGGGCTTTTAGGGTAATGATTGTTTTTGCCGGTACTAAGGTTATCGTAAAGGGTGAGGAAAATGTCCCCAAGGACACTGCCGTAATGTATGTAGGTAATCACCGCAGCTATTTTGACATTATTCTGACTTACATACGGGTTCCCAGACCCACAGGGTATATTTCCAAGAAAGAGATGGACAAAATCCCCTTACTGGGCATCTGGATGCGCCATTTGCACTGCTTGTTCCTAGATCGTCATGATATTAAGCAGGGACTACAGATTATTTTAACTGCTATCGAAAAGGCTAAATCCGGCATTTCCATCTGTGTTTTCCCGGAAGGTACCCGTAACAAAACCGGCGAAGAGATGCTTCCCTTCCATGAAGGTAGCTTTAAAATCGCAGAAAAAGCCGGTGTACCCATTATTCCTATTACCCTGGTAAATACTGCTGAGATTTTTGAAAACCATTTGCCCCGTATCAAAAAGACCACCGTTATCATCGAGTACGGTGAACCTATTTACATGAGTAAGATGGAACGTGAAGAACGCAAGCACATCGGTGCTCAGGTTCGCGGACTGATTGGTGAACGTTATGAAGAACTTAAGAAAGAGCTTGAACTTCCTTCGAAAATCTAAATAAATTAACGGTAGCTACTCCTCATTTCGAGGAATGGCTACCGTTTCTTATTTACTCGTCAATTGTAATCCCTATAGGTTTTCTATTACTAAATACAGAAATCTCTTTAAATCCGCACTCCCTTATCATCTGCATGGTTTCCGAAACATATTCTCCCACTCTATCCGTTCTGTGTGCATCTGAACCGATGGTTATGATTCTTCCGCCCAGCTCATAATATCTCTTAATAATACTGGGGTGGGGCAAGGTATGACCCGCCCGATTTATACCGGAAGTATTCACCTCTATTCCCTTGCCCTGCTTAATGATTTCTAATAAAATACTATCTATCAGCTCAGGAAACATCTCATAATTCAGCGTATTATCCTCATAATAGTTGCATTTGGCAATATACCCGAGGTGACCCACACAATCATAGGCATCCTGTAAATGGGTATCTGTAACGGATTCATATACGGTTTCCAAATATCTTTTATAAGCAGTCTCCTTATCCCTTCCTCTTTTGGCTTCGGGCATATAGCAATCCATACGATCCACACAATGGGTGCTTAGTAATACATAATCCAATTCCCGGTCTGCCAGTACCTTTGCCGTCTGCTCCGCGGTTTCCTTAATATAGCCAACCTCCACACCATGATATATGTTTATGTCTGAATGTCTGCTTTTCACTTGCTCTATAGCTTCTTTCATTCTATAAAAATCCGGCACTCTGTTGAAAAGCTCCATATTATGTCCCAAGTCCATGTGCTCTGTGAAACATAAATCGGTAATACCGGCTTCTATGGCTACTTCCGTTGCTATAGCCACTTCCATATGCCCATCGGGGGAAAAATAACTATGTACATGAAAATCAGGTTTCCGCATATGCTTCTCCATTCTCTGCTATCATTATGTCCATACAGTGTCTATGGGGTATTCCGCCACTATTACAGTAAAAAATTGTCTCCTCGTTTTTATGGAATAACCAGTCATTATAATAATATAATAACTCTCCGGAATACCATGGTTCTATCTGCCTTTCAATCTCTTCACTATCCGGTGCCAGTTCAATAAATGGCTTTTGAACAAACACATTCATGGCATGGATTCCGCCTTCGGTAGTATGCTCCTTCAGTTCCTTAAAAAATATAGCTCTTTTATCCTTTCGTATGTAATGGCACACTCCACTACATAACACGATATCGTACATCTCTACCGGTTTAAACTCATTGATATCAGCTCTGATAAAGTCTACTTCCACACCGTTTCTATCAGCTAATTCTCTGGCTTTTTTCAGCCCGCTTTCCGCCACATCAAAAGCTGTCACCTGATATCCGTTCCTGGCCAGGAATACTGCATCCTTTCCTTCTCCACAGCCCATATCCAGAACTCTATAAGGCTTTATGGGGGGACGCAATTTCATAATTTCATAACATAGTCTGTTTGGTGCAATTCCCCAATAATAGTTCTCATCCTTATAACGCTCCTCATAATCTGTTTTAGCTGTATAGGGATAACCAACTATGGCATCTACAGATGTATGAAGTATACGTGCCAACTCCGGAAGAAGCGATATATCCGGCGTTGAAACCCCTTTCTCCCACTTGGAAACAGCCTGAAATGATATGTTTAATTTGTCCGCAAGATACTGCTGGGTATAGCCTAATTCCTTTCTTTTACTTGCTATGAATTGTCCAATATTATATTCCATTTTGCCCTCCATAGTCAGTCAACTGACAGCTTTGTTTCTGCATCCTCTCGGTACTTAGGTTTATTGTAAGGACATTACGGTTATAAATCAATAACCAATCATTTGAATAAGGGCTAACCGCTCAACCAATGGTAGAAATTCTCAATAAAAGTATTTATATTAAGCAAAAACTTCTACTATCTTCTCAACTGCCTTTTTGCAACCACCACATCCAACAAAACTGTCACTAATCTCACCTGCATGCTTTTGATACATTTCATTCTGTATCACTTCATGGAATGCAGTTTGTATACCCATCACGGTCTCATCTGTTAAGTACAAACCTGCACCAAGTTCATCCACACGGAAAGCTACACCTTTCTGTTCATTTGTCTGGGGATACATCACAAGGGGCACCTTAAAATACAAAGCCTCACTTACACTATTCATACCGCAATGGGTAAGAAATGCATCTGCTTTTTGAAGAACTGCAATCTGATCCACATAAGGCAAGATACAAAATTCTGCCTTGCTATTAGAACTTGCCGCATACCCTTCCAGTAACTTAATATCTACCTGATTTCCTACTGAAATCACTACCTGATAGTCACTGCTACCCAGTGCATCAATACAATTCTTATAAAAGGTAGTCATATCATTGTTAACGGTTCCCATAGAAATATAAATAAGCTTCTCTCTTGTCTTTTCAAAGGTTGTTTCTGCAGGGCGAATGGAGGGCCCTACAAATGCATATTTATCCGAAAACGACTCCGCAAATGGCTGAAATTCCGGTGATGTATACACAATCGTATTGGTATCATTATCGTTCTGAATAATCTCAAGAGCACTTTTAATAATATATCCCTTCTCCTGCAATCGTTTCAGATGCTTTTTGGTTTTTCCCATTTGCAATATAACTTTGCATAAATCTTTTAAACTTCCCTGCATTACCTGTGCTGACTGTTTGTTAAATGCAAAGGTTGTGGTTGATGATACAAATGGAACATTTAATTTCTTAGCAATTAGTTTTCCCCACAAAGCCATAGAATCTGCTACAATACAATCCGTTTTCCACTGCTTTATCTGTTCTAAAAGAGCCGCATCCATGGCAAGTGTAGAATTTACCAACACCTCAACTGCAAACGCCATATCCTCTGCAATCCTTTTACCATCTGCCGGCGTCAGCTTTTGTTCATAATCATATTCATCACACGAAATATACTCTGCACCTGTAGCCACTATTTTTTCTTTCATACATTCATAGGAATAATATCGTACCTCATGGCCCTGACGAATTAATTCTTTGACCACTTCCAGCGTAGGATTAGTATGCCCATGTGCCGGAATACAAAAAAATGCTATTCTACTCATACTGTTTCCCTTCTCTTTGCTCGTTGTTGTTTCTGCCTAACAATACATTAATCCTCTCTGTACGCCCTTTTATGATGGCATAAATAATCGCCCAGATTACCAAATAGCCAACAACAAAAATCACGGTAAAAGTTAAAAGCGGCATCATACCTTCTTCCAACCAGTCGTTAAGCAGATAAGTTACTAAATAAGCAAAATATAAAATTACCCCATGGATCAAAATTGCCACCATCAACGGTAAGCGTTCAATCTGGTAAACCACATTCATTCCCCCTGCAATAAAAGCAAGTGCAGTTATTGAAAATATTCCGATACAGACCTGATTTACCGTCAAGGTATGCAGAACACCATTCTTCTGTAAAATCAAATAAATAATGGCCATAATTATAGGCCCGAAACCACAGGCAATTAAACCACGGTGTAAAAATTCCAAAACAATCTTTCTCATTTGCCTTCATACCTCCTTCTAATCTCCGCAAAGCAACGTCTGGAAACATATTCCTTATAGCCGCATCGGAATACTGCATCCACCCCACCACTAAAGGCCGCCTTAAACCGCAGAATAGAATGCTCATTGGCCAGACTGGATTTATTAATACGAATAAAGTAAGAGGGCAAAATCTCCTCCAAATCACGAAGCCTGTCTTGGATACGATATTGCTCTCCGGCAATATCAATGGCAATCACCTTCCGTTCCAGAATGGTGATACACTCAATGTCCTCAAATGCCAGCTTTCGCATCTCATCATCCTTGTAGCCCATAATACTATCCGAACCCGAAAAGCTGCAGACCAGATTCTCTATCTGTTGGGTCAGCGGGGAAGGTTCATGAACAATGGCTATAATTTCTTCTTCCGCATTTTTGTCAATAACTAGTTTGTATTTCATGGTCTCAATCCTTACTGTTTTTTCATTTGTCTGAGGAAACAGAACACAGCAATCACCGTTGTAACTATGGCATATAAAAGAACCGGCAAAACATGTGAAGCTGCTGCCTCAATATCTCCGTTAAACAACGCTTTTTCCATTTCAACTGCATGCATAAACGGCAATGCTTTGGCTATTTTTTCAAAAATACCGCCTACCAGGTTCAAATCAAACCAAACACCGGAAAGCCATGCGGAAAGGTTGGTAAGCAGTGCCCCGCAAATACCGCCAACCTGCTTAACGCCCAAAAGACTGCCACATAAAAGCCCCAAAGAAATATTAAAAATAGCCATAGGAATCATTCCAATAATAGCATACAAAACATTTACACTAAAAGTCAATCCCAAGGGAATGGCAAACAAATAGCAGATAATGGTCTGGCCCAACGCAATCGGTAATATGGGGAGCATATAGCCCATGATAAAATCAATTCCTGTAAGGGGTGTGGTGTACAATCTCTGCAAAAGTGCACTTTCCCTATCCTTGGCAATCAATGTAGAGGAAAAAAGCGTCATAAAGGATAATCCAAATACAGTAATACCGGGTGTTAGTCTATTGATTTCAAACAAATTCACCGGTACATTTGCCTGTATGGCACTGAGAAGTAACAGTAACACTAGGGGAAATCCCAAACCAAAGAAAAGGTTTAGCGGATCCCTCAAAATTTCTTTCGTACATCTTTTTGCAAAAGTCATTTTTCTCATACCAACCCCTCCTTTACAATAGACACAAAGGCTGTTTCAAAATCCTTCGCATTAGCCTTTTTCTTCAATTCTTCTGCGGTTCCTACCGCCAAAAGACTGCCGCTTCTCATAATACCGATATGGTCTGAAAGTGCCTCTGCTTCTTCCATGTAATGAGTGGTTAGTATAATGGTTATTTTACCTTTCAAGGTACGAATCACTTCCCAAAGGTCGTGTCTAGCTATGACATCCAAACCAAGTGTAGGTTCATCCAAAAACAGAATTCGTGGCTCACTAATCAGTGCCATTGCAATACTAACGCGTCTTTGCCAACCACCGGATAACTTACCGGACTTTCTCTTTAAAACTTCTCCAAGTGAAAATTGCTTGGAAATTTCTTCAATCCTTTTCTTCGTTTTCTCTTTTGAGAATCCGTAAATCCCGCAAATCAGCTCCAGATTTTCTTTTACGGAAAGATTAGGGGCAACAGCGGTCTCCTGTGGAGACACTCCAATCAGCTGCTTTACCTGTTTCGGCTCCTTTGTAATACTGTAACCTCCTACCAGGGCATCACCTGAGGAAGGCTTTGTAAGGCAGGTAAGCATTTTAATGGTTGTGGTCTTTCCTGCACCATTTACACCCAGCAGGGAAAATAATTCCCCCTGCTCAATATCTAAATTAAGCTTGTCAACGGCAGTAATATCTTTGTAGCCTTTGACAAGCTCAGTTGTTTTGATTTCTTGCATATATGTTCTCCTCCTTTTCTTTTGCTTGTGCACTCATCATAGCAAAAGAAAAGGAAGAAATGTTGATTTATGTCTGTTCGGTCGGTTTTGATGTCTTATCGGTATGGTTTCTTTCCAATACCATTCAAATTTGTCAACGATTTCATTCCTTATAGGATATCTCACTAATCCTACCATCAAAATAAACGAAATCTCCATCCGGATAGTTCCAAACAGCTTGAAACTTAGTAGGATATTTAATTCCGTTTCCAGAAACATGATAATCCCCACAAACGGCGGACCAGGGAATATATTCCATAGTTCCGTCTGCATTTGTTACTCCTCTATCGTTTGTGGTAAATAGCACATATTCATACTTCTCATTAAATGTGAAAATACCACTTGCAATCTGACCACCATACTGAATCGTAGCCTTCACTTCATAATCACTTATCTCTTCAAACGCTATATAGTCCTGTAACAAAGCCGATGGTGCAAACATGACTTCTGCAAGGTATGTAACCAGGCAAGCCTTGTCCATCTCTGCTCCGGTCTGATGGAATAAGGTTATGCCCTTTGCAATCACTCCTTTCATTCCACCGATACCATCCCGGTAATAATCATATCCTTCAAAGGGTGTACCAAACATACTGCTATCAATCAGTGCCATTCTGCAAGGTGCTGATACAAAATCATACTGGGTATAATCAATCTTTAATGCCGGACCGGTTCTGCCTTGCATAAAATCCACATCATGATACTTCATCTTCAGATAGCTCATTATTGGTGTTCCAATATATCCACAATATTCTATATATCTCCTGATTGCAAGAGGCAGATGCGAAAAATCCTCACTTCTAAATGCATTCCCCTCTTCTTTTAGTCTATTGCAGGCTTTCAAATTCTCAACATCCTTTGAAAAACAACTTTTCACCGGAGAGTAGGGAATGTGAAACCATATTACAATGCAGATTACTATAAAAATTATTCCAATAAGAATAGCCATTCTACTCCTCCTCTTACTCTAACCCTTTCTGCAAAGCATCATTAACCGCATTCATAATAATTTCACTTGAAACAGTTGCTCCGCTAACAGCATCTACATCATATGTATTTTTATCTACCATATCCTTCACAATAGCATTAGCTGCCTGACCCAAACCGTTTTGATGTTCAAGAATTTCTATATCAACTATTTCATAGTTTTTCACAATTACTTTAACATCCACGATAACGGGACCTAATTCACTATGGCCTTCATATACTCCGTCTTCCACTTTTGACATATCTATAGAAACATCCTTAAGTGCCATAGCTTCATTTACAAGTTTTGCACTCCAAAGCTTAAAACCTATTACTCCTATCAGTATGATAATCATTAGCACTGCAACTACCTTAATTAGCTTCTTCATGAATCCTTTATTCCTCCAGCAAGTACTTAATAAGCGGATTTGCATATTCCTTAGAAGAAATATCATAGGACCTCTTTATAGCCTGTGCAAAACCTTCTTCTGCACTATCCTTGTTCTTCTTTTTACTTAACACCTTAGACATCATTTTCATAATTGTTTTATCCGGAAAAGACATTTTTTCATAACAAATTCCGCCCTGCATATAAAAGTGTGGAATGGATTCTAATTCATCTGCTGACAAGTTATGATTCCATACTTCATCAATTTCTTTTGTAGCTTCATTGGGCGTTCCACCGGTAGCAAAAAGAACAAACTGCTTTGCTGAACTCTTTTCAAACATTTCCTTCGCCTTTTTATATCCGTTTATCATTCCCGCATACAATCCGCCCCCATAAACAATCACATCAAATTCTGACATCTTCTCAGCCGTAACTTCCTTAAAATCCATAAGATTACCATCCACTTCCTTCGCAATCATTTCTGCGTACCTTTTTGTAAATTCTGTTTTACTTTTATATGTCACTAAAATCTTCATTCCTTTTCTCCCTTTAAATTGCTTTCAGATTATCTTCAATCTGTATGATTGTTTGTATAGTAACCTGCAACTGCTCTTCAGATATCCCTGCAAACATTCTTTTCAAAAGCTCCATACTTTTTTCATCATTATTCATACAAAACTCTATGCATTGCGGGGTAAGCTCAATACGCTGCTTTCTCTTATCCTGCTCATCCACGGCTATACTTACAAACCCTTTCTTCTCCAGCTTCAATAGGATTTGCTTCACATTCTGATGAGAGCTCCCCATGATTTCCGCCAACTCCTTAACAGTGGGAGGGGTTTTGCACAAATTGATACATATGATTGCAAAAAACTGTTTCCAGCTGACTACCTTCATAGCCTGATCTGCCACTGCCTGAAATCTGTTCTCAAAAGCACTTAGTAGTCCCAGCAAAAAATAAGAGGATTCAATGCCTGTAAAATCCACTTTATCACTTCTGATTACTTCCTTTAAATTCATAGCCGCCTCCATTATGTAATATATTACCTTTCTACAAGGTAACATATTACCTATTATTTGTCAAGAAAAAAAGACGGAAGATTTTTCCGTCTTTTCTCTCCATCACTCTTCCTTCACATACAGCAAGGTCAAGAACTCTCCATCTGCTGCATCCTTGGGTACATAAAGTTTTCCTTCCTTAAAGGCAAGTACCGTAGTTACATAACCCATATCGCTTAATGCCTGCCTTAAGGGTAGTTTATGAATGGATTTTAACTGGGCAGGTAACTTGTCCTGGTAAAATTTAGTCAGTTCTTCTCTCAACCTTTCATATCCGGGACGAAGTTTCTCTACAATGGGGTCAAACACTTCCTTTTCTAACCGTCCGAACTGTTCCTCTGTAAAGACTGCAAATCGTGGGATCGCTTTATCACCCTTGATTTCTACAAAGCCTTTTTCTACCAGCTTTGCCAGTTCGAAACGCTGCTCCTCTGTAATCCATGAAATATCACAATCAACCTTAATAATATCATCAAGGAGATTGTGAAGTTTTGCCCATTCCGGTGTAAACTTATCCATCAAATCTACAATTTCCGATTCTCCAAAATTATAGAGTCCAAACCAGAAAAAAGAATAGGAAGTCATATAACCATTATAAGCAAATCCTCTGTTATCCAATGCCCATTCCGTAATATCCTCTTCATCCTCTATATATCCCAAAGGATAATACTTTCCGCCATCCGGTCGTACCGGTTTATTCATCCATACAGAATTGTCTTCATTGTCTTCTTGAAAATAGCGGCTGAATACATATATCAGGTACCACAGAAGCTTATCCATGGGCACATCACTTCCATGAAAACCAATTTTACGTATAGTATCCTCAGCTTCCATGAGCCCGTTCACGATTACATCACAAACCTGCTCCTTTAAACTGCAATGAATCCTGTAAGATTTCTGCATTTCTGAACGACTATTAATATAAAAGATAGTGCGATACTTTCCCTTCTCAATGTTTACAAACTCATGCTCTACCAGCCATTTCAAATCAAACTCCAAATATGCCTTGGGAATCCCCAGAAGCGTGGTCAATTCATCCAGACTCTTGGGTTGCTGATAACAGGCGATACAAATATTCTGACGTATCAGGCTATCTTCCACTTCCTTCGTATCCAATTGTAGTACTGCTTCACCGCAAATTGCCATATGAAGCTCTCTTGGTCTGTAAATATATTCCTGTTCTCTCTGTTTTTCCATATTCTCTGTCAACTCCTTCTTCAACTTCTGGCGGGTATCATGAAGATGCCATTTCACCACACTCTCACTGATACCAAGCCTATTTGCAATAGTCTTCTGAGGCAGTCCGTCAATATAAAAAGAAACCAGTATCTCTCTTTGCAGGTAATTCAGTCTGCTAATCTGCTTGCGTAGCTCTGCCACTAAGAGCTTCTGTGCTTCCTGTTCCGCCAGTTCACTGACAAAGTCAGACTCATCCCGTATATCCTCCTCCATAGAACACATCACGAATCGAGCACTTCCCCGCAAACTGTGACACCATACATAATGGGCTATTCTCCAGATGAAATGTTCCATCTGCCCGATGTTTTTGCCGGCTTCCCTATTTTTCTGTATGGCAGTAAAAACCTGGGTAAGAACTTCCTGGGTAAGCTCCTCCGCCCGGTATCCGTCACCACATTTCTTATAAGCCCACTTCAATATCTGCAACGAGTATTCTTTTGTAATTTCTTCAAACAATTGATTTATCACTTGCAAGTCCTGCCTCCACTTTTAACAGCTGTTCACTTAATAAGTGACAGCAAGTTGACAAAGGTTAGGAAAGTTTATAAAAAAAATTATGCTGTGAGGTCCTAATCTGCTAAATAGAATCTCACAGCAATACCTTATCCTATGTTATTTACATTACAAAGTAATAACTCTTTCCCCCAAATGCCTGAACCATGGCAAACACTGCCAAAACAACAGCTACCACTACAAGGATTTTTATAAGGGTTGCGATTGCTTTGCTCTGTTCAACCTGTTTAAGTTTACCTCCTGCATAAAACATCACTACCAAGGAAAATGCCAGCAGTATGTAAGCTAGTATGGAATTGGCATCCATACAGCTGGCAAGAAAGATTTTTCCCGCCATATCCGTAGTTGCTGTTTTCATCACCCCAAAAGTTCTAATCCAATTCAATACAATAACACATAAGGATACAATAAAGCTTGCTATGCTCATCAGCTTAATCCACTTAAGCATATTTTTCTTTTCCATAGTGGAATAATCGGCCATCTTTACGGCCACCTCTTTTACTTCGCTATTCATGTTTTCTTTTTTCCTTTCTCCATCGATGATTTCGCGGACATCCACATCATACATCTCTGCAATGGTAACAAGTAAGGAAATGTCGGGCATATAAGCTCCTGTTTCCCATCTTGATATGGTACGGCTGGATGTTCCTAGTCTTTCTGCTACTTGTTCCTGCGTAAATCCATTACTCTTACGCAAGTCTCTTAAGAAGTTTCCTATTTTCTTCTGGTCCATTTGTTTCCTCCTTTCGAACACAACTTAGCAAAAAGTCATCATCCGTAACACGACATAAATAGCGAATTTATACATCGGACAGTTTTGTCCGGTTACACATTTGTCCTTTTTTGTTTTATTTCAACCACTCCACAATCTCTTCAAAATGCATACCATGAGAAGCCTTCACCAACACAGTGGCATCTGCGAAATCCTCCGGCTTATGAGCCGCAAAAAAGGCTTCCTTATCCGGATAATGCTCAGGCATGGCATGTAGTTTGACTGCACCTTCATACATTTCCTTAGATAAATTGCCAATAAATATCATACCTTCTAACCGGGCCATAGCCGCATACATTCCTACTTCCCTGTGGAGTGCCAGCTCATCGGTGCCCAGCTCAAACATATCTCCTAAGATGACTACTTTACGTCCCTGCGCCATCATCAGCAAATCAATAGCTGCCTTCATAGATACAGGGTTGGCATTGTAGCAATCGTCAATGACGGTTTTGTCTGCCAGCTTCATGATATTACTACGACCGCCGGTGGCCTGTACGGAAGCAATTCCTTTCAGAATATCCTCTTCCTCCATGCCAAGCAACATTCCTACAGTAGCTGCTGCCAGTGCATTGATTACCATATGCTGTCCCGGCAAGGGTACACTTGCTTCTAATTCCTTGCCAAACAAGCTCATCTTAAAATCACTGCCGAATAATCCATGGTTTTGGATATCCGTAGCCAAGGCAGTCTTATTTTCACTCTCCTGCAACCCGAAGAAGAAAGGAGCCTTTCCTTTGACTCCCTTCACCGTAGCCAGCTTATCGTCATCACCGTTTAATACTACATAGCCATCTTCCTGCATAAAGTCAAAAATCTCTGTTTTTGCCTTCAACACTCCGTCTCTGTCGATTAAATTCTCCAGGTGACACTGACCGATATTGGTAATCACGCATACATCGGGCTTGGCAATACGGCTCAAGCGGTGCATCTCGCCGAAATCACTGATACCCATTTCTACCACTGCCACTTCATGCTCCTCGCGGATGCCGAGAATCGTCAGAGGTAAACCTACTTCGTTATTAAAATTGCCTTGGGTTTTTAGCACATGAAACTTTGCTCCCAAGGCTGCTGCTATCATTTCCTTAGTGCTGGTCTTGCCCACACTGCCGGTAACTCCCACGAAGGGGATGTTTAACTGTTCTCTATAGAATGCTGCCACTTCCTTCAGTGCCGCAAAAGTATCCTCCACCAATATGTAGGGTATCTCCACGGTAGGTGCCTCTTCACAAATCACCAATGCTGCTTTCTTTTCCGCCACCTGAGGGATGAAGCTGTGACCATCCACCTTTTCCCCTCTGGTTGCAAAGAAGGCAAAGCCTTCCTCCACCTTACGAGAATCCAGTACGGCACCGGTTATCTCCTGCTGTTCCTTTCCAGCTGCCCCACATATAGGCTTATTCAGGCATTTCGCTATATTTTCTAAGGTCATATTCCGCATAGACGGGTCTCCTCTCTAAACTACAGAAGAATGCCATAAGCATTCTTCCGTTTAATCATCATTATTCTTCTCTCAAAGATATCTTTATCAACCACTCACATAAATCACCATAAGGTACTCCAATTGCCTGGGCTTCCTGAGGTAACAAAGAGGTAGGTGTCATACCCGGCAGGGTATTGGCCTCCAAGCAGAACATTTCTCCATTTTCTCTTAGCATAAAGTCCATACGGGCATAGTTCTTCAGACGTAAAGTCTTAAACACTTTCTCTGCATACTGCTGCATCTTTACGGTCAATTCCTCACTCAAAACTGCCGGACAGGTCTCAATGGTAGAGCCTGCCTGGTATTTATTCTTATAATCATAGAAACCGCTGATAGGAGCAATTTCAATAATGGGCAAAGCCTTACCATCGATTACGCCCACGCTGAACTCCCTACCCTTAATATACTGCTCAATAATGATTTCATCGTCATAACGGAAGGAATCTGCCTTAGCCTGCTCGTAGTCTTCTTCCTTCTCCACAATATATGTACCTACACTTGAGCCGCCGTTACAGCACTTCACCACCAACGGGAAGGGTACGGTCTTTGGATCGGTCTCACTCTTTTTCAAATGAATGCCTGCGGGTGTAGGAATACCATTCTCCCTGAACAACTCCTTGGAAATAGCCTTATCCATGGCAATAGCACTACTGATATGGTCTGTACCCGTATATCTGATGCCCATCAAATCAAAGCATGCCTGAATCTTACCATTCTCGCCCTCTGCTCCATGAAGAGCCATGAATACCACATCCGCCTGCTGGCAAAGAGTGATGACATTGGGACCGAAGAAATTCTTCTTGTAGTCCGGTCTCTGTGCTATAATCTGTGCGATATCCATAATCTCCTCGGACACGCCACGCATATCCGCTGCCCAGTCCTTCTCTAAAGCAAACAAGTCCTCTGTAAGCTCTCCCGGATATCCTAAAAATACATCTATTAAAATGGCCTGATGGCCTTTCTCCTTCAGTGCTTTATAAATCCCTGTTCCTGAGGATAGGGATACATCTCTTTCGGTACTGATACCGCCTGCTAATACTACGATTCTCATAGCTTCCCTCCGATAAAACTTTCTCGTGTACACTATAAAAGTCACACCTATTATAGTATATCCCTTTTCACCGATAATTTCCATAAGAAATGAAAGTTTTTTCCTAAGAGACGAAACCGGCCTGAAACCGGACCCATATATATCCTATTTGGACACGCTCTCGCTTGGACTCAAACGTAACGGCACTAAGCTCGAAGCCGCCTTGCGGCTTATACCTCGCTAAGGGCCGACGTTTTCCTACAGTCCTGCATTAGGATATATATGGGTCCGGTTCAGGCCGGTTTCTTTCTTACATTTCTACATCAACTCTTCCGGATTTACTGCTACGCCATCTTTCGTTAAACTAAAATATACATTTGCACCTTCTACACTGTAGTAAATGGTGGGGTCTGCCACATTTGCAATGGGTTGTCCTGCGGTTACGGTAGAGCCGATAACCACATTAACATCCTTTAACTGGCCGTAGGTAGCCTGATAACCATTACCTAAATCCAATACTACTACCTGACCCAGTTCCTCGTTCTGGTACATGTTTACTACTACTCCGTCTGCACAAGATACTACCTGATTACCTACTTCTGCTTTGTAAATGACTGCCGGATTGTATTTATACTGATCCAGTGTAGCAAAGTATACAGTATTGTCCATATTGAAATGCATCAGCACCTCATTAGCAACAGGTGCAATCAGTCCTTCCTCTTCAGTAAATACAAAGGTCTGGGGTAACACTTCCGGTGCTTCTTCAATAACCGGTTCCTCTACAATATCAGTCAGTCCGGGAATCTCTACCAAACCCGAATCTACCTCTGTCACATCAAAGCCCACAATGCTGTCTTCTCTGGGCATGTAATCCAACTCACCATCCACCATAGGTGCGTCCTCAATCTTGGGAATTTTTGTTTCGCTTTCTTTAACTGTATCTCCTTTGTCTGCCACATCCACCGGAGGGACCAGCTCATCCACTAATTTGGCATACTGTTCTCCCACATTGTTCTCCATCTGTGCCAAATCGATAGAGAACTCATCCTGCTTTTCCTGGGCATTCTTTTCCTTCATGTACACTCCGGTCATTGTTAAGGCTGCCATCACTGCTACTGCAGAGGTAATCATAATAGCCCTTTCTCTTTTGATTGCGTTTTTTCTGTTTTTATAAGGTCTAATTCTTTTATCCATACACATACCACTCCTTTTTACATGCTTTTGTTGTCATTAACTATTCTTTCCCATGGTACGTGCTTTATTCATGAAAAAAACACCATGATTCATTTTTCAACAAATCATAGTGTTTTTCATTCATAAATATTTTATTACATATCCTGTGAATAATTAGTCTTATCCAGCATACCTCGAATCATATCCTTGGTGATTACCAAATTGTGGTCAAAGGGATTGATTACAACGCCATTCACTTCGCAATCAGGCTTTAATAACATATTCACATAGTCACTGAACTTCATTGCAAATACCTGATGAGGAGTCTGGCTCTGCCATCTCTTTAATTCTTCCATATCGGTATAGCCCATGAAATATCCCTTACCATCGCCTGCTTTTAATAACAATAAATTAATTGTTCTGTCAGCCTCTGCTCTTGCAATACCTTCTTCGTTGGCAACCAATGGAGGATCTACTACTACAGGTGTCAAAAATCTGGCACGCAAAATTTCCTGCATTACCATATTTCGATGCTCCTGTGTGTTCTCTGCTCTTAAAAGCTCCAGTGCCCCCATTAACATAGGATTATTAATTGTTTTCTGCTTTTCGCTCATTTTGTTACCCCTTTATACTCTGTTGTAGTTAATCAGACAACCCTTCAGGATAATCTGACGCTCTTCGTCGGTTAATTCACCCAGCTTCAAATCAAACTCTTTCAAGTTGCTGTCTTTTACCACATATGCCTTGATAACTTCTGTTTTGTTTTCAACAGCCGCCTTGATACCGGGTACAAATAAGTAGTCCAGATTCTTGAAAGGAAGCTCGCCCTCCTGAATCAGGAAAGGAAGCATACCCCAGTTAATCAGGTTGGAGCGATAACGCTTGGTCGCATATTCGTTGGCAATATTTGCCCAACCACCAAGCACCTTCTGACAGCTTGCAGCCTGCTCTCTTGCAGAACCGTCGCCGGGCTTCACTGCAAAGATTGTGGAACCAAAACCGGTATTGGTGGAATCTGCATCTGCAAATTTCTCACGAACCGCTTTCATCACATCAGCCACTTCCGCTACTGCTTCACAAGGCTTCTGGCCTTCCATACGTGCCTTCTCTGCCTTCTGGATTTCCTTGGCACGACCTACATACATAGGATCTTTTCTGGAAAGTGCAAACTCAGCCAGTCCCAAAGGATTGGAACGGTAGCTTGAAGTTTCACCGGAAGGAATCAACTCATCAGTAGTGGTTACAGGGTCATGGATTTCACTAACAACCTTCAGAACTAAGTTCTCAGGAAGTGCCCCCATAGCCGGCCAGTCCTTGATATTGGGTCCTAACTGGATTTCCACATCAGGGTCAGCCACACCCTTAGAATCAAATACGCGGTTTGCGTAAATATTACTATCATAATGATATTTGTACTTGTTCAGTTCACCATCAAACTCAGTAGCAGGAGTCAGTACGCCCTGGTTTGCAGCAGTTGCTGCGATAGAACGTGCATCCATCAGTGCTACGGAAGAAATCTGGCCATTCTGCAGCTTGGAACCTTCTCTGTTAGGGAAGTTTCTGGTAGAGTGACGAATACTGAATGCATTGTTTGCAGGAGTATCGCCGGCACCAAAGCAAGGTCCGCAGAATGCAGTCTTCATAACTGCACCGGTCTCTAAAATAGTTGCTGCACAACCATTCTTAATAAGCTCCATATATACAGGCATGGAAGCAGGATATACACTTAAGGTGAATCCGTCGGAGCCGATATATCTGCCCTTTAAGATATCAGCTGCCGCACAGATGTTTTCAAAACCACCTCCTGCACAACCTGCGATAATACCCTGGTCTACCATGAACTTGCCGTTCTTTACTTTATTCTTTAAATTGAAATCTACTGCACCATCTAAGGATACCAATGCTCTCTTTTCAGTCTCATCCAAGATGTCCATAAGATTTGCATTTAACTCTTCGATAGTGTAAGTATTACTGGGATGGAAAGGCATAGCAATCATCGGGCGAATCTTAGAAAGATCAACCATAATCATACCATCGTAGTATGCCACTTCTCCGGGATTTAACTCCTTATACTCTTCCTTACGTCCGTGAATCTCGTAGAATTCCTGTATTTCTCTATCAGTTCTCCAAATAGAAGACAAACAGGTGGTTTCAGTGGTCATAACGTCCACGCCGATACGGAAGTCAGCACTTAAACTGCTTACACCGGGACCTACGAATTCCATTACCTTATTCTTTACAAAACCGTTAGCAAATACAGCACCGATAATAGCCAAAGCCACGTCCTGAGGACCTACGCCCTTTACAGGCTCACCGGTCATGTATACACCAACTACGCCGGGCATATTGATGTCATAGGTCTGATTCAAAAGCTGCTTAACCAGCTCAGGACCGCCTTCACCCACTGCCATGGTACCAAGAGCACCATAACGGGTATGGGAGTCAGAACCTAAAATCATCTTACCGCCGCCTGCCAGCATTTCTCTTGCAAACTGATGAATAACTGCCTGATGAGGAGGTACATAAACACCGCCGTATTTCTTGGCACAGGAAAGACCAAACATGTGGTCATCCTCATTGATAGTACCACCTACCGCACACAAGGAGTTGTGGCAGTTGGTAAGTACATAGGGCATGGGGAACTTCTGAAGTCCTGATGCTCTTGCAGTCTGGATAATACCTACAAAGGTAATATCGTGACTGGTTAATTTGTCAAACTTGATTTTCAGCTTATCCATATTGCCGGAGGTATTGTGGTCTGCCAAAATACCATAAGCAATGGTCTGCTTAGCAGCTTCTGCCTTCGCTACTTCCTTACCGGTTTTGCTTTTAATGGCAGCTAAGCTTTCCGCATTATCTTCTACAATTTCGGTACCATTTACTAAATAAGCACCGCCATTTAATAACTTAATCATTATATTTTCCCTCTTTCCCTCAAATCTTATTTCAATACAACCTTGTCCAAATGCCAGATTTCATCCACATACTGCTGGATTGTTCTGTCGGAAGTAAACTTGCCTGAGCAAGCCACATTTAAGATTGCACTTTCTGCCCATGTAGCTTCGTCCTGATATGCAATGCCTACCTTACGCTGTGCCTCAGCATAGCTTCTGAAATCCTTCAGAATAAAGTAAGTATCTGCCTTTGAGGTACTTAATTTATTTAATAAGGAGTTGTACAGATGACGGAACAGCTCTGTATCGCGAGAATAGGTTCCGTTGATTAACTGCATCAGCACCTTACGGATATCCTGGTCGTTGTTAAAGATTTCCATAGGGTCATAACCGCCATTGTTTTCGTAAGCGATTACTTCGTCAGAGCTTAACCCGAAGATGAATGCATGCTCTTCGCCAACTTCCTCCACGATTTCCACATTCGCACCATCCATGGTACCAATTGTCAGGGCACCATTTAACATAAACTTCATGTTACCGGTACCGGAAGCCTCCTTGGAAGCGGTAGAAATCTGCTCAGAAACATCTGCTGCCGCAAAGATAATCTCTGCATTAGAAACATTGTAGTTTTCGATGAATACTACCTTAATCTTACCGTTAATAGATGCGTCATTGTTGATTACATCAGCCACGGAGTTGATTAACTTGATGGTCAGCTTCGCGTTACGATAGCCTGCTGCCGCCTTTGCACCGAAGATGAAGGTTCTGGGATAGAAATCCATCTCAGGATGCTCTTTGATTTCATTGTAAAGGTACATTACATGTAAAATGTTAAGCAACTGGCGCTTGTAC
>JAZSPK010000040.1:0-24853 GCA_045537405.1 Acetatifactor sp.
ATCGTTTCAAAACAGAAGTAGCTTCTGAACTTGGTGTAAACCTTAAGGAAGGTTATAACGGTGATTTAACCTCTCGTGAAGCTGGTTCTATCGGCGGCGAAATGGTTCGTAGAATGATCAAGAAGCAGGAAGAGCAGATGAGATAATCTCATAAAGCCAAATGAGAGCGGTCGCTTTGACAAATGTCGGGTGACCGCCCTTCTTTTACATAATATATTTCTTATTCATGTCTGAGTGCCTCAATAGGACTTAATTTTGCCGCTTTCTTGGCAGGATCCAAGAACCCTTAACGCCGTATGGCGCGAAAAATCTGAGTAAACCGTTCTTATCAACAGAAAAAATAAGGCGTATGCTTCATAAAAGCACACGCCTGTCTCATTCTTGCTATATTCTATGGCTAATTAATTCTTACCACAGCACTTCTTATACTTCTTACCGCTTCCGCATGGGCAGGGATCGTTAGGATATACCTTTGCATCCTTAACGATGGTGGTAGAAGACTTCTGCTCCTTGTAAAGAGCCTTTCTGGTTTCTTCATCAAAGATAGCATTCCACTCTTCCAAACCATAGAGCCACTCTGCTTCTGCTGCTACCATGTTCTTATACAAAAGAGCCTTGTCAAAGCCCAAATTAACTTCGGTATCCTCTTCCATCTCTTCGATAGGGTTAGCCTCTACCAAGCTGTCGTTGATACCATCCAAAAATCCGGTCATGGTTAAAAGGGAAACATCATACTTGTCTGCCAATTCCTTAACAGTACCCTTTACAACCTCATCAGGATTCTGCAATAACTGCTGATAAATCTCTGTCTCTTTCAAAAAATATGCGTTCCAGAACTGCTGTAACTTCTCTCTTCCAAGACCTTCGTTATAAGCAACTTCTTTCCACTGCTGTAATAATGCCATATCTAAATACCATACCTTTCCATTGCTTCTAGTTGTAATTATTTCTTTGAGATAATGCTCTCACTTTTGATAGTATATAACAAAATCCTTCCAAACACAATAAAAACCAAAAAAATTGTTAAGAATTTGTATCCACTCTGAATATTTCCTGCAAATCCGTCCATAATAATATTATCATTGGACCCCTCCTTTGATGTTACGAAAGATACGAATAATACTTAAAATCCTCCCCTAACAAAAGCTCCGGGCATTTTTGTGAAAAGTGTCCGGGGCTTTTTCTTGCGCAAATACCAATATGATGTTATGCTTAATAATAACAAAGGGGGGCGTAAGAGACTTCTGTGAAGCTCTAATACCCTGTCTCTTATCGGAAGGAAGGATTTATTTATGAGCGAAAAACAAACCAACAAACACAAATGGACCTCTAAAAGAGTCATTGCACTCCTGGGTGTTATTCTTTTGGTCTCGTTATATATTGTAACTCTTTTTGTAGCAATCTTCGTTCCGGATCAGTCCGGCAACATGTTAAAGTGTTGCTTTTTAGCTACCATCGCAATCCCTATTCTTATATGGATCTATATCTGGATGTATGGAAAGCTTAGCAATAAACACACTATTGCCGATCCGGATTATTTGAAGGCGGAAGAAAAGCAAGAATGATGCGATTGCTCAGGCAACCCTTAAGTATCACCTCGCTTATTCCTCTCAACCTTAACAAATTAGGCTTATATTTCTTTCACCTCCTTCTTGGATTTGTGTAAAAATTTATACATTTGATGTTCCCGATAATCATACCTTTCATCTTCAATGGGCATTTCTCCTGCTCTGAAAATGTATATTCCACCTCTCTTTTGACTCAAAATCTCCTTTACCGGAAGGTCCAAACGTACGGAGAATTCTTTTGCCGTATCTACATCATTCGTACCCAAGAAAGCAATATTATCGCAATTACTAATGATGGTTTGTGCATCCTCTTTGTAACCCATGCGAAGTTGCTGTACCGACTGACATACTAACATAAAAGATATATTTCTCGCCCTGGCCGTCGAAATAATCCTTGGCATACCCTCTACAAAGGAATTCGTTCCAAAGTCGTCCAAAAAAAATCGAACTGCAATTGGACATCTGCCGTCAGCACAACTATCCGCATACCCGGATAAGGTGTCTATCGCCTGACCATAAATAATATTTGCCCAATTATAGTAAGTCGAATCCGTATCGCTAACTTTTAAAAATAACACCGATTTCTTTTTTGCAAAGTCTTCAAAGTATATCCTCTTAGATTTATGGAAAAAGGCTGTCATCTCCTCACTTTCATAAACTCCAAGATGCTCCTGCACCGAAGATACTACACATGAAAAGGTTTTTTCAGCCGGCATAAGATTTTTAATCTTTTTCCACTGTTTTGTAGCCAAACAATCCGGTTTTTTATATGCAATTTTATCCATCAGATCATTGGTTTCACCCTTTCCGTCCGCAGTAAGATGAGATGCGTAATAGATTACTCTGTCAAAAGTTTCTTCAGCCTCATCCTCTATAATAATGACCATCTCAATTAACATACTCAAAAGTATCTCGGCCTGACGTAACCAATAGGGGTCTTGTTTTGTACAGGCTTTGGTCATTGGGTCGGCATAAATGATTCTATGGGCAAGCTTAATAATATCGTTTTCACTGCACAAATAATCCAGCGGATTAAATGAGGACGCACTTTTCTGCGGATTAATCAGGTCAATCGAGTAACGCCTATAACCTTCCATTTTGAACAAATTACTAAACTCTTTCTCCAGCGCTCCTTTGGGGTCTGCGATTATCATAGATGCCCCCGCACGAATCCCTTCTAACATATTCGGTCTTACCACACTGTGAGTTTTTCCTGTACCACTTCCGCCAAATACACAGACATGGGAATTAATTCCTTCTTTACTATCTGCTTCGAAACAAGTATTTTTACCCAAAATTATTTTCTCACTCACTATCTTTTCACTCACTATTTTTCGCCTCCCATTAAATCTTCGAAAATGGCTACGCGGTCACAAAATCCGTGTTGAATCGCTTCCTCCACCGTGTAATAGTGGTCATAAGAATTATTGCGGACGATTTTTTCTATACTCTCACCACTGTGCCTTGATAGAATTTCATTCGTTATATCTTCGTACTCCTGTAACATGTCCGATTTCGCCCGCATATCTCTCAAACTACCCCCGCAACCGCCTGAATAAGAGGCCGGATGTAGCATCAAACGACTATGCGGTAGCATCAAACGACATCCCGGAGTTCCTGCCACCAATAATATTCCCGCCATACTATACGCCGGACCATAAGCAATAGTATATATTGGTATATCCTTAACCGAAGTTAACATATCGTAAATTCGCAGCCCATCCGTTACGGAGCCCCCCGGACTACTTATCCAAACACGGATAGGTGCTTTGCTCTTTCGAATCAAATAGATAAACTGCTCACAAAACGCGTCTGCAGCTTCACAAGTAATTTCCCCCTTTATAAATAAGTCTCTATTTTCCATATAAATCGTCTCCATTGGGACCAAATCAATGCCTCTTGCACTTTTAATTTCTCCTACCATACTCTACCTCCTTTTGAATAGGTTGCTACGTTATTTAAACTTATACTTTTTCTCATCATATTCTTTTCCTCCTAAATTACATTTTCAATCATAGCGGTTAACTTCTGGGTAAGGCTTCCCTCTTCCAGATTGCACGCATAATAGTCACAGAAGTACTGCACGGTTTCACACTGCTTTTCGGTTAAACTATTGCTCACCAGCAAGAAGTGATTAGGCACTATGCCATAGGTTCTTCCTATCGACGTGTACTGCGGATGATTGCGGAAACAATGGCCACTTTTTACCTCTATCACCCAAATATCTCCCTCTTCCGATTCAATCACCACATCAAACTCATTCTTGGTCAGTCCCTCTTTCGTGGATACTTTTACATTCCTGTACACTTCGAACTTTTTGTGGTGCTTGGCGGACAAATCCGCAAGGACGTCCTTTACCTGCTTACAAACGGCAATTTCCATATACTGTCCCAAAATGAACCCTTGGGCTTTAGGAGCTAAGGAAATCCTTCCATTCAGCATCTGGGTATCCGGGCAATAGTGTAGCAAGGTTACTATGCCATACATTTCTTCAAATAGCTCCACAATGATTTTCTTCTCTTCTTCCGTTTTTCCCGCCAGTGAGAAATGAAAGTCTTCTCTTTTGCATTTAAAATTATCTCTCAAAGTGACTATGTATTCCTTTATAAGAGAGTCATGGCGCATGAGCTTGTATGACAACTCTTCCACTCCTGAAGGAACCCTTTCCTTACTAGCCTCATCAAGGATAATGTTCTGATGGTTTTGTTTAAAAATAGATAACTTTGTTTCTCTTTCCTTCATTACCGGTCGTAATGCTAATGCACTTGCTTTAATCATAAGCGTATTCTCCTTTTCTTTTGTTGTTTTCACCTTCACTTATACATAGGGACGTTTTTCGCCTCAAGTAACACTTTTTGTAATTTTTTTCAAAAAAAATAACTTGGTTAAATCACCAAGTTATTTTTCTCATAATTCTTTACTATTGTTCCTGAGTATTACTATGCAACAACGCTTCCATGGCCTGCTTCTTATTCTGAAACAGTACCCCATGTATCCCTACTTCACAAGCCGCCTGTACATTCTTCTCCACATCATCAAAGAATACACACTCGTCAGGCTTCAGTTGGTATCGCTCCAGTAGCACCTGATAAATAGCCGCATCCGGCTTAATTAAATTCACTTCAAAGGAGAAAATCCCTCCGTCCATATATTTCACAAATCCCAAGGCATCATCGCAGTCCGACCTTGCGGTTCGAGGGAAATTGGACAAATAATAAACATTGTATCCCTTTGCCTTTAACTCCTGCACCCAGGGGATAGCATAGTCAAAGGTACTTACCAAGCCGGGTACCCTGGTCAAAGTCTCCCTGATATAAGGCTCCATTTCCGGATCATTTGCAATGAACAGCTGAAATACCTCTTCATCGCTGAGTACTGCTCTGTCAAATTCCGCCCATGCAGTACTTAAGGTAGTTGCTTTTGCCAGTCGCTCCAAAACAGCCTCCTCATAGCCAAACCCTGCAAAATACTCTTTCCACGCAAAGCCCGCCAGCACATTTCCAATATCAAAAATTATGTTTCTAATCACTTTCCATCCTCCCGAAGAACGCCCTAGGCATTCTTCCTATACAAAACATAGAGCTTCTTTGTCTGTGGGTTTTACAGACTTAGAAGCTCTTTTTATACTATTCTCTTCCGTCCCAGCAATAGGTACATAATTTTGAACGATCAATTCCTACCGCATCCAACATGTCATCTAAACGATGATAGCGCAAGGTAGTAAAGTTTAACTTCTTGCAAATGCGGTCAACCATTTCCTGATACTGAGGACTTTCGGGGTTTACATAATTCATCAAATCGATTTCTCTGCTATCCCCTTCCATCTCCTTAATCACTCTTCTGGTAATCAAATCCATTTCTGAAGAAGAACGGGAGAAGTTCAAATATTTACAACCATACATAAGAGGCGGGCAAGCCGGACGAATGTGTACTTCCTTAGCACCGCTTTGGTATAAAAATTCTGTAGTTTCACCCAACTGGGTACCTCTTACTATAGAGTCGTCAATCAAAAGCAGACTCTTGTCCTGAATCAAATCGTGCACCGCAATCATCTTCATCTTAGCAATCAAATTACGCTGTTTCTGAATAGTGGGTGTAAAGGATCTGGACCAGGTCGGTGTATATTTAATAAACGGTCTGGAGAAAGGAATTCCGGAACGATTTGCATAACCAATAGCATGTGCCATACCGGAATCCGGTACACCTGCCACAATATCCGGCTTCACATTATCTCTTTCCGCAAGCTTCGCACCGCAATTATAACGCATCTGCTCTACACTGATGCCTTCATAGGACGAAGAAGGATAACCGTAATATACCCAAAGGAAGGTACAAATCTTCATATCCTTGCCGGGCTGCACCAAAGTAGTCACATAATCCGGTGTAACCACCGCAATCTCTCCGGGGCCCAATTCTCTTACGTCCTGATATCCTAAATTCAAATATGCAAAGCTTTCAAATGCTGCACAATAAGCGTTATCCTTTTTACCAATGGTAATAGGGGTACGTCCCATTTTATCACGAGCTACGTAAATACCCTTAGGAGTCATCAACATAATGCTCATGGAACCTTCAATCAGCTCCTGTGCATACTGAATACCCTCTACTACATTATCTCTCTGATTAATAATAGATGCCACCAATTCCGTAGCATTAATATCACCACCACTCATTTCCAAAAAATGGGAATGTCCTTTTGCAAAAAGCTCCTGCACAATTTTGTCAGTATTATTAATTTTACCAACAGTGGTAATTGCATAAGTTCCATGATGGGAACGCACAATCAAGGGTTGGGGCTCATAATCGGAAATACAGCCGATACCCAGATTCCCTACCATAGCATTTACATCTTTATCAAATTTGGTACGGAAGGGGGAATTTTCAATATTATGAATCGCTCTATCGTATCCCTTCTCTTTGTCATATACTGCCATACCGGCACGTCTGGTTCCTAAATGAGAATGATAATCTGTTCCGAAAAACAAATCGAAAACACAATCTTCCTTTGAAGCTACGCCAAAAAATCCGCCCATTCTTCTTTCCTCTCCAAATTCATAATTTTAATACCCGTTTATTATGTCACAGGTTTTCTAATAAATCAATACGGCAAAATTACCCTATTTTTTCTCAAATTTATTAACCATTTCGGCAATTTCCTCAGCATACTCCGGATATAATCTGGCAACCTCCATAATTTCATCCCTGGCTTTATTTACCACTTCGTTATTATAATCCATCTGTTTACGCAAAGCTTGTCTGCGCACAATCAACTCATGACGCATTTCCACCAGTTCATGACGATTCAGTAGTGCATCCACTCTCGCAGTAAATCTCTGGGGATATTTTACTCTGAAACGACTTAAGCTTTCCAATAGCTGTTTCATATAATATTCCCTTTTGGCCTCTGCCTCTGCGTACTGATTGCGAAGCTCCTTCTCCTCCAAGTACTGTGCATATCCTTTTTCCAGGGTTTTTGCATTCTTAACCTGGTACTTCAAATACAGGTAATTTAAAAGATTAGTATTATTAACATATTTAATTTTCACTTTATTCTGTAACTGTATCAGCTTATTGGTAGCACGCTCCACTCGCTGTAATTCCTTGCGGGCATCCATGTATTTCACACATAGCACGGTAATTGCTATTGCTCCCACCAATACCGCAATGAAATAGCCCAGGGTCGCATCAATCTCCAAGGTAAGCTGCAAAATCAACAAAAGTACTATACATACCACCAAAGCGCCCAAGAAGATAATTGCCATACCTCTGAAGTTTGCCAACATTCCATAAAGTTCTTCTTTACGATAGGTATATGCATGTCTTTCCCGTCCCAGTCTCTGCATATCCTGCTTTACAATGGTACCGTATTCCTCCGCCTCTTTCATCTTGCGGATACCGCTCTCCAGTTCATCCTCTCTTTCCTTTAAGCGATAGTAAAGAGCATCCGGCATCTTGTTCTTTTTATTCAAGTACCCCTGTCGTTCCTGTTCAATGGTCTTCAAACGATTTGCTGCCAGACTTAAATTTTCCTTCTCGCCTGCCGGCAACGCCTCTATCTCCTCCGTATCGGTCAGATAAGCAGTTACCAAAGAATACTCTCCGCTCAGAAGCTCAATCTCTTTCTTGGCCTCTGCCATTTGTTCCATACAATCTTCAATATATTTTCTGCGTTCTTCCCGTTGTTTGAAGTCCACACCCGCTCTGGAATAAATCAGTTCTTCCCAGTCTTCCTCCTGGGGACCTTCTGTTTTCCGCTTAAACAGCCACTGTAATAACCCCATAATCTGCTCCGTTTCTGTCTGTTATACCCATTCTCTGTAAGAATCCTTCAAAGCTTCCAGTAATTGTTCACCTTCCTGCTCATAACGCTGTAATTCACCCTGTGCATTCCACTCGCGCATATTCCCAAGTCCTGCATACTCCGTGGACTGCTGCCATTTCTTTTCCAGTGCTTCCATCTCCTTTTCCACCTGCAAAGAAATCTCATAGGCTTCCGGCAGGGTAGCAATCAAAGCAATGTATTCTTTCTCAGAAAGTCCCATTCGATTAGCCAGCAAAAAGCATCTCAACAACTCCTTATCTCCGGTAATCTCATAGGCTTTTTCAAAACATTTTGCCGCATCTGCATACAAGAACTGCTGCGAAAGAATGACCCCCTTATTTCGTAAGGTCTGCGCCAACACTGCATGATTCCTTAAAGTTCCTCCGGCCGTTTTCAGCTCCTCCAACAAAATATCATACTCTCTTAAGGCCGTTAAATACTTTCCCTTGTCTGCCAAATAATCAATACGCAGCTTCTTTTTCTCGTAATCTGTAAGCCCTGCATTGTTCTTCAGAGTTTCCTCCACATTACGAATACTCTCTCTGTCATAGAAGCCTACATACTCCAAAATCAAGGTGACAAAAGCACTTAAGGAACCCTTATGATGTGCCAAGGAATAAAGTTCTTTGGCTAGCTGAGGCACTTTACAGTCTACATCAATAAAGCGTATCAACCTGTCATCCATAATCTCCCGGCCAAGCAGACAGGCATTTTCCTTCAGGCAGTAGCAGAGCTCCTCCATACAATTTACGGAGATTCCCAGCTTATCAAAATAATATGAACTTTTTGCATATTCTCCAAAACATACAATAGCCTTCATAAAAACCTCTCAAACCTAATAGAGTTCCAACTGTTCTTCCCAAATGGTCTCTACCGGTGCACGAAATTCTCCGAATCCCAAATCCTGAACCCGTACACATACAATATTTTCCTGTATCAGATGCAAATCCAAACGGATTCTGGTACTTTCACCGGACTTTAATTCCAAGCCCTCCAAGGGCACCTTCATTACTTTTACCTCTTTACCGATAAGGGGACTCACTTCAAATTCCAGCTCCTCCTCATCCCGCAAGTATAGCTCACAGGAATACTGAAGCTCATACCAGTTGTTTCCTGCATCCAATAAAGCATAATAGGCCGGTTCCCCTCTCTTAACAACACGCATACCTACATTTGCCTTTAATTTATCATTTCCTAAAAATACGTATTCACCGCCTACCACACTTCCCTGAAGGCGCTCCATCAAGCAGAAGCAGGCTCCTTTACTGTACAGGTTATTACCTTGAAAAACTCTTCTTCCGGTGCAAAGGGCTTTTAAGGATTTCTTCATCCAGCCCGAAGCAAAACGCTCCCCAATCAAATAGACGGAAGATACTCTGTCTCCCCCCAATAATACGGTAGAAATATCATACATCTGCTCATCAGTTCCATCAAAATCCAAGGTCTCTCTGTCAATATAGACCACAATGGGTGTGGTTTTTTTATTGCATTCCATGCACATATATTTCAGACTCTCCGTACGATAATCAAACAAAAGAGAACGGAAGGTCCATAATTCCTTGGGCTGATATATCATGTAGCTGTAAAAGCTTTCCGTGTAATTCTGATAAAATATCTTGGTATTCTTCAAAGCCAAGCCTGCTGCAATAATATCCAGAAGCTCCACCATACGCTTGGTAAGCACATCGCAGGTAAACATGATTGCCTCCACCTTTTCCAATGGTGCAATAACGGACATAAGTCCCAGACTTTTCTTAACAAACAGGGCTAAGAGCTTTTCGGGCTCGTAAGTTTCCCCATCAATCTGCAGTTCTTCTCCATCCAAAGCAAGCTCCACCAAATTATCTACCAGGATAACCTGATCCGGCTCCTCTTCACAAAAACGCAGGGCTTCATTTCCCGCATACCACTGATTGATACCCATACGTTTGCAAAGGACTGTGGGAATATCATAATTTTCCTCCCCCGCTACAGAAGAAAAGGTTTCCACTTCATTCGTGCCTTTAATGTAACAATAACTGATTTGGGAGCAGGTATTTGCCAAATCATAGCCGATTATTACTTTATCACTGTTTGTACTTAAAAACACCTAATCCCTCCTCTCTTTTACAAACGAAATAACTTCCGGGTCATAAAATCTTTTTTGTAATACTCTTCCAATAGAGTATCAAAGGTGTTGTAATCCTGCATGCTTTTACTCAAAATGATATCATTAATCATAGCGTACTTTCCGTTTTGTTCTCCGTCGTACTCTTCGCTCTTTCTGCAGGTACCGCTTTCGGTCAATCGCTCAACACCCTCAAACTCTTCGGTTATGTAATATTGCAAGCTTTCACCACCAAACAATACGAATTCCTTGCAATATATCTTGCCTGCTACCGATTGCATATTTTCTGTCACATACTCACCGGCTTCATCATTCCCCTTCATAATCAGGTAATGTAGACGCACTTCACCGCTACCGATAGCCTGATACTCCACAATGGTCTTGTCCGACAGAAATACCTGGTGCTCTGAAAAACGTCGCAAATCCACCATACACTTGAGACAAATTTCCTTACGTAGCAAATCTTCGATAAACTCGCAAAGTACCTCTCGGTCTCCTGTTTGTATCTCCTCCTGATTATCCGCATAATACTTTAAATACGCCAGCTTACACACAAACGGAACAGAATGTTCCACTTTTTGCAAACGACCGATTTCCGTCAAAATCTCCTGGGGCAGAATCTGCTCATTCATAAAATAATCGTAACTATTCTTAATCAGGTACGCATCCTCAATCTGAGCCACCGCACCGGCATACACGTATTCCTTGAAGATTTCCGTCTGCTCTCCAATATACATACCGGAAAACATTGTCTGTATTAATATTTTCTCAGCAAACTCCCGTCTCTGTATATCATACCGTTTGGAAGCATTCCAAATTTCACGCAGATTACGAAGCAAGCCCTGATAATGTACCATCAGATATTCTATGGTCTTATTGCTGTATTTTCCCTTTACAAATAACTGATACATATACTTTAAAAGCATCTTCTCATATTGGAATTGTACTTCCTCCATGCGATACTCCAATAAATGTAAAAGAATCTTTTCCTCCACACCGCTTACGCGATAGGAAGTCAGCCACGCATAAGCTTCTGTAAACTTATCACAAAGCACCAAATAGCGAATAATCTGCGCACGTTCCTTTCCGGTCAAACCCTCACCCGTTAGGCTTTCCAAATATTCTTCCAAGCGGGCTCTGTCCTGCCTGTCAAAATAATATTGCAATACCTTTAAGGTAAGTTCTCTTTTCTTTTCCGAAGCAAAAGCTTCCTGCTCCAAAAGACGCAACCATCTTCTACGTGCTTCTTCATCCGCTTCCCCTTGCATTTGACATAAATATACATCTAAAAGCAGATTGTCGCTTACCAGCTCAGAAACCTTAGCTACAAACTTGTCCGGTTCCATCAAGGTCTGCCTGGTATACTCCACACCATTTACAAAACGATTACCGTAAATATCTTCAAAAAGGATACTGTAATCCGCCCCATATAAAGGCACAATTACTTTATCATTATTAACCGGATAAACCATCTCCTGATTCAAATCCGCGCTACACACAATCACATTCCGGATATTATCCCTTTTGAATCTAAGCTCATTACCGTATAAAAGAGTAGCAAGTGCCTCGGCCATAGGAAGAGTAAGTTCCTCCGGCTCTAAAAACATATGATATAAATAAGCCAAATCTGTATTTATATGCTTCTTCTGCAGCTGGTCCTTTACAAAGAATTCAATCCTCATCTGATAGCTGTCATAAATCTCTACCGCTCGGAATCGGTTTCTTGCCACATAAGCATACAAATAAGCACTGTGCTCATAATCCAGATTATTCTGATAAGAAAAATACAATAATACCTGCTTGGGTATGCTCTGTTCTTTCTGCATATCCATGGAAAGCACGAAGTACTCGTAGATATTAATGATGCGAATTTCCTCATCCACGCCCTTTGCATACCACTCAAAATATTTACTTCCTACCTTATTTCCCTTAATTAACAGGGTACATATTTCCTTTAAGACACGTATATCTTTTCTCTTTTCATAGCATCCGGTCAGAATATTAAATAAAATGGGCGAATATTCTTTGACTCTATCGGTCAAATACAAGAGCTGTTCCAAAACCTCCAAGGAAATCAAGCCTTTTTTGCCCGCATAATTCAAAATCTGCAATTCATAATCTCCCAACTTACGAAGCAGGGTAGGATTATTATTTACCAGTTGTACCGCCTCCACATAAATCAGCGGACTACGGCAACCATTCTTAAACTGGGTCTCCAAAAAAGTCCACTTTGCCATGGGGTCACGATGGAATTCTTCAGACATAAACAGTAAAAGCCATGCCACACGCCAATCTCTGCCGTGTTCCCTGTAAATACGCATCACTTTTTCTTCTGTGTCCTTGGTATAGAACTCATCTTTTTTTAACAAAGTATTCAAATAAAGGTAATATGCCTCCATTGCAGCAGAGGTTTCCCCATGAAGCAAATCCCCTACATGCTCCAAAATCCAGCCCGCTTCGTTGTACCTTTCGCAGGTAATCAACATCTGTGCCTGGAACAATCGGGTAGCAGCATCCTTTTCATCCACTGCAACCATTTTGTCAATAATCCGAATGGTTTCCTTTATCCAGGTAGCAGAACTGACCTTTTTCATTCTGAACTTCTCATAAAGCCCCATCAACTTCACCACATGTTTCTTGCGGTTACGTCCCTTTTCCAGAAGCTTTACATTTATTTTTTCGCAGACTTCCACCAAGGTATCCACCTGCGAATATGCACTCTTAAAAATAATCCTACCGAAGTTTCGTCCTCCATGCAGCTTACTGCCGTCCACATAAACCGGCAGACTGAAATAATTACCCAGAAAATCATCCTCGGTAATCAAAGATTTTTCTACGTAAAGGAAGTCTCCCTCCGTTGCCACTTCCAGTCTGGTATAGCCCCAGCCGTTACGCATAATATTAACCATTTCTTCTGCCACACCAACCGGTGCATCCAGCAGAAGCTTTTTCTTGGAAGGAATATATTCTACCTGTAACTTTTTACGGTTGGCAATCAAAAATTCCTCCACACACTGCTCATTTCCCTCTTTGGCGGACAGTCCCAAATAAGTCAGATATACCTGACTGTCTCCCTGCTTCAAAACCTTGGCAAAAGCGGGGGAATAGAAAAGTTTTACCGCCTCCTGCCAATTACTCTTTGCCAGATTTGCAAAATGGAACAAATTTTTAATAGGACCTTCGGAAGAATCCGGCACCGTATACACCACAGTTACTACATAGGGAAGATAAAATTCTCCTCTGTTGCTGACCACACAAAATTCGCCGCGAACCACTTCGCCCTCTTCCATATATTCTCCGTGGAAGCAAAAGCGAATTTCCTCTTCGGTACCTACAAACTCTGCGGTCAGGCACTCCATACGGGGATCTGTGGAAGAAACATACCCCTTGGTATATTTTCCTTCCGTAGAAAAAATGCGAAAACTGCCTTCCCGCACTTCTCCCTGTCGTATCTCCAACTCCAGCTTAGCACACGAAAAGTCCAGAGAACCTTTTTCATAATCATATTTATTTGTAATAATCTGTTCTACAACTTCCCGCATCCTTTGTCACCTGCTTTGCAACTCTTAACACTAAAATGAGCATGGTTTACCACTATCTAATAGTATACCATGCTCAAACCCTCAAAGCAAACAATTATTCCTTATCTGACACTTAATTCTCCCCACACCCTTGCCATCCATTCGGTCATCTGCTTGTTGGTTTCATAAAGTGCTTTAAATTTCTCCTGCCCTTCAAACCATGCAAGAGCCAGAAGCTGATTAGACAATACCACATAAGGAATTGCCTTCTTCTCTTCCTCTGAAAGCTTTACTACCGCATCGTAGCCACAGAGAATGTTCTGGAAGATAGTCAGCCACTTCTGCAACTTCTCCTCATTACCAATCTCGTAAGTTTCTGAAAGAATGGCCGTAGCCGCATAGCAGGGATCAAAAATTCTCACATTCTTCTCACTTAATTCAAAATCAATGAGCCCCCAATTATCTTCTGTCAAAATCATATTGCCGGGGTTGGGGTCACGATGGATGACCTGCTTGGGTAATGTAGGATAAAGTTTTGCAAATTCCTCTTCATATCCTTTGAATATCTCTTCGGACATGTCCAACTTCCCTTTCAATTTGGGAATAGCATAATTCACCACGCTTTCATACATGTTAGGTTCTTCCAACACTGCATCCACTTTGACAAGTGCTAAACTCAACTGTCCTAAAATCTCTCCCACGAAGCGTGCCTTGTCTGCATAATCTTCCTCATACATACTACCTACTTTAAGTTGGGTTCCCAGCAAACGCTTAGTCAGGCAATAATACAAATCTCCATCGGCAATATAATCCTGCCCCTCCAAAGTTTTTACTGGTACTGCCGCCGTCAAGCCTACCTCTTCCAAGGCTTTTGAAATAGCAATATGACTCTTCAATTTTCCTAAGTTTGCTGTAAATTTCAACACATAATTTTCACCGATATAATAAGCCGACTCATTGCGGTTGCCCGTTCCCTCATAATAAATATCCGTAATCTTTTCCTGTTCAAGTCCCCAGAAATGCAGGAGACCTTCCACTCTTTTCTTTGTCACCATAATATGCTCCTCCTTCAAAAGTTCAATCCGGTAGGGTTTGTTTCCCTTACCTCTTTTCAAATACTGCGTGGGTGTACACCCCAATTCTCTTACAAAAGCCTTGTAAAAACCTGCATGGGTTTCAAATCCGTAAGCAAGGGCCGCATCAATCATCTTTTCGCCCTGAGCGACTTCATAAATAGCGTGCAAAAGCCTGCGTCTCAAAATATACTGCATAACCGGCATACCAACTGCCGTATGAAACAAACGATAATAATGAAACAGGGAAAATCCAGCCCGCTCACTTAGCTCCAAGGCAGTAATCTCACACTTTAAATTCTCCTCAATATAATCCAGGCTTTCTTGCATTATCTTAACGTACACACTCACACCACCTTTCCTTGTTTTCTCGTAGCTACATGTTTATGATAACAAATTATTCAGGAAAAACCTTTCCTGCTTTGCGGTGTTTAAAGATTGTTTTTTATATGTTGTAACCTTCCACTCCCATATGATATCATAATAAAAAACATTAATCACTTTTTTCGGAGGATTTTGTATGAATTATCGTTTGGATAAATACGGAAATAAAATATCTATCTTAGGATTTGGTTGTATGCGCTTTGCCCAGAAAAAAGGCAAAATCGACATGGAACAGACCGAAAAACAAATCACGACCGCCTTTCAGGCAGGTATCAATTATTATGATACCGCCTATATATATCCCGGCAGTGAAGCAGCCATCGGTGAAATCTTTGCCAAACATAATATTCGTGAAGAATTATACATTGCTACCAAGCTTCCCCACTATTTGATTAAGAATGCAAACAAACTGGAGGATCTTTTTCAGGAACAATTAAAACGACTTCAAACGGATTATATTGATTACTATCTGATGCACATGCTGAATGATGTGGAGACCTGGAATCGTTTAAAGGCGCTTGGAATTGAAGAATGGATTGCGAAAAAGAAAGAAAGCGGTGCCATCCGCCAGATTGGTTTTTCTTACCATGGGAATTCAGACATGTTCTGCCAATTACTGGACGCTTATGATTGGGACTTCTGCCAGATTCAATACAATTATTTGGACGAAAACTCTCAGGCCGGACGGAAGGGCTTAAACTATGCCAACGAAAAAGGGTTACCGGTCATTATCATGGAGCCTCTTCGTGGTGGTAAATTAGTCAATCGTCTTCCGGACGAAGCATTAAACATCTTTGACGATTACAAAACCAAACATACTCCTGCACAGTGGGCTTTCCGCTGGCTATGGAATCAACCCGAAGTAACCTGTGTTTTATCCGGCATGAATTCTGAGGAAATGGTTCAGGACAATATTCAAACCGCTTCTACCGTAACTGTAGGTGAACTGGGTCCTGAAGAGGAAGAAATGCTAAAACAAGTTGTCAAAGCTATCAATGCGAAAATGAAGGTGGGCTGTACCGGCTGTGGTTATTGTATGCCCTGTCCTAAAAATGTAGATATTCCCGGTACCTTCTCCGCTTATAATCGCCGCTACGCCGAGGGAAAATCCTCCGCTTTCTTCGATTATATGATGTGTACTGCCTTGCGTAAAAACTCTACTGCCGCTTCCAATTGTGTCGGTTGTGGCAAATGTGAGAAGCATTGTCCACAGCATATCTCTATCCGCGAAGAATTAAAAAATGCCCAGAAAGAACTGGAAGGTCCTATATATCGTATCGCCCGCAAAGTAATAGAATTATTCAAAATCTTTTAAAAAAAAACGGCAAACCTGCATTTCTACAAGGTTTGCCGTTTTATAATACTCCCTTAACCAATCAACTTCTAACTAAAAGGTAACCACCTTCGGTGCCTCCGCAAAGGATGAAAAAGTAGCTGTAGCATCCTTCAAATACAATACTTCCGTATTCTCGTCTGCAGGATCATACATAGTTCTTAAGTGTGGGTAGGATTCCAGCATATGTTCCTTAGCTTCCAACCTGTCATCTCGTACCAAAGTAGCTGCCACACGAAGCCACTTTCCACCGTCGAAAGCACAAATTTCCACCTTGCCGTTTTTCTGAATCTGCTTGGATACTTCCTTTACCTTACCCGTCTGGATGTATAACTTATCCTCAAACAAATCAATGGTTCCAAAGGGTCTTACTCTGGGCTGGTCTTCCTCCACCGTCGCCAGATAATATGTACCTGTTTGCTTTAAAAATTCGTAAACTTCTACTATACCGTTCATTACATATACCTCCATAGTTTTTTATATGATTATACGATATTTCGCAACAAATGGCAAATTAAACTATGCCATTGGGAGGTTGAGAATCCCGTTAGGTTTGGATATGTGACACACAACTCTGAAAAGTGAATAAGATAACTACAAAGTACCACTTGAGGTCCCCCCATGCGTGAAATTCCCTACAACAGAACTGCTGCCGTAGCCTATGCCCGTCGCTGGGCACTGGGACGCAATCCCGCTTATTATGATTTTGAAGAAATAGGTGGAGATTGTACCAATTTTGCTTCTCAATGTATTTATGTCGGTTCCGGCATCATGAACTACACACCTGTTATGGGCTGGTATTACAATTCCTCCTACGACCGTACTCCTTCCTGGAGCGGTGTGGATTATCTTTTCAATTTTTTAACATCCAACACCGGTATAGGTCCTTATGCCCATGTAGTATCTTCCAATGAAGTCATGCCCGGAGACATTGTTCAATTGGGTACTTCTTATGGAGAGTTCTACCATTCTCCCGTTATCACTGCCACCACTCCCACTATTCTAGTGGCCGCGCATACCTATGACGCACTGGACAGACCATTATCCTCCTACATCTATGACAGAGCACGTTTTCTGCATATAGAAGGGGTGCGAACATGGTAATTCCATGCACGCACCCCTGAAAGCTTTCTTATAAAACTTTTTACGCATTCACATATTTCTTCACAGTTGCCTCAACAGCACCTACGCCACTTGAAAGCTCTGCAAAGTAGCTCTTTACCAAATCAGCCAGACCTACTTCAAACAGGTCTACACCGAAAATCTTATCATTCTTTAATAACTCATCCAACTTGCTTAAGTCCTTAGGTTCTGCGCTAAGCTTATACTCTGCCACATAAGGCATTACTGTATCCAGTAACGGATCAGAGCTGGGCTCGAAAGCATTACCATTATCATCCACTGCCATAAGGTAACGCAACCATCCTGCGTAAACCAAAGGAATCAACTTCAAGGACTTCACATCCAATTCTTCGCTTGCCGCATAAGCCTTGATGGTTTCACCAAAACGAATTGCCAGTTTCTGGGAAGTATCGGTAGCAATACGCTGAGGTGCATCTGGCATGAAAGGATTGGGAATACGGCTGTTTACTACTTCATCGATAAACTTCTTAGGATCGATAATGCCGGGATTTACAACCACCGGGAGACCTTCCTGATAGCCTACGATTTCCACGAACTTCTTTAAGTCCGGATTCTTCATTTCTGCAGAAATCAATGTATATCCAAGGAGGCATCCATACACTGCCAAAGTGGTGTGTAAAGGATTCAAACAGGTACAAACCTTCATCTTCTCCACCTTGTCTACGGTTTCTCTATCGGTAAAGATTAAGCCTCCCTTGTCCCATGCGCTCTTGCCATTAGGGAACCAATCTTCAATAACCAAATACTCACATTCTTCTGCATTTACAAAAGGTGCCACATAAGTGTTCTTGGAAGTAATCACTGCATCCAGACCATCGATACCATCAGCATTTAACATTTCTTCCACGGTCTTGTCCGGGCGGGGGGTGATCTTGTCAATCATGCTCCAAGGGAAGGAAACTGCCTTCGTATCACGTACATATTCTGCAAATCCCTTGTCTGCCACACCATTTTCTGCCCACTTATCTGCAAAAGCAAATACTGCTGCCGCCAGCTTGTCACCATTGTGGGAACAGTTGTCCATACTTACCATGGCAATTGGAAGCTTGCCGCTTTCGTATCTGGTATAAAGCAGGGACACCACCTTACCCAAATAACTTGCGGGCTTCTTCGGTCCGTTTGCAAAATCCGCTTCCACTGCAGGCTGGGTATTACCCTTGCCATCCACCAAAGAATATCCCTTCTCGGTAATGGTAAAGCTTGCCATCTGCAAAGAAGAATTTGCAAAAATCTCCTTCAAACGTCCGTACTGTGCTTCGTTTTCACTGTCTAAAACCAAGGACTCCATAATACTTCCTACGATAGTCTTGTCCACAGTATTGTCAGCCTTCAAGGTAGCCAAAATACCCAGATTATCATGAGGCCAGTACATTTTTTCTACGATTTCGTAGTCAAAACCCTCTGCAGCAATCAAACCGGTGTCAATTGCACCTTCATTCAAAAGCTTCTGCACTACATTTGCCTGAAAAGCACGGAAAATATTACCTGCACCAAAATGCACCCATGTAGGACGATTCTTGGTATTCTCCATTACCTTGTCATAATCAAATTCCGGCAGGCTGTATCCTGCATCTAAAAATTCCTGACGATGTTCCTTTAAACTTTTTAATGTTAATTCCATGATTCTCTTATCCTTTCCGACTTCTTCGCCGCACCTGCCGCAGATTATTTTCTTTCCTGGCTTTTGCAGATTGCCTCCCAAAGACCATTCAAGTAGGTTGCGCCAAGCGCTCTGTCATACAAGCCATAACCGGGCATTGCCACTTCGTCCCAAATCATACGACCATGGTCAGGACGGATAGGTCCGGTAAAGCCAATATCGTAAAGGGCCTTCATAATTTCATACATATCGAAGGTACCATCGCTGGAAAGATGCGCTGCTTCTTCGAAATCGGTAGGTGAGTTAAACTTTAAGTTACGTACATGTGCAAAATGTACTCTACCCTTCAAAGAACGAATCATATCCGGCAAATCGTTCTGCAGGTTTGTACCATAAGAACCTGAGCAGAAGGTCACACCATTGTGTGGGTTATCCACCATCTTCATCATGCGAAGGATATTCTCCTTGTTGATGATAATACGGGGCAGACCAAATACGCTCCATGCGGGATCGTCCGGATGAATTGCCATGTTGATATCGTACTTATCACAAACAGGCATAATTCTCTCCAAGAAATATTTTAAGTTCTCGAATAATTTCTCATCAGTTACGTCCTTGTACATTTCGAAGAGTTCCTTTACTCTTGCCATACGTTCAGGCTCCCAACCGGGCATTACGGTACCATTCATATCACCGGCAATGGACTCAAACATTTTCTCAGGGTTGATTGCATCAATTGCTTCCTGGTTGTAAGCAAGTACAGTAGAACCATCGGGACGTACACGTGCAAGCTCACTTCTGGTCCAGTCAAATACAGGCATGAAATTATAGCAAACCATATGAATATCAGCCAGTCCCAATCTTTCCAATGTAGTAATATAGTTCTCAATATACTGTTCTCTGTCAGGAGTTCCCACCTTGATAGCATCGTGAATATTAACACTTTCGATACCAATCAACTTAAGTCCTGCATCTTCAATTTCTTTCTTGAGTGCAAGGATATCTTCCATCTCCCAAACCTCACCGGGTGCAGTACCGTAAAGAGTGGAAATCACTCCGGTCACTCCGGGAATCTGTCTGATTTGCTTCAAAGTTACGGTGTCGTATTTGCTACCGTACCATCTTAATGTCATCTGCATAATGTGTTCCTCCTGTTATTTGCTTTTATTCCGTTTTCTTTTATATTAGCTCCCTCTTATTTGCCAGCGTATGTTTTTTCTCCTGCCGCGCAGGCATTTAGGAACCTACTTCTCAACTTGCAAATTTATTTTATCACATTCAATTTTGCTTTAAAATATCATTTATTGCTTGAAAACATGCAAAAATTGCTATAATATGTTAGTGCAAATCATTTTATGCGGAGGTTTACCATGATTTCAGCAAAAATCAAAACTCTGGACGCCAGCGATGAGCGCCAATATATGATAAACGAACACTACGAAGTCTATGAAAAGCACGGTGCCCCCACCGGTGCGGCTGCCTTTCATTACCATAATTTCTATGAAATTATTTACGTTTTAGAGGGAGAATATTCTTCTCTTTTGGAAAATCAGATGTATCATTTGAAAAAAGGAGATTTTCTGCTGATTGACTGTAATATTATGCACCGTTATCACCCTATGGCAGAAAAGGACGCCTCCTCCAAACGTATTATTTTGTGGATCACCAAGACCATGTTAGAAAAGCTTTCCGACGGTGCCACGGACCTTTCTGCCTGCTTTAACGGCGGCGAATCCTGCGCTTACCACTTCCCCGTCTATTATGAAGAAATGCTGCGCGGTTACTTAATGAAGCTTGCCATGTCGGAGCTGGTAGACGACCAGCAGGCAGGTTCCAAAGAAGTCATGGACAGAGGACATCTAACTTTATTCTTTGCTTACTTAAATCTTTTATGCAACCGCAAAGAATACTGGTTTAAAGAAGAGGAAACCACTTCCCACCCGCTGGTAGAAGCAATTTCCTCTTATATCGAAACACATATTCAGGAAAATATAACCGTAGATGACCTGGCAAACCACGCCCACATGAGTAAATATCATTTCCTTCGCAAATTCAAGGAATTAACCGGCACTACCGCCCATGTCTTTCTTATCCAAAAGCGCCTGCTCCATGCGGTGGAGGGCTTACGTAGCGGAAAAGCCATTACTCAGGTATGGCAGGATGCCGGCTTTACGGACTACTCTTCCTTCCTACGCAACTTCAAGAGTGCGTTTGGAGTGTCGCCCGGGAAGTATAGGGAGTTTTACTGACCGGGCTCCGCAATTCTGCTCACACCCACATAAATGTCCGACACCTCGTACCATGTAGCATAATCGGTCACTCCGGTCTGCGGCAGATTGAATACCCCCTGAAATACACGAATTGCTTCTGCTGTCCGTGGTCCGTAAATACCATCAGCCGTTACTGTAGGAATAGCAGGATAATTACGCGCAATACGGTTCAGCTGATTCTGCAACTGGCGCACCTTATCCCCTGAAGAGCCGATATTCAAGCTATAGCCCGGATAAGAAGAAGGCACACCGGAAATGATTTCCGCAGTATTAATGTACATATCATTTCCGTAGTAATACCTCAAAATCTCTATGGCAGTATAACCCTCATCACCTAAATACTTGGACCCCCACTGACTTAATCCGTTACAGGTCACTCTCTGTCCGTCGCAGTAAGACGTCAATATGGGCTGACGTACGCCCGGTCTTGACAAATAGTTTGCAAATACCGTATCTACCAACACATCAATGTTTTCAAAAATATTTCTTCCGTATATCCATTTTTGATCATAGGCCGTGGAAGATGTAATGGTGAAATCGTAACCCTGATTACGATACCATTCCGTATAAACACGATTTAGCGTAAAAGACATAATGGCCAGTATGTTTGCGTAAATAGCAGCTTCCGGCCATGTGGAATAAATCTCACAGGATGCTACATTCTTGATGTAGTCCTTGTAACGTACCCAATAATTCGGAGCCGTGGAATCGTTCGGCACTCCATCGTGCACAATCACATATTCCGGGATTACCACTCGACTTAGAACAATTTCTCCACTTTCTGCCATGGGTTTGATTTCATCCTCCGGTATTTTGGGGGGATACTCTCCAAATAATGTATGCACCGGAATGCTCACAATTTCTTCCTCCCCCTCAGCCATTCCCAGCGGTATCATCCGAATCAATTGTAGCGACAACTCATTGGGCAAAATCTCTGAACCGGTTATTAGAACCGGCTCGTACCCTTCCGCCTCCACGGTAATATTGTAGTCCGTATAAGGCTGTATTTCCGAAGGCTCCTGCGACAATGCAAAAGCCGGTGCCGTTAGTTGTATCACCTCTGTGGTTCCGGAACTATCTGTCGTTACTGTTGCAACCACCGTTTCCGGCTCTGCTGTATAAGCAATGGAAATGACTGCCCCCTCAATTGGAATATAACCGATTGTCGATATAACACTGATTCGCAATTCTCCAAAGTAGTCTTGAGTTTGATTGTTAATGTCCATTTTTTTACCTTTATTGGTCCTTTATGATAAGTATATGCAAGCAGAGTATCTCCTGTTCCTCGTTCCTGCCTTCCTCTGTTTGCCGGGGAACCACTCTCTCAGCCATCTCCATGACTCCAGGGGTCTCACAGCAAAACAAGCACAAGCATAGGGGCCCGGGTCTGTGACCCGGGCCCCTAAAGAGCATATCCTAGCAAGACACACTCTTATTCTTTCTTATCGGCTTTTCCGCCTTTCTTTTTCTTAAGCATCAGCACTGCTGCCAAAATACCTGCCAATACCACTACACCGCCACCGATAGCAACCGGAATGACAGGGAACTTCTTGCCGCCATCTGCGCCGTCACCATTCACATCAACGGACGGTTCATCACTCACATCGCCGGAAACTCCTGTGCCACTACCACCTGCACCACTACCGTCACCGGAAGCTCCTGCGCCGCTACCGTCACGTACCTGCTGCACACTTACCTGTACCTGCTTCTTCACGGTAGTTCCTGCCACTTCAATCTCCAGCGTACATTCTGTAGGCAACGCACCCTTCAGGGTGATCACTCTCACACCCTGCGCATCTGCCTCGCTGATGCTTACGATTTCCAAACCATACACATCAGAAGATTTCACGGTAATTACTGCATCCGCTGCCGCCTCTGCGGGCAGAATCTGCAATGCATACTGCATCTGGTCTTCGTAATTCACAGTTACGGTATCCTGACCCTGAAGTCCGGTCACTTCGTATTCCATCACAAGCTTCTGTGCGCTGTAATCTGCTTCCATAGTGTTGCCCACATAGTTCATGACACCTGCTGCCACAGTCAAATCTCCTGCGGTTCCGGTGTAGCTTACTCTGAAAAGCTTGGCCAGCATGATATTCTCATCTGCTGCACTGGGAAGCGCGTCCATAGCCACCACTTCACCAATCTGTGCTGAAGTGCCCAAGCCAAAGGCATCTGCACTCACACCGTCCACCTGCATATACTGGGTGAATTCCACAACCACGGAATCCTGATACAAATGTACCTCCTTCACAGCCGGCTTCTCCAGGCTGATCAGGCCCAGATTCACGTCAGTCTGAATAGGTGGTACGGGCAGCCATTCGCTTTCTACGCTTTCATAGCCTTCCTTTTCTACCACAACCTTCCACTGGCCGATGGGTACGTCCCAGGCGTAGGTACCGTCACTGCCGGTTACCTGGGGATTGGTCTGACCGTACTCAGCCGCGTTCCATTCCACGGGCTCTCCGGTTTCCTCATCCAAGTAGTAGACCGTGGCCGTGGCCCCTTCTACCCGGTTATCCCAGACCGCCTCGTAAATATATCCGGACGGGTCAATCAACCAGCTAAGGTCAAAGTTCAACAACAGACTCAGCCAATTGTTCAACGAGTTATTTACGTAAGTATTCATCAGTGCCATAATACCTGCCACTGCAAGACCTGCCATAAAAGGTGCTCCCAGGAAGACCATACCAAGGCTGACTACCGTTGCCGCATAACGAAGTCCTGCGCAAATCATATAGCCCAGCATCAACTGGTCCAGTGCCTGATTTCTGGCTGCGATTTCTGCTGCACTTAAGCCGGAGCTGTTGATTGCCTGTCTGGCTGCTATCAGGCTCATAATATTATTACCCACTTCAATAGCATCACTGTACAAGCCTACCACCGCTGCAATTCTGCCGGCAGACTGGCTTGCTTCCTTGCCAAAGAATTTTTCGATGGCCTGGTTGGTTACCTCCGTGCGAATCTCGGTGAGTATCACCTTGGCATACCCCACATCATCCGGTGTAAAATAAATAGTTTCGGAACCCATCTGTACGGTATAGCCACCATTGGCATCGCCTGATATCTGTAATGCGTTGTGGGTACCATTCACTCCCCGGTTCATATAACCGGACATCTGACTGCTCTTGTAGCTGCTTAAACCATTGCCGTAAGCCACGCCTGTCACGTTGCTGCCATAAGGAACTTCCTCATAGTAGTATCTGGTGTACATGACGCTGCCGTCACTGCCTATGGTCTTCTGATAATTAGGATCCTTATCCAAATCCGCCTGAGACATTGCCACACGATCCTTTGTTTCAATGTTGTAATTCAGTACGGACTGAAACTCATTATCCAGAGTGATATCAAAATTCGCAGTACCATTACCCTGGGCATCCAGAGTGTTGGTATTCATCTGATAAGTGGCATTCTTCCACATATCCGGCATGGCCTCAAAATCCTCCTGAAGCTCCTGCGGATCTAAATTGGTATACTTCTCAATAATTGCCGGGTCCAAGGTGGTAGACTGGTCCTTGTAGGTATAGCCGAT
>JAZSPK010000027.1:0-92908 GCA_045537405.1 Acetatifactor sp.
TTGAAGACGACAAGGTAGATAGGAACGAGGTGTAAGCACAGTAATGTGTTCAGCTGACGTTTACTAATCGGTCGAGGGCTTAACCAAGGTTGGTAGGAAATCGAGAGTTATCTGAAGGTAACTTAAGAGATGTATTGTTAAGAGATGATTTAGTGTTCGGTTTTGAGTGTATAATATCACTCGTAGAAGCGTATAATATAGTAAGTGAACCTCGAGGCAGAGCCTCTCGGTCGCGACTACGTCGCTTATACAACAGTAAAAATAAATGCTTATGTGAGCAAGCTTCCAGCGCATTATTTTCACAGTTGTGCACTTACTTTGGCAACGCGAATCTTCCTCCTTAGCTCAGTCGGTAGAGCACCTGACTGTTAATCAGGGCGTCGTTGGTTCAAGTCCAACAGGGGGAGTTTGAAATTAAGTCTTACTAAGTAGTAAACTACTAAGTGCGACTAAATTTCTTGGGAGTTTCTACGAAACTCCAGCGCATGTGGAAAAACCACGCGAGATATAGGGCTCCATGGTCAAGCGGTTAAGACATCGCCCTTTCACGGCGGTAACACGGGTTCGATTCCCGTTGGAGTCATTTAAATTATATATGGCGTGATAGCCAAGTGGTAAGGCCCCGGTCTGCAACACCGTCATCGCCGGTTCAAATCCGGCTCACGCCTCTTAAAAACCTCGATAATATGTCGAGGTTTTTTGTTTCCAATAAAAAGAGATAGAAAAAAATATTGCTTTGCGATATAATGACCTTAGAGGTTATATGGACAAGAGGGGTATTGATTAAGGAGGATGTTATGTCGTACAGAATATTAGAAATAGACCCGTATTTAAAGAGTTTTGAGCAGGATATTAATCTGCGTATGGACAACTATAAAAGAAAAAGAAGCGAATTATTGGGAGAGGCTGAGCATATTTCAGATTTTGCCAATGGACATCATTATTTTGGATTTCATCGTACGAAAACCGGTTGGGTATATCGTGAGTGGGCTCCGGCCGCAGAGGCTATGTATTTAACCGGTGATTTCAATGAGTGGGATTTAACTGCCTGCCCTATGAAAAAGCTTGACAATGGTGTTTTTGAAGTGAAGTTAAAAGGTGCCAAGGTATTACAGCCCGGGCAGAAGGTGCAGGCTGTGGTAGTGCATAATGGCCAATATCTGCGCCGTATTCCAACCTACGCAACCAGAGTGGTACAGGACCCTGTAAACTATAATTGGTGTGCGGAAATTGAAGCGGTTAATAAGGCGTTTAAATGGACGGACGAGGCGTTTAAAACACCGTCTACACCATTTATCTATGAATGTCACATTGGAATGGCACAGGATAAATATGATGTGGGCACTTATCAAGAGTTCACTGAGCTTACTTTGCCGAGAATTAAGGAGCTGGGTTATAATACGATTCAGATTATGGCGATTATGGAGCACCCTTATTATGGTTCTTTTGGATATCAGGTATCCAATTTCTTTGCAGCAGCTTCCCGTTACGGACATAGTGAGGATTTGAAGAAATTAATTAATACAGCTCATGAAATGGGTATTGCAGTTCTTTTGGATGTGGTACATTCGCATGCGGTTAAGAATACCAATGAGGGTTTAAATCAATTTGATGGAACGGAGTATCAGTTCTTCCACAGTGGTGAAAAGGGAGAACATAGTGCGTGGGGAACCAAACTTTTTAACTATGGCAAGAACGAAGTATTGCATTTCTTACTTTCCAACTTAAAGTATTGGATGGAAGTGTTCCATTTTGATGGTTTTCGTTTTGATGGTGTAACCTCCATGCTTTATCTGGACCATGGCCTAGGAAGTGCCTTTAGTGATTATAGTATGTATTTTTCCATGAATACAGATGTAGAAGCAGTGACATACTTACAGCTGGCAAATGAGTTGATTCATGAAGTGAAGCCCACAGCGATTACTGTTGCAGAGGATATGTCCGGTATGCCGGGTATGTGTATTCCTATTGAAGATGGTGGTATCGGTTTTGATTATCGTCTGAGTATGGGGGTTCCTGATCTTTGGATTAAGATGCTGAAGGAAAGTAAAGATGAGGATTGGGACATTTACAAGATTTGGTACGAAATGATTGGTCGCAGACCGGCGGAGAAGAATATCGGTTATGCGGAGTCACACGATCAGGCGCTGGTGGGTGACAAAACCATTATGTTCCGACTTTGTGATGCGGATATGTATACCGGTATGAATAAATTTGGCGGAAATATGGTGGTGGACAGAGGTATTGCTTTGCACAAAATGATACGTTTGCTGACTGCGTCTTTGGCGGGTGAGGGTTACTTGAACTTTATGGGTAATGAATTCGGTCATCCGGAGTGGATTGATTTCCCCAGAGAAGGCAATGGCTGGAGCTATCATTATTGTCGCCGCCAGTGGAGTCTTGTTGATAATGAGAATTTACGCTACTGTGAATTAAATGATTTTGATAAGGCTATGATTACGCTTTTAAAGGATGAAGATATCTTGTCGAAAAAAGCTGAAAGTCGATGGTTGCATCAGGATGACAAGATTATCATGTACAATAAAGGAGATGTAATCTTTGTATTTAACTTTCATCCTACTAAGTCCTTTGAAGGATACTTTGTGCCGGTAGTAACAGAAGGAAAGTATCGGGTAGTGCTTTCTTCGGATGATGGTACCTTTGGTGGTCAGGATAGAGTGGACAAGGAGTATGTTTACAGTACTGTGCGTACACCTGACGATTGGGTTGGCTTCCCGTGTTATTTGCCGAATAGAAGTGCATTTGTACTGAAGAAGGTAGACTAGAAAATGTTTCTTTGGAAAAAGAAAAACGCAAAACAATAAGAAACGCTGTGGTAATGATGAATGCATCACTATCACAGCGTTTAGTTTTGTTAATCAATTTTCACTCAGGAAAAAGAATTAAATAATCTTGTAAGCAGGTACAAATACAGGGAAGCTACTGTTGCCCTTTAAAGAGCGTCCTTCTGAAACGGTCACTTCCTTATCGGTAATGACGTAATCAATCTGTGCATTGTCTCGAATGGTAGTATCCTGCATGATGATACTGTTCTTAACTACGGCACCCTTGCCGATTTTAACGCCTCTAAAGAGGATACAGTTTTCTACTTCGCCTTCAATCACACAACCGTCAGCAACCATGGTGTTTTTTACCTTGGAATTGCCGATATAGCGGGTAGGGTTGTCATCACGAATCTTGGTATAGATGGGAGAGGGCTCAAAGAGAGCGTCCAGGTTCTCATCATCCAAGAGTTTCATGTTTTCACGATAGTAGCTTTCCATATCTGAAATACGTGCAGTATAGCCTTCATATTTGTAACCATATACTTTCAGCTTGTTCAACTGAGGTGCCAAAACATCACGTTCAAAATAAACATGTCCGCGAGCATAAGCATTTTGAATCTGCTCAATTAAAAGTTCCCTTTCAATCATATAGATATTCATGGAAAGGTTCTGTTCGCCATCTTCCTTAGAATTGGTGTGAATATCCACAATACGATCATCTTCTAACTGAAGAGTATAATAGAGGTCCTTAGACATATTGGGTTGTAAGTTCATAAAGCTGGTAGGAATTTCTTCCACCTTATATGCAATGGAAACGTCAGCGCCGGAGGCAATATGAGCATCCAACATAGCGTTGAAATTGTAATTTGCGACGATGTTGGAGTCGGCAATTACCACATACTTTTCACGCTGGGTCTTCAAAAAGTCTACAATACTCGCCAATGCCTCTACTCGACCGTTATATACTTTTACGGTTTTTTCGGCGAAGGGAGGAACAATGTTCAAACCGCCGTTTTTGCGGGTTAAATCCCATTCACGTCCTGTACCCAAATGTCTCATAAGGGAACGGTAGTTTTTACGTACGATAATGGAAATATTATCGATACCGCAGTTTACCATGCTGGATAATAAAAAGTCTACCATTCTGTAACGGCTTGCAAAAGGAATGGAAGCCATTAATCGCTCATTACACAAAGCGGAAATTTGATTATCATAACTGTTAGGGAAAATAATGCCCAAAACATTTGTGCTTGAATTTACCATTGTGTGTCACCATCCTTTACATCTTTATCAACCATCGCATTAGGACCGATTAAAGCGCGGGAACCAACCTTTACACCGGGTCCTACGGTAGCAACACCGTTTGTTTCCTCGGTAGGCATAGCACCTACAATGGCCATTTCGCCAATGGTAGCACCTTCACCTACAATACAGTGTTTTACATGTGCACCTGCCTTAATAACGCAGTTGCCCATTATTACGGCATCTTCGACTACGGCACCTTCTGCAACCTTAACGCCTGCAAAAAGAATGGAGTGCTTAACGGTACCGTTAATACGACAACCATCAGTAATCATTGCGTTATCGATAACTGCATTAGCACCTACCTTGTGGCCTGTTTTGCCGCTGTTTCGGCTGTAAATCTTCCAGTCTTCATCAAAGAGGTTAATGCCGCTGTGCTCGGGGTCCATAATTTCCATATTCGCTTCCCAAAGAGAAGAGATGGTACCTACGTCCTTCCAATATCCCTGGAAACGATATGCATACATATCACAATTGTCTCTTAAAAGATTAGGAATGATATTGTTACCGAAGTCGTTGGAAGAATTAGGATCCATTTCATCTTCAGTTAAATATTTCTCTAAAATATCCCTATTAAAGATGTAAATACCCATAGAAGCTAAGTTGGATTTGGGCTCCTTCGGCTTCTCCTGGAATTCGGTAATACGTCCGTCTTCATCAGCAACCATTAAGCCAAAGCGGGAAGCTTCCTCCCAAGGTACTTCCATAACAGCCACGCTGAACTGGGCACCTTTTTCCTTGTGGAATTTAAGGAAGTCGCTGTAATCCTGTTTACAAATCTGGTCACCGGATAAGATGATAACATATTCAGGATCATAACGATTAATAAAAGAAAGGTTTTGGTAAATCGCATTTGCTGTACCCTTATACCAATCAGAACCGGTTGCTTGCTGATAAGGAGGGAGTACATGCACACCGCCGTAAAGACGGTCCAAATCCCAAGGTTGTCCATTTCCGATATACTCATTTAAAACAAGTGGTTGATATTGGGTAAGGATACCTACGGTATCGATACCGGAGTTGACGCAGTTGGATAGGGGGAAGTCAATAATACGATACTTTCCGCCGAAAGGAACTGCAGGCTTAGCCAGTTTTTGGGTCAATGCATAAAGTCTGGAACCCTGTCCGCCGGCCAAAATCATTGCAATCATTTCTTTTGCCATAGTGTTGCTCCTTTATCATTTTATTGCATAATTCTTGCATTATGTACTACATAATAGTTTAGCATTTTTGGGCATAATTAACAAGTATTTTATGAAAAATAGCAAAATATACAAAAAATGTTACAAATTTAATGCAGAAAACACAGAGCCAATGGGTTCTTGAATAACCAGATCGGCATAAGTGTCTCTGGGTGTAGGAGCCATATTAATAACAACTAATTTGTCGCCTTTGAAATAATCTATCAAACCGGCTGCAGGATATACGGCAAGGGAAGTACCGCCAATAATAAGTACATCTGCATCATGTACATGTTTTATAGAACGGTTGATGGTATTCTGGTCAAGACCTTCTTCATAAAGAACCACATCCGGTTTAATGGTAGAATGGCATTTGTCACATTTTGGAACACCGGAACTTTTCATCATATAATCCAAATCAAAGAAAGCACCACAGTTTTCGCAGTAGTTTCTGTGGACAGAGCCATGTAATTCCAGTACATTTTTGCTTCCGGCAGCTTGATGTAGACCATCAATATTCTGCGTTATGACGGCGGTCAGTTTGCCCATTTGCTCCAATTTGGCAAGCGCCAGATGCGCAGCATTGGGTTTTGCATTTGGAAATAGCATTTTGTTATGATAAAAACGATAAAATTCCTCGGTGTTACGGCGATAAAAGGTGTGACTTAATATGGTTTCTGGTGGGTAGTCATATTGTTGGTTGTAAAGACCGTCAACACTTCTGAAGTCCGGAATATTGCTTTCGGTGGATACACCTGCGCCGCCGAAGAAAACGATTTTGCTGTAAGTATTAATGATGTTTTGTAATTCCTGTACCTGCTCTGTCATAAGTAACCTCCTTGTATAATTCTTGATAATAATATGTAAAAGATGTGAGAGATTTCTCTTTTACAGTATAACATACATTGACTTGAGTGTTCTATAAAATTGTGGTAAGATATACGCGAAAGAAAAATCCGGCGATGCAGAAGGCTGTATTTGGTTTACATGGAGAGGTTGCTTATGGATATACAGGTGGGAGATATCATCAAATTAAAAAAGCCACATCCCTGCGGTAGTAAAGAATGGGAAGTACTTCGCGTGGGGGCTGATTTTCGATTGAAATGTTGCGGATGCGGACATCAGATTATGATTGCCAGAAAATTAGTAGAAAAAAACATCAAATAATGGGAAAAAGCGTATGTTTATGCTTGATTTTACTTAAATAATATGGTATGATAACAAACTGTGATATGATAATTTCCTTGCTCTCGCTTAGACGAGGGCCAGAGACCAAAAGGAGGTAACAACGATGAACAAGTACGAATTATGCGTGGTTGTTAGCGCAAAAATCGAAGATGAAGAGAGAGCAAAAGTCATTGACAAGTGCAAAGCTTACGTTGAAAGATTTGGCGGTACCATCACAGAAGTAGATGAATGGGGTAAGAAGAAACTTGCTTACGAAATTCAGAAGATGAAAGAAGCTTTCTACTACTTTATCAGATTCGAGGCTGAAAGCACTGCTCCTGCAGAAATCGAGAACCGAGTTCGCATTATGGACAATGTAATCAGATTCTTATGCGTTAGACAGGACGAGGCATAATAGAAAGCGAGATTAAGTATGAATAAAGTTATTCTTATGGGACGTTTAACAAAAGATCCCGAGGTGAGATATTCACAGGGGGAGAACTCCTTGGCAATTGCAAGATACACGTTGGCAGTTGATCGCAGACAGGCCAGAAACACCGGTGATGAGCAGACAGCTGATTTTATAAACTGTGTAGCATTTGGACGTGCAGGTGAGTTCGCAGAGAAGTATTTCCGCAAGGGAACCAAGATTGCTGTTTCCGGACGTATTCAGACCGGTAGCTACACCAACAAGGACGGTGTGCGTGTTTACACCACAGAGGTTGTTGTAGAGGACCAGGAATTTGCTGAAAGCAAGAATGCTTCCGCAGGTAGCGAAGGTGGTTTTTCAGGTGGTAACTTTAACAGACCGGCACCCAGTGGTGCAGGAGATGGCTTCATGAATATTCCGGATGGAATTGATGAAGAATTACCGTTTAAATAATTTGAATGAATAAGATAGGAGGCACTGACCATGGCTTTTAATAAAGCAGAGAAATCCGATTCTCCAATGAGAAAAAAGGGCGGAATTCGCAGAAGAAAGAAAGTATGCGTATTCTGTGGTAAAGATAATGTAATTGATTACAAAGATACCAATAAGTTGAAGAGATACGTATCTGAGAGAGGTAAAATCCTTCCTCGTCGTATTACCGGCAACTGTGCAAAGCATCAGAGAGCACTTACCGTTGCAATCAAGAGAGCACGTCACGTGAGCTTGATGCCTTACGTTCAGGATTAATTCTAAGATTAGACCGATTGTGAAAACAGTCGGTCTTTTTTGTTGTATTATATTCATTAATTATGACGAAAAAAATAAATATATGACAGAAATATTAATCGATTTAATAAATTATGTAGTGGAATAGTTTGCGAAACTTTGGTATAATAAATGTTAAGTTTCGGATTGAAACGGATTTGGGGTTAAAGTTGTTGTAGAATGCTTTTATGGGTTACGTGAGGTAATGTATGAAGAATCATATAAAGATTAAGGGTCGTATAAAAACATATCTGAATTTTACAATTTATTTAGGGGTATTGCTTTGCGTTATATCGATTGCTGTGGCAATGCTTGATGTAATGGCAGGGATTATTGTCAGCCTGTTTACGTTGTTTTATTTGTTGGTTACCTTGTCGCTGTATTATTATAACAAGCCTTTGGTAATGAATGAATTAATCAGTTTTGCGACAGAGTATGGACAGATTCAGCGTCGTCTTTTAAGAGAACTGGATGTACCATATTGTTTGCTGGATGATGCCGGTAAGATTATGTGGACTAATATTGCATTTGAAACATTGGTGCATCAACCCAAGGGATATAATAAATCCATCACTTCCTTGTTCCCCACTATTACCAGGGATAAGCTGCCGGATGACAATGGAGTGGATGAGACACAGTACGAGCTTAAGTACGAGGGTGGCGAGTATGTTGCCAAGTTTAGAAAAGTTTCCTTAGAGGAAATGGCAGAGCACAGCGATATGATTGATGCAACCGGCTATGACGGATACTTGATTGCAGTATATTTGTATGATGAAACAGCGTTGCAGTTAGCTTTGAGGGAAGTGGATGATCAGTCCTTGGCAGTAGGAATGATTTATCTGGATAATTACGAGGAAGCATTGGAAGGTGTAGAGGAAGTTCGTCGTTCCTTGTTGATAGCGTTAATTGATCGAAAGGTAAACAAACATATTTCGGCAATCGATGGTATTTCACGTAAGTTAGAGAAGGACAAGTATCTGATTATCTTGCGCAAGAAAGCATTGAAATTACTGCAGGAAAATCGTTTTGAGTTATTAGAGGAAGTTAAGACCGTTAATATCGGCAATGATATGGCGGTAACCATAAGTATCGGTGTGGGACTGGATGGCTTGTCCTATGCGCAGAATTATGAATTTGCGCGTAATTCTATTGATTTGGCGTTGGGGCGAGGTGGAGACCAGGCAGTAATTAAAACGCCGGAAAGCATTACATATTATGGCGGAAAGAGCCAGCAGGTAGAAAAGAATACTCGTGTAAAGGCAAGAGTAAAGGCGCATGCTTTACGTGAAATCATTACAGCTAAGGATAAAGTAATTGTAATGGGACATCGTATGGCGGATGTGGATAGTTTTGGTGCGGCAGTTGGTATCTACCGCATTGCAAATGCCTTAGGGCGTAAGGCACATATTGTTTTGAATGATATTACGACTTCGGTCAAACCTTTGGTGGAGCTCTTTAGAAACAATCCGGAGTATGATGAGGATATGATTATTGGCAGTCAGCAGGCTCTGGAATTGGCAGGTAATAATGTGGTGTTGGTAGTGGTGGATGTAAACAAACCTTCTATCACAGAGTGTCCTGAATTGTTGCGCCATTGTAAGTCAGTTGTGGTTTTGGATCATCACAGGCAGAGTACGGAAACTATTGAAAATGCCACCTTATCTTATGTAGAAGCATATGCTTCTTCGGCTTGTGAGATGGTTTCGGAGATTTTGCAATATACTTACGATAATATTAAAATTCGCACGGAAGAAGCGGATTGTATGTATTCCGGCATTATGATAGATACCAACAATTTTATGAGTAAAACTGGTGTGCGTACCTTTGAAGCAGCAGCTTTCCTACGAAGAAACGGTGCGGATGTTACCCGTGTCAGAAAGTTATTCAGAGAAGATGCGGTGGAATATAAAGCAAAGGCCGATGCAGTCAGTCAGGCGGAAATTTATAAGCAGTTCTTTGCTATTTCGGTATGTACTAATGAAGATTTGCAGAGTCCCACTATTATCGGTGCACAGGCGGCAAATGAGCTGTTGAATATTAAAGGGATTAAAGCGAGCTTTGTTCTTACGGATTATCAGGGCAAGATTTACGTTAGTGCCCGTTCCATTGATGAGGTGAATGTACAGATTATTATGGAACGTTTAGGCGGAGGCGGACATATGTCTATTGCGGCCTGCCAGATGGAAGGAATGGGACTGATAGAAGCCATTGGCGTATTAAAGCGAGTAATTGATGATATGCTGGAGAATGGCGAAATTTAGGAAATTAAGGGAGTTTATGTTATGAAGATTATACTTTTACAGGATGATAAGAAATTAGGCAAGAAGGGCCAAATTATTGAAGCGAATGATGGGTTTGCGAGAAACTATATTTTGCCTAAGAAAATTGGAGTGGAGGCAACCCCTAAGAACTTGAATGATTTGAAGCTTCAGAAAGCAAATGAAGAGAAGGTTGCACAGCAACAGTTAGATGCGGCAAAGGAATTGGCGGCAGTACTGGAAACCAAGCAGGTGGTTGTTAAGATGAAAGCCGGCGAGGGCGGAAGAGTATTCGGCTCTGTATCCAGCAAAGAAATTGTTGCAGAGTTTAAAGCACAGCATGGTATTGAGTTGGATAAAAAGAAGGTACTTTTGCAGGATAGTTTGAAGAGTTTTGGAAATTATGAGGTGCAGGTGAAATTGCATCCGCAGGTAACCGGCAAATTTACCGTGAAAGTAACAGAAGCTTAAAGGATTGTGTTATGGACGAAATAGCATTAAAAAGAATAATGCCTCACAGTATTGAGGCAGAGCAGTCGGTAATTGGTTCCATGATTATGGACCGTGATGCTATTGTGGTGGCATCAGAATTGATTACCGGTGAAGACTTTTATAATAAACAATACGGTGTCCTTTTTGAAACTATGGTTGAATTGAACGATAGAGGATGTCCGGTAGATTTGGTAACGCTTCAGGACCGTCTTCGCGAGAAGAATCTTCCGCCGGAAGTATGCTCTTTGGAATTTGTACGTGATTTAGTAACAGCAGTTCCTACGTCGGCAAATATAAAATTTTATGCTAATATAGTTTCAGAGAAGGCTACTATGCGTAGACTAATACGATTCTGTGAGGATACTGCTAATACCTGTTATTCGGGTAAAGAAACCTTGGAGAATATATTGGGTGATACGGAGAAAAATGTTTTCCAGTTAATACAGCGTAGAAATACGGAGGATTTCACGCCTATTCGCCAGGTCGTTATGAATGCTATGGATAAGATTGAGGCGGCATCTAAAACGAAGGGGTGTGTAACCGGTATTCCTTCGGGCTTTTTGGATTTAGATTTCCGTACGGCAGGTTTCCATCCTTCCAATCTGATATTGATAGCTGCAAGACCTGCTATGGGTAAAACAGCGTTTGTATTAAATATTGCCCAGAATGTTGCATTTAGACAAAACAAAACGGTAGCGATATTTAGTTTGGAAATGAGCAAGGAAGAATTAATTAATCGTATGTTTTCATTGGAGTCCCATGTAGAAGCGCAGCATCTGCGTACCGGTCAGTTAAATGATGAGGAGTGGGACATGCTGATTGAAAGTGCCGGAGTTATTGGACGGTCTAAACTCTTTATTGACGATACGCCCAGTATTTCTATTGCAGAGCTTAGAACTAAGTGCCGTAAGTTGAGCTTGGAACAAGATTTGTCTATGATTATAATTGACTACTTGCAGTTGATGTCCGGAAATGGACGTTCGGAATCCAGACAGCAGGAGGTTTCGGAAATCTCCCGTGCTTTAAAGGGTTTAGCAAGAGAGTTAAATGTGCCGGTCATTGCGTTATCGCAGCTTAGCCGTGCAGTGGAACAAAGACCGGACAAGCGTCCTATGATGTCAGATCTTCGTGAATCCGGAGCGATTGAGCAGGATGCGGACCTTGTTATGTTCATATATCGTGATGATTATTATCATCCGGATACCGCGCAAAAGGACGTGGCGGAGATTATTATTGCAAAACAGAGAGCTGGTTCCATCGGTACCGTTCAATTGGCATGGATGCCCAAATACACCAGATTTGCTAATATGGATCTCTCGAATCATAATAAGCAGTAAAGATGAAAACCAATCGGTATGTTGAGCCATATGTGCCGCTTGGACATGAAAAAATAATACGTTTACTAAAGAGAACTTTCGAAAGAAGAAGGTTCTCTTTTTGTTTTTTATACAAAATAAAGAGAATGTGGAAACATGCTTCTCGTTAAGCAATGATAATGGGGATAGAAAGTATGGTGTTTAGTGCGATTTTGGGAAGGAATTTAGTGATTCTTAGTATTTTGTTCCCGAATCAGTGGAAATTGGACAAGGATGTCCAATTTAGGCGCAACTGAGCATGGATGCGAATTTGCGCCGACACGTCCGGTGGAGATAACCTTGGGGCAAAATACTTAGAATCACTTAATTTCTGTACACATGAGTACCAAACACCATACTTTCTATCCCTTGTTATTTAGAAACAGAAAGGAGCCTATTATGGAACATTTATTAATTTCAGATGCAGCCAAAAGAGTACAGGTGGAAAGCCATGTGCTGAGATACTGGGAGGAGGAATTAAAACTACCCATTAAGAGAAATGAATTAGGACACAGATACTATACAGATAAGGATATAGAGCGTTTTGTGCAGATTAAAACCATGAAAGAAAGGGGCTTGCAATTGAAAGCAATCAAGATGATTTTAAAGGATGGAAAGTTAGATGTATTGTCGCCGAACGAAGACGTGGAGATGGAGCCTATTGAGGTAAATGAAACGCTTGGCGGTGATGGTGAGGAGGAACCGAAGGTACATACGGGCCTGGCTATTGATATTGTGCGAAAAGAAGAACTGGTTGTGGAGACGGGAGAAACCAAGGAGGAAAAAGCCAAGAGATTACAGTGGCTATTGCAGCAATTGATACGAGAAACGTTACAGGAAAATAATAAGGAACTTTGTAAGGAGATTCGCGACGGCGTCGTAAAGGAGTTGGACTATCAGTTCAGATGCCAGGAGGAACGTGAGCAGGAGCGCGAAAAAGAAAGAGAAAAGAGGGGTGAGGAATATTATAAAAAAATGGATGAGTTACTTAGAAAGAAGAGTAGTAAAATAAAAAAAGAGAAGAAAAAAAGACATCTCTCGTTCTGAGAGATGTCTGTAAGGACTTGTATAATTGCAATTATTCTTCCTCAATAGCACCAACGGGGCACTGACCTGCACAAGCACCACAAGAGATGCAGGTATCAGGGTTGATTTCGAATTTGCCGTCGCCCATGCTGATAGCGCCAACAGGACACTGTGCTTCACAAGCACCACAAGCTACACAAGAATCTTTAATAACAAATGCCATGATAAAATCCTCCTACATTGATAAAAATTTCTCAATTACCAATGTTATTGTAATACAAAGTTTCAACAAATACAAGAGTTTCTTGAAAAAAGTCTATTCTTTTATTAATCCTAATTCTAAACGACGCTTACGAAGCCCGGTTAAGATAACTTGTTTCTTTTCTTTGGCGACTTCCTTGTCCATGGCAGGAACGCCGGCAAGTTTGTATTTCATGCCAAGCTTCTGGTATTTTACTTCGCCCATGGTGTGATAGGGAAGTACATCCAATGCTTTGAGGTTTGTAAACTGTCCGATAAAGTATCCTAATTCTTCCAGGTACTTATCATCATCCGTAATCCCCGGTACTACTACATGACGTATCCACATGTCCACTTTGCGATCATTTAGGTACGCTGCAAACGCCAGAATACGTTCATTTGGCTGTTCGGTTAACTCTTTATGCTTAACAGGGTCTATATGTTTAATATCCAGCATTACAAGGTCTGTCAGCGTCATAAGCTTGCCTAACTTCTCCATAAAGGTATCACTGTCCGGATTAAATGCTATACCGGAAGAGTCGATACAGGTATGAATATCCTTGGCTTTTGCCAGGGTAAACAAATCAATTAAGAAATCTATTTGCATCAAAGGTTCGCCACCGGTTACGGTAATACCGCCACCGCGATAGAAACCTTTGTTTCTTTCGTATTGTTCGATTATATATTCCGGTTCCATTAAGGTACCGCCTGACATGGACCAGGTGTCAGGATTGTGGCAATAGGCACAGCGCATAGGACACCCCTGTACAAACACGACGAAACGTACGCCGGGGCCGTCGACCGTGCCAAAACTTTCCAATGAATGAATTCTTCCTTGCATAATGTGTTCCTTTCTAATAAAGCCCGGGAAGATTATCTTCCCGGGCTCTTTAGTGTTTAGCTGTTTTACTTTAATTAGATACCTTCGTGGAAAGTACGAGAGATAACGTCAGCCTGCTGTTCAGGAGTTAACTTGATGAAGTTAACAGCGTATCCGGAAACACGGATAGTAAGCTGAGGATAGTTTTCAGGATGAGCCTGAGCGTCTAATAAAGTTTCTTTGTTCAAAACGTTAACATTAAGATGATGTCCACCCTTAACTGAGTAACCATCAAGCAATGCTACTAAGTTATCAATCTGAGCGCTATTTGCAGTCATGATATTGTCCTCCTTTAAATTTTGATTTCAGATGGTCCGAGGACCAATCTAAGAAAAATACTGGTTTCGAAAAGGCTATTTGTAATCATCAAGCCCTTCGTGTAGTGTCGGTATGCTACAAGCTAACGGAGTGCGAGAGCAATCCGAACAGCCCATTGTCTGAACGTTCTTTGATTGTTTGCTGTCAGCATCAAAATCCACATTTACATGTCCGACGCCGTTTAACATACCACTGTCCAACATTTGTACAAGGTCATCAATCATTTTTTTCTCGTCCATTGGTATCACACCTTTCTATATTCCGGGGACCGCCGGGTCCCCGGACAAGCTAATTATAATTCGATATCAAGGTCACCAGCGATGATCTGGTCTTCTTTACCAAGAGCACCGGGGATGATGGTGAAGGTATTAGAAATACCGTCCTGTGCATCCTTGAAAGGAAGCTTAGCAACTGATGCTAAGGAAGCTACTGCACCATGAGTATCACGGCCGTGCATAGGGTTAGCACCGGGAGCGAAAGGCTGACCTTTCTTACGTCCATCAGGAGTGTTACCTGTAGCCTTACCATAGGTTACGTTAGAAGTAATGGTAAGAATAGAAGTGGTAGGGATACCATTTCTGTAGGTATGATGTCTTCTGATAGCGGTCATGAACTTAGAAACAAGTTCCTGAGCGATGCTGTCTACGCGGTCATCATCATTACCATATTTAGGGAAGTCACCGGTTGTCTTGAAGTCAACGATGATTCCGTCTTCGTCTCTGATAACTTCAACCTTAGCATACTTGATAGCTGATAAGGAGTCAGCACAGATAGAAAGACCAGCAACACCTGTTGCGAAATATCTCTTAACGTCTCTGTCATGAAGAGCCATCTCTGCTCTTTCATAGCAGTACTTATCATGCATGTAGTGGATTACGTTCAAGGTGTTTACATAAACATCTGCCTGCCACTCGATCATGTCGATAAACTTGCTCATAACATCATCATAATCAAGAACATCACCTTCTACAGGACGATACTTAGGACCAACCTGCTTCTTGGTAACTTCGTCAACACCACCGTTCAAAGCGTATAATAAACACTTAGCAAGGTTAGCACGAGCACCGAAGAACTGCATTTCCTTACCGATAACCATTGAAGATACGCAACATGCAATACCGTAGTCATCGCTGTGTTCAGGTCTCATTAATTCATCATTTTCGTACTGGATAGATGAAGTAAGGATAGAGGTCTTAGCACAGAATCTCTTGAAGTTCTCAGGAAGTCTGGGAGACCAAAGAACAGTCAAGTTAGGTTCAGGTGAAGCACCCAAGTTGTAAAGTGTATTTAAGTAACGGAAAGTGGTCTTAGTAACCATGTGACGTCCGTCAACACCAACACCTGCTAATGACTCGGTTACCCATACAGGGTCACCAGCGAAAATCTGGTTGTATTCAGGTGTACGAGCAAACTTAATCATACGTAACTTCATAATGAAGTGGTCAACGAATTCCTGAATCTGCTCTTCGGTGTAGGTTCCGTTAGCTAAGTCTCTTTCTGCGAAACAGTCGATAAAGGTAGAGGTACGTCCAAGGGACATAGCGGCACCGTTCTGCTCCTTAACTGCACAAAGATATCCGAAGTAGGTGAACTGGATAGCTTCCTTAACATCCTTAGCAGGCTTAGAAATATCAAAACCATAATAAGATGCCATAACCTTCATCTGCTTCAAAGCAACGATCTGCTCAGAAATTTCTTCACGAAGACGGATAACATCATCAGTCATAACACGTCCGGTAGAAGCCTTCTGCTCGTTCTTGTCCTCGATCAAACGATCAATACCGTAAAGAGCGATTCTTCTGTAGTCACCGATGATACGTCCACGTCCGTAAGCATCAGGAAGACCGGTAACGATGTGTGAAGAACGGCAAGCTCTCATTTCATCGTTGTAAGCATCGAAACAACCTGCGTTGTGGGTTTTTCTGTGGGTTGAGAAGAATTCGCTGATTTCAGCGTCTACTTCGTAACCGTTGTCTGAGCAAGCTTTTTCAGCCATTCTGATACCGCCGTAAGGCTGTAAAGAACGCTTGAAAGGCTTATCGGTCTGGAAACCTACGATGGTTTCCTTATCCTTGTCAAGATAGCCGGGGCCATGAGAAACGATGGTAGAAACTACCTTGGTGTCCATATCAAGAACGCCGCCTGCTTCTCTTTCCTGCTTCTGTAAATCAAGTACCATTGCCCATAAATCTTTTGTGTTCTGTGTAGGACCAGCTAAGAATGCTTCGTCACCATCATAAGGATGATAGTTCTTCTGGATGAAATCACGTACGTTGATTTCGGTCTGCCACTTGCCGCCTACAAAATCTGTCCATTCTGGTTTCATTTGAAATAGCCTCCTATTTATTAAATTGAATTAGTAAAAATATAAATAAAAACTTTCTAATCCTTGTGATTTTATTATATGTAAAAGTACTAATGCAGTCAAGGCAATGGAGTGTACTTTTTTGGGAACAAAAGGGGAAAGTTTGTCCTTGGCAAAATAAGGTTTCTCTTGCACAAAGACAAGCAGGATGTTATACTAGGTTTGGAAAATGGGTAAGTTGGAAGAAAAACATTTTTTAGAAGGAGGTACTTGATATGACAATTACTAAAGACATGACAATCGGACAGATTTTACGTGAGAATCCTAATGTAGCACCTATTCTTTTGGAAGCCGGTATGCATTGTTTGGGATGCCCTTCCGCACAGGGTGAATCTTTGGCAGAAGCAGCTATGGTTCACGGCTTGGACGTAGACGCTTTGATGGAAAAGATTGCAGCATTATAATAATGTGAAAACGGCAGGGTGGTCAGAAATGGCCACCCTGTTAAAATAGGAGAAAACTATGAAAATGCTTTGGAAACTTACAAAAGAGGCGGCACGATATAAAGGTTTATATGTGCTTGCTATTCTGTCCACGTTGGGACTTACGGTAGTGAATCTGTCAGCACCCAAGGTGTTGTCGGCTATGACCGGTGTGGTAGAGAAGGGAATGGGTGATGCAGCCCTTGAGACCATCAAGGTCCTGGCGGCAGTGTTGTTGGCACTATATTTATTGCGTATCTTGTTTCGCTTTTTGAGCAATTACCTAGCCCATAAGGCAGCATGGTATCTGGTGGGAGATTTGAGAAGTCGCATGTATAACAAATTGCAGAGTCTGGATTTGGGTTTCTTTCATGATAAACAGACCGGTGATTTAATGAGCCGTGTGGTAAATGATACGCGAGATTTTGAACTGTTGTATGCACATATGATACCGGACATGATTACCAATATTGTAACATTTGTGGGAGTGTTGGTGATTTTGCTTACGATTAACTGGAAGTTGGCGTTGATTACCTGTGCGCCCATTCCATTAATTTTGATTTCAGGTGTAATATTTGCAAAGATTGTACGGCCTTTCTTCAAAATATCCCAAAAGAGTATGGGAGAATTGAATGCACAGTTGCAGGATAATTTATCCGGACTTCATGAAATTCAGTCCTTTGGACAGGAAAGCTACGAAAGCGACCGCATGAATGAAAAGAACTTTGCTCAGGTAAGGGCTATGCTAAGAGCTCTTCGTGCCAGTGCTATTTTTCATCCCTGTGTGGAATTTTTGTCCTCGGCAGGTACTGTACTGGTAGTGTTTTTCGGGGGGATGCTGGCATATAAGAATCAACTTTCGGTGGAAGATATTGTAGCATTTGTGCTGTATTTATCATTGTTTTATGCACCGGTTTCCGGGTTGGCAACCTGGCTGGAAAATCTGCAGCAGTCTTTGGCGGGAGCGGAGCGTGTGACTTTGGTTTTGGATACTCCTTCCGCTATTGAAAATGCACCGGATGCCCGGGATATAGGAACGGTGGAAGGAAGCATTACCTTTGAAAATGTAAGCTTTCATTATAGCAATGAAATTCCGGTATTAAAGGATATTTCTTTCTCCTGCAAGCCGGGAGAGATGATTGCGCTGGTAGGACCTACCGGTGTGGGAAAAACCACGGCGACGCAATTGATTTCCAGATTTTATGACCCGGTAAAGGGACGCATTTTGATTGATGGTAAGGATATTAAAGAGGTGACCTTGGAGAGTCTGCGTAAGAATATTTCTCCGGTGCTTCAGGATACTTTTTTATTTAACGGAACCATTGCAGAAAATATTGGTTATGCGAGACCGGACGCATCCTTGGAGGAGATTATGGAGGCGGCCAAGGCTGCCAATATTCACGAAGATATTTTACATATGCCGGAGCAGTATGAGACAAAAGTGGGAGAGAGAGGACTACGATTATCCGGAGGACAAAAGCAACGAGTAGCTATTGCCAGAGCGATTCTTCGTCAGTCACCAATTATTGTGTTGGATGAGGCGACTGCCTCTGTGGATATGCAGACGGAGCGCCAGATTCAGAGAGCAATCAAGAATATTGCAGGTAAGAGAACTATTGTGGCTATTGCCCACCGGTTGTCCACCATAAAGGATGCAGACCAGATTTTAGTGATTCATGAAGGACAGATTGTGGAGTGTGGAAAGCACGCAGAGTTAATGGAACAAAAAGGATTTTATTACAAAATGCAACAGGCACAGGAGTAATCCCGTGCCTGTTTTTTGTGCTCAACCATTATTTATGATGTTTATAATAGACTTGATTAATAATTGGCAGTATTCGGTGTCCTCTTCTTCCGTGGGAACTGCGCCTTCGGAAGTAAAGTTCATACATGCCGGTGTTTCGTTGGTATAGGGTTTCCACTCCGGCATAGGTGTGCCGTCTGCGTCTACACCATTGGGGTCGCCGGTTTTGATAAAGTTTGCCCAATAGTTACACATCTGACGCGCCAAGTCGTAATGCCTGCCAACAAAGGGTCTCCAACATTTTGCCAGGGTTTCAAAGAAGAACCACAAATCCACCGAGTGGAAAGTGCCCGGATTATCCCAGCCGGGAATATCGGGAGTGAACTGGTAATAGTAGTGATTGTTTACACTGCCATTTTCCTTGGTGGCGCCAAAGACACCCTTTACGGTGTTTGCAATACCATTTGCCTTGGCGTAGAAACCGTTGCCGTTATTTGCAAGGGCTTCAGGCAGTTGCATAAATTTATCAGCGTCTTCTCCGAAAAGTTTCTGTACTTTTTCTTTAAATTCCTCTTCGGAAGAAGCCTGAAGAAAACTGGGAAATTCATCACCGGTACCGCCGGACATAACCGGAACGTTGGCACATTTGCCTTCCATCATGAGCTTCAAAGGATCTCCGGTACAGAAAATACCATCCTGCACATTCATCATACGAGGATGAGACTGCGCATATTCGCTGTATTTGTGAAGGACATGCTTTGCATCCAAAGCACGTGCTTCCTCCAAGGTGGTTACACCTAAAAAGTCAAAGAAATTCTTGCCGTTTTGTTCGGCCTCTGCCAAGGGCTCGGGAACACCCACCGGTGCAGGACCATAGGGGCTTCGAATCATTGCACTCATAATCACTGCGCGCTGGAACAAATCCTTGCTGGAAGGACTGGCAAGTTGAGCCAAAACACTTCCACCACCTGCAGACTGGCCTGCAATAGTGATATTTTCAGGGTCTCCTCCAAATGCAGCAATGTTGCGAATAACCCATTTTAATCCGGCCTGCTGATCTAAATGACCGAAGTTGGCAGGTGCATCCGGTTGCTCGGTAGTAATCTGCGGATGGGATAAAAATCCAAAAACATTAATACGATAATTTACGGTAACTACAATAACACCACGTCTTGCCAGACGCTCTCCGTCAAATTCCATCTCGGCAGGATATCCCCACTGCAAAGCTCCGCCAAAAAACCAAACCAGTACCGGTTGTTTTTCGTCGGCACTTTTGGCGCTTGTCCAAACATTCAGGTATAAGCAATCCTCGTCCATGGCAATTTCCGGGTCCACATGCCATTCACGGCAGTAAATGTCGGTGCCAAGTCCGGGGGTGTCCTGTACGGAAATAGGTGCGAAACGATAGGTTTCTTTTACACCTTCCCAGTTATCGCAGGGCTGAGGCGCGCGCCATCTGTTTTTACCTACCGGAGGTGCTGCAAAAGGGATTCCTTTAAATGAGGTAATTCTGGGGTCTGCGGCTTCAATACCTTTGACCCAGCCGTTTTCGGTTTTAACTTGTCGTAACATGGTCCCCTCCTTATTGCACGATTCTGATTAGATGTTTGCCAGAAAATTCAAAGCCATTTTCTCAATTAAGCATTCGCAATGTTCTTCCAAATAGCATGGTGTAGTGGGCAGGACTTTCTGTGCAGTTCCGTATTCGGAAATACGGTTACATAATTTATTGTATTCTGCCACCTGTGAGGCGTCGCCAATCAACAGCAGTAAATAGGCACCGGAATGCATACACTTATATAGTGAACTGTCTGTGCTGAACATATTATACAGTCCTTTGGCCATGGAAAGCACGGAATGCATGGTTTCAAAGCGAAAAAGCCTCATGAGAGGAGCTGCTGCAACGGCGTTATCGGTAGCGGGAGCAGTAGCAACTTCCGAACCGGCATTTTTGGATTGTATTTTGTGGAACAAATCTAAAATTTCATCGGAACCTTCTATTTCAATATCATCAGGCTCATCTATATCAGAATTCTCGTGAACGGATGGGGCGAAACGGGAAAAACGGGTATCCAGTTCTTCGGGGTCTTCTACCTTGGTGATAATTAGAACAATACAATCCCCATTCATAGGAATGGCTTCAATCATCAAGGGGATGTCTTCTGCTTCAAAGCCGAATTCAAAATTAGCCTGTTGCATCATGTCCCGGAAAAGATTCTTTGCCTTTTCGGTGCCATAAGCCAATTCACTGATTTTAATCTGGCGGCTGGCAAGGTCTTCTTTGGTTAAGGTGCAACGTATTTGATTTTCACTTACCTTTTCGATTTTCATATATCAACCCTATCCTTTCTGCATCCGAATTTTGCGGGATGCGAATTTTACTATTCATAGTATATGTTAGAATAAAAGTATCTTATACTTTCCATGGTTTGAAGTCAATAGACCTATAAAATTTTAATAATTTTTCATTAATACCTTGCAAATCATATACTCATAGTATATAATCAGTAGCAGAGTCGCTCCGATAATCTGTACCGGAGGGAGGCAGACAAGTTTATTTATTCTAATATCCGAAGATCCGGAACGTTTCGTTCCTCTCATCCTTTTATACTTTAGTATATGTCTAATCGTCGCTTTTGCGATTCATAAATTCAAAGGATGTCTTACAGGCGTAATATGCGTTTGATCGGTTGATTTTTCCACTTTATTTTCAAATTATAATTCAAAATTTTAAATTTCTTTATTTTTTTGTACTGTCGGGGCACTTGGGCAATCTATTTTATTCATATCCATTATAAGCTATGATATACCTGAAAAATATCACATCCTTTTGGCCTGGGTATATCTGCGAAAGGAGGTATGAATGTTATGAAAGAAGATGAGGTTCAGCAAGGGGCAAAAAATGCATTGGAATATCAGTTACATGCTATATGCAAGGATGAATTTGAAGTGTATATAGACAATGAAAAAACCACCTTGGATAAAGCGTTGGAGCGCTGTGTAAGGGAGTGTTCCGTGTATATGCCGGATTATGTGCTGGATGAAAACGGTAATTTAAAACAAGTAAGATTTGACAAAATAAAAATGTGATGACATGGTCAGTGTCTCAAATAGAAAAAGGGACGTAGGGAAATCGGAATGCCTCTCTGGTTGATTTTGTCCGTTTGTCAAAAATTCTTATAACTTGTCTTAAAAAATGGATGACGATATCAAAATAGTTTGTTATACTGTAAGACATTGGAGTGTATCCAATGTCTTATTGTTTTGGAGGTAAATAGTATGAAAAAAGCGATACCGGTTATTATTGCACTTGTATTGATATTGATTATCGGTGCGGCTACGGCGGGCACTATTGTTTTTGATAAATATTCTTATTCTAAGGAAAAGGCGGATTTGCAGGAATATTTTAAGGCTTCGGGAGATAAATTGGCCATTGTTTTACAGGATGAAGTAATTTCTGAAAAAGCGCGTCTTATTGAGGAGACCTGCTATTTGGATTTGAATACGGTCCATAAATATTTTAATGATTGGTTTTATGTAGATGTGAATGAAATGCTGCTTCTATATGTCCTGCCGGAAAGTGTAGACACTGTTAAACTCGGAACGTCAGCCATTGCAGAGGACGGCAGCAGGAATTTGGCCTTTGTGGAAAACGGAACCATTTACGTAGCAGTGGAGCATGTGCAGAAATATACCAACTTCTCTGTTGATATGTATGAAGGCCGTGTGCAAGTATATACCCAGTGGAGTGATAAGCGCGTAGTAACCGTGGAGAAGGATACGGAAGTGCGAGTAAAGGGTGGCGTAAAGAGTCCGATTTTGAAGGAAGTGGAAGTTGGCGAAGAACTGGAAGTTTTGGAAAAAATGGAAAACTGGAGCAAAGTAAAGACGCAGGATGCTATTATCGGTTACGTGGAAAACAAGAGAATCTCTGAAGAAAGTATTCAGAAGGAAACACCGGTAACTTCTTATAAGGAGCCTGATTTTACTACTCACCAGATGGAAGGCAAAGTGTGTCTGGGTTGGCATTCTATCGGAGGTGTAGGCGGTAATTCCACCTTGGAGAGCATGGTTGTAAACGCCAAGAGTATGAATGTGATTGCTCCTACCTGGTTTAGCTTGTGTGATAATGAAGGAAATTATGAAAGCTTCGCAACAGCTGACTATGTGAAACGGGCGCATAATATGGGTCTGGAAGTCTGGGGCGTTTTGGATGATTTTAATTACAATAATGTGCATGATGCGGGAATCAGTGTGCTGGAGGTGCTTTCTTCTACCACTAAGCGTAATCATTTGATTAACGCTATTGTTCAGGAAGCGGTATCTCTTAAGTTGGATGGCATTAATTTGGATTTTGAAAGAGTAACTCAGGACTGCGGTGAGCATTTTGCCCAGTTTGTAAAGGAAATGTCCGTGCAGTGTCGTTTGAATGGATTGACCTTCTCTATTGACAGTTATGTGCCGTTTAATTTTAATGAATACTTGCGCAGGGATGTACAGGGCAAGGTTGCTGATTATGTGATTATCATGGGCTATGATGAGCATTGGCATGGAAGCGGAGACCCGGGTAGTGTGGCAAGTTTAGGATATGTAAGTAACGGTATTGACAAAACCTTGGAAAGCGTTCCCAAGGAAAAGGTAGTTAATGCCTTGCCGTTTTATAGTATCTTGTGGAAGACGGAGGGTGCAAAAGTTACAGATGAGTACCTGACTATGATTAATACTCAGGACTTTTTGAACCGTATCGGTCAGGAAGGTGTATGGGATGAGGAAACCCAGCAGTTGTATGTGGAGTGGACCAGCGGTAATGCCAAATATCAGCTGTGGGCAGAAACAGAAGATTCCATTATGGCCAAATTGAACGTAATGCGAGCTAAGGAGATTGGCGGCGTGGCAGTATGGAGATTGGGCTACGGAACGCCTAAGGTTTGGGAAATGATAAGTGCATATGTGAATTCATAAAAGAGTGATCCGGAGCATATAGTTTAGGGAATATGCTCCGGAGTTTTTTTATGCGTAAAATCGGTGAAAAATTGTTCTCCATGTTTCTGGGTTTGTTAGTGCTTGCCATCATGTTATTTCTTGCGGAGAGTGCTTCTGTTACCACTATTACAGACAGTGTACGAAGGGAAGAAGAAAAAGAGAAGGTCTGCATTGTTTTGGATGCCGGACATGGAGGTTTTGATCCTGGAAAAGTGGGAGTGTCCGGGCAAAAAGAAGCAGAGATTAATTTGTCTATTGCGCTGAAGGTGAGGAATTATCTGGAGGCAAAGGATATTCATGTGGTTATGACGAGAGAGACGGAGCAAGGCCTGTATGATGAGAACTCGGATAATAAAAAGGTACAGGATATGAAGCGTCGAATTGCCATAATGGAAGAGGTATCACCTTTGGTTTGTGTGAGCATTCACCAAAACAGCTACACCCAGGAATATGTAAACGGTGCCCAAGTGTTTTATTATGAGGAGAGTAAAGAGGGAAAGTTGCTGGCGGAAATATTACAGGAAAGCCTGAAGAAAAGACTAAATCCTGACAATCATCGTGCCATAAAGGCCAATGACAGTTATTATCTGCTGAAAAAGACCACAATTCCCACCGTTATTGTGGAATGCGGTTTTCTGTCCAACTATAATGAGGCGGCACTTTTGGAAAGTGAAGAGTATCAAGATAAGGTTGCGTGGGCTATTCATATGGGGATAATGCAGTATGTCCGAAAAAGTGAAAAATGAAAGCGTTTTCTTTGAAAAATAAAGTGTTTTATGTATTTTCCTTTCGCGTTTTATATGCTATAATGCGCATAAGTATGTCAATAGATAGAAGGTACTATGGATGGAAACCAAGATAGTGAAAATAGATGCCGAAAAGAAAGAGTTTTCGGTGCAAGAGGAACAGGCTTTACAGGAAGCCGGAAGAATCCTTAGGCAAGGTGGTTTGGTGGCTTTTCCCACAGAAACGGTTTATGGTTTGGGTGGGGATGCGTTGAACCCGGAGTCTTCCCGTAAAATTTATGCGGCAAAGGGACGCCCTTCGGATAATCCACTGATTATACATATTGCAAGTATAGAAGCGTTGCCCTTGATTGTGAAAGAAGTGAATGGAAAGGTGCTAAAAGTGGCTGAAAGCTTTTGGCCGGGTCCATTGACGATTATTTTGCCCAAGTCGGATAGAGTGCCGGAGGAAACTACCGGAGGGCTTCAGACAGTGGCAGTAAGATTACCGTCACATCCTGTGGCGCAAAAATTAATTGAGTGTGCCGGAGGATATGTTGCGGCTCCCAGTGCTAACGTGTCGGGTAAGCCCAGTCCTACCTTGGCAAAGTATGTAATCGAGGACATGGATAGCCGGATTGATATGATTATCGATGGCGGAGAAGTGGGAATCGGTTTGGAGTCTACTATTGTGGATTTGACGGTGGAACCGCCGCAGATTTTACGTCCCGGCTATATTACTCAAGAGATGTTAAATGAAGTTCTGGGGCAGGTCGATGTGGACAAGACTATTTTGGACAATACTTCAGGGCTGGCGCCCAAAGCCCCGGGCATGAAATATCGACATTATGCACCCAAGGGTGATTTGACCATTGTAACGGGAGAGGCAGAGGAGGTTGTGGCATATATTAATGAGCAGGCAGCAGGTTTTGCTTCAACCGGCAAAAAAGTGGGTATTATAGCCTCTGATGAAATGCTACAACAATATCGCGCGGCCATAGTGAAGAATGTCGGCAACCGTACGGACGAAAATGCTATAGCCCGCAATTTGTACCGCATTTTGAGAGAGTTTGATGAGGAAGGCGCGGAAATTATTTTTTCGGAGGCCTTTGACGATGGCGGAATGGGACAGGCAATTATGAACAGGTTGCTTAAAGCAGCAGGACATAAAGTGATAAAACTTGACAAGATTTGAGAAGTAATAGCAATATTTTTGGAGTATAATAAACTTTAATTAAGCAAAATAAGGAGAATCATAAGATGATAGCAATTGGAAGTGACCATGGCGGTTTTGATTTAAAACATGTAATTATTAAATATTTGGAAGAGCAGGGAATCGAATATAAGGATTACGGTTGCTATGATAAAAACTCTTGCGATTATCCTATTTTTGGAAAAGCAGTAGCGCAAGCAGTGGCAAGTGGAGAGTGTGAAAAGGGAATTGTTGTTTGTACTACCGGTATTGGTATTTCCATGACAGCAAACAAGGTGTCTGGTGTCCGTTGCGCACTTTGCCAGGATACATTCTCGGCTAAGATGACCAGATTGCATAATGACGCAAATGTACTCAGTCTGGGTGGCGCTATTGTAGGTCCCCTTCTGGCACTTGATATTGTGGAAACATTTATTAATACTCCTTTTTCGGGAGAAGAGAAGCATTGTCGCAGAATTGGTTTGATGGAATAAGAGATTTGTAAGGGCGAATAATTCGGTAGGAGGCATATCTGTGAAAAAGATAGCACTGTTTGCAGGGGAAATAACAAGCGAATATCAGATAGCGTTGGCACAGGGGATTGTGGAAGCTGCCAGCGAAAGTGGAATACAATGTTTCATCTTTACCAATACGGGTGTATATGGAGGTACTTTTCTGTATGCATACGGGGAAAAGAGTGTGATTTCCGTTCCGTACATAGAGGATTATGACGGTATTATTGTTGCCGGAGATACCTTTGGAGTGGAAGGTATGTATGAAGATTTAACACGAATGTTGGAAAAGGAAGCAAAGTGTCCCGTTGTCTGTGTCAGACAGCAGGATTCCCGTTTTTATAATGTGTTGGTTGATAATCAGCAGGCCATGAGTGATATGGTAGAGCACTTTATTACCCACCACGGCTTTGAACGTATTTGTTTCATGACCGGTAAGCTGGATATGTATGATGCTCAAAGAAGATTGTTGGGATATATCAATGCCATGCAAAAACATGGTCTGAAGGTGACTCCGGAAATGGTATATGAAGGCGATTACTGGAGAACCAGAGGTGAGCAGGCTGTAGATTGGTTTACTCAGGGAGAACAGTTACCCCAGGCCATTGTATGTGCCAATGATTATATGGCGATTTCGGTATGTAATGCGTTGTACAGCAAGGGAATTCGTGTGCCGGAGGATGTGTGCGTGTCCGGTTATGATGATGTGGACGAAGCAAAGTATTCCATCCCTGCCATGTCCAGCATGCATGTTTCTGCAAGTAAGATGGGACAAACCGCAGTGCAAATGCTCAAAAACATTTTTGAGGGCGTAGAGCAGGAGCAGAATGTGTATATTGGTGTAGAAGCCTGCTATAGAGGATCCTGTGGTTGTATGGATGAAAGAGATGGCAGGTCTACGAAAGCGCTATTTATCTTAAAAGAGGCTCAGCAGAGAATTCTTTATCATACCAGTGTAATGAGAATTGCATTGGACAATCAGGATGATTTCCCGGGATTAGTTTCTGTATCCAGTGCTTATATACGTGATTTTGGTCAGAAGGCTATTTATTTGTGCTTCTGTGACGAAGGAGAAGGTTTCCAGGAAAGTACAGAAGTACAACAAACCTATACGGACCGTATGCATTTGCGCGCGGTATATGAAAATGGAGAAGGCAGAGTCTGTGACGAGGTGTTCGACCGCAGAGATATTTTGCCCAGAGGTTATTTGAAGGAAAATGAAGCGGTTTACATATATCCTTTCCATGAGAAACACAACTGTTTGGGATACGTAGTTTTGAAAACAGACAATCTGAAACAATTGCAGTATGTTTTTGCGTCATGGGTTCAAGCTATGGCATCTGCGGTAGAGCGTCAGAGAATGTATGGTTTGAGTAAGGACTTGCAGGAATTGAAGCGTAATTACAACAGAGATGCGCTTACCGGTATTGGCAACAGAAGAGAAGCAGAGCGGGCAATGAATGAGTATCGTAAGCGTATGCGTGCTACCGGAGAGATTTTCTGTATTGTCAGTATGGATATGGATGGGTTGAAAACAATCAATGATCAATATGGTCATTTGCAGGGCGATGAGGCTCTTTGCATTGTGGCTAATATTCTTAAGGAAACCGTAGGTGAGAATGGTTCAGCATCCAGAACCGGTGGAGACGAATACTTATTGGTTTTGGATATGAATAGTGACGAACAGGTGCGTGAAGTGATTGCAACGGTTCGTCAGAAGCTGGCTGATTTTAATGAAAACGGCGGTAAGCCCTGGAAACTGGATATTAGTGCAGGTTATGCATTCTGTAGAAGTGGTTCTACTATAATGTTTACGATGCAACAGGCAGATAAGAATATGTATCAGGAAAAGCGCACGAAGAAAAATAATAGATTGTAATAGATAATCAGATTGCGTTGGAGGCAGTTATGGGTGGTAAGAGAGAAGATTACATAAATTGGGATGAATATTTTATGGGAGTGGCACATCTGTCCGGTATGCGCTCCAAAGATCCGAACACTCAGGTGGGTGCCTGTATCGTAAGTAAAATGAACAAGATTTTATCCATGGGTTATAATGGATTTCCTTTGGGATGTTCAGATGAGGAGTTTCCTTGGGCCAGAGAAGGCGAAGAACTGGAAACGAAATATCCTTTTGTTACCCATAGTGAGTTGAATGCTATTTTGAATTACAGAGGTGGCTCTTTGGAAGGTACAAAGCTCTATGTATCTTTGTTCCCTTGTAATGAATGCGCCAAGGCTATTATTCAGGCTGGTATTAAGACGGTAGTGTATGATAGCGATAAATATGCGGGAACGCCTATGAATATTGCTTCAAAAAAAATGTTTGACGCAGCAGGAGTAGAGTATATACAATATACCAGAACCGGTAAAAAAATCGAAATCGATGTTTAAGGTAAAGGCAGACTGCCTCAGGATGGTGTTATTATGAGACAGACTATGAAGAAAATTTTATGGACTATGGCGGCGGTGCTCGGATTGGTAATCAGTGTACCGTCGATTTCGTATGCTTCCGCAACTACGCAGGATAAGATTGATCAGGCACAGGAAGATATGGATGAGTTGGAAACTATTATTTCTGCGCATGAGAAGGAACTGGAAACTTTAAAGGGAGAACAGAGTGCCCTACAGAAAAGATTAAGCGATTTAAATGCAGAGCTCACAACCATTAGTGCAGAGCTTTCTTCCCTGGAAGAACAGATTGAACAAAAGGAAGCAGATATTGCATTGACCCAAGAAAACTTAGCAAAGGCAAAAGAAATCGAGAGCTGGCAACAACAGTGCATGGACAAGCGCATACAATATACTTATGAGCGCGGGAAAGATAATTATATTCGGTCGTTACTTTTAGCAGGGGGCTTTGGCAAATTGTTAAATTTGTCTACTTATGTAGAAAGTGTTTTGGGATATGATGATAAAATGTTGGAGGAGATGGTTACCAACAGAGAATATATCGAAGCAGAAGAAGCACGATTGGAAAAAGAAAGAATCGAACTGAGTATTTTAAAGATTAATGCCGAGGCTGAAGAGAGTCGAGTGGCAGAGTTGATTGCAGAAGTAAGCAGTACCATGACGGAGTACGAGGAACAGATTGACGCAGCGGAGGCGGCGGCCAAGGAATACGAAGCTGCCATGAAGAAGCTGGAAGATAATCTGGAATATCTGAAGAAAAAATTAGCCCAAGAGAAAGCTTTGGCAGAGGCAGCGGCCAGTGCAGCCTGGAGAGATATTTCAGAGATAACCTGGGCGGAAAATGACAGGTACTTATTGGCAAATCTAATTTATTGCGAAGCCGGCGGAGAACCCTATGAAGGACAGGTGGCAGTCGGAGCAGTGGTTGTGAATCGTTTGTTAAGCTCTAAGTTTCCGGATACTTTGGTAGGTGTGATTTACCAGAAACGACAGTTTGCACCGGTGGCCAGTGGACGATTGGAGCTGGCATTGAGTATTAACAAGGCTACACCCAGTTGCTATCAGGCGGCAGATGAGGCGATGGCAGGTAAGACCAATGTAGGTAATTGCCTGTTTTTCAGAACGCCTATACCCGGACTGGTGGGCATTAATATCGGTGGACATGTATTTTATTAGAAGATTAGGAAAAGACAATCCGTAATATACCCCCCTACCGCAGAACGTTCGCGCGAGGTCTTGCTTGTAGGAGGTTATATTACGGATTGTCTTTTTATACTTAAGTCTATAATCTATGCTGCTCTAATGGGGCGATATAATAATTGAAATGTCCGTCTTGGATAGCAGTTAATAATTGGTTCAGTTTGCGGAGCGCGCTTCGCATCTGGGCAATGTCAATCAATCCTTGTTCCTGAGCTTGCGCCAGCTCGTCCAAGTCCAAAACCCGGAAGGAAGAGTCGGGATAAATAATCACGTCTGCTAGTAAATCAATTACGGTAAGGGAATTATCCTCTGCATCAAACTGAGTTTCTATAATATCACAATAATAGTACAGTAATGTGCCGTCAGCGCGATAAAATTTGCTTACTTTAACGCCTTCCTTCAAAAAATAGCAAGAAGCACCATGAGAAAAGTTGATTTTAGGGTTTAAGGTTTTCCAGGTAGTGATCAGAATATTTTCTGTTTGAGAAACGATAATATCGTCCTTTAACAAAAGCTTTTCCTGTGGAATAAAACGTTGGCGATACAATTTCAAATTGCTCATAGGCGCCTCCTTGTATCAGACAAAATGCCCTTTTTAAAATACTACTATTTCCGACAGAACAAGTCAATGCGATTTGACAATAAAAAGTTAAAATTTAGGTAAAATCTCGGGCTTTTTAGTAGACATTATCAAGAAATTTGGGTATAATCATTTTATATGCTGTTTAATGTGGCGGTATATGGGTTGTTTCGTAATCGGGGGGCATATGAAACGTAAAAAGAAGTATGAAAAAAGTGTATATAAGTCCTTTGCATTAATATCACAATTCGGTATTAATATGCTGGTTCCCATCGGCTTAATGACTTGGTTGGGGATTTATTTGGACGGCAAATTAGGTACTTCTTACTGGATGATTATATTGTTCTTTGTGGGAGCCATTGCAGGAGGACGGAATGTATACCATATGTCCAAACGCATATATGGACAGAGTTCGAAAACAGAGACGGAGACGGAGCATGGTGGAGAAATTAAGAAAGATTAACAGAGCATTGTTGGAGCTTTGTCTCGGAATTGTTTTTTTAGGACTTTTATGCCAGTTTATCGGTATGTGGTTTGCAGAAAGCAAACTGTATTATACTTTGGCGCTTTGGTTGGGGGTGGCGCTGGCCTTTGTTACAGCGGTGCATATGTACCGTACCTTGGACAAGGCATTGGACCACGGTGCAAATGCTACCAAGATGGTGACCAAGGCAAATCTTATTAGGTACGGATGCATTGTTGCTGTTTTTGGTATTGTACTCTGGACCGGTGTATTGAATCCTTTGATTTCTTTTATGGGGATTATGACATTGAAAGTAGCGGCTTATATGCAGCCGTTTACTCATAAATTATGTAATAAATTTTTCCATGAAGTGGACCCGATTCCGCAGCCACTTCCGGAGGAAGAGGTATCAAATGCGGAGAATGAAAACAGAATATAGATTAAGGAGGTGAGATTATGAGACATGGGATTTTGTTATCCGCCGGAGCCGATATTGATTTTATGATTCATGGAATTTTTAAATACAATTTTTTCGGTCACGAAGTTTGGATAACAACCACACATGTAAGTGTCCTTATCGTAATGCTGATTCTGATTGGTTTTGGAATTGTAGCAAGACGCACCATGCTTAAGGCGGCAGAAGTACCGGGAACGTTCCAGAATGTTATTGAACTTGTGGTAGAAATGTTGAACAATATGGTTATGAGTACGATGGGCAAATGCGGTAAAAGGTTCGCGAATTATATCGGAACTATTTTTATCTTTATTTTGTTCAGTAATATATGCGGCTTGCTTGGCTTGCGTAATCCGACGGCAGACTATGGTGTGACTTTAGCACTGGCGTTGATAACCTTTACGCTGATACATTTCTGGCAGTTTAGGAAAAACAGTATTAAAGAGATTTGGGTGGGAATGTGTTCACCGTTACCCCCATGGCTTCCTATTTGGATGCCCATTAACTTAATTGGTGAAATTGCAGTGCCTATTTCCCTATCCTTGCGTTTGTTTGCAAACGTATTGTCAGGACTGATTATGATGGCGCTGGTATACGGCTTGTTAGGTTGGTTTGCAACCATTTGGCCGGCAGCATTGCATGTGTACTTCGATTTGTTCTCAGGAGCAATTCAGACATACGTATTCTGTATGTTAACCATGACTTATATTTCCGATCAATTTGGAGATAAAGAATAAAAATAATATTTTGATGAAAATCAAGGAGGAAATTATAATGGAATTTAATGAAAGCTTTATTTTAGGTTGTTCTGCAATTGGTGCAGGTTTAGCAGTTATCGCAGGTATCGGACCTGGTATCGGTCAGGGTATCGCAGCAGGTCATGCAGCTGCAGCAGTAGGTCGTAACCCCGGCGCAAAGTCTGATGTTACCTCAACCATGTTATTGGGACAGGCAGTTGCAGAAACCACCGGTTTGTACGGTTTGTTGATTGCATTCTTGTTATTATTCGTAAAACCGTTAGTTTAAGATGCCTTAGGAAAAACAAATAAGGTTTGGAAGGAGACCCAAAATGATACTATTAACCGCAGGACAGTCTATGGAAAGATTGTTTGACTTGGATATGCAGTTGATAGCGGACGCTACTTTAATGATTATTGCTGTTTTGGTTCTGTTTTTCGCTATGAGTTACTTCCTGTTTGAACCGGCAAAGAAGGTTTTGCAGAACAGACAGGAGAAAATCAAGAATGAACTGGACGAAGCACAGAGCAGTATGGAACAGGCAAAAGCCTTGAAGGAAGAGTATGAAGCAAAGCTTAAAAATATCGATGCAGAAAAAGAAGCGATTTTGAGTGAAGCAAGAAAGAATGCTCTGAAGAATGAAGGCGAAATCATTGCCAAGGCAAAGGAAGAAGCAGCACGTATTATGGAAAGAGCACATAACGAAGCAATGCTTGAGAAACAGAAGCTTGTGGATGATGTGAAGAAGGAGATGATTACCGTGGCTTCCGCAATGGCAGGTAAAGTAGTAGCGACCAACATGAATGCACAGATTCAGGAACAGTTGATTGATGAAACTCTGAAAGAAATAGGTGACAGTACATGGCTAAGCTAGTATCCCAAACATACGGAGAAGCGCTGTTTGAGGTAGCCATGGAAGAACAGAAGACCGATATTTTCTTAAAAGAGGCTTTAGTATTTCTGACTACTTTGGAACAGAATCCGGAATTAGATAAGCTTATGAAGCACCCGAAGATTTCCAAGCTGGAAAAGGAACAGGTATTTGATGCCGTGTTCAAAAACCAGGTAAGTGATGAGATGTTGGGCTTTGTAAAGCTGGTTGTGAAAAAAGAAAGATATAACGAACTGCCTAAAATATTCCGATATCTGGTGGACAGAATCAAGGAAGAGAAGAAAATAGGCATTGCGTATGTGACAACCGCAGTAGAATTGTCAGACGCAAAGAAGCAGAAGGTGGAAGCGCGTTTGCTTCAGACCACACAGTATAAAACCATGGAAATGCATTACGCTGTAGATGAGGCTCTCATCGGTGGGATGGTAATTCGTATTAAAGACCGTGTGGTAGACAGCAGTGTTCGCACGAAGCTGGAAGAAATGAAAAAACAATTATTACAAATTCAATTAGGTTAAAAACTTAATGAAGGAAAGGTGCACTAATCCATGAATTTAAGACCAGAAGAGATTAGCTCTGTTATTAAAGAACAGATTAAAAGATATGCGTCTGTAATGGATGTTACCGATGTTGGTACAGTTATCCAGGTGGCAGACGGTATTGCTCGTATACATGGTCTGGAGAATGCTATGCAGGGAGAACTGCTGGAATTCCCCGGAGAAGTATATGGTATGGTACTGAACCTGGAAGAAGATAACGTAGGTGCAGTACTTTTGGGAAGCACCCGTAATATCAATGAAGGTGATACCGTTAAGACTACCGGTCGAGTAGTTGAGGTACCCGTAGGCGATGCTATGCTTGGACGTGTAGTAAATGCTCTGGGACAGCCCATTGATGGCAAGGGACCCATTCAGACAGATAAATATCGTAAGATTGAAAGAGTTGCAAGTGGTGTTATTACCAGAAAGTCTGTAGACACTCCTTTACAGACCGGTATTAAGGCTATCGACTCCATGGTACCTATCGGAAGAGGTCAGCGTGAGCTTATTATCGGTGACCGTCAGACCGGTAAGACCGCAATTGCTTTGGATACCATTATTAACCAGAAGGGCCAGAACGTAAAATGTATTTATGTTGCTATCGGTCAGAAGGCATCCACAGTTGCAAATATTGTTAAAACCTTAGAAGAGTTCGGCGCTATGGACTACACTACTGTAGTTGTTTCTACAGCAAGTGACTTGGCACCGTTACAGTATATTTCACCTTATGCAGGTTGTGCAATCGGTGAAGAATGGATGGAAAACGGTGAAGATGTATTGGTTATCTATGATGACTTAAGTAAGCATGCAACTGCTTACCGTACACTCTCCCTGTTACTTCGTCGTCCACCCGGACGTGAAGCGTACCCCGGTGACGTTTTCTATTTGCATTCAAGACTTCTTGAAAGAGCAGCAAGAATGAACGAAGAGTACGGCGGAGGTTCCTTAACCGCACTTCCTATTATTGAAACCCAGGCAGGCGACGTTTCAGCATATATTCCTACCAACGTAATTTCTATTACCGATGGTCAGATTTATTTGGAAACAGAAATGTTCAACGCAGGTTTCCGCCCTGCTATTAACGCAGGTCTTTCCGTATCAAGAGTAGGTGGTGCTGCACAGATTAAGGCGATGAAGAAGATTGCCGCACCTATCCGTACAGAGCTTGCTCAGTATCGTGAATTGGCAGCATTTGCACAGTTCGGTTCCGAACTTGATGCAGATACCAAGGAAAAGCTGGCGCAGGGTGAAAGAATTAAAGAGGTATTAAAGCAGCCTCAGTATCAGCCCATGCCGGTACAGTATCAGGTAATTATTATTTATGTGGTAACCAAGAAGCACTTGCTGGATATTCCGGTAGCGGACGTTACCAGATTTGAAAAGGAATTTTTCGAATTCTTAGATACCAAGTATGCAGAGATTCCTCGTGCCATTGCAGAGGAGAAGGCTATTTCTGACGAGACAGAAGGCAAACTGATTCAGGCTATCGATGAATTCAAGGCACAGTTTGAGTAAACTATGTAAAAGGAGACAAAAGTTATGGCATCAATGCGTGACATAAAGCGTCGCAAGGTCAGTGTACAAAGTACACAGCAGATTACAAAAGCCATGAAGCTTGTTTCTACCGTAAAGTTGCAGAGAGCAAGAGCAACTGCAGAACGTTCTAAACGATACTTTGATTCCATGTACAAGACCGTTCAGAGTATTCTGGCGCGTACAGGAAATATTGAGCATAAGTTTTTGCAGGCAGGTGAGTCCACAAAGAAGGCAGTTATTGTAATTACCTCCAACAGAGGACTTGCCGGTGGTTACAACTCTAATATTATTAAGTTGATAACCCGCCATGAAACCTGGAAAAAGGAAGATGTTGAGATTTATGCAATCGGTTCTAAGGGACGCGATGCGTTGGCTCGAAGTGGTTACACCATTCGAATGGACATGTCAGATATTGTAGAGGAACCCGCTTATGCGGATGCCATGCAGCTTAGCAAGATTTTGTTACAGTCCTTTGAGGACGGTGAAATCGGCGAGATTTATCTGGCATATACAGCATTTAAAAATACGGTTAGTCATGTGCCTACACTGCTTAAACTTCTCCCGGTGGACAGACAGGAGATGGAAACTTCAGAAGAAGAGACCGTTGCTCCTATGAACTTTGAGCCGGATGAAGAAGGAGCGTTGGATTTGTTGATACCCAAGTATATTACCAGCCTGATTTATGGCGGGTTAATAGAAGCGGTAGCCAGTGAAAACGGTGCACGTATGCAGGCTATGGACAGTGCAACCAGTAATGCGGAAGAAATAATTAATGATTTGACGCTGAAGTATAATAGAGCTCGTCAGGGATCTATTACACAGGAATTAACAGAAATTATCGCCGGAGCAGATGCTATATCATAGCATAACTTGCGGCAGAAATGAGGATTAGAATGGCAGGAAATAATAAAGGAAAGGTTAGCCAGATTGTCGGCGCGGTATTGGACATCCGTTTCCCAGGTGGACAGTTGCCGGAAATCAACGAAGCTATTGTTATTCCACGTCAGGACGGTACAGAATTGGTAGTAGAAGTATCCCAGCATCTTGGTGATGATACAGTAAGATGTATCGCTATGGACAGTACGGACGGTTTGGTTCGTGGTATGGAAGTAATCGCTACCGGTGCTCCTATCGCCGTTCCCGTAGGTGAGAATACCTTAGGTCGTATTTTCAACGTTTTGGGTAAACCCATTGACAATCAGCCGGCACCTACAGATGTTACTTATGAGCCCATTCACAGAGCGGCTCCCCAGTTTGAAGAGCAGGCTACTGAGAAAGAGCTTTTGGAAACCGGTATCAAAGTCGTAGACCTTCTTTGCCCTTACCAGAAGGGTGGTAAAATCGGTCTCTTCGGTGGTGCAGGTGTAGGTAAAACAGTATTAATTCAGGAATTGATTCGTAATATCGCTACCGAGCATGGTGGATACTCTGTATTTACCGGTGTAGGTGAGCGTACCCGTGAAGGAAATGACTTGTATCATGAAATGGCAGAGTCAGGAGTTTTGAACAAGACCACCATGGTATTCGGTCAGATGAACGAGCCCCCCGGAGCACGTATGCGTGTAGGTTTAACAGGACTTACCATGGCAGAGTACTTCCGTGATAAGGGTGGTAAGGACGTATTGTTATTCATCGATAACATTTTCCGTTTTACACAGGCTGGTTCAGAAGTTTCAGCGCTTCTTGGACGTATGCCTTCAGCGGTAGGTTATCAGCCTACATTACAGACTGAAATGGGTGCTTTGCAGGAGCGTATTACTTCTACAAAGAACGGTTCCATCACTTCCGTACAGGCTGTTTACGTGCCTGCGGATGACTTGACCGACCCCGCGCCCGCTACCACATTTGCTCACTTGGATGCAACCACTGTATTATCGCGTTCCATCGTAGAGTTGGGTATTTACCCTGCAGTAGACCCTCTTGAGTCTACCTCTCGTATTTTGGATCCCAGAATCGTTGGTGAAGAGCATTACAATGTGGCTCGTGGTGTACAGGAAATCTTACAGAGATACAAAGAATTACAGGATATCATTGCTATTTTGGGTATGGACGAACTTTCAGAAAGTGATAAGCTGGTTGTTTCCCGTGCAAGAAAAGTACAGAGATTTTTGTCTCAGCCTTTCTTCGTAGCAGGACAGTTTACCGGTTTGGAAGGTAAGTATGTACCAATTAGCGAGACTATTCGTGGATTTAAGGAGATTCTGGAAGGAAAGCATGATGACATTCCTGAAAGTTACTTCTTAAATGCAGGAAGTATCGACGATGTTTTAGCAAAGGTTAAATAAGGAGTAGATTCCTATGGCAGAAAAAAGCTTTAAATTATATATTGTGGAGCCCGACGGAGTGTTTTATGAAGGCGAAATCGATATGCTGGAGTTTAATACAACAGAGGGTGAAATAGGCGTTTTGCCGGGACATATTCCTATGACGGTTATCATTAAGCCGGGCATTGTGACCGTTTATGAAACCGGCAAAGAAGAGAAGAAAGCAGCAATCCATGCAGGTTTTGTAGAGATTTTACCTGATAAGGTAACTATCCTTGCAGAAATCGCTGAGTGGCCGGAAGAAATTGATATGGCTCGTGCAGAGGCTGCTATGGAACGTGCACAGGCGCGAATCCAGGAGAAGGCAAGCGGGACCGACATGATGAGAGCGGAAACTGCACTCCTTAGAGCGATGGCGCGTATAAACCTGGTTAAGTGAGTCATGCAGCGTTCTGTGCTTGCACAAAGAACGCTATAGGACGAACGTCTCCATCGAGCCGATAGGCGAGATGGTTAAGTAAGTGATGCTACATTTTTAGGATTCATGCATATGATAAACAAAAAAGGATTGTTGTTATATGGATTTTAATCATAGGATTTTGCCCTTCTACATGACCTATCCGGATTTCAGTACCAGATATATGAGTCAGGACGCCTTACATGATTTGGAATATTTACAACAGTTATATCCTAAACAGGTAAGGAAGTATCAAACCAGAGTGGCTGAGATTTTGGATAAAATGGATTATGAGGGCAGCATGATATATGATGAGTACCCGGATCGCTACGGTATGGAAAGACTGACGGAGAGCGTTTGGAGCATCATTAAGCGTGAAGAGCAGTCACAGAATCCGCAGGAAATGCAGAATGCAGAGACTTGGGAATGGATTAAGGCATTGCTGTTTGTGCTACTGAATACGGAAGTATATAAGCGCAGACACGGAAATACCAGAAGGTTTCTAAAATTTTAGTTGAGCTTTATGAATAATGTAAGTAAAATATAGTCATGGTGTATGCCATGACTATATTTGCGTTTTGGGGAATGTGTAAATGAGGGAATTTATAAAAAAAATCGATTTAAGGAATTTGTTTTTTTGTTGTTTACTTATGCTATTATTGTGTGGTTGTGAAAATGACTTGAATGACATGGAAAAAGAGCTGAAAGTAGCAAAGAAGAAGGGCTATAGTATAGAGGTAAGTACGAAGTATGATGCAGAGGATAATGTAATTTATTCCCTTATGAAAATATATTCAGGAGAGCAAGAAATAAAGAATATTGATTTTAATAGAGCGGGAAACAAAAGTGGGTATACCTTAATTGAGTATTATGACGATGGTCGGCGGTATGAAGAGAAGGATTATAATTTAAACGATGAGGTCATAAAGAATGTTATTTATGAGTATGGTTCGTGGGGGAATATCACGGCGAAACGCATTTATAATGAGGGAGTTGAAGATAAAGTTTATCGGTATCGATACGATGAGCGCAATCGTTTGAGTTCAATGGTAGAGGATGTGGCCGACGGAACAACTCAAATGTATTATTATACAACCCATTATCTTTATGATGAAGAGGGAAGGTTAATGGGTGAGGAAGAATATGCTAGTGGAATAGGATTGAACTCTTTTGTAGTTTATGTGTATGATGGCTCGTTATTATTGAAGAAAGAAGAGTACGGGGTTGCTGATGAAGAGTATCTTGAATATTATGCAAGCGAGGGATTGGAATGTGTGTATGATCAGGAAAAAGATGTATATGTGTTTGAATGGAATAGAACGGAATACGAGTATGATGAAGAAGAACGTTTGGTGAAGAGTGTGTATTATGATGAGGTGGATGATTATTTCAGTTATATAACTTATGAGTATCACTAAAGAAATGATAGAGATGTAGAATTAGGAGACCGCCAGAATGAGCAGGAAAATACAACTAAGAGAAATGACAGAAAAAGAGTTTGAAGCATATATGCGTTACCACATTGAGCATCATGCAGAAAGCTTGGTAAAGGATAAAGGAATCAGCAAGGAAGAGGCAGCCCGCCAGTTTGCCTGTAAGCAATGCGCTTTGTTTGTAGCAGATGCGAATACCAATGCAAGAAGATTATATGAAAAATGTGGTTACATATACAGAAATGAACGTGAAAACGGCAGATATATGGACAAGGATGTGTAAAGATTTGGGGGCATGAAGAATGAGAGATGTACATGTACACTTTTTACATGGAAATCCTATAGGCTATAATATTGATTTTTTTGAGGGATTTATTAAAGTCGCACAAAATGCAGGGCTTGATGAAATATACATGCTGGAGCATACACATCAATTTACTGAGTTTGAGAGAGTATACGAACCAATAAAGTCATATAATGATTTTCAGCATAACTGGATAACAGAAAGAATGAACGGAACGATAGACGAGTACATTAGGTTTATTAAAAGAGCGAAGGATAATAAGTACCCTGTAAAAGTAAAGTTTGGTCTTGAAGTATGTTATATTCCTGAAACTGCTGACATTCTGGCAGATATTCTGGATAAATATGATTTTGATTTTCTTACAGGCTCTGTACATTGGATTGATGGTTGGGGATTCGACCATATGGGACAAAAAGCGCTTTGGGAAAGCAAGAATGTAGATGAAGTCTATAAAAGATATTATGATATTATGTTCCGGTTATGTGAGAGTGGTTTGTTTACCGGTCTTGCTCATCCTGATTCGATTAAGTGCTTTGGTTATAAACCGAACATTGATTTGACGGACTATTATAATAGATTGGCTGTACTGCTAAATCAGCACGGTATGTATGCTGAGAATAGTGGAGGGTTACAATTAAATTATTGCCCGGATATGGAACTCGGTTTAAATTCGCAATTGTTAGCTATTCTAAAAAAGAATAATGTGCAAATGGAGACTGCTTCGGATGCACACAAGCAAAGCGATGTTGGTGCAAATATCAAGGAACTTGAAAAAATGTTAAGAACCTAGGAGAACATATATAATATTCATTATTGGAGGTACAAAAAGATGGGAATTAATTCAATTGATGCAGAAGAAGACCAGTTTGCATATCGTTATGACACGCAGTTGTTAATCGATAGGAGAGACAAGGATTTGGATGAGGATGAAATTTCAGATTATATTACTGAACATTTTGAGGGAAATAGCCTGATTGCAGCAGGTGATGAAGATTTAATAAAAATTCATTTTCATACGAATGAGCCTTGGAAAGTTTTGGAATATTGTAATTCAGTTGGTGAAATCTACGATATTGTTGTAGAAGATATGATAAGACAGGCAAATGGATTGCAGGGCTAAAACACAGAGAAATGAAAAAGAAAAAGAATTCAATCATAGCAGTTTATTATCTTCATACAGTATCTTGATGGTTATATGTTGGTCTTGAACAATTCATACAATTTGTCTTTTTTTATTAATTGCTAACTAAAAATTTTTATGGAGATACCCCAAGAGTATTAGGCCAGCTGATGTTTATTCGACATTCTTAGACAGTAATTACCAATATTATTATGTAATATATTCTGTTACAAGAGAGTAGATTCAAAAGAACAAGAGAATGAGAAGGGGTGGAATAAAGAGTCATATTATGGTATGATAGATAAAGATTTAGAAAATTCATTTGATATATTTAGATACAGAAGAGGATTGTTGCGGAGGAACTAAGATGTGTGATAGGGTTTTACTGAATTATGTACGAGATATGTTTCAAATGGAAAAAGAATATTATACAATGGAAAAAGTAAAAGAAAAATATGAGAGTGATTATAAAGCAAAGAGCAGACAATTAATATCGTTAACGCAAGAAACGAATATGGTGATTCCTGAGGTGGATATTAAATTGGTGGGATTTGGTTATTATTTAGCTGTTTTTTTCGGCGTAATTTGTATAATAGAAGGTTGGGCAAATTTATATAATCTTTTTTATGCTATTTGTTGCATCATTTTGGGTCTCTTTCTTTTGTCTATAGGAATTGATAAGATAAAGGAAGTCAAAAAATATAATGAGCGACAAGAATATAGTCGAGATTATGCAATAAAAACGTTAGAAGAAGCTGAAAGCAAGAGAAAGAGCGAGAAAAAGAAAGTAGAAGATATATGTTATGAGCTGCAGTGTCAATTAACAAAATTACAGCCCTACATTAAGGAAAAAGAGGAGAATAGAGAGAGGATGTATAGTTGCAACATTATACATCGGGATTATTGCAATTTTTACTGTATGGGAAAGATATATCATCTGTTAGATACAGGGAGATGCAATAAGCTTACCGAATGGGATGGTGCATATTCACAGATGAAAGCAGATGAAATTATTGACAATCAACACATAACTCATGATATATTAAATAGAATAGCAGTGCAAAATCAAATGCTGTATAATGCAATTACACAAACAAATCATAGAGTAGATAATATATCAAGACAGATGTATGTGCACAGAGGTAATGACACCCAAGTCGTGAAAGATATAACTAATAATGCAGAGCTCGCGGCTTTCTTGAAAGAAAGTGCTGATAATGATCGAAAGGCTTTAGCAGCGTTGCCGGAATATCTTGCTTATGCAGAACGAGAACGTAGAAGGTGTGGTTTATATTGAAAAGCTCAAGAATAATGCTAAGTCATTGCAAATGCATTGATTTAGCATTATTTATTTGTTATTCTTGTAGTAGCAGAAATATGAGCTTAATTGGAATATATAGCGAAAAAGGAACATCCATATGACATTACAAGAATTATTACCACAGATTTTGAATAAAGATTTAGTGCAGATTATTCTGAGCAATTCTCAGGATAAGGAATTGGCTACAAAAATAAAGATACGTCCCATACTGGTAAAGGGAGAGTTATTATTCCAGGAAACTTTATATCGTGGCACGCAGGTATTCCATGAGAATTATACGGAAGAGAATATAAAAGCGCGCATAGAAAAGCTCCTTACCGAAATCTTTAAGCAGGGAGAGTTTCAGGCATCTTCCATGCAGGCAACCGTTCTTGTCAGCAAAAAAGGCAAAATGACCATTAAGACGAAAGCGTTGCAGAAGCAATCAACACAGAGAGATTTGTCGGAATTGTCCCATAACAGAGAAAAGCAATATATTTTGCAGGAGGGAATACCGGTTGATTTCCTGGTAGGACTTGGAGTGCAGACACCGGAAGGTAAAATTACTAAGAACCGCTACGATAAGTTTCGTCAGATTAATCGCTATCTGGAATTTATTGAGGATGTACTGGATAAACTGCCTAAGGACAGAACCATTCGAATTATTGATTTCGGCTGCGGGAAATCGTATCTTACTTTTGCCATGTATTACTATTTGCATGTATTACAGAAGCGCGATATTCTGGTAACCGGTTTGGATTTAAAGAAGGATGTGATTGCCTATTGCAAGGAGTTGGCGGTAAAGTGCGGTTATGATAAACTGAACTTTGAGGTGGGCGATATCAGCACCTATAATGGTAGTGACGCGGTGGATATGGTAGTATCTTTGCATGCTTGTGATACGGCTACGGACTATGCTTTGGAAAAGGCAGTGAAATGGGGGGCTAAGGTGATTATGGCAGTGCCTTGTTGTCAGCATGAGGTGAATAGGCAGATTGCCTGCAAGGAATTGCAGCCCCTGTTAAAGTATGGTTTGATAAAAGAAAGAATGTCTGCCTTGATAACAGACGCAGTCCGTGCTAATCTGTTAGAGGAACAAGGATATGACACGCAGATTTTGGAGTTTATTGATATGGAGCATACGCCTAAGAATTTATTGATTCGGGCAGTAAAAAAGGATGGTGCGAAGATGCAACGAAGAAATCCGGTGCAGGATACTATGGATTTTTTGCAAATTCAGCCTACGCTTCATAAGCTGTTAAATGGGGAATAGATTTAGATTGGATAGGAAGCATGAAAAAATTTCTGATTAAGATGGTTGTTTTTCTGGTAAGCTTCATAGCGGCCCTTCTGGTGACAGAGAGGATTATGAACCGGGATAACAATAGTACAACGCGAGAAATGGCAGAGCCTTCCTTGCCTGTAATAACCATGGAAAATGCAGGAGTAGCTTATAATGAGCTCCATGGTATGCTGGGCAAGACTGATATAGTATATCAGCGGGATACCATTACGGTATTAGGTGAAAACAGGGAGCTTGGTTTTCAGATAGATACTTTTGGCGAAGACGTGAAAAGTATTGTAATGGAAGTCAGAAGCTGCGATGGCACGCGTTTGATTGAAAAAACCAGTATTGAACAATATGATAAAAAAGGAAACGAGCTTACAATACAGACTTCGTTGAAGGATTTGCTTACCCAAGGGGAAGAGTATGCGCTGGTAATCGTGCTGACGGATGATAGTGACAGGGAAATACGATATTTTACCCGATTGGCATGGGAACCTGGTTTATATGCACCTGAAAAGCTGCAGTTTGTGTATGATTTTCACCAAACCACTTTTAATGATGATGAGCTAAATACATTAGCCAAATACATGGAAAGTAATTCCAAGGGAAATAACAAGACTTTGCATAAGGTTAATATTCACAGTAGTCTGTCCCAGGTGGGCTGGGGGGATTTGGAAGTACGCCAGGCAACAGAACCGATAGTGGATATGAAGGAGATTGCCGGACAGACGGCGTCCATGATTCTTCGGACGATTGTGTATAGCGGAATGAACGAGGATAAGGACTACTATTATGTTGAAGAGTTTTATCGTATTCGCTATACTGCCGATAGAGTATATTTGTTGGATTTTGAACGTACCATGACACAGATACCGGATGTAAAAGGTGACATTTATGCCAATGACAAGATTCTCTTGGGTATTGTACAAGAGGATGTTCCCATGTTGGAAAGTGAAGACGGTAATGTAGTAGTATTCCAGGCCGCAAATCGCTTGTGTAGTTACAATCTGATCACTAATAAGCTGGCACTTTTGTTTAGTTTTTATGATGAGAAGGCTGATAAACGAAGCTTGTACAATCAGCATAATATTAAGATTCTGGATATTGATGAAGGCGGTAATGTTTCCTTTGTGGTGTACGGTTATATGAACAGAGGACGACATGAAGGCGAGGTTGGTATTCAGTTATATTCTTATGACAGTGCCAGAAATACCATAGAGGAAACTCTTTATATTCCGTATGAAAAGACTTATGAAATACTTTCAGAGGAAATAGAGCAATTATTGTACTTAAACCGGGAAAATATATTGTATTTATATTTGAATCATCGTGTTTATGCAGTTAATACTTTAGAAAAGACAGTGGAAGTGTTGGCAGTAATGGAAAATGATGAGTCCGTGGAAATTTCAGGCAATCAGAAGTTGGCAGTATGGCATAAACAGAACGGGCTGGAATTAATGGATTTGTCGGCAAAGACGTTTGTTACGATTGCTCCGAAAGGAAATGAGTATTTGTATCCGTTGGGCTTTATGGGCGAGGATTTGGTATATGGTGCGGCAAATCCGGAAGATATTGCAACCAGTGCAACGGGAAGCCATGAGATTTACATGAATACCATTTATATTTGTGATACGCAGGGAAAAGTTTTAAAGGAGTATGTACAGGAAAACATATATATTACTTCCTGCTTTATGGCAGATAACCAGATTACGCTGAAGCGTGTCATGAAAGATGAAAAGGGCAATTACAATGAAATTGCAGAAGATTATATTGTCAATAATGCAAAGGTAACAGAAGGCAAAAACAAGATTTCTGTGGTAGCCATAGATATTTATGAACGAATTGTGCAAGTAGATTTGCGTTCCAATATTGATAGTAAAACCATACAAATATTAACGCCCAAGGAAGTGGTTTTTGAGGGGGCAAGAGATACTCTGATAGAGGTAGAAGAGGAAGAAATTTGTTATTATGTATATGCGGAAGGCGGTGTGACGGGTATTTATAGGAATCCAGCAACAGCCTTGCAGGTAGCTTATGCAACCTCCGGAACCGTAATGGATGAAACCGGAAGAACCGTGTGGATTAAGGGTAACCGCGTGACCAAGAATCAGATTATGGCTATTAAGGAACAGCCGGTTACGGATACGAAGGGTAGTTTGGCAGTATGCTTGGAAACTATTCTTCGCTTTGAAGGAATTACGCTGGACGCCCAGGAAGCCTTGGATAACGGAGAGACGGCAGTAGAGATTTTAAGCAATAATCTTCATGATGTGCGTGTGGTAGATTTAACCGGATGCAATTTGGATACGATTTTATATTTTAATAACCGGGATATACCGGTGCTTGCAACTCTTGACGATGGAGAAGCAGTTCTGGTGGTAGGCTTTAACCAATATAATGTAGTGCTTATGGAACCCAAAACCGGAAGATTGTACAAGAAAGGTATAAATGATTCAACCAAATGGTTTGAGGAGAACGGAAATCAATTTGTGACTTATTTCAGAATACCGGAGTAAGAGAATAGGACAATTCGGAATATAATGTCCTGCAAGCAAGACCTCGCGCGAGCGTTCTGCGGCAGGATGTTATATTTCGAATTGTCCTTTGTTTATTCAAATATTTGCTTGCGGTATTTATATAGTGCGGAATATAAGATAAGCCCTAACACGCCGCAGGAAATGATTTCGCCGATTCCTACAGTTAGCACGAAGTAGGGAAGGGAGCCTTCGAATTTATAAGCGAAGGAGAGTACAAAGGGTATAATAATGGTATTGGATAATATGGGGGGCAAGGTGGCCAGCCATTTGCTTTTCTTGCGTAAAAGTCTGGTGCCTACAGCTCCCAGCAATGTAGCGATGGGACCGAAAATAATATCCCAGAAAATGCATCCGGTTAAAATATTGCTTAGTAAGCAACCTACAAAAAGCCCGGGAATGGCAGCAGGTGTAAATAGGGGTAAAATGGTTAATGCTTCGGAAAAGCGGACCTGAATGCTATAGTTAGCCAGTCCAAGAGTGTTTGCGAGTAGTGTGAGCACTACATAAAGGGCGGCGATTACCGCAGCCTGTGTCAGAAAGATAGTGTAGTTATTCTTTTTCATGTTTATTCTCCTAGTTTTGTTTTTGTCCCTGCTGTAGGCAGTTCGGTCAGGATGGTTTCGAACTGACCGTCATGCGAAATTCTACACCATGAATATAAGTGTGTCAAGGGTCTTCGAAAAAGTTGGTATAAGGTATTAATAAAGCACGAAGAAGGATAAAGAATTGAATAAATATAACCGATAAAATAAAAGGATAAATTTTTTAAGGCGGTAGCACATGATAGTAAGACATAATTTGCTTGCAATGAATGCCCAGCGTCAATTTGGTATTAATATGAAGTCGAAAGCAAAATCTACGGAAAAACTATCTTCCGGCTATCGTGTTAACCGTGCTGCTGATGACGCAGCCGGTTTGGCAATCTCCGAGAAAATGCGTAGAATGATTCGCGGATTAAATCAAGGTGCAGAGAATACACAGGACGGTATTTCCTTTGTGCAAATCGGTGATGGTGCCATGAATGAGATTCATGAAATGGTACATCGCATGACAGAGTTGTCAATACAAGCTGCAAATGATACATTGACAGAGGAAGACAGAGAATATATTGATTTAGAAGTGCAGCAATTGAAGATGGAAATTAACAGAGTTTCCAATTCAACTACATTTAATGAAATTCCGGTATTTGATAATCATACCGTTGTATTTGGCTTAGAAGGGGAACCGAACGACTTGCAGATTTTTAATGATGCGTATGATTCTTCCGGAGCTTCTTATGGTGGGTTTGTATTTCATGGGCAAAGAATAACTTGGACACAAGTAGATTCTAATATGGTAACCACCGATCCGAATACCGGTGAAGAGGTATTTGTGAAGGGAGAATATAGTTATACGGTTACAGATCCTCGAGACGGAGAAGAATATAACTTTGCATTTCATTGTGAAGATGGAACAACACCGCCTGTGATTACACGTGATATCAGTATAGAGGCTGATGCAAATGGAGTAATTATTGGCAAAGAACGTTTTGCATGGTCTAAAGTGTATGATTTGAATGGCAATATTTGTAGTGAGTCAAATTTGCATGCAGGTCCATGGGCAGTGGATTATTATGGAGCGAAATTTACATTTACTGTGCCGGAACCCATAGATAGTCTGGCTACCATGGCGGAAGACATTGATTCCTGTAAGAGTTCTGCGGTTTATTATAATTGGGAAACTTATTATTCAGAAGGAAAAACGGAGAAGGCTGTTGATGTAGACAGCGCATCAGTAAAACTTGAGGATAGAAGAGTTACGCAGGCTATGGTAGATACCATGCTGGATTATGCAGGCAATGGAGTGGAAGTAACGGTGGGTGCCGGAGAAGATGGTATCTGGCTGATTGATAATAATGGGCAGGCATTGACCGATTCCTTGGTAACATGGAAAGAGATGGGTATAGATTCTTGGGAAGCAGGTACAGAGGTGCCTGGATTATCTGGGGGAAATTCTGTAAGATATAAATATGCAGATCCGCGCACGGCACCGGATAGTACGGGATTGAGCTTTGAGTTTACATTATCAAATATAACCAGTAAGGATTCAGTGATTACCGGATTGAATGGTATGGATTTGGGTGATAATCCGGGATCAACTTTGGTGGATGTTAATGTATCCAGCAATAATACCTCCGGTGGAATTCAGAATATAACGGCAAGTGGTAATATGTTTCTGAATTTCTCTGAACAGGTAACAGAAAATAGGGACTTTGATGTAGAGAATTGGACAATGGATGCCCAAAGTATTACTTACGCAAATAATGCACTACGGATTGATTTTGCGGGAGGATTTTCACTGAGTGGAAGTACTGTTTCGGCAGAGAAGACTGTGTCAGAAAAATTGGAAGATTATATCGACGAACTGGTTTATGCAAAATTAAGAGACAAAATTTGGAACACTCAATATACTACGACGGACTTTGTAAATAATTATGTTAATGCGTCAGGTAATTCTGAAACAGGGAATGTAAAAATAGAAGTAAGAGCAACAGATAACCGCTGGGAAACTCTAACATATACGTATGATTATAGTGATGTGTTTACATCATTGACAGATCAAATTCAGATTACAAGAAGTCAGGAAAACATAGATGATGCGGCTCAGTACTTTATGAGTACATATACCTTAAATGCTGATGGTACATATTCTTATTATGATGTGAGAACAAAGTGCCAGAATGCAGCGGATCAGGCAGAAGCGGACTATGTATATGACAATACCTTGACGAGTCAGGAAAATGCCGATAGGATTCAAGCAGCAAGAGATCAGGCTTTTGAAGCAGAGAAACAAAGGATAGCAGCTACCGGTATTACATTGTATTCCTTTAATATGGTATACACCGATAAAAATGGTAATCTGGTAAATTATGCAGCAGAGGCGGCGGGTGGATATATCGGCTCTATATTAAGTGATATTGCAAATGGTACAGATTTTAGTGTAACGACAAGAACTTATGCAAGAGCTGATTTGTTAGGTGATGAGAAAACGTCGGACGGTAAAAATATTGCTATTCGTCCAGTGCATACTTCCATTATGAAGGAAACACCGGTGGAACCGGATCTTTATATTGTGCATAGTTCGGAGGAGAATGACAGAACAGGTATACCGCGATTTGCTATGAATACTACGGCATTGGGAATTGCCTTTGCGGATTGTAAAACCAAGGATGCCGCAATGGCGTTGGTGGCAGGAACCAAGAGAGCTTTACAGTATGTTTCATCGAAACGAGCAACTTATGGGGCTTTGCAGAATAGAATGGAGCATACCTATAATAATAACCGAAACATTAGTGAAAATCTGACAGCGGCAGAATCACGAATAAGGGATACTGATATGGCGAAGGAAATGGTGAAGTATTCTAAGGATAATATTCTGGAGCAGGTAGGACAAGCTATGATGGCACAAGCAAATCAAAGCCAACAGGGAGTTCTTTCATTGTTGAATTAATGAAAAAAGGTAGCAGAAATGCTACCTTTTATTATTTTATGTTTCTAAAATCGGTCCAAAGAACTCCTGAAGCTTTTGCAAATATTCTTCCGGAGCTACCGGATAACAAAGACCATGACCGGCGCCCGGAACAGTCATAATATGTTTGGGAGCCTTACAAGCTTTGTAGTTATCTCTACTCATTTCGCAGGGGACAAATGTATCGTCCTCCCCATGAAAGAAAATGGTGGGAAGTGTGATTTTTTGCACAGCCTCATAAGCACAGGTTTCTTCTAAATTAAACTTACCAAAAAGCTTTGCCCCCAGCTTTACAAAAGGGTACAGGGGAGCAGCGGGTAAATGCATCTCCCGGATAGTCTTTTTGATAATGTCTTTGGCAGAGGTAAAACCGCAATCGGCCAACACACCCACAACATTGGATGGAAGGGGACCCGCAGCTGCCATAAGCACTGTGGAAGCTCCCATGGAGATGCCGGTTAAAATAATTTTGGTATCGGAGCCAAAGCGTCCCACCATAAAATCAATCCATGCAAGGCAGTCCTTATGTTCTTTTATTCCAAAAGTAATGACGTTACCATCACTGCGTCCGCAGGAGCGCTGGTCCACAACCAAAGCACTGCGTTTTAGTGCAAAGCATCGTTGCACACCACCACATAGATCACGCTCGGATTCGCCACGATAGCCATGGAGCATAAGCTCGATGGGGGCACCGGGAGCGTATTCGTAATATTTTCCACGTAAAGTAAGACCGTCAAAGGAGGTGATACTACAATCTTCAGAGGGAAGCGCGCGCGCATCTTTAATCCAGCCGATCATCTGCTCTCTAAAAGGATCGTAGATAACACCTTTCGGAGTGGGATACTCTTCCTTGGGACCTTTGGGCTTAGGATTGTAGAATGCCATGCGGAAGCAAATATATGCCGCCAATATAGTTAACATAACAAAAAATAGTAGTATTCCTACTATAATACAAACGATTTTCATAAGTATTCTCCTGAGTTTCTTTTGGCAAAATTATTCTATCACAGAAGGGACTCCGTTGACAATGGGGAAGGGTTATGAGTACAATGTAAGAAAGTATTGAAGGTGGAGGTTACTATGGAATTAAAGGATTTGGAAGCGTTGTTAAGGGATATGTCATTGGAGGAAAAGGTAGGACAGATGGTGCAGATTCCGGGTAATATGCTGACGGAGGGCGGGCTTATTACCGGTCCTACGGATTCTATTGAAATGACGAAGGAAACAGCGTCTTTGATAGGTTCTATTTTAAGTAAAGTAGGGGCAAAAGATTTAAGAGAAATTCAGGATAAGTTTATGGCGGAGCATCCTCACCATATCCCCCTTTTGTTTATGTATGATGTAATTAATGGTTTGGAAACGATTTGTCCCATTCCCTTGGCACAGGGATGTACTTTTTCAGAGGAATTGGTGGAGCAGGCAGCACGTGCGGCGGCAGAAGAATCTGCGGCAGCAGGTTTACACGTAACCTTTTCGCCTATGCTTGACCTGGTACGTGATGCCAGATGGGGACGTGTTATGGAGTCCACTGGTGAGGATTCCTGGTTAAATGCACAACTTGGTAAGGCTATGGTAAGAGGCTATCAGGGAAGCAGTAAATTGTCAGGAGAGTCCCTTGATTTGAAGAAGGAAGGCAATATTGCCGGTTGTATTAAGCATTTTGCGGCTTATGGTGCACCTGAAGGCGGTCGTGATTATGATACGGTGGAATTGTCGGAAAGAACCTTACGTGAAGAATATTTCCCAGCTTATCAGGCTGCACTGGAGGAAGGCTGTGTCATGGTTATGACTTCTTTTAATACTTTGAATCATATTCCGTCTTCCAGCAATAAGTGGCTTATGCGTAAAGTGCTTCGTGAGGAAATGGGTTTTGACGGGGTATTGATTTCCGATTACAGTGCGGTGGATGAAATGATCAACCACGGTATTGCAAAGGACAGCAAGGAAGCTGCAAAGTTAGCAATTATGGCAGGTGTGGATATTGATATGGTGTCCAATGCGTATGTAAAGTATCTGGTAGAATTGGTACGTCAAGGTGAGGTGCCTGAAAAGTTGGTGGATGAGGCTACCATGCGCATTTTGAAGCTGAAAAATGATTTGGGATTGTTTGAGAATCCTTACAAGGACGGCGCCGAAGAAAAGGAAAAGGCTATCGTGGGTTGTAAGGAGCATAGAGAACTGGCACGTAAAATGGCAGCAGCCTCCTTTGTACTTTTGAAAAATGAGGAGATTTTGCCACTAAAGAAAGTAAGCGCAGACAAATTAGCATTTATCGGTCCTTACGTAGACAATGTAGAAATGTATGGTTCCTGGTCTTTCCCTGCAAAACCGGAGAATACAGTTACCATAAAGAATGGTGTATCAGAGAAATATAAGAATGTTTTCTTTGCGCAGGGTTCTTATTTGCAGGATGTGGAACAATGTACACGCTATGGAGGCAAACAGGAGCAGAGTGCTGAAGAAGCAGAGCATATGTTAAAAGAGGCGGTTGAACTGGCCGGAAATGTAGACACGGTGGTTTTATGTTTGGGAGAACATAGAGACCATAGCGGAGAAGCCGGTAGCAGAGCAAATATTTGTATTCCTCAGATCCAGATGAAGTTGCTAAATGCAGTGTATGCGGTAAATCAGAATATTGTAACATTGGTATTTAGCGGCAGACCGTTGGAAGTTAAAGAAATTGTGGAGAAATCCAAAGCCGTTATGATGACCTGGATGCCCGGAACAGAAGGTGGCAATGCCATTTCAGATGTTTTGTTTGGAGATGCAATGCCCCAGGGGAAGCTTTCCATGTGTCTTCCCAGAACGGTGGCGCAGGCACCTATTTATTATAACAAATTCCGCACAGGCAGACCCAATAACTCCGGTACCAGAGTGGGCTTTGTAAATGGTTATATTGATGAGTCTACCAAACCCTTGTATCCCTTTGGCTATGGTTTGACCTATACTTCTTTTGAGTATTCTTCTGTATGTCTGGATAAAGAAATTCTTGCAAAGGGAGAGGTACTGGTAGCAAAAACTACAGTGACGAATACAGGAAACAAGGAAGGAACAGAGACAGTACAGTTGTATGTACAGGATGTGGTAGGAAGTGTGGTGCGTCCGATAAAGCAGCTTAGAGGAGTACAGAAGGTAACATTACAGCCCGGAGAGAGCAAAGAAGTTTCTTTTGAGATAACAGAAGAGATGTTTAGATTCTATAATATCGACATGGAATACGTTAGTGAAGCCGGAGAATGTCGTGTGTATATCGGCACAGATAGTGATACGGATAATCAAGCCTCTTTTATGTTGATTGAGTAAACAAGAAGAGTTATATCAGGCTGGCTTTGGTTAGGCGCTTTTTAAGAAGGCGTCCTAACCAGATGGCCAGGAAAATTTTAATCAAATCAAACAGAATATAGGGAGCCACTCCAATCAGCAGCGCCTGGGAGTAGCGGATTTGCATGCTGTGGGAAAGCCACAGGGAACCTGCTCCATAGCAGAGAAGTAATCCGCAGAATATGCCGGCTGCTTGGAAAAGAGGGCTTCCTTTTGGTTTGTGTGTAAAAAGGTCAGAAAGAGCAGCTATTAGAAGATAGCCTACAAGGTAGCCACCGGTAGGCCCCATAAGTACGCCTGGACCGCTCGTAAAGCCTGAAAAAACGGGCAAACCGATAAAACCCAATAAAAGATATATTGAGCAGCATAAAGTGCCTAATTTAGCTCCTAAAAGGCAAGTGGTTAATAAAATGCCAAACAGCCCCAGCGAAATAGGCACGGGGCTGATAGGAATTGCTATGCATAAGGGTCCGAGTATGCAGGTAATGGAAGTCATTAAACCTGCAATCGCTAATCTATTGGTTGAAATACTATAATTCGCCATTTTTGTATTTGGTAACAATGTTCTGAATTCTTTCACTGGGACTCAGTAAGTCACTGATGGAAGAATCGTGGTTTAAGGTATCAATGATATATGCAATGTATTTGCTCATATCACAGTTGATGTACCATTCACGCTCCAAAAGTTCAGGAGTCTGGTAAATCAGGTTTGTGGTAAGAATCTTATCAATCAAACCGCTTTCGTAAGCTTTATCAAATTTCTCCAAACCATTTGTAAATAAACCAAAGGTAGAGAAGATGAAGATTCTGTTTGCCTTGCGAGCTTTTAAAGCGGCAGCAGTATCAATCATACTTTCGCCGGAAGAAATCATATCGTCAATAATGATTACGTCTTTACCTTCTACGCTGGAGCCCAAGAATTCATGGGCTACAATAGGGTTACGACCATTGACAACCTTGGTATAGTCACGACGCTTGTAGAACATACCCATATCCAAACCAAGTACGTTTGCAATATAAATGGCACGTTTCATACCGCCTTCGTCGGGGCTGATTACCATCATGTGCGTAGAATCAATCTGTAGGTTCTTCACATTGCGAAGCAAGCCTTTAATGAACTGATATGCAGGTTGAACGGTCTCAAAACCATGTAAAGGAATTGCATTTTGTACACGAGGATCATGTGCGTCAAAGGTAATAATATTATCCACACCCATGCGAACCAGTTCCTGTAATGCTAAGGCACAGTCTAAGGATTCACGGGAGGTTCTTTTGTGCTGACGGCTTTCGTAAAGGAAAGGCATAATAACGGTAATACGTCTTGCTTTACCACCAACAGCAGCAATAATTCTCTTCAAGTCTTGATAATGGTCATCCGGGGACATGCGGTTTTGGTGACCACACAGGGAGTAGGTTAAACTATAATTACAAACATCCACAAGGATATAAAGGTCTGTTCCGCGAGCAGATTCTAAAAGCATACCCTTTGCTTCACCGGATCCGAAACGGGGAACTTTTGCAGAGAGTAAATAAGAGTTACGCTGATAGCCTGCAAAAGCTAAAGAGTCCTTGTGTTCATTTTCACGTTCGGTTCTCCATTTTACCAGATACTTGTCAACTTTGTCTCCAAGAATCTTACAGCCTTCCAAAGATATGATACCCAGTGAGCCCACGGGAATGGTCTCTAAATTGCGCTTTTCTTCGCGGTTTGGCATGGAATAAATCCTCACTTTCTATGATGTGTTATTCTGTACTATTTATTTAATTTACCGGAAAGCTTACGCTGAATGCGGATGTCCTTGCCGGTTAATTTGCACATGGAATAATTGCTGGTAATGCGTGAAAAAATTCTTTCGGAATAACGGTCACGCAATTCCTCCAAGCTTAAGTTGGTAGAAATAATGGTAGATTTCTGACGCAAGTGTCGTTCGTTCAGTAATGCAAATAATTGACTGGAAACAAAATTGTTTGTCAGCTCCGTACCCAAATCATCGATTATCACCAAGTCACAATTGTATAGGTCTTTGTTCAAATTGTAAAGAGCATCTTTTGATTTTGTATCAAATGCATAACGGGCAAGGGTATCAAAGAGTCCGTTTGCACTAAAATAGATAACGGAACAGCCTTGTGAAAGCAGTTCTTTTGCAATACAGCCTGACAAAAAACTTTTTCCGGTACCTACCAGACCATAGAAAAAGATATTTTCATAGTGGTTTTTAAAGCCGGTGATAAAGTTTTTGCTGATATTTACCGCATTCTGAAAACGTGTTAAATCCTCGCCTTCATAATATTCGTAGGAAAGAGTGGAAAAATTCTCTTTGGAAATCATTTCCTGAATATTGGACTGCTCATAAAGCAGAGTGATTTCCATTTGGCGGAAGCAGTGACACTTTTCTCCGTTAATATAGCCGGTATCCTGACAATCCATACAAGTATAGCCTGGTTCCAAATAATCCTCCGGATACTCATTGGCTTTTAAAAGTGCCTTTTTCTTTGAGACAATCTCTGCAATACGGCTGCGATATTCTTTTTGGTCAGAGGAAGCTTCGTCGAGCAACTGTTTTACGCGTGCTACAGAAATAGAAGCAACGGCATCCTCTAATTCCTTATACTCAGGAATTCGGGTATAAATTTCTTCCCTGCGCCTGAGTAGTTCCCGATGATTTTGCGTACGACGTTCGTCATATTCTCTGATAATGGAATCGTATTGTTCTTTTGATAATGCCACGCTTCAAGTGCCTCCTGCTATGTACTAATTTTGGAGAAGCTCCTTTTCCAAAGCTTCAAAGTCGTAGGTGTTCTGTGAAAACTGGTTGAAACGGTTGGAAGTCGCCGGCTTAGGACTACTGCTTTTTTGCTTTTGATAATGGTTGTCCAAAGAAATAATATCAGCCTTGCGTTGTACATTTTCTTTCTTCCAACTACTTAATATTTTGTCCGCATACTCAAAACGATGCTTGTCCGTTGCCAAAACCGTTCTTTCACAAGCCTCAATAATCACATCGATGGTGAAACCATATTCCCCGGTCCAACGGTTAATATATTCTAATTCCTTGTTTGTAGGGGTGCCGGATTTGCCCAAGGCATTCATAATGCCATAAACATTACGATCGTAACGGGAGGATACGGTCTGTGCCTGTTCAGGAGTAGTAATTCCTTCTTCGGCCCAGTTAAGAGCAACCTTCTCCATATAGCGAAAATCCTTTTTACCGCGTTCCACGCAGTATTGGATCAAATAGTCTATTAAATCATCCGAAAAATGTAATACATCGGACATATAGTAAATGGTCTTAATGTCGTTTACGGAAAGGGCTTTGCCTACATAGGCTTCGGCAATAAACAAAAGCTGCGCAGCATTTTCCTGCGCTCGGAAGGCTTTTAACTGGTCAGCGCTGTAAGCAGGCTTCGTAAAGTCAGGTGCTTCTGCCGGAGCTATATGCACAATGGGGGCAATTGTCACGGGAGTTTCCGCTACGGGAGCCATAGGTGTTGGAGCAGTAGCTACGGGAGCAGCCGGTGTAGAAATGCTGCCGGTTGTTTTGGCAGTGCCGGTTGCCTGAATGCATTCCAAGTGAATACCTACCAAATTTTTATTCTCGTCAAAATCCAAAGAAAGAAGCTTTTGTAATTCCCAGTATTTCAGTGCACGTAAAACCTCTTTTTCGGAATGCTTAAATTTATTAACAATATCTTCTACACTGAAAGGAAGGTTTGCGTTAATCATTCTTAAGACATAAAGATAGACTTGGAGCTGGGCTTCATTAGCATCTTCCATATAATTATCGATAAACTGATTCGATAATAAAGTGTATTCATTTGATGATTCTTTGTATATATTTAACCCCGCCATAATATCTAATCCTTTCGTGCTTTCCCATTTCCTGAAAGCAAGTGAAATTATAGCACAAGATGAAAAAAAAGGGAATAGGGCAAAGGTCCGAACCCCTTGAAAACAGGCGGTTTTTGAGTGATTGTGGATAATGTGGATAATGTGGACAACTTACAGAATTATGCTCATCAGATACGCGAAAACCGGTTGTTTCAAGAGCGTTATAATTTCTAAAGATATCCACAGAAAAACAAAAAATATCCACAAATTTTTCAACTCGTTACCGGGAGAAAAATTGTGGATATTGTGGATAATTATTTTTGAAGGAGATTTTCGCCGATTTTATGCACATCTCCGGCCCCCATAGTTATCAACACATCTCCGGGGACACAATTTTCTAATAAAAATTTTTCGATTTCCTCAAAAGTGGGGAAATAGAAGCATTCTTTTCCGAAATTCTGAATGGCCTTCTGCAAATCTACAGAACTGATACCCAAAGTATCCTTCTCGCGAGCAGCATAAATATCAGCCAAAACAATTTTATCAGAGATAGCCAGAGCTTTTGCAAAGTCATTTAACAGTGCTTTGGTACGGGAATAAGTATGGGGCTGGAATACGCACCATAAGGTATCGTGAGGATAATTCACCGAACCTAAAAGGGTGGCGGTAATTTCTGTGGGATGGTGTGCATAATCATCTATAATGGTAACGCCGTTAACGGTACCTTTGTATTCGAAACGGCGGTCGGTTCCGCGGAAACCGTATAAAGCCTTGGCAGCAACATCCAGGTCTAAAGAAAGTACCTCTGCAAGAATGAAGGCTGCAACGGAGTTCATAATATTATGCTCTCCGGGCACCTGAAGATTCAGCATACGGGAACCTGTAGGAGTATTCAGTTTAAAACCGGTACCTCCCTTAGTGTCATATTGAATATTGCTTACATAATAGTCGCAGGCTTTGGAATGACCGAAGGTAATCACACGACATTCCAAATCACGGGTGATATCTTCGTATTTTTCAATGTCACCATTAATAATCAGGACACCGTCCTTGGGCAGATTCTTTGCGAAGAGACGAAAGGAATTGCGGATATCCTCCAAATCCTTAAAAAAGTCCAAATGGTCTTCGTCAATATTTAATATGATAGAAATCTTAGGGTAGAAACTTAAAAAGCTGTTGGTATATTCGCAAGCCTCTGTTACAAAATAATCGGACTTGCCGATACGGATATTTCCGCCGATGGATTTTAAGATACCGCCGATGGTAAGGGTAGGGTCGGTATCTGCCTGTAACAAAATCTCCGAAACCATGGAGGTGGTAGTGGTTTTACCGTGGGTACCACTGATGGCAATGGGAGTGTTGTAGTTTTTCATAAGCTGACCTAGAAGCTCAGCACGATAAATGTATGGTATATTTCTCTCCCGAATGGCGGTAAATTCCAGATTATCTTCACGAACTGCACTGGTTAAAACGGCACAATCAATATGAGCAGGGAGATTATTGCTACTTTCACCATATTTAACGGATATGCCTTTCTCTTCCAGCGCTTTGGTAATGGGTGAGGATTTCCAGTCAGAGCCGGAAACCTGAAAGCCTGCATTGTGAAGAATCTCAGCAAGACCACTCATGCTGATACCGCCGATTCCGATAAAATATACAGAGCATGGATTTTGAAAATCAATCGTATACATAAAATCACCCTCCAAATGATAACAAGTAATTTCTTATTATAAAGCATACCACATTTTTGTATAAATTCCAAAACTTTTTTTGCATTTTTATTCTTATATATTTATAAATTTCGCGTTAAATGATGCGTAAATTGGTGGAAAATATGCAAAAATTGTAAAAAAAGGCAAAAAACAAAAGAAAATATAACAAATAATCAACATAAAAACAAAGAAAACAAGAAAATTTTTAGTAAAAATCATTTCTTTTCTTAAGAGGGTGTGTTATAATTTGTATACCATACAGAATAATTTTTTATTTGGTAAAAAGTGTAGGCTAGAGGTGATGACATGATTAAGAAAGAAATGATTGCCATGTTATTAGCCGGAGGACAGGGTAGCCGTTTGGGAGTGCTTACTTCCAAGGTTGCAAAACCGGCAGTGGCATTCGGCGGAAAGTATAGAATTATTGATTTCCCGCTGAGTAATTGTATTAATTCAGGTGTGGATACGGTGGGGGTATTAACTCAGTATCAACCCTTACGTTTGAATACGCATATCGGAATCGGTATTCCGTGGGATTTGGATAGAAATATTGGTGGTGTTACGGTTTTGCCGCCATATGAGAAAAGTGAAAATAGCGAGTGGTATACCGGTACCGCAAATGCAATCTATCAGAATATTGACTATATGGAGAGCTTTAATCCGGAATATATTTTGATTTTGTCCGGTGACCATATTTATAAGATGGATTACGAGGTAATGCTGGACTTCCACAAGGCAAACGGTGCGGAAGTGACCATTGCGGTTATGCCTGTTCCCATGGAGGAAGCATCTCGTTTTGGTATTATGATTACGGATGAAAATCGTCGTATTGTAGATTTTGAGGAAAAACCGGCACAGCCTAGAAGTAACCTGGCAAGTATGGGAATCTATATTTTCAACTGGAAGACCTTGAGAGAGGCATTCAAAGCGTTAGAAAATCAGCCGGCGTTGGATTTTGGTAAGCATATTATTCCTTATTGCCATGAAAAAGGTGCACCTTTGTATGCATATGAGTTCAATGGCTATTGGAAGGATGTAGGAACATTGAATTCTTATTGGGAAGCGAATATGGAGCTTATCGATATTGTTCCCGAGTTTAATCTTTACGAAGAATATTGGAAGATTTATACCAAGTCCGATGCATTACCGCCCCAGTATCTTTCTTGGGACAGCGTGGTAGAACGCAGTATTATCGGTGAAGGCACAGAGATTTATGGTAAGGTTTACAATTCGGTTATTGGTTGTGGTGTAACCATTGGAGAGGGAACCGTTGTTCGCGACTCTATTATTATGAACTCCGTAGAAATCGGAGCCGGTTGCGAACTGAATAAAGCAATTATCGCGGAAAATGTTGTAGTTGGAAATAATGTGAAGCTGGGTATTGGAGAGGAAGCCCAAAACGACACGGCACCTCATATTTACAGTCACGGAATTGTCACCATCGGTGAGAAGAGCGTGCTTCCCGACAATATAACCGTGGGTAAGAATACCGTGATTTTTGGTGTGACCACAGAGGCAGACTATGACAATGCTTATCTTGCAAGTGGCAAATCTTTGATTAAGGCAGGTGAATAGAAGTGAGAGCAGTAGGAATTGTTTTAGCCGGCGGTAATAACCACAGAATGAAGGAATTGTCCCAGAAGCGTGCCATTTGTGCAATGCCTATGGCAGGAAGTTACCGTAGTATTGATTTTACATTAAGTAATATGTCCAATTCACATATTAATAAAGTGGCAGTATTTACGCAGTATAATGCTAAGAGTCTGAACGAGCATTTAAGTTCTTCTAAATGGTGGGACTTCGGTCGTAAGCAGGGAGGTTTGTTTGTACTTCCTCCTGCAGTTACCGCAGATAACAGCAACTGGTACAGAGGTACGGCAGATGCCATTTATCAGAATCTGGACTTTTTGAGAAACAGTCATGAGCCTTATGTAGTTATTGCATCCGGTGATGGTATTTATAAGATGGACTACTCTAAGGTTTTGGAATATCACATTGCGAAGAAGGCGGATATTACCGTGGTATGTCGCCAGATGGAGCCGGATATTTCGGTGGAACGATTTGGTGCCATCCGTATGAATCATGATTGCAGAATTGAGGAATTTGAAGAGAAGCCGCTTATGGCAAAGGGCAATTTGGTTTCTTGCGGTATTTACATTATTCGTCGTCGCCAGTTGATTGCGATGATTGAAAAGTGTGCTCAGGAAGACCGTTATGATTTTGTTCGTGATATTCTGATTCGTTATAAGGATATGAAACGTATTTATGGTTATGAAATGAAGGAATACTGGAGAAATATTGCTTCGGTAGAGGATTATTTTAAGACCAATATGGATTTCCTCAAACCGGAAGTAAGAAACTATTTCTTTAAGCAGTATCCGGATGTTTATACTAAGGTGGATGACCTTCCGCCTGCAAAATATAATGTGGGCTCAGCTGTGAGAAACAGCCTGATTTCCAGTGGTTGCATTAACAACGGCGTAGTGGAAAATTCAGTGATTTTTAAGAAGAGCTACATTGGTAATAATTGCGTAATTAAGAACTCCATTATCTTGAATGACGTTTATATAGGGGATAATTCGTACATCGAGAATTGTATTGTAGAAAGCCATGACACCATTAGGGAAAACTCAAGATTCGTAGGAGAAAACGGTATTCGTATCGTTGTTGAGAGAAACGAAAGATATATGATTTAGTCACAATTCTACAACTGATTAAGGGGGCAAAACTATGAAGATTACAGATGTTCGTGTTCGCAAGATTACAAAAGAAGGTAAGATGAAGGCAATCGTATCCATTACATTGGATGATGAATTTGTAGTACATGATATTAAAGTAATTGAGGGAGAGAAGGGATTGTTTATTGCAATGCCCAGCAAGAAGTCGGCAGACGGTGAGCATAGAGATGTAGCACATCCTATTAATTCGACTACCAGAGATACGATCCAGAGAACGATTTTGGAGGCGTACGAGAAGGCGCTTAGTGAGCCGGATGCAGAATAAGAAAATGTTTTGGAAAGGAGTCTCGTAAGGAGGCTCCTTTTTTTGTGGAGGAAAAAACATACGCAGAGAAGGTTTGCGAATATAGAAAGAAAGCGTTAAAGCGTTGACAATGCAGCATACGCACACATATAATGTATTTGTGTAATTATGCGCTTTTGTAGAAAAGCATAAACGGAAGGGGATAAAATGGCAGACGTTTTTATTAGTCATAGTTCTATAGATAAAGCTATTGCAGACAAATTATGTGAGGAATTGGAAGCAAGGGGCTTAAAATGTTGGATTGCACCCAGGGATATTGCGGCGGGAAGTGAATGGGCAGCAGCCATTAGTGAAGCTATCAGTGAAACCAAGGTAATGCTACTGATTTATAGTCATAACTCTGCACAATCTACTCAGGTGCCGAAAGAAATCAATTTGGCAGAAAGTTGGGGAAAAGTAATTATTCCTTACAAGATAGATGATGCCCAGCTGGCAGGAGTTTTTGCTTATTTCCTGGCCGGTGCCCATTGGATATTAGCAAATCCCGCTAAAGAGGATTATCGGGTGGATGAACTGTATGATGATATTACCGACAAAATACATGCAAGCAATACACCTGTTCAGAACGGAACGATTGTAATAGAAAACCTTGTTGCAGAAAAGAAAAAGGGAAGTAAAGCTTTGTTTGGGCTTGTCTGCGGAATCGGCGTTTTGATAGTGACTCTGCTTGTGGTAATGATTATCATGCTTAACGGAAAGCTGGGGAATGAAAACGGTAGAGAGGAGGATAAGTCCTCTTCTAAAAAACAGAAGGAATTGATGTCGGAAGAAACACCGGAGCCGGAAATAACAGAAGAACCGGGCGACACTGAGGAAAACGCAGCTACTTCGGCAGAGTATTTTGAATATACTGTCACAAATGGTGAGGTGACTATTACGGAGTATGTGGGAAATGAGGAGAGCGTTGTAATTCCTGCAGAAATTGATGGTACCCCGGTAACAGCAATTGGTGAGAGGGCATTTTATGGGTGTACCGGGTTGAAGCAGGTTGATATACCGGATAGTGTAACGACCATAGAAAAGTGGGCATTTGAAGAATCGGGATTAACTTCGATAGTAATACCGGATAGTGTCGTTGAGGTAGGCGCAGAAGCGTTTATTTGTTGTACAGACCTGACTAAGGCTACCTTGCCGGGTAATCTGAAAAGTCTTGAAGCGAATGTGTTTTATGGATGTACGAGTCTGGCATCTGTTACTTTGCCGGAACAGTTGAAGATTATTGAGATGGGAGTTTTTAGAGAAACCGGCTTGCGAAAAATTGTAATCCCGGACAGTGTAACCTATATAGGAGAGTCTGCATTTTCTGGTTGCACAGAGTTAAGAAGCATTACATTACCTACGGGTATAACGGAGATAACGCCGTTTATGCTTCAGGGCTGTAGTAACTTGACTTCTGTTGATATTCCTCAAAATGTGACTATCATTGGACGAGCAGCATTTTCACATTCCGGACTGGAAACGATTATGGTACCGGAAAATGTGGTATTTATGGAAAATAGTGTTTTTTATGGTTGTGTCAATTTGGAATTTGCATATATATCTACGAAGATAAATTATATACCCGAATATACTTTTTGCGGGTGCAGTAGTTTTGTTGGCATTACTATGAGTCCGAATGTAGAAATGATAGGCGAATGGGCATTCCATAATACCAATTTTACGGAACTACCGATGGACCTGTTCCCTATAAAAGAGATAGGACGAGGTGCGTTTAGTAATTGTTTGAGTTTGGAGAAAGTAACTTTACCGGATACTTTGGTGAAGATTTCCGAAGAGGCGTTTCGGTATTCACCAAACCTTACGGAGATAAGCATTCCTGCAGGCGTAAAAGGTTGCGCAGCGGATGCATTTTCAGATAACTGGGAGGTAACCATAACTTATGGCGATGTACAGTACGCACTTTTGGATAACGGTCTTTTAAGTGATGAGCTTTATGGATTGTTGAATACTTCGCAGGATTTTGAGTATACCATTGCAGGAGAAGAAGCAATTATTACCCAATATGTAGGTACAGATACGGTAGTTGTAGTGCCGGAGAAGATAGACGGCGTATATGTAACCGCCATTGGGGATGAAGTATTTGCCGATCGTGAGGATATTGAATTTGTCACCATGTTCCGTGGGGTGAAGAGTATTGGAAATAGTGCATTTGAATCATGTGTCAACTTGAGAATGGTTGATTTGAGCAGTGAATTGGTTAGCATAGGAAAAAGTGCTTTTGAAAGCTGTAATAGTTTAGAATGTGTAGAATTGTCGCTGACATTGACCGAAATCGGCAGTCGGGCTTTTGCAGAAACAGCACTTATATATGTAACAGTTCCACGCGGAGTTGCAAGCATTAATTATGGCACATTTTACGGGTGTGAACAGTTGACAGGGATCTATTTAGAAGATGGTATTGTTAGGATTGAAGACTTTGCATTTGGGAAAACTGCATTAGAAACGGTAACCATTCCGTACACTGTAACGGAATTGGCGTCCAATGCATTTTTGGACTGTAATGAACTTAGTATTATTTACAAGTTTGTGAGATATTTTTATAGTGGTGGGGACTTGTCTGAACTATTTAATAGCGGGAACTCGGATGATTACATATAAGAAATTATATATTAGAATGGTGTGAGTGTAATTATGCATATTATTGTAGGGCTGGGAAATCCCGGCAAAGATTATCAGAATACAAGACATAATATCGGTTTTGACGTGATTGATGCTTTGGCAGAAGTGGCAGGTATCTCTGTAATAGAGAAAAAGCACAAAGCACTTATCGGTAAGGGTGTGCTTGACGGACAGAAGGTTATTTTGGTGAAACCACAGACTTATATGAATTTAAGTGGTGAAAGTGTGCGTGAGGTCATAGACTATTACAAGATAGACGAGGAGCAGGAGCTGATTGTTATTTCGGATGATATCAGCTTGGATGTGGGTATGCTTCGTGTACGTAAAAAAGGCAGTGCCGGCGGACATAACGGACTTAAGAATATCATTCAGCATTTGGGACACGATACCTTTATGCGTATCAAAATGGGTGTGGGTGAGAAACCCAAGGGATATGATTTGGCGGATTATGTGCTGGGGCATTTTACACAGGATGAGCGAAAAGTAATGAATGAGGCTGCCAAGTCCGCTACGGAAGCTATTCGTATGATGATGGCCGGAGATGTAGACAAGGCAATGAATGCCTTTAATAAGAAGGCTACCCAGCAGAAAGAAGAAGTAAAATAGACAAAATCAATGCCTTATATCAGGGCAAAAAGGAGAAAGATGCAGGCTTTATTACAACCGCTGAAGGAATTGGCGGAGTTTGATGAAATTAAGTCTTCCATTCGAAAAAAGAATGAAATCGTTTCTATCAGCGGATGTGTGGACTCTCAAAAACTGCATATGGTATATGGTCTTTCAGAGGGGCTTAAGTACAAGGTTATTGTGACCTATAGCGATTTGCGAGCTAAAGAGATTTATGAGGAATATAAATTTTATGACCGCAATGTGTTTTTGTTTCCTGCCAAGGATTTGATTTTCTTTCAGGCGGATATTCATGGTAATCAGTTGACCAAGGAACGAGTTAAGGTACTTAAACGACTGGCGGAAGGGAAACCCATGACGGTAGTAACTACCTTTGCGGCGCTTATGACCCCGCAGGTTACTTGGGACGAAAAGGATATTATTACTATTGAGAAGGGCGGAGTGCTGGATACAGAAAGCCTCGCAAAGAAGCTGGTGGCTTTGGGCTATGAGAAGGCATATCAGGTGGAAGGACAGGGACAGTTCTCCATTCGTGGCGATATTGTGGATATATTTGATTTGACGGAGGAAAATCCCTATCGTATTGAGCTTTGGGGGGACGAGGTGGAATCTGTCAGAAGCTTTGATGTGTTAAGTCAGCGTTCGGTGCAAACCTTAAGTGGTGTGACCATTTATCCTGCTACGGAATTTGCTTTGGAGGAAGGGAAACTTCGGGCAGGTATGGATAAACTGGTGGCTGAAGCCAAAACGCAGGAGGCCTATTTCAGGGAGAAGCATATGCCGGAGGAGGCACATCGTATTGCGGTTCAGGTCAGAGACATGGAGGAGCAGTTGTTTACCTTCCGGTCCATGGTTAATTTAGAAGGCTATATAAGATATTTTTATGAAAATACCCTTACTTTACCGGAGCTGTTTTTGCAGGCGCAGAAAACAGGTTCGGCAACACCTGTTGCATTCTTTATGGATGAGCCTTCTCATATAGAAGAACATGTGAAAGCGATAGAGCTGGAGTTTCGGGAGAGCATGAAGCAGCGTGTGCAGAAGGGCTATATTCTGCCCGGACAGATGGATTTGCTTTATGGAGGGGAACAGATTGTTGCGAAGCTTCGAAAAGCAGCAGTTGTGAATTTGTCTATGATGGATATGCGAAATACTTTGTTGCCGGCAGATAGAAGATACAGTATTTCTACCAGAAGTACCTCTCCCTATAACAATAGTTTTGAAGCATTGATAAAGGATTTGAAATATTACCGCAAGAATGGTTACAGAGTACTTTTGTTGTCCGGTTCCAGAACCCGTGCAAAACGTTTGGCTGAGGATTTGAGAGATAATGAAGTGGCAGCAGCTTATTCAGAGGACCCATTCAGAGAAGTGATAAGCGGAGAAGTGCTTACGTACTACGGACATGTACGAAAGGGCTTTGAATATCCCATGCTTAAGTTTGTGGTGCTCACGGAGACGGATATTTTTGGTAAGGAGCAGAAGAAAAAGAAGCGTAAGCTTTATCAGGGACAGAAAATTAATGATTTTAATGAACTGAAGGTGGGAGACTACGTGGTGCACGAGTACCATGGGTTAGGTATTTATCGCGGCATTGAAAAGGTGGAAGTGGAAAAAATCGTCAAGGATTACATGAAGATTGAGTATCGTGACGGCGGAAACCTTTATATTTTGGCAACCGGCTTAAATGTAATTCAGAAGTATGCGGCGGCAGATGCAGCAAAAACTCCTAAATTAAATAAGTTAGGCAGCAAAGAGTGGGAAAAGACCAAGACCAAGGTGCGTAGCGCCGTTGCGGAGGTGGCTAAGGATTTGGTAGAGCTCTATGCTTTGCGTCAGGAAAGCCAGGGATATCAGTACAGTAAGGATACTGTTTGGCAAAGAGAGTTTGAAGAAATGTTTCCTTTTGAGGAAACCGAAGACCAGTTGGCAGCTATTGAGGATACCAAGGCGGACATGGAAAGCTCCAAAATCATGGATCGTCTGGTGTGTGGAGATGTGGGCTATGGCAAGACAGAGATTGCTATTCGTGCAGCCTTTAAAGCGGTACAGGAAGGGAAACAGGTGGTGTATCTGGTGCCTACCACGGTTTTAGCCCAACAGCATTATACGACTTTTGTGCAGAGAATGAAGGATTTTCCGGTAAGGGTGGATTTGCTTTCCAGATTCCGTACGCCCGGAGAGATTAGGAAAACACTTACTGATTTGCAGAAGGGCTTTGTGGATATTGTCATCGGTACTCACAGAGTGTTGTCCAAGGATGTAATGTACAAGGATTTGGGACTGTTAATTATAGACGAGGAACAGCGTTTTGGAGTAACGCATAAGGAAAAGATCAAGAAGCTGAAAGAGAATGTGGACGTATTAACCCTGACTGCAACGCCGATTCCCAGAACCTTGCATATGAGTTTGATTGGTATTCGTGATATGAGTGTGTTGGAAGAGGCACCCAATGACCGATTGCCTATCCAGACTTACGTAATGGAATATGATGAGGAAATGGTAAGAGAGGCCATTGTTCGTGAGCTTTCCAGAGGCGGACAGGTGTATTATGTATACAACCGTGTCAATAATATTGCGGATGTGGCAGCAAGAGTGGCCAAACTTGTACCGGAGGCTAATGTAGCTTTTGCACATGGTCAGATGAATGAGCATGAGTTGGAAAAGATTATGTACGATTTTGTGGAGGGAGAAATTGATGTTTTGGTATCCACCACAATTATCGAAACCGGTTTGGATATTTCCAATGCGAACACTATGATTATTCACGACTCGGACAATTTGGGGCTTTCCCAGTTGTATCAGTTGCGTGGTCGTGTTGGGCGTTCTAACCGTACGGCCTATGCGTTTTTAATGTATAAGCGAGACAAGATGATCAGTGAAGTGGCTGAGAAACGTTTGGCAGCCATTAAAGAATTTACGGATTTGGGAAGTGGTTTTAAAATTGCCATGAGGGATTTGGAAATTCGTGGTGCCGGTAATTTGCTCGGAGTACGTCAGCATGGTCATATGGAAGCGGTAGGCTATGATATGTATTGCAAGATGTTAAATGAAGCGGTGAAGAATTTGAAAGGACTTCCTGTGGAGGCAGCAGATTTTAATACTTCCGTGGATTTGGATGTGGATGCCTATATTCCGGCCAGCTATATTGTTAATGAAATGCAGAAATTGGATATTTATAAACGTATTGCCGGAATTGAAAGCGTAAAGGAACGGGATGATATGAAGGATGAATTGCTAGACCGTTTCGGAGAAATTCCTAAAGCGGCAGACAATTTATTGCGTATTGCATTGATTCGTGTGGCGGCGCACAAACTGTTCATTACGGAAGTAAAAGGAAAGAATGAGAGGATTCAGTTTACCTTCCGTCCGGATGCCCGTATTAAAGTGGAGGGAATTCCGCAGCTGATAAAACGTCACAAGGATAAATTAAGCTTTACGGCATATGGTACACCATTTTTTACCTATCGGTATCATAAGAGCGGCGTGTTAGAAACGGACGCCGAGAATATACTGAAAAGTACAGAGCAATTACTACAAGAATTTTTAGAGCTGTTAGAAGATACAGGTTCAGAAAATACAAAGAAAGAGACATAAAATAAGTCAGAAGGAAGAAGGTTTTTAGAATGGAAAGAGAACGTTTAGGAAGTCGCCTGGGCTTTATATTACTGAGTGCGGGATGCGCCATTGGTATTGGTAATGTGTGGAAATTCCCTTATATGGTAGGGCAGAATGGCGGAGGTGCTTTTGTGCTGGTATATTTGGTGTGTTTAATCTTAATCGGAGTTCCGGTTATGACTATGGAGTTTGCCATGGGGCGTGCCAGCCAGAAAAGCTCGGCAACCATGTATAAGGAATTGGAGCCAAAGGGAAGTAAATGGCACCTGCATGGAGTGGTTACTTTGCTTGGATGTTATTTGCTTATGATGTTTTATACCACGGTTGCGGCGTGGATGCTACAGTATTTTGTAGACACGGCAAGAGGCGTGTTCGTAGGTGCGGATAAAGCCGGAGTGGAAGCACTTTTTAGCGGAATGCAGGCCGATGCAAAAACCACTATTTTGTATATGTTGGTCGTTGTGTTAATTGGTTTTGGTGTTTGCTCTTTGGGTGTGCAAAAGGGACTGGAACGTATTACCAAGATTATGATGTTAGCGCTGCTTGGTATCATGGTGGTGCTTGCCGTTAACAGTATTTTTATGGATGGAGGAAAAGAAGGACTTAGTTTTTATCTTCTTCCGGATTTGAACCAAATGAAGGAAATCGGTGTAGGTAATGTAATTGTAAGTGCCATGAATCAGGCATTCTTCACCTTAAGCTTAGGTATGGGTGCCATGGCAATTTTCGGTAGTTACATCGGTAAGGAAAGAGCTCTTATGGGAGAGGCAGTAAATGTGGCACTTTTGGATACTTTTGTTGCTTTTACCTCCGGACTTATTATTTTCCCTGCATGTTTTGCGTTTAATGTAGCCCCTAACAGCGGACCGGGACTTATTTTTGTAACTTTGCCCAATATTTTTAATCATATGGCAGGCGGACGTATTTGGGGAAGCTTATTCTTTGTGTTCATGTCTTTTGCGGCATTGTCCACCATATTGGCAGTGTTTGAACAATTACTTTCCTGTACCATGGAACTTTTCGGATGGTCCAGAAAGAAGGCTTGTCTGATTAATGGTGTTGCCCTATTTGTGTTATCTTTGCCTTGTATTTTAGGCTTTAATATATGGAAGAATTTTGCCCCTTTGGGTGAGGGTACCAATATTATGGATTTAGAGGATTTTCTTGTAAGTAACCTTCTTTTGCCCATCGGTTCTTTGATATTTGTTTTATTCTGTACCATTCGCTATGGCTGGGGCTGGGATAAGTTTATGGAAGAAGCTAATGAGGGTAAGGGTCTTAAGGTGGCAAAGTGGATGCGTCCGTATATGACCTTTGTTTTGCCGGTGATTATTATTGTTATTTTCCTCATTGGTTTGTGGAATTTTTTTAAGTAAAAATTTATAATTGAGAGCGCTTGAAGGTTTGACATAAGGACTCAAAAAATGATAAAATTAGCTCTATAAAAACAGTGTTTTTTACAAGAGAGGAGGCCTGTCATGCTGTGGAAGAAAATTGCGGAAACCTTGCTTAATGAGAGTGACAGTGTAGCCTATGTGGCAGATATGCATACCTTTGAATTGCAATATATGAACGCCCATACAAAGAAGCTCTTTGGTTTGGCACCGGACGACCAATCATATATTGGTCAGAAGTGTTATAAGCTTTTACAAGGCATGGATGAGCCCTGTTCCTTTTGTAAGAAGCCGGTTATGAGTCGCGACAGCTTTTACAGATGGGAGCATTTTAATCCATTGCTTCAGGAGCATTACCTTGTGCGTGATAAGATTATTACGGTAGAAGGTAATGATTATCATTTGCAGTTGGCAAATCAGGCCACGGAGATGTTTTTAAAACAACAGGAGGTAGAACGTCAGCTGGAAGTGGAAAGAACCTTACTTCGTTGTATCAGAAGTTTGGAAGCCTCGCAGAGTATTGAAGAAGCTATGGATAGCCTGTTAGAAATAGTGACCATTTTTTATGATGGTGACAGGTGCTATTTGTTTGAGAATGATTACAAAAAGGGTGTTACCAACAATACTTATGAATGGGTTCAGGAAGATGTCACAAAAGAAATTGAGAAACTACAGGGTATTCCGTTGGAAGTAATTGATACCTGGATGCATATGTTTGAAGAAAGAGGTACCTTTTACATATCAGATTTGGATGAAAACGTAGATAAGGACTCAGATGAGTATCGTATTTTGGAGATGCAGTCCATTCGTAGTCTGATTGCCGTACCTTTAAAAAGAAATGATAAAATAGTAGGATTTTTTGGAGTGGATAATCCGAAAAGAAACCAGCAGGATTTTACGTTGCTTTCTTCCATCACCTATTTTATTCAGAATACGCTGGATAGAAGAAAGAATGAAGAGCTATTGCAGCGGTTGAGCTATGAGGATAGTCTGACCGGATTGTATAACCGTAACTGTTTCAATCAGGCTGTGACAGGCTTAAAAGAAGACCCGCCGGCGAGTCTGTGTGTGGTCTATTTGGATTTAAATGGTCTCAAAAAAGTGAACGACACCTATGGTCATGAGGCCGGAGATGATTTGATTCGGACGGCAGCCACCAATATCAGAAAAGCTTTTGGAAAGAATACCTTCCGTATTGGCGGAGATGAGTTTGTGGCATTGCTTGGTGATATTACCCAAGAGGAAGTGGAAATCTGCATGAACAGCCTGCGCGAAGGCTTGCATGCGGATGGCGTGAAAATTTCTGTCGGAATGTCATACAGGGACGCTGATGTAAATGTGGAAGAACAGATGAGTCAGGCAGACAAGGCCATGTATGCCGAAAAGAAGACACATCATAGAGAAATATAGAAGGGCTTTAGATACCTTTGTTTGGTGAACGAACTGAACAAAGGTATTTTTTTGTGCAGGTTGCCTTTTAGAAATTGCAACTTACAGGGATGAGGGTTGCGGCATTATTTTTGTCTTGTTACAATAGGAGTAAGTAAGAATGCGGAGGGGACATATGAAACTGACCATGCAACAGATAACTCATGGAGAAGATGAGATTATCGTGAAGTATTTGAAAAAGACGCCGGAAATAGAACGGATTGTAAGTCTGATCAGAGCGGAAGACAGACGATTGGTTGGCTGGCAGGAAAAGAGGCAAATAGTTCTGGAACCGAGGAATATTCTTTATTTTGAGAGTGTGGATAACAGAACCTATGCTTACACACAGGAGCAGGTATATCGGGTGGATTACACTTTGGCGGAGTTGGAACTTATTTTTACAAATACAGGTTTTTTCAGATGCAGTAAATCTATGATTTTGCAGATGAATTGTATTAAAAGCCTGCGGAGTCTGTCGGGAAATCGTATTGATGCGGAGATGGAGAACGGGGAACATGTGATTATTTCCAGAGCGTATGCGGTTGCGTTTCGCAGAAAACTGAAAGGAGAGGATGCAGATGAATAAAAAGAAATCGGTTACAATGCTGCAAAAGTATCTGACGGAAGAAATCCGAATTGATTTTAAGGCATGTTTGTATTTTTTCTGCATGGTTTTCTTTTACTCCATGTATTGCATTTCCAGAGGGACCTGGGAGGCAAGTATTATTTATATGGCGGAAATGATTGCAATAAATTATATTATGGGATACATACAGGTTTATTTGATGGACAATTTTGATGAAGCGGATACCTACAGAGTAAAGGAGATTATGAAGACGTTGGTGTGTTCGGGAATTTATGTAGTAGTCAGTCTGCTCTGCGGATGGTTTGACAGAAGTCCGTTGGTTACGTTACTTTATTTTGCCTATATGGTAGTGTGTTACATTTGTGTGTTTCTTTCTTACAAGGTAAAAAGGGATATTGATTCCAAGCTTTTAATGGAAGATTTACGCAAATACAAGGAGGGAAATGGTATACATGACAAAGGTAATTGAAATCGAACAATTAACTAAAAATTACGGAAAGCATCGTGGTGTGGAAAATGTAAGTTTTTCTGTGGAAGAAGGGGATATATTCGGTTTTCTGGGACCCAATGGGGCAGGAAAATCGACTACCATACGCTCTATGCTCGGGATGTTACGTTATGAGCAGGGAAGTATAAAGCTTCTGGGAAAAGATGCTGTGAAGGAGCGCACGGAGCTGTTGAAGGAAATCGGATACATGCCATCGGAGGCACTATTTTATCCTTCCATGAGGGTTAAGGAGGTAATTGCCTTTGCGGCGGATATGCATAGAAAGGACTGTGGGGAAGAGGCCGAAAAACTTTGTGAGCGGTTACAGGTGGACCGGCATAAAAGAATTGAGGAGCTTTCCTTGGGAAATCGTAAGAAGGTGAGCATTGTCTGCGCCATGCAGCATAAGCCGAAACTATTTGTTTTTGATGAACCTACCAGTGGTTTGGATCCATTGATGCAAAATGAATTTTTCAAGCTGGTACAGGAATATGTGGCACAGGGAGCAACCTGTTTCTTATCTACTCATGTTCTTTCAGAGGTGAAAAAGTATTGTAAGAAGGTTGCCATTATGAAAGAGGGACGTTTGCAATGTGTAGACAGTGTAGAGAATCTGACAAAGAGTAGTGCAAAACATGTTCAGCTTGTGCGTGATGGTGTACAGGAGGAGTTTGTCTATAAGGGACAATTGAGGGATCTGTTTGTACAATTGTCTCAAGGAAATGTAACGGATATATTAATTGAGGAGCCATCCCTGGATGAGATTTTTATGCATTATTATGAGGGTAAATAGATGTTTCGATTATTTAAACAAGAATGTAAAATGAATTTGAAAAGTATGTTGATTTGGCTGGTTTGTGTGAGTGGAATGTGTTTGTTTTGTATTCTGCTGTTTTCTACTATGGAGGAGTCCATGGCGGCAATGGCGGAAACCATGGCATCTCTGGGAGCCTTTGCCAGTGCCTTTGGCATGGACCGGTTAAGTATCGCGACCCTGGAAGGATTTTATTCTACGGAAGTCGGGACCATGCATACCTTGGGGGGCTCCATGTTTGCAGCACTTCTGGGTATCGGTCTTTTGTCCAAGGAGGAGGAAGGACATACGGGAGACTTTCTGCATACCTTGCCGATTTCACGTAAAGAGGTGGTGGGCGCTAAATATATGGCATTAACCGCTATAGTGACGATTTTTAATGTAATTAGTGTGGCATTGTATTTATTGGGAATAGCGATTTTGAGTGAAGAAATTGCCTTGAGAGAGTTCTTTTTATATCATACGATGCAATGGTTTCTGCATTGGGAAATCGGAACGGTGTGCTTTTGGATTTCTGCCTGCAATCGTAAAAATAAGTTAGGTATGGGACTTGGATTTACTTTTTTCCTTTACGTTTGGGATTTGATGGGCAGAGTGATACCCGATTTGAAGGATACTCTATTTTTGACGCCTTTTTCCTATGCAAATGCTTCGGATATATTTAGTGCCGGAGAGGTGGAATGGAAGGCATTTACGGTTGGGGCAGTAGTGCTGGTGGCAGCTCTTGCCGGTGCGTTCATTGTTTATGACAGGAAGGACCTGGCTGTATAGGATGACTTGCACAGATATATAAATCGTTGTATAGTAAAAGGGTAGGAAGTAGTTAGGCTTGCTATCCTTTTTTGCGGAAAAAACAGTCTGCGCAGGATATAGGTCTATGAGTTGAACGGAGTAATCATGGAAACAATACGTGGGAAAATAGTTTGCCGGGGAATCGCCCTTGGTAAGATTTATGTGTTACAAAAGAACAGACCGGCCTTTCGGAAGGAGCGGTGCACGAATTCGGAGGCAGAAATTGCTTTGGTAAAAGAGGCCAGAGAGGCTGTTATTGCTCAACTTCGCGGTCTGTATAAACAGGCTGTGGCAGAGGTGGGGATGTCCAATGCGGCAATTTTTCAGGTACATGAACTGTTGCTTCAGGATGCAGAGTTTATCAGAAGTATTGAGCTTTGGATTCGTGAAGGCGGGATGAATGCCCAGTGGGCAGTGGCAGAAGCCGGATACGCTCTGGAGCAGAAGTTTGAGCACTTTGAAGATGAATATATGAGAAGCCGGTGTGCAGATATTCGTGAAGTTACGGATAGATTATTGAAGCAGCTTATGGGCGGTGAGGAAAGTGAAATCCGCTTTAAGGAGCCTGTGATTCTGGTGGCGGAGGCTTTGACTCCGGGAGAAACGGTAAAGCTGGATACCCGTAATATTTTGGCGCTCGTTATTAACAATGGTACAGTAAATTCTCATGCGGCCATTTTTGCGAAAAATATGAATATTCCTACGCTTATGGGGATACATATTAATATTGAGAAGCTACAAACTGACACCTTGGGGCTGGTAGATGCTGTTTCGGGCGAGTTTATTTTAGAACCGAATGAAGAACGTGTGCGCTATGCCCGGGAGTTGCTTCAGGAAAAGGCAAAGTCAGATGCTCTTTTGCAGGAACTAAAGGGGCTGCCGGATATTACCCAAAGCGGAAAAAGATTGGATGTTTATGCCAATGTGGGAAGTGAACAGGAACTGGAGCTTGCATTGGAGAATGATGCTATGGGAATTGGTCTCTTCCGTAGTGAGTTTTTGTTTATAGGCAGGGACAGTGCACCGACAGAGGAAGAACAGTTTATTATTTATCGACGCGTGGCCGAAAAGATGGCAGGTAAGAGAACGGTTATCCGTACGCTGGACCTGGGGGCAGATAAACAGGCGGATTATTTACAATTGGAGGCAGAAGAAAATCCGGCCCTCGGATATCGGGGGATTCGTATTCTGCTGACCCGGCCGGAGCTTTTTAAAGCACAGTTACGTGCAATTTATCGTGCGGCAGTATATGGACCGCTGGCGGTTTTGTATCCTATGATAATTTCCAAAGAGGAAGTGGAGAAAATACAGGCGATTACCGCACAGGTAAAGGAGGAGCTTGTTGTGGAAGGGATTGCTTATGGGGAAGTGGAAGAAGGAATTATGATAGAAACCCCGGCAGCAGCATTGATTAGTGAGGAACTGGCAGAGATGGTAGATTTCTTCAGTATAGGAACTAATGATTTGACCCAGTATGCGTTGGTAATAGACCGACAGAATGCTAAATTGGATGCTTTTTATAATCCACATCATAAAGCAGTATTAAAAATGATACAAATGGTGGCGGATAATGCACATAAAGCCGGTAAAAAGGTGGGTATCTGTGGAGAGTTGGCGGCGGATGATACACTTACGGAGGCATTTGTTAAAATGGGTATTGATCAGCTTTCGGTGGCGCCATCCACAATTTTACATTTAAGAAAAAGAATACGAGATATCGATTAGAAATATATGATACACTGTTTTTGGATAATTAATACACTTAAAACAGTAAATTTTTTCTTGCCATGAAAAGAACACTGTGCTATACTTGTTTTCGCAGACAAACGGTAAGTATGTTACAATTTGCCTACACATTTCTTAAAAGAAAGGATATAAAAGGATGATTAAATTTATACTTACACAGGATTATGATGACATGAGCAGAAAGGCAGCTAATATTATTGGCGCGCAGATTATTTTAAAGCCTAATTCAGTTTTGGGTTTGGCTACCGGTTCCACACCTATCGGAACCTATGCGTGTCTGGCTGACAGATATACTAAAGGAGACCTGGACTTTTCTAATATTACCAGCGTAAACTTAGACGAGTACAGAGGCATTACACACGAAAATGATCAGAGCTACTATTATTTTATGCATGATAATCTTTTCAGTAAGGTAAATATTGATGTAAATAAAACCTTTGTTCCGGACGGAACCATTGCAGATGCAGCTGAGGCTTGTGCAAAGTATGAGGAGATTATTGCTGCAACCGGCGGTGTGGATTTGCAGCTGTTAGGCTTGGGACACAACGGACACATTGGATTTAACGAGCCTGCGGAAGTATTCCCTAAGAGAACTCATTGTGTAGATTTAACAGAGTCTACCATTCAGGCAAATGCAAGATTCTTTGCATCTAAAGAAGAGGTTCCTACCCAGGCATATACCATGGGTATTCAGACCATTATGGACGCTAAGAAGATTTTGGTAGTGGTAAGTGGTGCAGACAAGGCGGCTATCGTTAAGAAAGCATTCTTTGGAGAAGTAACTCCTTTGGTACCCGCATCCATACTTCAGTTACATCAGGATGTAACCATTGTAGGAGATGCAGCGGCATTTGCGGAGATTAAGGATTTGATTTAAGATGATTATTACAAATGGCCTTATTTATGGAGAAGATGGAAGATTTCGTCCGGGAACAATGGAGATTGACAGGGGCGTGATTAAAGATATCTTTTATGAGGAAAATGTGAATAACGCATTAACAGAGCCACGGGTGGACGTTATTGACGCCCGTGGCCTATATGTTATTCCGGGCTTGGTGGATATACATTTGCATGGTGCGCAGGGAGCTGATTTTTGCGATAGTAGCTTGGAAGAGTTGGAAACTGTTGCAGAATATGAACTCAGTCAGGGCGTAACAAGTCTGGTGCCTGCGACCATGACTTTTCCGAAAGATACGTTGTTGCAGGTTATGAAGAAGCTGGGAACGTATGCTGAGAATAACAGTATGATTAAAGGCATTACTATGGAGGGCCCCTTTATTTCCAAGGGAAAGAAGGGAGCACAGAATGAGTGCTACATAAATGAGCCGGACGAGAAGCTATTTCGTGAACTTCAAGAAGCTACGGGTGGAAGAATTCGTCAGGTAACGGTGGCTCCGGAAATACCTGGAGCAATGGATTTTATCAGGGAAATCAGCAAGGAATGTGTGGTATCTGTGGCACATACAGAGGCCGGATATGAGGAGGCGAAACAAGCTTTTGAAGCGGGGGCAAACCACGTGACTCACTTATACAACGCTATGTTACCCTTCGGACATAGGGAGCCGGGAGTGGTCGGTGCTGCTTGGGAGAAAGAAGATGTTTTTGTGGAACTGATTTGCGATGGTGAACATGTGCATCCGGCGGTTATACGGGCAACTTTCCAAATGTATGGCGCGAAGCGCATTTGCATGATTAGCGATAGTATGAGTGCTACCGGTATGCCGGAGGGGAAGTATTCCTTGGGTGGTCAAGAAGTTACCCTAAAGAATAATAAGGCTATGCTTGCGGACGGCAGGCTGGCAGGGGCGGTAACGACCTTATATGATAATCTGAAAAAGGTTGTATTGGAAATGCGGATACCTTTGGAGGATGCGGTGATGGCTTGTACCATGACGCCGGCAAGGTCTTTGCATATAGAAGATGAGTGTGGCGTGTTGACTGTTGGGCGCAAGGCGAATGTGGTGTTGTTGGATGAGTCCTTAAACATAAAGTATGTGATTATAGGTGGAAAGGTAAAAAGAAAGAATCGCCAGACATAATAAAAGAACGGTTCCGTGAGGAACCGTTCTTGCTATTTATGGAAATATTATATTTAGTCTTCGATATCCTGCTCAGCAGCAACTGCAGATGCTACAGAGGAAATTACTGCAATAATCACAGCAATAATAATGATTAACAAGCCACCGCCTAATATCATAAACATAGTGAAATTCTCCTTTATTTTATACAAAATATATATCATTAATCAGCAAATTAAGTATAGTGCAAAATGTTGAGAATGGCAAGTGTTTTTCATAAAATTTACTGTGCAATTAAAGAGAGTAACTGTTCACGATAAGGTGAATCATAGGTGCAACCCATTTCCAATAATGCGATAGTAGAATTCATGGTGGTATTGCCCTTGTAAGCGCTGTCGTTAATCAGCATGGAGAGCTGTACTAAGCCTGCTGCGAAGGCAAAGTCCTTGGACATTTTTGTAAAAGCACCATGGCTTGCTAGTATATGGAAGTTTTCTTCGCTGCTACGAGCACTGTCGGGGTTCTTATAACGAACGGAAAGGGTCAGGATTTCGCCGCTTAAGGCCTCTTCGGTTACAGAACGATTGCTCTGATATCTTAATTCGCTGTCGGTTTCGTCACTATCGTTGCGTACGATTTCATAAAGTACGGTCACAGTCTGACCGGCACCGGTCTCGCCGCCGTCCTTGGTATCGTCTTCAAAATCTTCTGCTGCCATGGTACGATTTTCATAACCAATCAAACGGTACTCTTTTACTTCTAAGGGATTGAATTCTACCTGGAATTTCACATCTTTTGCTACGGTAACGGTGGTCTGCTTTAATTTGTCTACCAATACACGTTCAGCCTCTTCTAAGCAGTCAATATAATAATAGTTGCCATTGCCACAGTCTGCAATGCTTTCCATATTGGCATCGGAGTAATTGCCGCTACCATATCCTAAAACTGTTAAGAATACACCGGTTTCCTTCTGTTCGGTAATAAGTTCCGTCAAACCGGACTGGCTGGTAATACCCAGGTTCATATCGCCGTCAGAGGCAATGATTACTCGGTTGTTGCCGCCTTCCATAAAGTTTTCTGCTGCCAGTTCGTAAGCTGCGGTAATACCGCCACTACCATTGGTGCCACCGCCGAATTGAATGGAATCCAAAGCCTTGCAGATTTTATTGTATTTATTTCCGGGACAACTGTCCAAAATGGTTGCAGAAGAACCTGAGTAAGTAACAATGGAGACACGGTCGTCCTCGGTTAAAGTTTCCGCTAAAAGCTTAAAGGATTCAATTGCCATAGCACCTTTGTCATAGGAGTTCATGGAGCCAGAGGAGTCAATTAAAAATACAAAGTTATTGCCCACATATTCTAAATCCACGTCTTTGGTGCCTACGGTTAACATTAATAATTCGTGGTCTTCGTTCCAAGGACAGATATTAGTTTCGTAAGTAATGCCGAAACGGCTGTTGTCATCTGTGTATTCAATGGGAGCGTAGTCAAAGTAATTAATCATTTCTTCCACGCGAACAGCACCCTGAGGGATATCCTCCAAGCTGTAACCATCATACATCATACGGCGGAAGTTGGTGTAGGAACCGGTGTCCACATCTGCAGCAAAGGTAGAAAGAGGACTGGTCGCTACGCTCAGGAAACTGTTTTCTTTTATATAATTATATTCTTCCGTATTAAATTCAATATATTCATAGCAATCGTCTGCCATATCGTACATGGCTTTCTCTGAGGGTGCCATATTCATGCTTGAACCGGAGGCAGTGGCTGATTCGGTGGTGAAATATTCCTCCGCTTCAGTGTATTGTATAAAACCGCCATCCAAAGCAGTGTCAGCAGAAGTGCCAACATCATTTAAGTAATCTTCCACGACAGTAACAATGCTTCCTTTTGAAGAACCGGAGTTGTTTTTCTTTGGTGCATCGGTGGTTTCGGCAGTACCACATGCCAATAAGGCTGTTGTCAAGGTGAGTACACATATAAGGGTTGTTATTTTTTTTCTTTTCATATTTTTTCCTCCTTTTACGAAATGATTTTTCGTCTGTTACCTATATAGACAGGAAGAAAATGGGAAAGGTTACAAAAAATATTAGGAATAGGTTTTTTAGGTATAAAATTCCTTTGTTTACAGATACTAGTGTCAAATACCAGAAATGTAAATGGAGGAATTTTTTATATGAAAGCAACAGGAATTGTGCGTAGAATAGACGATTTAGGACGTATCGTAATTCCCAAAGAAATTAGAAGAACCTTACACATTAGGGAAAGTGACCCGGTGGAAATTTTTACCGATAGGGAAGGACAGGTGATTTTAAAAAAGTATTCCCCTATAGGAGAAATGACCACTTTTGCAAAACAGTATGCAGAAAGTCTGGCCAAGGTTTCCGGTCATGTAGCTCTGATTTCGGACAGGGATCAGTTTATTGCAGTGGCTGGTGGTGGAAAAGCATTTGCAGGAAAGTCAGTGAGCAGACATTTAGAAGAAAAAATGAATCAGAGGGAGAGTGTTTTTGCCACTAAGGGCGATAGAAATTATATTGCCATCTGTGATGACACAGAAGATGAATTTGCGCACCAGGCTATGGTACCTATTATTTGTGAGGGTGATGTAATCGGCGCAGTACTTTTACTGGAAGCAGACCAGAAGAGCAAGATGGGCGAGGTAGAGCAGAAGCTTTTACAGTCTGCGGCAACCTTCCTGGGTCGCCAGATGGAGCAGTAGATTCAATCAGGCACCACCCGGGCAGGCAATGGCCCCATATATACCCTATTCGGACCCGCTTTCGCTTAATGAACGACGTAGCAGTACTAGGCTCGTGCCGAACAAGTTCGGCTTAAAACCTCGCCAAGTGCTGACGACATTCAGGGTTACCCCATTAGGGTATATATGGGGCCATTGCCTGCCCGGATGGGGCGATTATTATTTTTATGCCTCACTCATCTGGTCCAAAAGCTGAATTTTAATATCGTACAGTTTGGCGGACAAGTCCACATAAACTTTGTGGGGGTTAGCAAAACGTCTGGTCTCTTCCCAAAGGGTATTCTGCTCCTTGATACAATACTCGCGGATGTCCATAACCTTAGGAGAGGTATAACAACATTCACCGTTTTCAAAAATCTTTTCCATAAGAGGACGAAGGGTAAAGGTACCCTTCTTTAATTTGGTCTTTTTCCAAGGCTCTAAAGGATCAAATAACAGCATATCTTCATCTTCGGAGAAGAATTCATCTTCCAAACAAATCAAATCTGCTTTAATTTTGCCGGTTTCCTTATCATAAATACGATAAATTTTTTTGTTGCCCGGGTTGGTGACTTTTTCACTGTTTTCGGAAAGCTTGATTTTAGGAATGAACTTGCCGTCAGCACCCTTGATGGCAGCCAGCTTGTATACACCACCGAAGGAAGGATTGTCCTTTGCGGTAATCATATGAGTACCAACACCCCAGGAGGTAATGGTAGCACCCTGTGCCTTCAAGGAGTCGATTAAGTATTCATCCAAATCGTTGGAAGCAGAAATAACTGCATCGGGGAAGCCTGCCGCATCCAGCATTTTACGTGCTTTCTTGGAAAGATATGCCAAGTCGCCACTATCCAGTCGAATACCATAGAAGGTTAAAGGAATGCCGGCTTCGCGCATTTCCGTAAAGACACGGATGGCATTAGGCACGCCGGATTTTAAGGTATCATAGGTATCTACCAAAAGGATACATGCAGAAGGATACATATCTGCATAGGTTTTAAAAGCAGTGTACTCATCCGGGAAACTCATAATCCAGCTATGAGCATGGGTCCCTTTTACCGGTACGTCAAAGAGTTGTCCGGCCAGGACATTGGAGGTTCCCACACAACCGGCAATCATGGCTGCACGGGCACCATATACTCCGGCGTCAGGACCTTGAGCACGACGAAGACCAAATTCCATGATACCGTCTCCTTTTGCTGCATAGCAAACACGAGCTGCCTTGGTAGCAATTAAACTCTGATGGTTAATAATGTTTAAAATAGCGGTTTCTACAAGTTGTGCTTCCATAATGGGTGCAATAACCTTAATCATGGGTTCGCGGGGGAACATAACACTTCCTTCAGGAATTGCGTAGATATCACCGGTAAAACGAAAGTCTTTTAAATAGTCCAGGAAATCCTTGTCAAATATTTTCAGGCTTGCCAGATAGGAAATGTCCTCTTTTGAAAAACGTAAATTCTTGATATAATCAATCACCTGTTCCAAACCTGCAGCAATGGCATAACCGCCACCACAGGGATTGCTACGGTAAAAAGCGTCAAAAATAACGGTTTCATTTTGCGTTTTGTTTATGAAGTATCCTTGCATCATTGTCAGTTCGTAAAGGTCTGTCAGTAAAGTAAGATTTTGTGTGCTCATGATTCAGCTCCTTTTCTTTTTTATGAGACAATACAGTCTCTGCCATTTTTCTTGCCTGTATACAGGTTGTCATCTGCTTTCTTTATAAGCTCATGGGGTTCTAAAGCACTATCGCATACCAAGCCGTAGGTAAGTGTTATTTTTATATCAGCGCCCTCTACAGCGTGTGTACTTTCGCGGACAAGTGTCCGGAAGTCCTGTAAATATTCTTTGGCCTGCGCCATATCACAGTTTTCGTATATTATTAAAAATTCTTCTCCACCCCAGCGACCAACGTAGCCCTTTTTATGTATATGGTTTTTGAGAAGTTTTGCTACATTTTGAAGTACGATATCACCGCTTTCATGGCCATAGGTATCGTTTATAGATTTGAAATGGTCAATGTCTGCCAGAACTGCGCAGAAGGAAGTTACGTTAGCTCTTGCTTTGTCTATGGTGTTTCGTAGCATTTTGTCACAGCTGCGTCGGTTGTATAAATCTGTTAAAGCATCACGTTCAATCAAATTCTTCAAAGAACGCTGCATGGTAAGGGCGGCACGTCCGATTTCAGAGAATTCATCATTGCGCTTCATAATGCTTGCATCAGGAGTGGTATTCAAATTTCCATCAGCAACTTTGGAAAAGAACTCCTTTAATTTATGTAAGGTAGATACAATCTGTTTTGCATAAATGAAGCTGAAGAAACCGGTAATCAGCAAACCGATACTACCAATTAAGATAATCGGTAAGGTGGAACTGCGAACCATTTTATTCACGGTATCGGTGGGTTTACCTACAAAAAGCATACCTACAACACTTCCGTCGGTGTTGTAAAGCGGTGCATAATATGCAAAATAAGTTGTATTATTAATAAGTACATTATTGTAAAAATGAGCGGTGCCATTACTTAATACATCAGCAATAATATGATCAGGGGCACCGGTGCCCACGATACGCTTTCCTTCCCAATTGGAAATGGTGGTTAGTATTCGGGTATCCTGGTAAAACAATGTGACGTCCATGTCAGTTACTTTTTTTATATTATCTACGATGGAGTAGGCAGAGGTAATGTCTGTATCTCCCTTATATAACGAATAAGCTTTTTGTTTATTTATGGTAGTTTCGGCCAGTCGGTAATCTCCCGGATAGGTGGAATCCAACAGGGCAGTACATAGCTCACTGGCATCCTCTAAACCGCTGGCTACTTCCTTGTGCATGGCCTTTGAAAAGAAAAAACTACTGCCCAAAATCAATACAAGGCCAAATATTAACAAGGGCAATACACTGATTGCCTGCATGGAATAGTATATTTTACCTTTACGTTTGCCTGCCATAAGTCCCCTCCGTTTCATAACATTATTCTTATTATAACGCGGTAGTGAGGGAAAGTACAGAAAAAATCGGCTTGACAAAGAGAAAAATGTGCCTTATAATCTGGTAAAACGTTTTCAAAGGCGATGACGAAGACAGTACTTCTATTAGAAAGAACCCAGCGAGCCGGAGAGGGTGGGAGACCGGCATTGAGTACAGTAGAAGGAATATCACTTCTGAGCTGCAGTCCTAAAATCAGCAAGATATGGTGCACTTCTCAAGAGAAAGTAAGGATTGACGCAGTCTCCCCGTTAAGGAGAAACATATGAAACGGTTCGCCGGGAGTATGCGTAATAGGTGGTTATGCGAGATATAATAAAGCCTCGTCCTATTATAGGGCGGGGCTTAAACTTTTTTAGAAAGGATGAGTGCTATGTATCAGAAAGTATCTACAGATTTGAATTTCGTAGACAGAGAAAAACAGGTAGAGAAGTTTTGGAAAGACAATGACATCTTTAGAAAGAGCATGGAAAATAATAAGGAAGGAGAAACCTATACCTTCTACGATGGTCCGCCTACTGCAAACGGTAAGCCCCATATCGGACACGTTTTAACACGTGTAATCAAGGATATGATTCCCAGATACCGTACCATGAAGGGTTATATGGTACCCCGTAAGGCCGGCTGGGATACCCACGGTTTGCCCGTTGAGTTGGAAGTGGAGAAGCTTCTTGGCTTAAACGGTAAGGAGCAGATTGAAGAGTATGGTATGGAGCCTTTTATCTGCAAATGTAAGGAATCCGTATGGCAGTACAAGGGTATGTGGGAGGATTTCTCCGGTACCGTTGGTTTCTGGGCAGATATGGACGACCCTTATGTAACATATGATGATAATTTTATCGAGTCCGAATGGTGGGCATTGAAAGAAATCTGGAATAAGAACCTTTTATACAAGGGCTTCAAGATTGTACCTTACTGTCCTCGTTGCGGTACCCCGCTTTCTACAGCAGAAGTATCCCAGGGATACAAAACTGTAAAAGAGCGTTCTGCAATTGCGTCCTTTAAGGTGGTAAATGAAGATGCATATTTCTTAGTATGGACTACCACTCCTTGGACTTTGCCTTCCAATGTAGCACTTTGTGTGAACCCGGATGAGAATTACTGCAAGGTGAAGGCCGCAGACGGACGTACTTATTATATGGCGCAGGCACTTTTGGATGCAGTACTTGGCAAGCTTGCGGACAAGGAAAACAATGTAGCAGCTTATGAAGTATTGGAAACCTATAAGGGTAAAGATTTAGAGTACAAGGAATATGAGTCACTCTTCCCTTGGGCAGTGGATGTGGCTGCAAAGCAGGGCAAGAAGGCACATTATGTAACTTGCGATAATTATGTTACTATGTCAGACGGTACCGGTATCGTACATATCGCACCTGCATTTGGTGAGGACGATGCTCAGGTAGGTCGTAAGTATGATTTGCCTTTCGTACAGTTTGTAAACGGTAAGGGTGAAATGACCGAAGAAACTGCTTATGCAGGTATGTTTGTAAAGGATGCGGACCCTGTAATTCTGAAGGATTTGGATGCAGAAGGTAAGCTTTATGATGCTCCTAAATTTGAACACGAGTATCCTCACTGCTGGAGATGTGACACTCCGCTTATTTACTATGCACGTGAGTCATGGTATATCAAGGAAACAGCAGTAAGAGATGACTTAATCCGCAACAACAATACTGTAAACTGGATTCCTGAATCTATCGGTAAGGGACGTTTCGGTAACTGGTTAGAGAATATTCAGGACTGGGCAATCTCCCGTAACCGTTATTGGGGTACTCCACTTAATATCTGGGAATGTGAATGCGGACATCAGGAATGTATCGGTAGTCGTGCAGAACTTGCAGAGCGCAGCGGTAAGGACACGGACGCACAGGTAGAGCTTCACAGACCTTATATTGATGAAGTAACCTTTGTATGTTCTGATTGTGGCAAGACCATGCACAGAGTACCGGAAGTTATTGACTGCTGGTTTGACTCAGGTGCAATGCCTTTTGCACAGCATCATTATCCTTTTGAAAATAAGGAATTGTTTGAAGCACAGTTCCCGGCACAGTTTATTTCAGAGGCAGTAGACCAGACCAGAGGATGGTTCCATTCTTTGATGGCTATTTCTACTCTGTTATTTAATAAGGCACCTTATGAAAACGTAATCGTTTTGGGACATGTACAGGACGAAAACGGTCAGAAGATGAGTAAGTCCAAGGGCAATGCGGTAGATCCTTTCGAAGCATTGGAAACCTACGGCGCAGACGCTATCCGTTGGTATTTCTATATTAACTCAGCACCTTGGTTGCCTAATCGCTTCCATGGCAAAGCGGTTGTGGAAGGTCAGCGTAAGTTTATGAGCACCCTTTGGAATACCTATTCCTTCTTCGTGCTTTATGCAAATATTGATAATTTTGACGCTTCTAAGTATACCTTGGAATATGATAAGCTTCCCGTTATGGATAAGTGGTTGCTTTCCAAGTTAAATACTGTAGTTGGTGAAGTGGATTATAATTTAGAGAACTATCGTATTCCTGAAGCTGCAAGAGCATTGCAGGATTTTGTGGATGAGATGAGTAACTGGTATGTACGTAGAAGCCGTGAACGTTTCTGGGCAAAGGGTATGGAGCAGGATAAGATTAATGCATACATGACTCTTTACACGGCACTGGTTACTATTGCAAAGACTGCAGCACCTATGATTCCTTTCATGACTGAGGATATCTACCAGAATCTGGTAAGAAGCGTGGATAAGGCTGCGCCCGAAAGTATTCATTTGTGCAAATTCCCTGTTGTAGATGAATCTATGATTGACAAGAATTTGGAAAAGGCGATGGGGGATGTATTGGATGCAGTAGTAATGGGCCGTGCTTGCCGTAACGCTGCGACCATCAAGAATCGCCAGCCAATTGGAAAAATGTACATCAAGGCAGAGGTTAATTTGGATAAGTTTATGACCGATATAATCAAGGATGAGCTGAATGTAAAGGAAGTACTCTTTACCGACGACGTAAGAGATTTCACTTCTTATACCTTTAAGCCTCAGCTTCGTACCGTAGGACCTAAGTATGGTAAGCAGCTTGGTGGTATCCAGAAGACCCTTGCTTCCTTGGATGGTAATGCAGCAATGGATGATTTGAACGCTAATGGTGCATTGAAGTTCATGGTAGGCGATGTAGAAGTAGAATTAACCAAGGATGACCTGCTTATCGACATGGCACAGAAGGAAGGCTATGTATCTGAAGAAAATAACAAGATGACTGTTGTTTTGGATACGAACTTAACCGAAGCACTTATCGAAGAAGGTTATGTATACGAAGTAATCAGCAAAATCCAGACCATGCGTAAGGAAGCTGATTTCGAAGTAATGGATCATATTCTGGTTTCATTGACCGGTAATGATAAATTGTTTGCAATTGTTGAGAAAAATAAGGACGCCATCGCCGGTAAGGTACTTGCTGACGCAATCGTAGCAAATGAAAGCTACAATGTAAGCAAGGATTGGGATATTAACGGCGAGAAGGTAACCATTTCCATTGAAAGACAGTAAGTAGGAGGAAGTAATGAAGAATTTAAAGTTTGATAAGGAATTATTCAAGCGTAGTGTGTTGTACAATGTGAGAACCCTGTATCGCAAGACATTGGAAGAAGCAACTCCCCAGCAGATTTTCCAGGCAGTTTCTTATGCTATCAAAGATCAGATTGTAGAGAACTGGATGGATACCCAGAAGGCTTATGAAGAGGAAGATCCTAAGATGGTATATTATATGTCCATGGAGTTCTTAATGGGTCGTGCTTTGGGAAACAACATGATTAATTTACAGGCATATGATACTGTAAAAGAAGCATTGGAAGAATTGAATTTGGACATTAATATGGTAGAAGACCAGGAGCCCGATGCGGCACTTGGTAACGGTGGTTTGGGAAGACTTGCAGCATGTTTCCTTGACTCATTGGCTTCTCTTGGTTATCCCGCATACGGCTGTGGTATTCGTTATCGTTATGGTATGTTCAAGCAGCAGATTCGTGATGGTTTCCAGGTAGAAGTACCGGATAACTGGTTAATGGACGGCAATCCTTTCGAGCTTCGTCGCCCTGAATATGCAAAGACTGTTAAGTTCGGTGGTTATGTAGCAGTTCGTACTGAAAACGGACGTAACTTCTTCTCACAGGAAGGCTATCAGTCTGTAAAGGCAGTTCCCTTCGATTTCCCTATCGTTGGTTATGGCAATGGTATTGTAAATACCCTTCGTATTTGGGACGCAGAGCCTGTTGAGTGCTTCCAGTTAGATTCTTTTGACAAGGGTGATTACCAGAAGGCAGTAGAGCAGGAAAACCTTGCTAGAAATATTGTTGAAGTTTTATATCCCAATGATAACCATTATGCAGGTAAGGAGCTTCGTTTAAAGCAGCAGTACTTCTTTATTTCTGCATCTGTACAGGAAGCAGTTGCAAAATACATGAGAAAGCATGACGATATCCGCAAGTTCCATGAGAAGGTTACCTTCCAGTTGAACGATACTCATCCTACCGTAGCAGTACCCGAACTTATGCGTATATTAATGGACGAGTACTATTTAACCTGGGATGAGGCTTGGGAAGTGACTACCAAGACTTGTGCTTATACCAATCATACCATTATGGCGGAAGCATTGGAGAAGTGGCCTATTGAGTTGTTCTCCAGATTACTGCCGCGTATTTATCAGATTGTAGAAGAAATCAACCGTCGTTTCATCAAGGATATCGAAGCAAAATATGCCGGTACTGATGTAAACGTACAGGAAAAGATACGCAAGATGGCAATCGTTTATGACGGACAGGTGAAGATGGCTCATATGGCTATCGTAGCAGGTTACTCTGTAAATGGTGTTGCAAGACTTCATACCGAAATCTTAAAGAAGCAGGAGCTTAAGGACTTCTACGAAATGTTCCCGGAACGTTTCAACAACAAGACCAATGGTATTACCCAGAGAAGATTCCTCTTACACGGCAATCCTCTTTTGGCAAAGTGGGTAACCGACCACATCGGCGACGAGTGGATTACCGATTTGGCTCATATCAGCAAGTTAAAAGTATATGCGGATGATGAAAAAGCACAGCAGGAGTTCATGAACATCAAGTACCAGAATAAGGTACGTCTTGCTAAGTACATCTTAGAGCACAATGGTGTGGAAGTAGATCCCCGTTCCATCTTTGATGTGCAGGTTAAGAGACTTCATGAGTATAAGCGTCAGCTTTTAAATATTTTACATGTTATGTATCTTTACAACGAAATTAAGGAACATCCGGATATGGAATTCTATCCCAGAACCTTTATTTTCGGTGCAAAGGCAGCGGCAGGTTATCGTAATGCGAAGTTAACCATTAAGTTAATTAACTCTGTAGCAGATGTAATCAATAACGATGCATCTATTAACGGTAAGTTAAAGGTTGTATTTATTGAAAATTACAATGTTTCTAACGCAGAGATTATCTTTGCGGCAGCAGATGTATCTGAACAGATTTCAACTGCTTCCAAGGAGGCTTCCGGTACAGGTAACATGAAGTTTATGTTAAACGGTGCATTGACAATCGGTACCATGGACGGCGCAAACGTAGAAATTGTGGAAGAAGTAGGCGAAGAAAATGCATTTATCTTCGGTTTAAGTTCTGATGAAGTTATTCAGTACGAGAACTTTGGCGGATATGATCCTATGGAAATCTTCAATAATGACCAGGATATCCGTAAGGTACTTATGCAGTTGATTAACGGAACCTATTCTCAGGATACTGAGTTATTCCGTCACTTATACAACTCACTTTTGAATACCTTCAGTACTTCAAAGGCTGATACCTACTTTATCTTGAAAGACTTCCGTTCTTACGCAGAAGCACAGAAGAAGGTAGAAGCAGCTTATGCAGATGAAAAGGCATGGGCAAAGAGCGCTATCTTAAATGTGGCTTGCAGCGGTAAGTTTACTTCTGACAGAACCATCAAGCAGTATGTGGATGAAATCTGGCATTTGGATAAGGTTGTTTTGAAATAATTGAATGAAATAGCAATGTTATAAAGAAAGCACATGCGGTGTATACCGTGTGTGCTTTTTCTGTGTGACAAGGATAAAAATATACAATTGACAAAATGCAAAGACAAGGCTATAGTTATAGTACAAAGAAATATATTAAAGAAAAAAAGGGGGGGGTACCAATATGAAAAGAAATGAAAATGAGGAAAACATGGAGTATGATTTGACCGAAGGGAACGGTATGAAGGTAGAGGAAGCGCAACCTAAGTATGAGAGTGTCCCGGAGAAAAAGCAGGGCGAGTATACCTTGGCGGATTACTATGCCCTACCGGAGGAACGTCGTGTAGAATTAATTGATGGTGTGATTTATGATATGTCTGCACCCTCTTTGCTACATCAGTTGATTGGGGGACAAGTGTATTCTGTAATCAGAAAGTTCATAGAAGAAAATGGTGGAAAATGCACTCCATTTTATGCACCGGTGGATGTTCGGCTGGATTGTGATGATAAAACAATGGTACAGCCGGATGTTCTGATATTATGTGATGATACAAAGAGAACAAAAAGCTATATCATGGGAGCACCGGATTTTTGTTTGGAAGTATTATCAAAATCTACCCGTCGAAAAGATTGTATTAAGAAGCTTCAAAAATATACTGATGCGGGGGTGAAAGAGTATTGGATTATTGATCCTTTAACCAAAAAGTTATTGGTTTATCATTGGAAGGATGATTATACACCGCACATGTACCCTTTGGAAGGAAAGGTGGGACTGGCGTTATATGATGAACGATTACAAATTGATTTGGAGAGAATTGCAGAGTTGATTGAGGATGAAAATTCATAAGCAATTATTTAATGCGGGGGCGCAGTAAAACATTGTTGAAGATATATTTACATGATATAATTCACTTTATAGAGGAAAAGTTATATTTTGAGTGGTATTATAAGCGGAGTGAATTGAATGAAGAGAATTAAACAGATACGAATTGCTAATATTTTAATGCTTACCATTGCGGGTATCGTTAATGCATTTGGGATTACGGTTTTTCTAATGCCGGTGAACTTGTACGACAGTGGTATTTCCGGAACGTCCATATTATTAGATCAACTTACCCCAAGTTATTTGACACTTTCTATTTTTCTGATATTGTTAAATATCCCCCTGTTTTTATTTGGACTTAAAAAGCAAGGGTGGTTGTTTACAATGTATGCATGCTATGCAGTTTGTGTATATTCCATATTTGCATGGTTAATTACAGATGTATTGCCCATAGATGTTAGTATGGCTTCTCCGTTGGCGGGAACGGACTTATTGCTTTGTGCATTGTTTGGTGGTGTGATATCCGGTATTGGAAGCGGAATTGCCATTCGTTATGGTGGTGCCATGGATGGTATTGAGGTTATGGCTGTTATTTTTGCAAAACGCTTAGGTCTTACGGTAGGCACATTTGTTATGGCATATAATGTACTTCTTTATATTATCTGTGGTGTAGTACTAAATAGCTGGATATTGCCGTTATACTCTATTGTGACATATGCTGCAGCATTAAAGACCATAGACTTTATTGTGGATGGTATTGACAGAGCAAAATGTGCAATTATTATTACCGAGCATCCAAATGAAGTGTGCAAAAAATTGTGCGATGTATTTGGAAGTGGAGTGACCTATTTAGAGGCCAAGGGCGGTTATTCAAATAAAGAAAAAACAATGATATATTTTGTAGTAAATCGTTATCAGGTTGTTCGCATGAAAGAATTGGTACATGATATAGACCATTATGCTTATATAACAATTAGTGAAGTGGCTGATGTTTTTTCGAATAATAACAGATAAGTACAAAAATTAAGTAGTATGCAGAGCAGGAATGAAAGGGGGTAGAGGGTGATGCGTAAAAATAAGCAATGGTTTTGTTTTCTGCGCAGAAAAAAGAAAGTACATTTATCCAGATATACAATCCTCATCCTTCTTTTGTAGCCAGAGCGAAGGAAATCTCCCACACAACATATTCTTTTACCATACAAAGAATATCTAATTCAACCCAGCAAATCCGAAGGAATTTGCGCGTAGTCTACGAATTTTTATGCAAGGTGGACGTAGCAAATCCGTCAGACAAATTCTATGTAACCGAAGAAAACCTTGATTTTATTATGCAGGGGTATAGTACGGTTATCGTAAAGTATATTCACAATATGGATGGGAAAAAGAGAATATAATTACCTCATAGTAGTAGTTGAACCTATGGAAACAGAGGTTTAATTGAATGATGATAATCCCCCGGATATTTGAGGAAGATTCAAATTCCGGGGGATTTTTTATGGATACAAAATCTCTACGTTATGCAATTCGTTGTTGGTCACATCAAATTGCCATACTCCATGACCAGGTATATTGCAATGTTGTGTTAGGTAGAAATGTCCATCAAATGAAGATATATAGTAAGGCGTACCTGTACCGGCAAAGGTTTGATATAAATCCTCATACTCAGAATTCTCTAAGAGAGCAAGGTCGGTGGTGCGAATTATGGTAGCATATTCAGCATTACCGGTTCGGTCTGTGGAAACAGTCAGATAATAGTAATCTTCAATTTTTACCATTTGTATTAAACCGGCCAATTCATCAGGAAGAAACCATACTTCCAAAACGCTTAAATCCCCCAAGTCACAACGTAAAATAATACCATTATTAGTAGCAAAATAGATGTAATCATCAATAAAGGTAAAGGAACGGATATAAACACCTTCCATGTTAGGAATTTCCAGTACCTTTTCTAAGCATAGTTCTAATGAATTGCTATTCTGATGAAAAACAAATAATTCACTGGTCATGGAACTAAGCACATAAAAACGTTCGGTATTAGAATTGTATTCCACATAATGAGGTCTGTTTCCAACACCTTCAATTATTTGTGTTTGATAAAAGTCAGAATCGCTTTTGGTAAAGACTAACACCCGATGATTTTCGGTGTCATCTGCTACATAGATACTGCCATTTCCGGCAATGGTATGGCCCCATTTTATCTGGTCGGTTAGTACTCGCCATTCCGGTAAAGGCTTGTCCAAAGATGTGGATGTTAGTATTTGGTTGTGATAACAGTCAACCAAAAAGTAATCATCTTCGATTCGGGTGACTTGTGTAGGTACCGACAAAGAGGAATAAGCATTTGTAGGCATGGTACAGAGAACTGCATCTGAATCCGAAGTCAAGGCCGGCGTCGCAGATAGTTCCGGTGCAGGTGTGTTTTCAGCAGATTCCGGAGGAGCGGCAGTTTCCGCGGACTCTATATCCGTTCCGCTTGTTTCGGTAATATCGGAGGGCGTGCTGCAAGCTGAAACAAGACAACAACAAACAACTATTAGAAAAAGAGCAATTATTTGTGAAAATCTTTTTGAATTCATAAAATATTAACCTATCATCTATATTTTTTCATTGCATAAGCAGTTGCTTTCTATTATAATAATTTTTGAATGTACTAAAGTCAATAGGAGGAGTCTTATGATTAGTTTATTGAAAAGTGGCGCATATTTATTAAATGGACAGGAAATTGTTGAGGATAATAATGATGCAGCCGTAATCATCCAAAATAAGACAGGTAAAGATGTATCAAAGGCAGAGGCTGCAAAGCAGACCATTGCTTACAATATTTTAGCAGACCATAATACTTCCGGTAATATGGATAAGCTGAAAATTAAGTTTGATAAATTAACCAGTCATGATATTACCTTTGTAGGTATTATCCAGACTGCAAGAGCATCGGGACTTCAGAAGTTCCCCATGCCTTATGTACTTACTAACTGTCACAACTCATTGTGTGCAGTAGGCGGTACCATTAACGAGGATGACCACATGTTTGGTCTTTCCTGTGCAAAGAAGTACGGTGGTGTTTATGTACCTCCTCATCAGGCAGTTATTCATCAGTTTGCAAGAGAAATGTTAGCAGGCGGCGGCAAGATGATTTTAGGTTCTGACTCTCATACACGTTATGGTGC
>JAZSPK010000025.1:0-31953 GCA_045537405.1 Acetatifactor sp.
AAAGATTGGTGCAACTCATGCAGGTATCACCGTTGGTGAAGATGGTGCCAGCCATCAGTGTAACGAAGACCTTGCTTTGATGAGAACCATTCCCGGTATGGTAGTTATGTGTCCTTCCGATGATATCGAAGCTAAGGCAGCTGTTCGTGCAGCTATCGAGCATGAAGGTCCTGTATATATCCGTTTCGGTCGTGCAGCAGTGCCTGTAATCAACGACAACCCGGATTACAAGTTTGAAATCGGTAAGGGTACCGTAGTTCGCGAAGGTAAGGACGTTACCATCGTAGCAACCGGTATCTGTGTAGATTCCGCTATGGGCGCAGCTGAGAAGCTTGCAGAAGAAGGTATCAGTGCAGAAGTTATCAACATCTGTACCATTAAGCCTTTGGATGAGGAATTAATCATCGCCAGCGCAAAGAAGACCGGCAAGGTTGTAACCGTAGAAGAGCATTCCGTAATCGGTGGTTTGGGTAGTGCAGTTTGCGATTGCTTATCTGAGAAGCTTCCTACACCCGTTAAGAAAATCGGTATGTACGACGTATTCGGTGAGTCCGGTTCCGCAGCAGCACTTGTTGCTAAGTATGGCTTAGACGCAGAAGGCGTTTACAAATCAGTAAAGGCATTTATGTAACTATTCAGAGCCATGCAAATGTGTGGAAACAGAACCGTCAAGCTTGCTTGTAAGGGGCTGATTTCACACATTTATTTGGCGAGAAGACCTCATAAGCAAAAGGAAAGCTACGTAGTAGCGGTTTTGCGCATGAGGGCTCTGAATAGTTACAAACATAATATGAATGAGAACGGCTGTAACAAAAGTTACAGCCGTTTTTGTTAAAGGAGTTATGAATTATGCGGAAAAGAGTATTAACTTTGTTTAACGTTATATGTTTGATATTTGCATTGGGTGCTTGCGGAGAGGCGGTACCGGGCTCCACAGAGGTGCCTACAAAGGTTGAAGAAACTGCAGAGGCCACTAAAGCTCCTGTAAAGGTTGAAGAAACTGCAGAACCAACGGAAAACCCTGCAAAGATAGAAAAAACGCCTGAACCTACGGAAGCGCCGATGGAAATACCGGAAGGCGTCTGGACGCCGGCTCCGGCACCGGCCATTCGCAATACTCTAAGTGAAGAAGAGAAGGTGCAGGTGCAACAAAGTATATTGGAAAAGGGTATCTTTTTGTTTTCGGGAGATACGGACAGAGGGTATTATCCAAGCAAAACGGCGTGGCCCACGGATGCGCAACCGACGGACGCATTGGCCCTGATTTATGCCTGTGATGACCTCACCCATGGCGGCTGGGGCGTGCTGGGATTTGGTGCAAGTGTAGACGGCAAACATTCCAATATTTTGGAAGTAACAGCCATGTCGGATGATCCTGCCAGAGAACGTCTGCTGGTAATAAGCATAGCAGAGTTGTTGGAAGCGGCCGGCACAGAGGATATTTCAGAAATAAAGAACTTTTCCTTGGGCGCCTGGAACGGCGGACGAATTGCAGGACTATATTATTTGCCGCAGGAAGTAGCGGAGGAATTAAACGAATATCTTGCTAATGTGGCGGAAACGGAGAAAATTATGCATACATACAATGGAGAATTATCAAATCCTAATGCGATAGAAAACGCGAAAACCTTATACAATTATTTGAAAGAAGTGTACGGCGTCGGTTGCTTGACTGGACAGATGGAATCCACATGGATGGGCAGTCCTAATTATGAAATGGACTACCTAAAAGAACATACCGGGAAACTACCCGCTATTCGCGGCCTGGATTTTATGCACAATGATTTCGATGGTGTGGTACAGAGAGCAATCGAGTGGTGGGAAATGGGTGGAATTCCCACTATTTGCTGGCATACGGGTGCGGATTTTGCCAGTGCCTATAATGAGAGTAAGGATGATAATATTAACTGGGAGGAGGCCTTTGTGCCTGGCTCAGACACCTATAATGCTTTGCTTGAAGGTATGGACAGGGCGGTGCCTTATTTGCAGCAGCTGGAAGAGGCCGGAGTTCCGATTCTTTGGCGTCCATTTCATGAATTAGACGGCGGATGGTTCTGGTGGAGCAAAGGTGGCAGCGAGAACTTTGTGAAGCTGTGGCAGCTGATGTATAGTCGATATACAGACTACTGGGGATTGGATAATCTGATTTGGGTATATGGTTATTCCGGAAACGGCGGCGAGATGGCAGCCTGGTATCCGGGAGATGCTTATGTAGATTTGCTTGGTGCAGACAGTTATACGCCGGGACCGAATCCTGCGTTATACGAGGAATGTGTTAGTGTGGCGCCGGAAGGGATGCCCATTGTTTATCATGAATGCGGTGCGATTCCTACTGAAGAAGAGCTTAAATCCACAAAAACCCATTGGTTATTCTTTATGACCTGGCATACGGACTGGCTTACCGGCGGGGAAAGCGGAAACACCCCGGAAAGCTTGAAGGCGGTCTATAATAGTGAGTACTTTATCACTTTGGATGAGTTGCCCGCTTTTCAGTAAAATTTAGGATACGAATTGGGCAACAAGCACATTGTTATTCTATACAGTATCTGTTATGATTATTTTGACAAAAGATGCATATGACTTAAGAAAGGGTACGAAGATGAATATTTTATCACCTTCCATTTTGGCGGCGGACTTTTGGAAGCTGGGAAAACAGATTAAGGAAGTACAGGAAGCAGGAGCGCAGTATTTGCATATTGACGTAATGGACGGAGTGTTTGTACCTTCCATTTCTTTTGGTATGCCGGTGATTGCTTCTTTGAGAAAGCAGACCGATATCTTTTTTGATGTGCATATTATGATTGTAGAGCCGGAGCGTTATGCGGCAGAGTTTGTAGATTGTGGCGCAGATATGGTAACCTTTCATTTGGAAGCAACTCAGAAGGTGGAAGAGACCATTGCAATCATTCGCGAAGCCGGTGCTAAAGTAGGTATCAGTATTAAGCCGGATACCCCCGTTGCAGAAGTGCTTCCCTATTTGGAAAAGATCGACATGGTGCTTATTATGACAGTGGAGCCGGGCTTTGGTGGTCAGAAGTACATGGAGAAATGTACTGACAAGATAAAGAATCTTCGTAAGGAAATTGTGGACCGGAACCTGAACGTAGATATTCAGGTGGATGGTGGAATTACCATAGATAATGTACATGTAGTATTGGAAGCAGGCGCGAATGTAGTGGTAGCGGGTTCTGCTGTGTTTAAAGATGATATTGATGTAAACGTGAAAGCATTTTTGGAACAGATGTAACAAAAGATTCTGTGAGGAAAGTATGATTTCGAAGTACAAGGAGAAAATTTTTCGAGGTATAAAAGAATTTTTGGAACGCATGGCGTTCTTTATTAAGTGGCTGCTTCTGGCTACCGGCATGGGTATTCTTGCCGGCATGCTGGGAGCAGGCTTTTATTATTGTCTGGGAAGTGCAACAATGTTCCGACAGGGGCATTCGTATTTGATTTTTGGATTGCCCCTAGCCGGTATATTTATTGTGTGGCTTTACAGGGTAATGGGAAGAGAGCAGGACAAAGGAACCAACACGGTAATTTCAGCAGTTCGTCAGGAAAATACCATATCCTGGAAAATGGCACCGCTCATTTTTGTGGGAACCATTATTACACATTTATTTGGTGGTTCTGCAGGGCGAGAAGGCGCAGCACTACAGATGGGCGGCAGTATTGGAAATGGTATAGCAACTGCTTTGAAAATGGACAAGAAGAACATAACCATGATGATTATGTGTGGCATGAGCGGTATGTTTGCGGCACTGTTTGGAACTCCTATGGCAGCAGCGGTCTTTGCTATGGAAATGGTTAGCGTGGGTATTTTATATTATGCTGCATTGGTGCCCTGTGTGGTATCAGCACTGGTTGCAAGTCAGGTAGCAAAAGCTTTGTTTGTACATGCGGAGCACTTCGTCATTGTGGAACTGCCGGAATTGACCTTCCGAGTTACATGGAAAGTGGTACTGCTGGCAATGTTGTGTGCAGGATTAAGTATTGTTTTCTGCAACTTCATTCAAATAGTGGAACATTGGATGGAACATAAGTTTCCAAATGCCTATTTCCGAATTGCAGTGGCGGGTCTGATGATTATAGTTCTAACTATTTTTGTAGGAACGGATGATTACATGGGTGCCGGTATGGAAGTTATTGAACGGGCCATGTTAGGTGAAACCAGACCGGAAGCCTTCGTACTGAAAATTCTTTTTACTGTGCTTACTTTAACAGCCGGTTTTAAGGGTGGAGAGATTATCCCTACCTTATTCATCGGTTCCACTTTTGGCTGTTTGGTGGGACAACTTTTGGGGGTATCGCCATCTCTTTGCGCGGCAGTGGGAATGATTGCCCTATTCTGTGGTGTAACCAACAGCCCTATCGCATCGTTACTTCTGGCACTGGAAATGTTCGGTATGGAGGTATGGCCGTATATGCTACTGGCAGTAGCCATCAGCTACATGCTGTCGGGATATAAGAGCTTGTACAAGAGTCAGAAAATTGTGTATTCCAAGATGAGCCCCGAGTTTATGGGGAAGTAGAGGAGATTGCGGTAGAAAGTGTGAAAAATGACAGAGCAATCGATAGGGGGAAATATTATGATGAAGTTTAGCCGATTACTTGAGCAGTTTTCAGTAAAGATAGAAAGCCTTGAAAAAGTGGTGACGCTTCAATTAGAACCCAGCCGCCCAAGCAAGCCTTGGCGTAGCGGCATTAGGAATCTTTCAGATTTGAGGTGGTATCAATATAGAATCCTTGATGGTAGTGATTGGCTGAATCATAGATTCGACAGAGTATTGATTATGCCTTATCGTATAGACTCTGTGATATATGATGTGGCAAAAGAGGTAGTTATAAATGGTGGTGTTGCATCCTATGATGCTCCACGTCCACATGTGGATTTTGGAACAGGAAATATTCACCCGGATAAATTACCTGTGAGAGATATGCCGGAGGAGGAAATAAAGCAGCTTATTTTGACCAATGGAAGCTTTAATGTCAAAACCAATCAGTATGATTCTCATTGCTTTCCGAAGCTGGATGAAAAGCCGGATGCCTCCTGCTATGAATACAGTGCCAATTGTAGCTATTTACAACTGAAGGGATCCTTGCCAAATAGAAGAATCTATGTACCCAAGGCCTGCTATTATCCTCTAATAGATAAGCAGGATGAGAAGGAGTTAGAAAATAGCTATGCCTATCAGCTACTGAAGGCTGTTTGGGAGACCTTAAAAGATTTATCATAGTCAAACAGATATGTAATAAAAAGGTACATGAGCAGAAATACTTCCTCATGTACCTTCTCTTTTTTTACAAGTTTTCCATGCCTTTCTCCAGCACACGTCGTAAACGCTTTTTTAATACTGATGCAGAAGGGAAGGAATCAAGGATTCGTATTTTGTCCACATGGCAAAGGACCCATTCTACGAAGAAATCCTCAGTGCAATGTACGCTGACAATAGTTTGTGCACCGGTTTTGCTGATTTGGTAGTTCTCACCGAAAGTATCTTGAATAAAAGTGTAATCTTCTCTTAGGCTTTGGGGGAAATGATTCCACAGAATTTCAAACTTTATCAGCCCATAGTCTTCCTTGATATCGGAATAGATAATGCGTTGTCCTTCCTTATAACATAAGATTTTTTTCAGTTGTTGTAAATGTCCATAGGTTCCCCAAAAATATTTCGCTTTTTTCTCCAGAGTTTCTTGTGCTATCTTCAGATTTTTCATTTTATCCACTCGGTAAATGTCTATAGACTTTGAGTACTTAATGAAGCTATAGCCTTGAGTGGAGATTTTTCCTAGTCGTTCATTGCACAGTAGCCAGTAAGCGTTCTTATGAAAAACAATTCTATAAGGGCTGACCATATGTGTTGGCTCGTCAGTCAAACAATAATTTCCGTTCTCATCTAGGCGGGTTGTGTCAAAGGTAATCATTTTTTCATTGACAATAGCAGCTCGTAAAAAGTTTAGATTGTCAATCAATGTCTCACTCTTGCAAGAGGGTATTTCCAACATTTCTTTAATGTTCTGGTAAGAGGTGTGCTGATAATGCACACTTCCTAAAAGCCGAACCAATCTGTCAGATAAGTCCTGCTTTTCTTGTAAGGTAAAACGGTTTGTGGACTGTATTTGGTCCATGAGAAAATCCAGTTCCTGTTTTTTTATTTCATGCCGGTAAAAGATTGGTCCGGTGTAGTTCCGCTCAGTCTGAGAGGAAGCACTTTTTTGAGCATAGCCGGGGAAAACCACCCGCCAATCTTTTTCTGACTGAGAAGTTTCGTTTAGCAAAGAGGCAATATCCATTAATCTTTTTTTGAAGGTAGTTTTGTAGCCCATATATTTATCTGCATCCGGTTTGGCTCTCAGTTTCTCCTGGGTGATAGGATGTTCTTCGTCTGTGTACCATTTTAATAGTTCCAAAATCTTAATACTGTTTGCCATGTAATCTGCTCCTGTTTGTGAAAACACGTCTTATTTTTCCCTAAGTATAACATTATTTTTAAGGGTTGAAAAGGTGCAAAAATGCACCCGCCAGAAAACCTTGTTAATTAATAAGAACGAAAAATAAAGGAGGAGAAAAGCATGATTAGATTTTATGAAGGATTAGTTTATGATGTTCGCTTGGCAGTATGGCCTACGGAGAAGGGGGTGGATTATCATATCCTGCTCAGACGAGAACTGGAAGGAAGAGAGGCTTTTCTTAAATGTGGTTTTGACAGAGAACTACAGGTGAATGAGCATACTATGCTTGTATTGGAAAGGGGAAAGAAGAGAAAAGTTATGCGTATTCCTTTTGTAAAAGTAGATGGACGTCTGGTGTGTGATTTGCCCGAGTTCCTGAAACGACTGGGGGTTCGCTATAAGCTATATAAGCGCCCGGAACGTAATTGTGGTGGTTGCACTTGGGACTCCATCTCTCATAGTGAATGTGTTTGTAAAAATGGAGAACTTTGGTGGGGAAGTGATTGGTGTATTGATTGGAGAGAATACTGGCTTGGGATACAATATAACGCCAATTTCCCTGTAATTGATGGCAAAAAGGTCTTGAGAATACGTTTTTGGTCGGAAGGCTCTCGAGCGGAGTCGGAGGAAACGCTTGCGTGGTTCAAACATTCCATGGAAGAGCCGGTGAATATGTCCTGGAAGGAGTTTGGAAAAGTGTTGGATAATTTGGGACTTCGAAAGGAGAGTCCTTTTTTATTTATAACTTTTTGTGATGGAGGTGAGACTGATGGCGGAAAAGTAGAGTGGTAATGGAGTGAGAAAAGTTTTTGAAGAAAGGGAGGCGATAACAGATGAAAGTAATATTTCTGGATGTGGATGGTGTTTTGAATTATGCAGGGTGCCGTTCTTACTACGCAGATGTTTATTTTGTAGTGGAGGAAAAACTGCAGCTTTTGGCAGAACTGGTAAGGGCTACTGGTGCAAAACTGGTATTATCTTCTACCTGGAGACTGGGGTTTTGGGATTTGTGCGAAGGGGAGGAAACCTATGATGCGGATTTGTATCGGGCATTGGAGGAAGCTATGGAGGAACAGGAATTACATATTTTTGATTGTACGGGAGAATCCATGTCTAATAGAGGGGAGGAGATAGGTGCTTGGATACAGAAGGCAGGAATGCCGGAATCCTTTGTTATTTTGGACGATAAGGGAGAGGAGGAATTTGGTGCGTATGCAGACCGTCTGGTACAAATCAATTACCGAACGGGACTGGAGAGAAGTCATGTAGAGTTGGCAATGCAGATGTTGATGGAAAATGTATAAGAAGTGGAGGACAATATTATGAATAGAGAAAAATGCTTTGAAACAAAGGATATCGATTACATTTATGGTCTTATGAATGCGCTTTTGTATGAATCAGAGGATTCGTTGGGGTATTCCTACAAACCCGGAAGCAAGGAGGAAGGCTTTGCCTATTATGATAAATGCCTGCAGAATATTCGGCAGGAGATTGATTGGCGATTCCGAAAACAGAAGGATATACGAAACAAGCTTTATCGATTGGTGGAGGAAGAGGAGGAACTCATTAAGAGCTACAGCCAACCAGGAGTGCCTGCACGATGGCTACGAGCAAATCCGAGACTTCGCTTCTATGATTGTGTGTTTGACTTTATAGAGGAATGCCCGGAGTTGTATGACCAAATCCGAAGCGGTGAAGTGATTACCTGGTGGGGGCAGGAAGTTCATTTTAGCTTTTATCCCACAAAAGAAGAATGTAAGATAAGAAAAGCATATTTTGCAGAACTGGAAGAGAAGAATGCGAAGCAGAACCGTCAGTATTCCTATGATAGATTTTATCAAAATGAGCTGGTGAATACACTTCGTATGCTTTTCGAATCGGATTTTGATGAAGAATAACAAAATAAAAAAGGATTTAGGAGTTTTGGACAGAATATTAGTCTGGGAGGAAGTAGTTGAATTGTTTTATAAGAAATGGAGGGGGCATATATTATGGCATTTATAGTAACGGGCGACACACACGGAACTTTTGATATGGGAAAGGTTATCAAATATTTTAAAGGGAGGGAGCAAGAATATACCAAGGAGGATTATCTCATTATTTGCGGGGATGTGGGCGTATGCGGTTTTTCGGCGTCAGACGAAAGGAAAGCACGCGAGATTTTGAGAAATCTTCCGGTTACCACTCTTTTTGTAGATGGTAACCATGAGAATTTTGAGCAGCTTAATTCTTATGGCATTGAAGAATGGAATGGAGGAAAGGTTCATTTTGTAGAGAGTGATATTATTCATTTGATGAGAGGTCAGGTCTATTGTATTGAAGGCTGTAAATTCTTTACTTTTGGCGGAGCCTATAGCATCGATAAAGAGTATCGGGAAGAGGGGATTTCCTGGTTCCCGGAGGAGCTTCCCGGTAGCGAAGAGTATGAGGAAGGCTGGAAAAATCTGGAGAAAGCAGACTTTCAAGTGGATTACATTCTGACCCATACGGCTCCCAGAGAAATTGCTGCAGCGATGGGCTATGGTGAACTTTCCGACAGAGAATCGGAATTTCGTCAATATCTTCAAAGAGTTGCAGACAGTACGGACTTCACGGCTTGGTATTTTGGACATTTTCATGAAGACACGGAGGTGGAGGAGGTATTTGTTTGCTTGTATGATGAGCTGGTGGAATTGTAAATAAGAATGAGGAGGAATCGCGTATGAAGCATTGGGTAATGTCGGATTTGCATGGGGATTATGAAGGGTATTTGGAAGTTTTGGAGAAAATGAATTTCTCAGAAAGGGATGTATTGTATGTGGTAGGAGATGTTCTGGATCGTGGGAGAGGTGGCATTAAAATACTGCAGCATATGATGATGTACTCCAATATTTATCCTATATTAGGAAATCATGAGTACATGGCAGCGAAATGTCTTCGTTTTCTGTTGCAGGAGATTACGCAGGAAAGCCTTGCGAACTTGGAGGAAGGCATTGTAACAGGGCTGTTTGAGTGGCAAAATGTAGGGGGACAAGCCACCATGGACGAGTTTCATAAGCTGGATAAAGAGGAGAAGCTGGATATTGTGGAGTATTTGGAGGAGTTTGCGCTGTATGAAGAGGTGAAGGTGCGTGGAAAGCATTACATTATGCTACATGCCGGCTTTCTTAATTTCAATCCTGAAAGGCCTATGGAGGATTATCAGCTGTATGAGTTAATCTTTAAATGTAATGATTATGAACGGGTCTATTTCTCGGACAAATATCTGGTAACGGGGCATTTGCCTACTAGGGCAATTGCGGGAAACCCCAGACCGGACTGCATTTACAGAGCCAATCATCATATTGCTATTGACTGCGGTTGTGGATATGGAGGACGTATAGGAGCATATTGTCTGGAAACGGAGGAGGAAGTTTATTCCGGCGAGTAGAAGCGTTTTGGGATTCATAGAAAACCGCTACTGTGCCGGTTCGAAAGGGTACAGTAGCGGAAGTGTATCTTACCTCAAAAAATCTGCAGAAAGCAAATAAATAGGGTTTAAAAACTCCAGCTTCGGAATCAAGGCAGATACTGCAAAAAGCATCATACAAAAGAACACACTCAGTCCCATGGCGGTAAATTTGTCCGCAGAGTATTTACTGATGCCGGCCACCAGCAATCCCAAGCAGATTGCGAACAATGCTCTTACGCAAAATAAAAGTACCAGATATCCCGCGATGGAAATATACAGGGGGAAGTCTCGCATAAAGGCAAGACTTTGAATGGGTGCTCCCAAGTCATTGAAACCTAAGCTGCTTTCTATATGTATTAATTGTACCGTGTGAATAGCTACGGCAATAAGGGTGCAAAAACAAGCTACAATTACAGGTTTTCCTATTTTGGTAACCAGGCGACCACGGTAGGAGGACTGAATTAGTTGATTCATGTGGTTCTGCTTTTCGTAGGCATAAATGCCGGATATGGCGCCGATAATAGCAATCAACTCCAGAAATGCAGCTCGGTGCCTGGTTTGTTCATCGCGGTTAATCAGCAAATCATAGGTATAGGGCTGAATTACCTGAATGGTATTGCCGGTTCTCTCAGTATAAGCCATGCCTTCCCGGATATTGTCAACAACGGGAGCAAGTCCTCTTTGCGTCGCTAAATTATTTTCCAGCGCGGTCTGTGTCTGATCGTACCAATAGGTATTCAGAGGTTCCTTGCTTAATAGGGTTTCCAAAGTACTGCGAAGCTTGGTTTCAGCTTCTACTAAAAGTTCCATTTCTCGATTGGCCTTTACATAGGTTTCTTTATTTAATTCTCCATGATATTCCATAAATGACAAACGTTCCATAGCATTTACCGGGTAGTAGTAATTGTATTGGAAAGCAAGTTTCAACTGAAGTGCTAAGAGTGCTATTAACAGTAAGAAGGCACCCTGCCTTAATCCGAGCTTATAGACTTCCCAGCCCATCAAAGTACGTTGTGGAGCAATGCGTTCTGAAAATTCTCTTATTTTCTCTGCAAGTTTTTCCAAGGTTTTTTTGCTGGATACATACATTCTGCCGTGTACCAAGAATCCAATAACAGCCAATAATACAAAGGAAATGCCGCAGGCAATAAAAGTGGCTTTCATCCCAGAAACTGCTGTACCGAAAATGTTTAAGAAAATGCAGTCTGTAAAATAATAGTCCGTTTGTATGAAAGTGTATAAGTTTAGGTATTTCAGTACATTCCAGGCTGAAATGGATTCAATCCAAAGGGCTGTCAGAATTTCAAACAAAATAAGCAGGATTGCCATGACATAGGAGGTCAGGCGACTGAAAATCCCCAGTACCACATAGAGTAAGCATGCTGCTAGGAAACTGCCTACAAATTTCATAAAAAAGGAACACAACAAATAGCCACCAATGGTAATGGCGTAGGGACATTTCTGAAATTCCGGCAAGGATTGCAAGCTTCGGGACAAACCCTCTGCCCCAAAGGTAAAGCAAACACTTAAGAAACCTGTACCGTAAAGGAAAAGCATGCCCACAAAGGCAGCAGCACCCAGTATGCAGAAACGTACCAGAAACAGTACACCACGTCCGTATTTGGTACTACGAACAATATAAACCAATCCCTTTTTGCGCTCGTCAAACAAACTCATAACCACGGAAAAGAGAAAGACTATCTGAAAAATATCGGTTAACCGGTATTGAATGAATAGTACCAGTCCGCGATTGTCTCCGGCTTGTACCGAAACGTCTTCCAAAGAGGCGTAGGCATCAGAAACCTGCTCCAGTCTGGAGCTGGCAAAGCCGGATTGATATACATTCAGTCTGGCCATACGTCGACTGTTTTCCATGGTGCGTTCCAAAAAGCCGGGATATTCCTGCAAATATAGTTCCAGTTCTTCACCCACAGGAGTAATACTTTTGTTGGAATCGGCACAGAGTATTAGGACACCTGCATTAATGATACAGAGTAAGGCAAGGAGAAAAAGAGTTCTCCTACTAAATACACGCGTAAATTCTTTCATTGGCGGCCCTCCGCATAAAAGAGATAAACATCTTCTAAGGTAATGTCGTCCACCTGCTTAAAGTCTTCCGGAAGATTATCCTGAGCAACTCGCAGTACGAAACCGGTGCTACGCCTCAGAATTTGTCCTTTGCCGTAGGTTTCCTTCAGGGCATTCACTTCTTCAAAGGTGCCTTGAAATTCCCGAACCTTGCCGGAAATTTCTTCCATAAGGTCGGTGGGAGAGGCAAAACGTAGTACTTCCCCCTTTTTCATAAGAATTACTTTTTCTGCTACACATTCAATATCACTTACCACATGGGTGGCAAGAAGTACAATACGGTTTTTGGAAAGCTCTGCAATATGGTTTCGCAGACGAATTCTTTCTTCCGGGTCCAAGCCTGCGGTGGGTTCGTCCAAAATTAAAATCTCCGGGTCGTCTAACATAGCGGCTGCCAGAAGTACTCTTTGACGCATACCGCCGGAAAAGGTTCCCAACTTTTGGTGGGCATGCTTATCCAGGCCAACCAAAGCCAGCAATTCATGCGTCTGCTCCTTGCAGGCTTTATGCTTCATGCCCTTTAAGGATCCGATATAGCGCAAAAACTGACCGGCAGTGAATTCTTCATACATTCCTTGTAGCTGGGGAGTATACCCTACTTTTTTGCGGTAAGCGGCACCCATAGCAAGAATTTCTTTGCCACTGTATAAAATCTCTCCGCTGGTTCTTTTAATATTGTCTGTCAGCAGATTTAAAAAGGTGGACTTACCGGCACCATTTGCACCCAGAATACCATATACACCGGTATCCAGAGTCAGACTGATTTGATGAACGGCGGTAAAGTCCCCATATTTTTTTGTAAGATCTTTGATTTCCAGCATAATTATTTCCCCTCTTCATAAGAAAATGCTTTTTCCCATTGACCGGTACCGTTTAGGATATCTTCTACGGGACAAGAAAAGACTTCGTAAGGCATGTAATAGGCAGGTATCATAGGGAGGAGTTCATTGTCCTCGGTTGCAATAGGAGTGCAGATACGATATAAAGTGTCATTGTTTATTTTAAACTCCAATAGCGGTTCCTGATTGAATCCATTCACACGTTCGCCGGATTCAAAGAAGATTTCTCCTAACTTCTCTCCATAATTTTCTTCTCCGATACCATAAAAGGCTACCCGGTCGCTGGTACATATGGTAATCATATCTTTATAGGGGAAAGCAACCGGAATATCGTAAAGGTCTCCCATAATATCTGTTTCAAAATATTCCTCATCAATCCATGCCCCCGTAGCACTATCATAAGAAGTGACAGAAACGAAACCGGGTGTTTGTGTTTCCCAGTCATAAGAATTGGAAACATTATAAAGACGATTTGGTGTAATAACGTCGAAGGTCATTTTCCACTCGGGATTGGGCTGTTCCATGCGGTCTTCGGAAAGGAGGTATCGCATAGTTCCACCCATGGAGAGTGGGGGTTGCATATCTATGTAAATCTGGTCTCCGCAAGCACGTAAGTTGCAAGGGAATGCAGAGGTCATGAATTCCATTTCATATATACTTTTGGTTTCTCCGGTGGTAATATCCATTTGCATAAGACCGCCCCCCATAAAGCCCCGACTGGCCTTGCCAATGCGCACAAAGTAGGGCAGGTATGCATATTCCTTGTGAATAATAAAGGCCTCGGGAATGCGTGAAACTTCGGGTACGACTATGGTATAGCCTTCCTCCAGCGTATTTTCGCATTCGAATACAGTTCCCACTTTGTCGATGGCGGAGCCGTCCGGGGTAATACGATATAAGTTAAAGCGTATAATAATACCATCCTCCTCTACACCATATGTGTAGATTGCATCATTGTACATGATAGAGTTGATGACGGTCATATTCTTGTAGGTGGCAGTACAGGAATCGTCACCGTTATGTTCACATTCCGGCTTATTGCAGACCAAAATGGTTTCCCCGGTTTCCTTGTCGTTATAACGAAGCAGGTTTTTATATTCTCTTGAAGTATTGGAAGCATTTTCCTCCTCAAAATAGACAGCATAACCGAAGTTGTAATAATACCCGTTTTCAGTCTCCATAATAGCCAAAGGTCCGTGGTTGGCCTGGTTGTCTTCGGGCATTTCCTCCTGTTCGGAGCAGCCGCACAAAAGAGCAAAAGCGCTTGCCAGTGTGAATAATATAAGTTTTGACTTTTTCATGTTTGTTTCCTTTCGTTGATTACTCAGCGTATGTGAATTCCAATGTCCACTGACCGTTACCATCCAAAATATCTTCTACGGGGCAACTGTAGACTTCGTAAGGAACGAAATAAGGAAAACGAATTTCTGAGGGTCTATAGTTTTTTACATTAATAGGAGTGCAGATACGATATAAGGTATCATTGTTTATTTTAAAATCCAAACCCTGTACAAATGCTAAAATTTCCTCGTGATATCCGGGCTCAAAGAACATTTCGCCTAATTTCTTTCCGTAATTTTCTTCTCCAATACCATAAAAGGCTACCCTGTCGTTCGCACCGATGACAATCATGTTTTCGTAAGGGAAGGATATGATTTGGGCATCAGGGGCTGAGGGGATATCAGTGAGAAATTCCTTGTCAGACAGCAATTCTCCGGTATTCACGTCGTAACCGTTGACAGAGATGGGACCGGCAGATTCAGTTCCCTCAAGGCTGGATGCCTGTACTGTGTAAAGCATGGTATCTGTAAAGACGTCATAGAAGCTCTTTTCAGATATAGGTTCCAAACGGTCCTCAGAAATCACATACCGCATGGTTTCTCCGGTGGAATGGGAATTAATCATGTTCATATACACATAGTCTCCACAAGCTGTTAAACCGTGTGGGAATTTAGAGATCATATACTCCAGCTCATAAAGCGTCTTAGTTTCTCCGGTGGTAATATCCATTTGCATGAGCCCGCCACCCATGAACCCCTTACTTGCTACGCCGAGACGTAGGTAATAGGGCAGGTATGCATAACCTTTATGAATAATAAAGGGAGCGGGAGCGGAAATATCATTATTATAAGAAACAGAGATATTAACGTTTTCGTTTAAAGTGTTTTCGCTTTCTATAACGGTGCCTACTTTATCAATGGAGGAACCGTCCGGTGCAACGCGATACAGGTTAAAGCGTATAATAATGTCATCTTCTTCCACACCGTAAACATAGATTGCATCATTGTACATAAGGGAATTGATGATGGTTATGTTTTTGTAGGTGGCAGTGCAGGAGTCGTTGCCATTGTGCTCACATTCCGGTTTGTTACAGACCAGAATGGATTCGCCGTTTTCCTTATCCCAATAACGAAGACGTTGTTCGCAGAGGTCATCTGAGCCAGTTGGAACATATCCGTAATTATAATAATACCCGTTTTCCGTCTCCATAATAGCCAGAGGGCCGTGGTTTGCCTGGTTGTCCTCGGGCATTTCTTTTTCTTTAGAGCAGCCGCACAATAGAGCGATGGCGCTTGCCAGTGTGAATAATAAAATCTTTGATTTCATCACATTTGTTTCCTTTCCGGGTGGTTTACGGGGTGTATGTGAATTCCAATGTCCACTGACCGTTACCATCCAAAATATCTTCTACGGGGCAACTGTAGATCTCGTAAGACCAATAGGTTCCCGGTATTTCTGTATCCGGCACATTTTCATAATGTTGTTTATTGGTAGGGTTACAAACTTTATACAGTTTGTCGTTGTTGATTTGGAAGGTTAACTCTATTCCGTATATATCTGAGAATACTTTATCATCTTTTTTATACTCAAAAGGTATTTCCCCTAATTTCGTTCCCAAGTTCTCCCCTTGTCCGTCGTAGAAAATGACTCTGTTACCGGCGGCAACCACTAACATATCCTCATAGGCAAAGCTCATCCAAAAGTTCCGAGCCTCATCCCAGGTAATATCCGTTTCAAAATTTTCTTCCGGTAAAGGAGTGCCGGTGGTAGCATCATAGACAAAGCAGGTTTCGAATTCACTACGTTCGTCGGTCTCCTCGTCATATACGGGTGAGATGTTATAGAGTCGTTCCGCTGTTACAATATCTAAAACGACTTTGGGTATCATATCGGCCATGGCCGGCGGATAATCCAGGGTGCCTGCAGTAATGTCATAACGCTTGGTATTGGGCATGTCCATATATACATAATTCCCAACTGCACGTAAGTTGTAAGGGTAACTGGAGGTCATATACTCCAACTCATGTATAATCTTGGTTTCGCCGGTTTCCAAATTCATTTGTGCCAGACCGCCCCCCATGAAGCCCTTGCTGGCTTTGCCGATGCGCAGGTAATAAGGCAGATAAGCATAGCCCCGATGAATAATGAAGCAGTTTAAGTTATTGGTACCAAAAACGGTGGCGTTTTGCGGCATAAAGGCAACACCCTGTCCCAGAGTATTTTCCACTTCCAATACGGTACCTACCTTATCGATGGAGGAACCATCCAGAGCAACCCGGTAAAGATTCATGCTGATAATGGTACCGTTATGTTCTACGGCATATACGTAAATCTGGTTGTCGTACATTACAGAGTTAATAATGCTCATCTTTTTATAGGTGGCTGTGCAGGAATCACTACCATTATGTTCGCATTCGGGTTTATTACAAAGGAGAATGGTTTCACCGGTTTCTCTATCGTAATATCTCAAAAATTGCTTGAATTCTATGGAGTTACCCAAGTAATTGTCACCCTTGGTGCCCCCCATGGCACCTATATTGTAATAGTATCCGTTTTCGGTTTCCATAATGGCATGGTAACCATGATTGGCCGGATTGTCATCTAAATATATATCCTCAGCTGTAGGTTCCTTTCCGCAACCGCTAAATAATATAATACTGCAAAGCAGTAGAGGGATAAGTCGCAATTTCTTCATACCAAGACCTCCTGTTCTAATGGTTGAAAATGTTGTTTGCTTTTATTGTACTTGTTTTGGACAAAAAGAAAACCACTTCGGGAGAAGTGGTTTATTTTGACGTAGAAGTGGTCAATAATACAGAGATGGAAAAGGTTTGGTTCTCTGTGTGGATATCCACGGTACCATTGTGCTTGGTTGCTATACGGCGGATTTGCTTAAGTCCGAGTCCATGGTTTTTATGGTCCGCCTTTAAGGTGACCGGATTACCATTCTCCTTTAGGATAGTGGTGTAGGGGTTTTCACAATAGATACAAAGCATATCCATTTGACGACCTACGCTTAAGCGTATTTTGCGTTCCGGTTCGGGAAGCTTTTGCACTGCCTCAATAGCATTGTCCAAAAGGTTGCCAAACAGAGAGCACCATTCATAGTCGGATAAGGAAAAATCGGACAAACTATGCTGGAAGTCCATCTGCACCTCTATTTGTTGCTCTCTTGCCAAAGTGAGTTTGTTCCACAGCACCAAATCCAACGCGCCCACACCGGTTTGTGAAAGAGGTGTGACGCTTGCCATGTCTGTTGTGATGTGTTGTAAATAGGTTTGCGCTTCCTTTACTTTGCCTTCCCCTAATAATAAGGAGATGGCCGAGAAATGATTGTTCATATCATGGCGTAGCATACGAATCTCAGAATAACGATTATTGATATCCTCAAAGTATGCTTTTTCCTGTTGTTCCTTGGCTATAAGAATTCGCTTGCCGGTTTGTCTGGAGGCAAAGCCTATAGAGGCGAGTAAAAGTAACACAAGTAAGAGGCCATACAAAAGCTCCGCTGCCACAGGGGTGTCTAAAAGGAGAACATTTTGGTAACCTCCCATTAATTGTTCAAACTGTAGCAGATACTTCATATCCCAAAAGGTTTTACTTAATAGGAACTTTTGCAAAATACCCAAAGTAAGCAAGCTGCCCAGCCATAAAAAGATTCCCTTTCCCATGCAGAAGCAGGCGGTACTAAACAGAAACAGGATAAGGCATCCTGCGCATTTCACAAGGGTGCGGAGTAAAAGGATTGTGCCGATGGAGATGGGGTAGCGGCAGGTTCTAAACTCTGGCATGGACTGGGCGGATATGGACAAGTCTCCCAGTTCCCAGGTGAAATCTACGGCAATAAGTTCTGCCGCAAAGATCCCCACCAGTCCAATGAGGAATAAAACCATGTATCCCCTCACGGAAGTACCGCGAAGGGTGTCATTGCTTTTTACCAGCCAAACAGAAAGCAGTATTGCGCATAGAATGGAGACGCTTACAGCGATCACATTACTAAATGGATTTTGTAATAGCATGAAAATACCGATGGTTACATTGGGTACTACTAAAATGTCCTCTTGTAAGGCAAAATCTCTGGCGGTTTTTTGAATATTGTTTTGAGTGTGTGAAGAAAACAGGGACACATCACTCATTCTATAAGCCTGGGTTTGAATGTACTTAAGGTAGTCCTCGTGGTTTAGGGCGTAGTTCAGTCGGCTATGGCAGTAAGACAAAACCTGATAATAAAACTTTGCCTGGTCCAGACTATAGGAAAACTGAGACTTAATACTGTTTCTGCTTTCGGGAGGGTACTGGAGATTTAAGAGGATGTCCGGTAATTCTGCCTGCTCATCCGATAATATGGTAATGTAGGCACTTAACTGGTTTTCTTCTTGGGCAAGTAGGTTGCGTTTCTTTTGGTAATCCTGGGGATTTAAATGGTCTAAAATACTGCGCGCTTCTTTGGCTTGGGCCTGAGTCAATGACACAGAGGGGCTGTATGGGTAGACACGTCCGTCCAGATAAAAGTATGAGGCCACACCGCTTAACAGTATGGCGGACAAAAGAATAAGTATAAAATATAGAGTATGCTTTTTCATTATAGTTTGCCTTTCACAAGTTCTAAAACCAGGGACATAACTGCTTTTTTCTTGCGTCTGCTTAAGGGGAGAGTGTCCCCGCTTACCATTTCCACATAGTCATTGCCTATACGCTTAATAGCCTGAGGGCGTACAAAAACGGATTTATAAATCTCTGTAAATTGCTCGGGCGGCAACAGTGCAGAAATCTTACCGATGGGCTGGGAACTGTAATAGGAGGCGTCCGTAGTGACGATTTTTGTGCCTCTTTTCTCCGATTCCAGCCAAAGAATCCGGTCAAAAGATAAAATCACGGTTTCGCCTTCTAGGGTTTCAACGATCATGGTGGAACCAGTGTATTTTTTCCAAAATCTTGACAGAGCATCATCTAATCGGGTATCCAATTGGGACTTAAGAACATAATCCAAAGCTTCCACGTGGTAACCTTCTACGGCCCGTTCTGCCACACCAGTGACAAAGATAATGGGGACATAAGAATCGTATTGCCTGATTTCTCCGGCAACTTTCATGCCGTCGCTATGTGTCATCTGTAAGTCCAGAAGCAATAAATCATATCGTTCGCCTTTAGCATATTTGTCGAGCAGAAACGTTCCGTCCGTGAAGGTGTCTATATGTACTGCTTGGCCTATTGCAGTAAAGAACTGATTCACTTTTTGATTTTCTAAATCCAGAAATAAAGCTTCGTCCTCGCAAATACCTATTTTCATGTTACTCTCCATTTTCATCTAAGTATAATTGCACCCGGTTCTGAATGATGGCGGCTACTTCTCTTGCGCTTTTGTTACTGTTTAAGTAGTCCTCGAACTCGTCTGCCACAATTTGTGTAATATCCGGATGTGTCGAACGAAGAGGGGTTGCATTTTCTAAAAAGTTTAAGTAGTCTTCCAGATAACTATCACCGTTGGGCTTAGGTTCCACTAAGCCAGAACTAGAATTGTCTAAAGTGTAGGACATATAATATATGCCGGATATAGGATCCTTGGTTAAACGGTTGTCATACATATCTTTTCGAAGAGGGTGCTTTAAGGTGTACTGATTTTCATAGCTCAACAAAAAGTTAAGGTATTCTTTAATAGCGTCGTATTCTGCGGATCGGGCATTTACCACCAGGTAATGAGAAACAGTCACTTCGTTACCGTGTCCGGGATAGCCTATCATGTGAATGTCTTCCCCATAGGAATTCATAGTAGCGCTAAAGCCGGACAGACCGTCGTAAAAGCTTACAGAACTTGCCAGAATTTCACCTTCCTGCAGCATGCGGTAATGGTCTGAACTTGAGAGCCCGGTAGGGTTCTCCATAGTACTTGCACCATATTTTTTGCTAAGCTCCAATATTTGAATAAACTCTTCACTGTCAAAATAACAGATACCCTTCTCAAAGTCAAGGAAGGGAGAATTTGACCAATCGTCCAGCAATATGTGGAAGAGTAATTCCTCTGCAGTTGCTTTGCGGCCGAAAAGTCGGATGTGGCAAGCCGGGTTAGTGGTATTTTTTAGTAAAGTAATCATATCCTCATGGGTCCAGCTTTTATCAGTCCAGAGGGAGCCGGCGGTCATTAGGGTATGGTAGCTTAAGTCCATTGGTAAAGCGTAAAAGGTGCCATCGATGGTACCCAGGTCATAAACGTTGGTAAAAATTGTCTGTCGGGTATCCGTACTTAACATTGGGGCAATATTCATTAGGAGTCCTTTTTCTGCTAAAATCATCAGGTCGCTTCCGTTGACTAACAAGAGGTCAGGACCTTTTCCAGCAACTAATTCTGCCATAATGCGGTCGTGCAGAGCAGATGCATCGGTGGTATTCGGAGATTCCGTTTCAATATTCAGGGTAGAAGAACGTGTGGACAGGAGCGCCGCCATATTCACGGCGTATCTTTCCATGCCATACATTCCGGTCAAATCCACCATACGAAGCAACGCTTCTTCAGAACCTGTGGGCTGACTTTCGGATGCGGGTGCCAGATAATAAATACCGGGGGTGTGACCCTTTAAAACCACCAAACATAACTTTTGGGCGGTAGTTAGAATCAAATGGCAGTCTGTGCTGCCGGTAATACCCAAATCGTTTAGGGAAGCCAGACAGGTGCAGGTATTCTTGGAGGTATCGTACTGAATAATATAGCGGTTGGTAGTGTAATAAATTTGGTCGCCGGAGTGTCCGCAGAGGGCGTAACAGGTATCAGCCAGGGAAGTAAGTTGACTTTTGGTCCGAGTGGCAGGGTCATAGGTATAAAGGTCGCAGGAAGAAGTTTCCTCATTCCAATCTGCTATATAAGTGCCGTTTTCCGGACTGTCAAAGACAGAGTAGGTTCCAAGCTGCGGATTCCAAGGATACTCCGCAGAATCCGGGATGGTGTCCTTTAAGGATAAATAATGTCCGGTTTCTGAGGCTCTGTATAAAAGCGTTACTTCTGTTTGGCTCTTGGTGTGGGTAGCGCTTATCCGGAAAGAAAAGCATAAGCCATCCCTATTTATTACATCCATGGATTCTACAAAGAGATTCTCATAACCTGCAACAGAAAAAGTAAAGGGCAGACGTTCTGTTTCCCCGGTGTCCGTATCATAGGTGTAGAGGATATATGTAGTGTCCTCGGTTTCAAAACGATAGCAGGCAAAAAGATATAATTTGCTTCCGTAAGTGTCTGTAAAAAGAGTTCTGTCAGTGTAATCGGTGGGTTCTTCCGGAAGGGCGATGGGTTCATACTTGACCACTGTCAGAGGCGAGTCTGTCATAGGAAATCCGGAAGGATGTGTGGTTTCGCCACTTAGGGTACTCTGCTCGGAAGTGCCTACTTCGGTTTGGGGAGTGGGCGCGGTTTGTCCGGGAGAGGATTGTGTGCCACAGGCACAGAGGAGAAAAGTAAGTAATATAATAAAAAGGTTTTTCAGTAGTTTTTTCATGGGAGTGCCTCCTTTAATCAGTTTATATGTATAGCATAGCAAGGGAGAAAAGACTTGCGCAATAGAACGGGAAAAGGATTAAGTTTCTTGTAAGCATTTGTAAGAAATTTGTAAGAAGTTGACAAAAAATGACAAGAAGTTTACAATAAAATCAATTTTGGGTAATGGGTTAATATGATCAAAAAAAAGAGGAGAAAGAACATGAAGAAGAAATTATGTGTGGCATTAATGTGTCTTAGCATGCTGTCCCTTTGCATGATGGGTTGCGGCGGCGAAGAGGAAGAGTCTAAGAGTGATAAGCAGGACCGAGTTGACAAAGCAGGTCAGATGCTGGATAGAGGCGGTGATGAGGACGAAGAAGAGGATGCAGAGTCTTCTGAAACCGAGGAGAAGGACGAGGATAGAGAGAAAGCAGATAAACTTATGGAAGGAAATTACTCTGCAGATGAGCTTTATAACTTGGGCTATGACTATCGTTATGGTGAAAACGGTAAGGAACAGGACTATGCTAAGGCATTTGAATATTACGAGAAAGCTCTGGAGTTGGGTAGCGGTTTGGCAGCCAACAGCCTGGGGTATATGTATGACTACGGCGAAGGTGTGGAAGAGGATGATGTAAAAGCGGTAGCCTACTATGAAAAAGGTGTGGAGCTGGGCGAACCTATGGCAATGGCTAATCTGGCTTATGCATACGAGTATGGTGAAGGCGTAGAGCAGGACTATGCAAAGGCGATGGAGCTTTATCAACAGAGTATGGACTTGGGAGAAGGCATCGCTGCCAATAATCTTGGCTGGATGTATGAGTACGGCAAAGGTGTGGAGCAGGATTATGAAAAAGCCTTTGAATATTATACGGCGGGCTTTAGTATGGACAATGGTGCGGCTGCCGGTAATCTGGGTTGGATGTATGAAAAAGGAATTTATGTAGAGCAGGATTTTGCCAAGGCAAAGATTTACTATGAAGCAGGTGTTGCACTGGGAGATGATGCTTCTGCCAATAATCTTGGCTGGATGTATGAAAGCGGCGAAGGTGTAGCGCAGGATTATGACACTGCCATAGAGTATTATACAAAGGCTATTGATATGGGTAGTGCTGCGGCAGCAGGCAATATGGGCTATTTGTACCGCTATGGAGAAGGCGTGGAGCAGGATTATGCTAAAGCGGTGGAATACTATGAACTTGGTGTAGAAATGGGTGATGATGTTTCTGCCAATAGTCTTGGCTATATGTATGATATGGGCGAGGGTGTAGAGCAGGACTATGATAAGGCTGTGGAGTACTATTTGTTGGGAGTAGAATTCGGCAATGAGTATTCAGCCAGCAATCTGGCATATTTGTATCAATACGGAATAGGCGTGGAACAGGATATTGACAAGGCAATAGAATTCTATGAGATTGCTATTGACATGGGAAATGCATCTGCTGCAAATGATTTGGGATATATGTATGATATCGGAGACGGCGTAGAACAGAACTTTGAAATGGCTATTATGTATTATGAAGTGGCTATGGATATGGGAAATGGTGCGGCAGCAGGCAATTTGGCATATCTGTACCGCTATGGAGAAGGCGTAGAGCAGGATTTGGAAAAAGCAGTAGAGTATTATGAAGCCGGTATCAGCTTGGGTCATAGTTATTCAGCCAACGCTTTGGGTTATATGTACTTAATGGGGGAAGAACTCGAGGGAGATTTAGAAAAGGCTCTGTATTATTACGGTCTTGGTGTGGAAATGGGTAATCCTTCCGCGGCTTACGGATTGGGTTATATGTACTACTGGGGCTTAGGTGTAGAGGTAGATGATGAAATGGCATCGAACCTTTACGATTGCAGCTTACAGTGGGGCGGCAACTTTGAATGGTACGAATAATTGTTTGACAAATTGGTAGGATTGTGTTATTCTATCAGTTAAGAATAGCGTAAAAGCAGTGAAGAAGAGAGTATTCTTGGAACGGTTTTACAGAGAGACTCCCGCGCATTATACATGCAGGGCTGAGAGGGAGTGAACGCAGAACAAGAAGAACATGGCTTCTGAGTAGCGCACCGAACTTGAAAGAGCAAGGCTGCGACAGGTCCGCCTGTTATAGCGGGAGAGTCTTATTGGACTTGTAGAGGTATATTTCGTGAGAAATATATGAAAAGAAGTGGTAACACGGGTGTAGGCTCGTCTTCTGTTAGGAATAATAGAAGACGGGCTTTATTTGTGCGAATAAGCAGAGTCAAGGACTCAGGGCGACTGCCGGGTGCTGGCACACAGGTAGTCGGGCATGAGGCTTTGACGAGCAACGCGAACGAGGAACGCCTAAGGCGTTTCGAGTCTGCTTATGAGCGAGAATAGTAAAAAAGAAAGGATGATGAACATGAGCAAGAAACCTTATTATATTACTACTGCGATTGCTTACACTTCAGGCAAGCCGCATATCGGTAATAATTATGAAATCGTACTTGCAGACGCTATTGCAAGATTTAAGAGAAAAGAAGGCTATGATGTATTCTTCCAGACCGGAACCGACGAGCATGGCCAGAAAATTGAATTAAAGGCACAGGAAGCTGGCGTTTCCTGCAAGGAATTTGTAGATGAAGTAGCTGGCGTGATTCAGGGTCTTTGTGATCAGTTGAATATTTCCTATGATAAGTTTATTCGTACCACAGATGACTATCATGAGAAACAGGTGCAGAAGATTTTTAAGAGATTGTATGACCAGGGCGATATTTATAAGAGCTCTTATGAAGGTCTTTACTGTACTCCTTGTGAGTCCTTCTGGACTGAATCACAGTTAGAGGACGGTAAATGCCCCGACTGTGGCAGAGAGGTTAAACCAGCCAGCGAGGAGGCGTACTTCTTTAAGATGAGTAAATATGCAGATAAATTAATCAAGCATATTAACGAACACCCTGAATTTATTCAGCCGGTAAGCCGTAAGAATGAAATGATGAATAACTTCTTATTGCCCGGTTTAACGGATTTGTGTGTATCCCGTACTTCCTTTAAGTGGGGTATCCCGGTAGATTTTGATGACAGACATGTAGTATATGTGTGGTTGGACGCGCTTACCAACTATATTACCGGTATCGGCTACGATGCAGACGGTAACAGCACAGAGCAGTATAAGAAATTATGGCCTGCAGATTTGCACTTAATCGGTAAGGATATTATTCGTTTCCATACTATTTACTGGCCTATTTTCTTAATGGCACTGGGCGAGCCTTTGCCTAAGCAGGTATTCGGTCATCCTTGGTTATTGCAGGGAGACGGCAAGATGAGTAAGTCCAAGGGTAATGTAATTTATGCAGATGATTTGGTAGATTTCTTTGGTGTGGATGCGGTACGTTATTTCGTGCTTCATGAGATGCCTTTTGAAAACGATGGAACCATTACCTGGGAGCTGATGGTAGAAAGACTTAATTCTGACCTGGCAAATACTTTGGGTAATCTGGTAAACAGAACCATCTCTATGAGCAACAAGTATTTTGGTGGCGTAGTAGCTGATAAGGGTGTTATGGATGCGGCAATTGACGAGGATTTGAAGGCAGTAATCACCGGTACTCTTGATAAGGTGCAGGCAAAGATGGCAGACCTTAAGGTGGCAGATGCTCTTACCGAAATCTTTGCAATCTTTAAAAGATGTAACAAATATATCGATGAAACTGAGCCTTGGGTGCTGGCAAAGGACGAAGCAAAGCACCCCCGCCTGGCAAAGGTGCTTTACAACCTGTTTGAAACGGTGCGTGTTTGCGCCGGCTTGCTGATCCCCTTTATGCCCGCAACCAGCGCAGAAATTGCATCCCGCCTGGGTGGTGCGGATATGGGTTGGGATACCCTGGGAACTTTTGGCGTTTTGCCTGCAGATGTGGCAGCAGTCAATGGTCCTGCCCTGTTCCCCAGAATTGATATGGAAAAGGAGCTGGCAGCTTTGGAAGAACTGAGTAAGCCTGTATCTGACATTCAGATCGAGCCCTATGCAGAGGAAAGCGTAGATTTTGATACCTTCTGTAAGTCCGACTTCCGTGCTGTGAAGGTCAAGGACTGCCAGAATGTGAAAAAGAGCGATAAGCTTCTGCAGTTTACCTTGGACGACGGCACCGGCACAGACCGGCAGATCCTGTCCGGCATTGCAAAGTTCTATAAGCCTGAGGATCTGATTGGCAAGACTCTGATGGCGATTACCAACCTGCCTCCCCGGAAGATGATGGGCAGAGAGTCCTGCGGTATGCTGCTGAGTGCAGTCCACACAGAAAAGGGCGAGGAAAAGCTGAACCTGATTATGCTGGATGATGCTATCCCCGCCGGCGCAAAGCTTTGTTAATATAAAAAAGTGGCAAGGTTTCCTTGCCACTTTTTTGTCGATATAAATCTCTGTCGGGATTTTCGATATTCCCCTCTGGGGATCGATATGTGCTACGCACTCGATATGCCCTGCGGGGCGAGAGGGGATTTATATCGTACTCGTTGCCGTTAGGCAACATATCGAATGGCATAGCCATATATCGATTTTGCTGTTAGGCAAAAATATCGAGCCGCAGGCATATCGACAGTTTGGTCAAGGGACGATGTGCCTCAATCGTCCCCTACGATCTGCAACAAAAGATGCTATATATAAAAAACACTTCCTTTTTTCACACATTTGTGCTATAATAAATTCATCAAAGTGACGGAGGGGTGCATTATGCCCAGAACCAGCAATAAAGCGGAACTGATCTTGGAGTTTGTAAATACCTTTGTGCAGGAAAATGGCTTTGCACCGTCCGTCCGGGAGATCGGTGCGGCTGTGGGTCTGCGTTCCACCGCTTCTGTCAGCTATCAGCTGGAGCGGCTGCAGGAAAAAGGTTTGCTGATCACATCCAGCCAAAAGGGCCGCAAGCGCGCCATTGCCACAACCCAGCGCCCCGGTCAGATCCCGGTGGTAGGTGTGGTGACTGCCGGTATGCCTATTTTGGCTGTTGAGAACCAGGAAGGCACAATGGCTTGGGAAGGCGATCCCGGCTGCTTTGCCCTCCGTGTCCGTGGTGATAGTATGATAAACGCCGGCATTTTGGATGGGGACAAGGTGGTTGTCCGCCCCCAACAGACTGCCAATGACGGGCAGATTGTGGTTGCCCGGATTGGTGATGAAGCAACGGTTAAACGCCTTTGGCGAAAAAACGGACAGGTGTGGCTGATGCCGGAAAACGATGCCTACCAGCCAATCGATGGCACAGAAGCAGAACTGATCGGTCTTGTAAAAGCGGTTGTGCGGGAATATTAATGAATCGCGGCACTTTTCAGTGCCGCGAATTGTTTGCGTTTATCAAAATATAGTGCAAAAAATGGACAATTTTGCATAAATTTTTATAAAACTGTTTACATTTTCGTTAAGATGTGTTAAACTATATGCGCATTTGAGGTCGATTGCAAAAGAAAAAGAAAAGGCAGCCAGCGGCTGCTACACAATTGAAAGGAGATTTTTCAATGGCACATAAGTATGTTTATCTGTTCACTGAAGGAAACGGCAGTATGCGGGAGCTTCTGGGTGGCAAAGGCGCAAACTTGGCTGAAATGACCAACATTGGCCTGCCTGTACCCCAGGGCTTTACTATTTCTACCGAGGCTTGCACCCAGTACTATGAGGACGGCCGTATGATCAACGATGAGATCAAGGCACAGATCATGGAGTACGTGGAGAAAATGGAAGCCATCACCGGCAAGAAGTTCGGCGACCTGAACAACCCCTTGCTGGTTTCTGTCCGTTCCGGCGCTCGTGCATCTATGCCCGGTATGATGGATACCATCCTGAACCTGGGTCTGAACGAAGAGGTTGTAGAGGTTATGGCCACTCGTTCCGGAAACCCCCGTTGGGCTTGGGACTGCTACCGCCGCTTTATCCAGATGTATTCCGACGTTGTTATGGAAGTGGGCAAGAAATATTTCGAGGTCCTCATCGACGAGATGAAGGAAAAGAAGGGTGTTACGCAGGACGTCGAGCTGACTGCTGACGATCTGAAGGAGCTGGCTGGTCAGTTTAAGGCTGAGTACAAGTCCAAGCTGGGCACCAACTTCCCCTCCGATCCCAAGGAGCAGCTGATGGGCGCAATCCAGGCTGTTTTCCGCAGCTGGGACAACCCCCGTGCAAATATCTATCGCCGTGAGAACGACATCCCCTATTCCTGGGGTACTGCCGTTAACGTGCAGTCTATGGCATTCGGCAATATGGGTGACGATTGCGGTACCGGCGTTGCCTTTACCCGTGACCCCGCTACCGGTGCTAAGGGCCTGATGGGCGAGTTTTTGACCAATGCCCAGGGCGAAGATGTGGTTGCCGGTGTCCGTACCCCCATGCCCATTTCTGAAATGGCTGACAAGTTCCCCGAGGCATTTGCCCAGTTCCAGAAGGTCTGCCAGATCCTGGAAAATCACTACCGGGATATGCAGGATATGGAGTTCACCGTTGAAAACGGCAAGCTGTATATGCTCCAGACCCGTAACGGTAAGCGTACCGCTCCCGCCGCTCTGAAGATCGCCTGCGATCTGGTGGACGAGGGTATGATCGATGAGAAGAAGGCCGTGGCTATGATCGAGCCCCGTAACCTGGACACGCTGCTCCATCCCCAGTTCGATGCAAAGGCTCTGAAGGCTGCTGCACCCATTGGCAAGGCTCTGCCTGCTTCCCCCGGCGCTGCCGCAGGTAAGATCGTCTTCACTGCTGAGGACGCAAAGGCTTGGGCTGAAAAGGGCGAAAAGGTGGTTCTGGTTCGTTTGGAAACTTCTCCCGAGGATATCGAGGGTATGATGGCAGCACAGGGCATTCTGACCGTCCGCGGCGGTATGACCTCCCACGCAGCTGTGGTTGCCCGTGGTATGGGTACTTGCTGCGTTTCTGGCTGCACCGAGATCAATATGGACGAGGAGAACAAGGTGTTCACCCTGGGCGGCAAGACCTTCCACGAGGGTGACGAGCTGTCCCTGGACGGTTCCACCGGTAACATCTACGCTGGTCTGATCGCTACTAAGGATGCTGAGATCGCCGGCGAGTTCGGCCGCATCATGGCTTGGGCTGATCAGTACCGTACCTTGAAGGTCCGCACCAATGCCGACTCTCCCCGCGATGCCATCAAGGCTCGTCAGCTGGGCGCTGAGGGCATCGGTCTGTGCCGTACCGAGCATATGTTCTTCGAGGAAGGCCGTATCGGTTCTTTCCGTGAGATGATCTGTGCGGATACCGTGGAAGAGCGGGAGGCTGCTCTGAATAAGATCCTGCCTAAGCAGCAATCTGACTTTGAGGGTCTTTATGAGGCTATGGAAGGCAACCCTGTTTGCATCCGTTTCCTGGATCCCCCGCTGCATGAGTTCGTTCCCACCACCGAGGAGGACATTGCTGCACTGGCTGCTACTCAGGGCAAGACTGTCCAGCAGATCAAGGATATCATCGCATCCCTCCACGAGTTTAACCCTATGATGGGTCACCGTGGCTGCCGTCTGAGCGTCACCTATCCGGAGATCGCTGCAATGCAGACCAAGGCGGTTATCCGCGCTGCCATTGCTGTGGCAAAGCGTCACCCTGACTGGAACAATGTTCCCGAGATCATGATCCCCCTGGTTGGCGATGTGAAGGAATTGAAGTTCGTTAAGGATGTTGTCGTGAAGACTGCTGACGCTGAGATCGCTGCTGCAGGCATTAAGCTTCAGTACGAAGTCGGCACCATGATCGAGATCCCCAGAGCTTGTATCACTGCCGACGAGATCGCGCAGGAGGCTGAATTCTTCTGCTTCGGTACAAACGACCTGACCCAGATGACCTTCGGCTTCAGCCGTGACGATGCAGGCAAGTTCCTGACTGCTTACTACGACAGCAAGATCTATGAGAACGATCCCTTCGCCAAGCTGGATCAGAATGGCGTCGGCCAGCTGATGGAAATGGCTGTTGCCAAGGGTAAGGCAAGCGGCAAGAACCTCCACTACGGTATTTGCGGCGAACATGGCGGCGACCCCGTGTCTGTTGAGTTCTGCCACAAGATCGGATTGGACTATGTTTCCTGCTCCCCCTACCGTGTGCCTATCGCTCGTCTGGCTGCCGCACAGGCTGCCATCAAGGGCTAATCTAAGTAATTAGATTTATAAAGCAAAATTATCCGCCCGAAGAAATTCGGGCGGATTTTTATATTCATTTGATAATTAAACAAAGTATGGTATAATGGAAATGTAGTAAAATATAGAGGTGTTTAAATTGGACATAATTGTAACCGAACTAGTTGAATCAATAAAACAATTGAATAATAGAGATTTTTGGGATTATGCAGCAATAATTGCACCAATTTTCTTATCAGTGGTAGCAATAGTTATTTCGTTGTGGAGTAGCGTGTGGTCAGAAAAAATCAAAAAGGTTGAAGCTTTTATGGTGTGGGATGATTTGTTCAATACACACTTTATAATAATAAAGAATTCGGGAAAAAAGTCTTTAGTTATAAAATCTGTATCTTTATATGCCTATGACAAAAAAACAAAAGAAACATATGGACTTGGTACCAGAGAAAATACATGGGCTATTCGTCAAGACAAAACATATATTAATCAAGGCGAAGCTATTAAAATTGCACCAATATATGGGTCTATTTATGATGTTTTCGCTTATAGAGGACATGCGTTTGATATCACAGATAAAATCAGAAATTTAAAAGTAAAATTGAAAATTTGTGATTTAGATGGTAAAACGTGGTATTTTAAAACTGCTTTTACCCTTGGAGAAATTGATGATAGTTTGGAATATGCAACTACATTCGAATAAATTCCCTCTTTTGCTAATAGCAGCCCAGGCTGCCATCAAGGGCTAATATTCCAAATAACGAATCCCCACCGAGCAATCGGTGGGGATTTTTGTGCTTAATATATTATTTTCTATATATATCAATCGGTTGTCCATTGGAATCTTTCCAAACAGACCATCCGTTATTTGAGTGTCCTAATGCAATCCACCCAGCAGTTGACGGAGAATTTGCATCTGTTGTTTCAAGAAGAACATTATCCTTGATTGGAGCGTTCTTTCTTACCTCGGGCACCCAGCCCTCCTTGGTTGGCGCACATATACTGCCTTTTTCAACGGAAAGTTTGCCATCCATAACAACCATCGTTGCCGTAACCTTCCCAAAACCCTTTACGTTTTGGGATAGATAATACTTACCATCTGGAATAAGAGCCCAATCTTCTTTAATTTTATGTTCTTCAGTAGCAGCAATAAAGACTTCTTCTTTAGTTAATGTTTCAGGAAAAATTTGCTTACCCTCGAATGAGGACAGTAATTGGACAACTAAATCTGCATCTAATGAAAACAATTCAGAACCTTGAACATTGCTTTTGCCAAAAATTTCATCAAGGAGTTTTTCCTTTTCATCGTAATCTTCAACTTCTATTGCAAACTTTCTTTTAAGTCCCACAACATTAAAATATCCATTCCGTTCTAACTGGTACATTCTACTTTCATAATTATCCGTTCCTGTTTTGCCAATTTTAATCAATCCAGGAACCACAGTTGTCATTACATAAATTATACCTTTTGCCATATTACTAACCTCTTATTCATATTTTCAAGTTAAGTATATCACACAATCTTTCTGTTTTCAATATTCTATAAGGCTTTCATTTATTGTTCTATAAGCAATTAGTAAAAAATCTAACTGTTGTTCTGCATTGAGTTAATTATAAAAGTATGCTATAATAACAAAAAACAATTGGAGAGTTAGTTTATGGATTGTAAGGCAAACAACAAAACAGATATAAACGATGCTTTGGTTGAAGGGTTTCTCGATTTTAAAATAAATGAATGCCTCCCAAAGTTTCGAGAAGAGCACAAAGAAGAATATAAAGTAGTTATCAACTTAATACAATTGTTCAACTCCTTAAAAGATAAGTTTGTTGGCAAAAATGCCTCTGAACAAGATGTATTTTTACTTTCTTCTATTATTGAACTCAACAAGTTGTTTCAAAGTGCTGTTTTACTATTTGAAAGAGGAATTCCCTCATCTGCCAACATAATCATTAGAACCATTTTGGAATTATCACTAAACATTGTTGAAACGGTTAAGAATAAAGAACACATACAAGAAATTATGCTTAACGAGATTAAAGAAACTCGCTCTACTGTAAATATTGCCAAGGAATTTAAAAGTCTCGATTTAATTCCAGCAGAAAAGATACAAGAAATTCAAGAAGCCTATGATTGGCTTTCAGATAATAAGCCTGCAAAGAAAACCAGTGTGAAAGATTTGGCACAAAAGAATGGGTTTGAAGTAGAGTATTTACTATACAGAACTTACTGCGGCAATACGCACATATCAGCAAGTGCATTGGCTAAAAATTTCAGTGCATCATCTTCGGGGATTACTTTTGATGCAGGAATACAGTTAGGCGA
>JAZSPK010000037.1:0-31208 GCA_045537405.1 Acetatifactor sp.
CACAGAACGACATGGCTACGATCCGACTTGGTATTACAGGACAGGATGGTTCTTATTTGGCTGAGTTTTTGTTAGAAAAAGGATATGAGGTGCATGGTATTGTTCGTCGTTCTTCCCTTTCTAATACATTAAAAATCGACCATTTGATTGCAAAGAAGGCAATCACTTTACACGAGGGAGATTTGACGGATTCTTCTTCCTTGATTCGTATTATTAATTTGGTTCAGCCGGATGAGATTTATAATTTAGCAGCACAATCCCATGTTCAGGTTTCTTTTGATGTACCGGAATATTCTGGTGATGTAGATGCATTGGGTGTATTACGAGTATTAGAAGCAGTACGTATTCTTGGTCTGGAAAAGAAGACTCGTATTTACCAGGCTTCTACCTCTGAACTTTATGGAAAGGTGGAAGAGATTCCCCAGAGAGAAACGACTCCATTCCATCCTTATAGTCCTTATGCAGTAGCAAAGCAGTATGGTTTTTGGATTACAAAGGAATATCGTGAAGCGTATGGTATGTTTGCAGTAAATGGTATTCTTTTCAATCATGAATCAGAACGCCGCGGCGAGAATTTTGTGACTCGTAAGATTACTTTAGCGGCAGGACGTATTGCAGAAGGCTTGCAGGACCATCTGGAGCTTGGCAATATGGACTCTTTGCGTGACTGGGGATATGCCAAGGATTATGTAGAATGTATGTGGCTGATTTTGCAGCATGATACCCCGGAAGATTTTGTAATTGCAACCGGTGAACAGCATACAGTTCGTGATTTTACGGAAAAGGCTTTTAAGGCAAATGGTATTGAACTTCGCTGGGAAGGTACCGGTATCGACGAAAAAGGATATGATGTAAAGACCGGAAAAATGTTAGTGTGTGTAAATCCTGCATGGTTCAGACCTACAGATGTAGATAACCTTTGGGGAGATCCTACTAAGGCTAAGACGGTTTTGGGTTGGAATCCTCAAAAGACCAGTTATGAGGAGCTGGTAAATATTATGGCAACTCATGACCGTGCCCTTGCAAAACGCGAGAAAGCATTGAAAGAAGCATAATAAATAAGGAGAAGTGATTTTCATGGAAAAAAACGCTAAAATATATGTTGCTGGACATCGTGGCATGGTTGGTTCTGCAATTGTGCGTGAATTAAACCGCCAGGGATATACAAACATCATTACTCGTACCCACGCAGAACTGGATTTGTGCCGTCAGGACCAGGTGGAGAAGTTTTTTGAGGAAGAAAAGCCGGAGTATGTTTTTCTGGCTGCTGCAAAGGTAGGCGGTATCGTTGCAAATTCCGAGGCTTTGGCAGACTTTATGTATGAGAATATGATTCTGGAGATGAATGTGATTCATTCTGCATGGAAGAATGGTTGTAAGAAGCTGGAATTTTTAGGTTCTTCCTGCATTTATCCCCGCATGGCACCACAGCCCATGAAGGAAGATTGTCTGCTTACTTCTGAACTGGAAAAGACCAATGAGGCTTATGCTTTGGCAAAGATTTCGGGACTGAAATATTGTGAGTTTTTAAACAGACAGTATGGCACAGACTTTATTTCGGTAATGCCTACCAATTTATACGGACCCAATGATAATTATCATCCTACCCACAGCCATGTGCTTCCCGCGCTCATTCGTCGTTTCCACGAGGCAAAGGAGCAGGGCTTACCTACCGTAACCTGTTGGGGAGACGGCAGTCCCTTGCGCGAGTTTTTGTATGTGGATGATTTGGCAAATCTGTGTGTGTTCTTAATGAACAATTACAGTGGTAATGAAACAGTCAATGCCGGAACCGGCAAGGAACTTAGCATTAAGGAATTGACTGAATTGGTAGCAAAGGTGGTAGGTTACGAAGGAGAGATTCTTTGGGACACCTCCAAGCCTAACGGAACCCCCAGAAAGCTTTTGGATGTTTCTAAGAGTGCAGCGCTTGGCTGGACCTACAAAACCGAGTTGGAGGAAGGAATCCGACTTTCTTATGAAGATTTCTTAAACAATCCTATGAGAGCGGAGCGATAATCTGTCGGGAAATTTAAACACAAAATATTAAGTTCGTCATGTTTAGGTACATGACGAACTTTTTTTGCATATTATGAAGTATATAAGGCAAGAGGGTAGAGGAACATATATACTCCACTCAGACGCGTTCTCACTCCGTGAAAAACGTAGCAGTACTAGGCTCGATAAAACCTCGCCAAGTGCTGACGTTTTTCAAGGGTCTTTCGTTGGAGTATATATATCCCTCTACCCTCGTACCAATATCTCATCCCTACATAACAAGAAAGGGAAACAGGCATTTATATATGGACAGAGCAAGAAAAAGAATCGGTTTGGATGAGGTAAGGGAATTTCGGTGGTGTCATAGTCCGGTGACCATCGCTGTTTTGGATAGTGGGATAGGAAAGCATCCGGATTTGGAAGGAAAGTGTATCCTCTTTAAAGATTTTGTGAATCATAGAGAAGCTCCTTATGACGATTGCGGACATGGCACTCATGTGTGCGGTATTTTATGCGGGAGTGGTGAGCTGTCTGCCGGTATGTATCGTGGTATTCTACCCACGGCTCGTCTGGTAGTGGGTAAAGTGCTGGACGAGAAGGGAAATGGGCAGGCAGACACCATGATAGCGGCTTTGGAATGGGTTATGAAAAACTATCGCAAGTATGACCTTCGCTTATTAAATATCTCCGTAGGCATTGGAAGCTTGAATGACAAAAAGAAAGAAAAGCATTTGCGGGAGATGCTGGATAAATTATGGGAGGCCGGAGTGGTAGTAGTCTGTGCGGCGGGAAATAAGGGACCTAATGCGAATAGCATTTCAGCGGTCAGCGCCTCTGATAAGGTAATTACTGTAGGCTGTTTTGATGATTTTTGCGAGGCGTTTAAAGCACATAACTGTGCTTTATATTCGGGAAGAGGAAGGCTGGATCATGTGCATCGTAAGCCGGATATTGTGGCGCCGGGAACGGAGATTGTTTCTTGCAATGCCTTTATACGCAGAAAAGGAGAGCAATATGAGAATGCTTATATTGCTCAAAGCGGAACCTCCATGTCTACGCCCATGGTCACAGGCTGTGCGGCTTTGCTTTTGCAGAGAGAACCTTATTTAAATAACGATAAGGTGAAGGACAGATTAAAATATACGGCAGAGGATTTGAAACAGCCATGGAATTTACAGGGCTGGGGAATGGTTTGCGTAAAAAGACTGCTGGAAATCCGATAAAGCTATTGACATGTGTTGCATAATTGTATACAATTGTACAAAAGTTGCTTTATTAGAGTAAAGAAGCAGTGCGAAAAGAGGATTTGAAATGAGAGAAGATACCTTTATAAATCGTCCGGTCACCATGAATGACAGGAATAATCTTTTACAGATTGAGGAGCATATGTATGTTTTGGATGATGTACCAAAGCCAAATGTATTCCGTGAAATGTTCCCATATTCTGAAATACCCAAGATTCCTTTTAATGACCGTATCGTACCTCACAATATGCCCAAGGATATTTGGATTACCGATACAACTTTCCGTGATGGACAGCAGTCCAGAGCACCATATTCTACGGAGCAGATTGTGACTATTTACGATTATTTGCATAAACTGGGCGGTCCTAACGGTATGATTCGTGCGTCTGAGTTCTTCCTTTACAGTAAGAAGGACAGAGATGCGGTATATAAATGTATGGAGCGTGGTTATCAGTTCCCTGAAGTTACCAGCTGGATCCGTGCAAGCCGTGAGGACTTTAAGTTAGTGAAGGAAATCGGTATGAAGGAAACCGGTATTTTGGTAAGCTGTTCCGATTATCATATTTTCTTGAAGCTTAAAATGACCAGGAAGCAGGCCCTTGAGCATTATATCAGTGTAATTAAGGAGTGTTTGGATGAGGGTATCAGCCCCAGATGTCATTTGGAGGATATTACCAGAGCGGATATTTACGGTTTTGTTGTGCCTTTCTGTAGAGAATTAATGGAACTTATGGAGGAGTACAAGATTCCTATCAAGATCCGTGCCTGTGATACCATGGGTTATGGTGTAAACTTCCCGGGTGCAGTTATTCCACGTAGTGTGCAGGGTATTATTTATGCTTTGAATGTACATGCGGGTGTGCCTTCTGAGCTTATCGAATGGCATGGACATAATGACTTCTACAAGGCAGTGGTTAACTCTACCACAGCATGGTTATATGGTTGTAGCGGTATTAACACCTCTTTGTTTGGTATCGGCGAAAGAACCGGTAATACACCTTTGGAGGCTATGGTATTTGAATATGCCCAGCTTCGTGGCGATTTGAACGGCATGGATACGACTGTGATTACCGAGCTTGCAGAATATTACGAGAAGGAAATCGGTTATAAGGTACCTTCCAGAACACCTTTTGTAGGTAAGAACTTTAATGTGACCCGTGCAGGTATTCACGCGGATGGTTTGCTTAAGAATGAAGAAATTTACAATATTTTTGATACGGAGAAGTTCTTGAACAGACCGGTACTTTGCGCGATTTCTAATACTTCAGGTCTTGCAGGTATTGCACATTGGATTAATACATATTACAAGTTAAAGGGCGAGGACCAGATGGATAAGTCCTGTGAACTGGTGCATGAAGTAAAGAACTGGGTGGACGAAGAGTATGCAGGTGGTCGTGTGACAGTGCTTACAGACGAGGAAATTATTGCTTGTATTAACAGAGTTTGTTTGGAAAAAGGTCTGACAATCGGTAAATAATCGATTGGGACTATGGAGAATATCATGCGGAATTATGATGTGAAGCAGGAAGTGACGGACAAATTTTCCCTTCGCGGAAGAGTGTTCCATCACTTAAGAGAAGACATATTAAGTGGTAAATATAAGGAAGGCGATGAACTGAAGGAGGTGGCCATCGGCGAAGAGCTGGGGGTCAGCCGTACTCCTGTCAGAGAGGCTTTCAGGCAGTTGGAGTTGGAAGGACTGATACAAATTATTCCAAACAAGGGTGCCTATGTTACCGGTATTACACAAAAGGATGTAAAGGATATTTATATGATTCGTTCTCTGCTGGAGGGCTTGTGCGCAAGATGGGCTTGCGAGCATATTACCACGGAGCAGATGGAAGAAATGGAGGAGAACATTTATCTGGCCAAATTCCACGCCCAGAAGGGGCATTTGGAGCAGCTTGCAGAGTTGGATAACCGTTTTCATGATATTTTGTACGAAGCATGTAATTCCAAGATGTTAGAACATCAATTGAAGGATTTTCACGAGTATGTTTTGCGTGTGCGTAAAAAAACCCTGTCCAATGTAAATCGAGGACCTCAGTCCAACGAGGAGCATGAACAGATTATGGAGGCGATTAAGGCTAAGGATGCGGACAAAGCTGAAAAGCTTGCCAATATGCATATGATTAATGCTTATGAAAATATGGTAAAGAACGGGTTGCATGAGGCTTATGTGGACGGAGAGTAAGAAAGTTTAAGCGCCAGAAGGCTTTGAACGCAGGAAACCTAATAACTTTGAAAAAGATGAAGATAAAGGAGAGAAACCATGGAAAAGATTAAAATGATTACCCCACTTGTGGAAATGGATGGCGACGAAATGACCAGAATCCTCTGGCAGATGATTAAGGATGAGTTGTTGCTTCCTTACATTGATTTAAAAACAGAGTATTATGATTTAGGATTAGAGTATAGAAACGAAACTAATGACCAGGTGACTGTAGATTCTGCAAACGCTACTTTAAAGTATGGTGTAGCAGTAAAATGTGCAACCATTACTCCTAATGCAGCACGTATGACGGAATACAATTTAAAGGAAATGTGGAAGAGTCCTAACGGAACTATTCGTGCTATCTTAGATGGTACCGTGTTCCGTGCACCGATTTTGGTAAATGGTATTGTTCCTTATGTAAAGAACTGGGTAAAGCCCATTACCATTGCAAGACATGCTTACGGTGATGTTTACAAGAACACTGAAATCAAAGTTCCCGGTGCAGGTAAGGCTGAATTGGTTTATACTGCAGCAGACGGTACAGAAGTGAGAGAAGTAATACATAATTTCAAGGGTGCCGGCATTTTGCAGGGTATTCATAATACGGAGGAATCTATTTCCAGCTTTGCAAGAGCATGTTTTGCTTATGCAGTAGATACCAAGCAGGATTTGTGGTTCTCTACCAAGGATACCATTTCCAAGAAGTATGACCATACCTTCAAGGATATTTTCCAGGAGATTTATGATAACGAATATAAAGCCAAGTTTGAAGAACTGGGTATTGAGTACTTCTATACTTTGATTGATGATGCAGTAGCCCGTGTAATTCGTTCTGAGGGTGGTTTCATCTGGGCTTGTAAGAACTACGACGGTGATGTAATGTCAGACATGGTAGCAACTGCTTACGGTGATCTTTCCATGATGACCTCTGTATTGGTTTCTCCCAGCGGAGTGTATGAGTACGAGGCGGCACACGGTACCGTACAGCGCCATTACTACAAGCACTTAAAGGGCGAGGAAACCTCTACCAACTCTATTGCAACTATTTTTGCATGGACCGGTGCGCTTCGTAAGCGTGGTGAATTAGATGGTATCACAGAGCTTTGTGATTTCGCTGATAAGCTTGAGAAGGCTTGTATCAAGACCATCGAAGACGGCAAGATGACCAAGAGTCTTTCCATGATTTCTACCTGTGAAAACCCTGTGATCTTGAACAGTTTAGATTTCATCAAGGCAATTAAGGAAACTTTGGATAGTTTAATGTAAGAGAATATGTGCGACTGCCTCTAGGCTACTGTGCCCGGAATTTCGGGTGCATGGTGGACTGGGGCAGTCGTTTTTTGTACTTTATAAGAGGTATAATATGCTGTTAATTGTTTGATATAAATTTAACATTTGAATTGACATATTTTTAGCTCTCTTATATAATATTTTATAGGTAAAAGGTGGGGGATTATATCTTTTACACAGGGGGAATAAGGAGGTCGCTATGGAGGAAAAAGAAATTTCGCAGGCTGTCATAGGCCGTTTGCCCAGATATTTCAGATATTTGGGAGAACTTCGGGACAGAGGCGTGGAAAGAATTTCATCACAGGATCTGAGTATGCTCATGAAAGTTACTGCTTCGCAGATACGTCAGGATTTCAATAATTTTGGCGGTTTTGGCCAGCAGGGATATGGATATAATGTAGAATATTTATATAAAGAAATCGGTAAAATATTGGGTTTGGAAAGAACTCATAAGTTTGTGATTATTGGTGCCGGTAATCTGGGACAGGCCTTAGGCGGATATATTAATTTTGAACGTCGGGGATTTATTTTCAGTGGTATTTTTGATAAAAATCCTGCGTTGGTAGGAAAAGAAGTTCGTGGTATTAAAGTGCAGTCCATGGATAATCTGGACACTTTTATTCGTGACAATGATATCGATATTGCGGTACTGACTTTGCCCAAAAGCGGTGCGGAAGACGTGGCAAAACGCCTGGCGGCAAATGGTATTAAGGCAATTTGGAACTTTGCCCATGTGGATTTGAATTTACCGGAGGATATTCAGGTGGAAAATGTTCACCTCTCTGATAGTTTGATGAAATTATCATATAATTTAAACCGTAATCATAAAAAAGAGGACTAATTATGGATAAGAGCGAAAGCTATGAACTGGCCTTAAAAGGAAAGAGTATTCCGGTTTTGACATTGGACAATAAATGGTATAAATTATTCAAAAACTTAGGGGACCATCCGGTTATTTTAGAGCAGGTGCGTACTCTGAATGATTTGTTAAAACGTCAGGGAAAGCTGAATACAGAAACCAAAGAAATAAAGGCAATAAAGAAAAAGCTTATGAATGAGATTGTTCCTATGGTAGATGAATTGGAACAGAATCCAAGTAAGTCTTTAGAAAAAAAGATTGATGAAAACAAGCGATTAATTGAAGAATGCAATGAAAAGTTGGAGTCCTATAAGGATGAACTTATGGAGCTTCCAAGGGAAATCGAGCAGGCTAATCATGAATTAATGTTATTAACCATGGATTATTGCTATGAAAATATGCAGTCCAATACGGAACGAATTGTAGAAATAGCAAAGTGGATTACTGATATTCGTGAAGAGTTAAAGAATAACCTTGTGAAGAAACAGGAGATGGAATTTTATAATCATCAAATGTATTCCTATATGCATGATATTTTTGGGGCGGAAGTAATTGATTTATTTGATATGAAGTACAATCCGCTGGAACAGCATCCGAAAAAGGCCTCTAATAATACAACAAAGCAAAGCGATAATAGCAATAATAGCAATAATAGCAATAAAACCATTATCCAGGAGGAAGAATAAAAAGGACAGTTGCTTTTAAACGGTCCTTTTTCTAGTTAAAGAGGCTTCGCAACAGAGAGGAAAAAAGATGCAATTTGTTGTCACCGCAGAAGAAATGAAGGAATATGATAATAATACCATAGAGCATATTGGAATTCCCGGTCTGGTTTTAATGGAACGCGCGGCTTTGAAAGTAAAGGAGGCTATCCTTGAAGAAAAGAAGGAGCTTCAATCTGTGTTGATAGTGACCGGCGTAGGCAATAACGGCGGAGATGGCTTGGCGCTTGCAAGGTTATTGGTCGCGGAAGGTGTCCGTGTGACAGTGTGCCGTTTCGGAGATTACAGCAAGGCAACCGAAAGCTTTTGTGTTCAAAAAAAGATTTTGGAACATTATCCGGTGGAGTTTTTGGAAGAAGAAAAAGCCTTGGAAGGTCTGAAAGAGTTTGCACGGGTAGGAGCCGCCTTTGATGTTATTGTAGATGCATTATTTGGAGTAGGATTGAGTCGTCCTTTAGAAGGTATCTACAGTGAGATCATTCTTGCATTAAACAGGGTAAGAGGTTTTAAAGTGGCTGTGGATATTCCCAGCGGTATTTGTGCGAATACCGGAAGAGAGTTGGGATGTTCTTTTGTAGCAGATTTGACGGTTACCTTTGGATTTGCCAAAAGGGGTTTATATTTATTTCCCGGAGTACACAGTGTGGGGAAATTGATTGTGGCAGATATCGGGATAGATGAGCGAAGCTTTATGGAACATCCGCCTCGGGTGTTTACTTATAGGGATAATCCCTGTAAATATATACCCGTACGTAAAAAGGACGGAAATAAGGGGACTTTTGGTAAGGTTTTGCTGATTGCCGGCTTTGAAAAAATGGCAGGAGCAGCAATGCTCAGTGCGACGGCAGCTCTCAGGATGGGGGCCGGAATGGTAAAGGTGATTTTATCACCCGAAAATCGTGGTATTTTTCAGGCGGCTTTACCGGAGGTTATGTGCGCAGACAGTAACGAACTTTCTTCTTGTCTTGCTTGGGCGGATGTAGTGGCAATCGGTCCCGGTCTGGGTAAAAGCGAAGAGGTCAAAAAGCTTTTTAAAGAGTTACTGGAACAGTCGGAGTTGCCGTTAATCGTTGATGCCGATGCCCTAAATATCTTGAGTGAAGATAAGAGCATAAAAGAAGCTTATCTGGCTTATAAGGGCATTAAGGTTATGACTCCCCATATGGGAGAATGGTCCCGACTTATTGGGAAGTCTGTTGCGGAATTAAAGGAAGACTTTTTTGAAAATGCCACAAAAAGTGCGCTTACCTTTAATGCAATTATGGTGTGCAAGGATGCCAGAACTCTGGTGGCTCATCCGGACGGTAATGTGTATTTGAATACTACGGGGAATAATGGTATGGCGACAGCGGGCTGTGGGGATGTTTTAACAGGAGTGATAGCAGCGCTTTTGGGACAAAACGAGGATGTTTTTGCTATGGTTACTACAGCTGTTTATCTGCATGGTCTTTCCGGAGATTACGCTTTTGAAACTTATACCGAATACGGAGTGACTGCCGGACGGCTTGTGGATAATCTAAGAATAGAATAAGCGTGTATAACAGATAGGCGCTAATGAAAGGAAATTAACCATGGATGTACGTGAATGGGAATTTCAAAGAGGATATGTAGAGGTTAATTTGGATTATATCCTCCATAATTTAGAAAACATGAAAAAGCATATTGCAGCAAAGTCCAAGATTTTGGCGGTAATCAAAACCGATGGTTATGGTCACGGCGGTGTGCCCATTGCCAAGGCTGTGGAGCATACAGAGTATTTGTATGGTTTTGCGGTAGCAACGGCGGAGGAAGCCTTTGAACTGAGAAATGCAGGTATTAAGAAACCGATTTTGGTATTAAGCTATACCTTTCCTTATGCTTATGAAAAACTCGTAGAAGAAGATATCCGAGTGACAGTATTCCGTATGGATTCCCTTGTTAAGTTGAATGAAGTAGCCTTAATGCAGGGAAAACGTGCAAAGGTGCATATTAAAGTGGATACCGGTATGGGTAGAATCGGTATTTCCCCGGATGAACCCGGACTTTTGTTTGTAAAGCATGCAATTGCATTTCCCGGAATAGAAGTGGAAGGTATTTTTACACATTTTGCCTGTGCGGATGAAGCGGATAAGACTTCAGCACTTTTACAGTTGAAAGTGTTTAAGACTTTTGTTCAGAAGGCGGAAGAGAAGCTGGGATATCAGATTCCCTTACATCACTGCTCTAATAGTGCGGGAATTATTGATCTTCCCCAGGCAAATATGGATTTGGTAAGAGCCGGCATAACTTTATACGGATTATTACCTTCCGGGGAAGTAAATATTGAAAGTATTTCTTTAAAACCTGCACTTTCCTTGCATAGTCATGTGGTATATATAAAAACCCTGCAGGTTGGTCAGACGGTAAGCTACGGCAGCCGTTTTGTAGCAAAGAAGGAAACACGAGTGGCAACGGTTCCCTTAGGATACGGCGACGGATATCCGAGAAGTCTTTCTGAGGGTAAGGGCTATGTGCTTATACGCGGGCAAAAAGCACCAATTTTGGGAAGAGTGTGCATGGATCAGTTTATGGTAGACGTAAGTGATATTCCGGAAGCTCTGGAAGGAGATAAAGTGACCTTAATCGGAGAAAATGAGGGGGCATATATATCCGCTGATTTTCTGGGAGAACTGTCCGGACGCTTTAACTATGAACTGGTTTGTGATTTGAATCAGCGATTACCTCGTGTATATATAAAAAATGAGGTAGTAGACAGCTGTTTTCAGCACGGAAATAAAATGTGATAAATTATTCGCAGTAATGACGGAATACCTTTTGAAAAAGTGGCAATAATACCCATAGAGAAGGTAAGCTATGTGAGTGTAGTATTTCAAAAGGAGTCATTGTATGAAACGAGGAGATGTTTTTTATGCGGATTTACGTCCTGTAATCGGTTCAGAACAGGGCGGTATCCGTCCGGTGCTTATTATACAGAATGATGTAGGAAATAGGCATAGTCCTACGGTAATCTGCGCCGCCATTACCTCTAAGATGAATAAGGCAAAATTGCCGACACATATAGAGCTTAGTTCAACAAAATATGATATGGATAAGGATTCCGTGATTTTGTTAGAACAATTGAGAACTATTGATAAAAAAAGATTAAAGGATAAAATATGTCATTTGGATTATGAAATCATGAAAAAAGTGAATGAAGCACTTTTGATTAGCCTGGAACTGAATACATAAAGTCACCGGTTCCTTGACGATAAGAATGATTAATGTTATCATTAAAAATACAAAGATAAAACTAAGGAGAATTACTATGTCAGGACATTCAAAATTTGCGAACATTAAGCATAAAAAGGAAAAAAATGATGCTGCTAAAGGTAAAATTTTTACCATTATCGGTAGAGAAATTGCAGTAGCAGTTAAGGAAGGCGGTCCGGATCCCGCAAATAACTTTAAACTTGCACAGGTTATTTCCAAGGCAAAGGCAAATAATATGCCTAACGATACCATTGAAAGAGGTATCAAAAAGGCTGCAGGTGATGTGGGCAATGTTAATTATGAATATGTAACCTATGAAGGTTACGGCCCCAGTGGAATTGCTATTATTGTAGATGCACTTACCGATAATAAAAATCGTACCGCTTCTAATGTAAGAAGTGCATTTACTAAGGGACAGGGAAGTATCGGAACCATGGGCTGTGTGTCCTTTATGTTTGATAAGAAAGGTCAGATTATCATTGACAAAGAAGAATGTGATATGGATGCGGACGAGCTTATGATGATTGCTTTGGATGCAGGTGCTGATGATTTTGCAGAGGAAGAGGATAGTTTTGAGGTGTTAACGGATCCGGATACTTTTGAAGAGGTTCGAAAAGCATTGGAGGAGCAGGGCATTCCTATGATGAGTGCAGAAGTAACCATGATTCCTCAGAATTATGTGGAGCTTACCGACGAAACTGCTATTAAGAATTTGCAGAAGACATTGGATTTATTGGAAGATGACGATGATGTACAGGCTGTATATCACAATTGGGACGAGTAAAATCAGTAAAGCACTATGAGGTATATAATATGGATAAGTTAGCGATTGTAGTACCTTGCTATAACGAAGAGGAAGTTCTGCATATTGCGGCAGAGGCCTTACGAGGAGTACTGGACGATTTAATATCCAAAGGAAAAATTGCAACGGATAGCTTTGTGCTTTTTGTAAATGATGGCAGCAAAGACCGCACCTGGGAGCTTATTGAAGAAGAACATCAGAATCACCCGGTACAGATTTGCGGTGTAAAGCTGGCAGGAAATGTAGGTCATCAGTCTGCATTGACAGCCGGTCTCATTACAGCTATGGAAATGAGCGATGTGACAGTGTCCATAGATGCTGATTTACAGGATGATGTAGCGGTTATTGAAGAGATGATTGATAAATTCCATGCGGGTAATGATATTGTTTATGGTGTACGCAAAGAGAGAAAGACAGATACCTTCTTTAAGAGAACCACTGCACAGACATTTTATAAACTGATGGCTTTTATGGGGGTTAAAACCGTATATAACCATGCAGATTTTCGTTTGATGTCCAAGCGTGCGGTGGAGCAATTTTCGAAATTTAAAGAGACCAATATGTTTCTTCGCGGTATGGTGCCGTTGATTGGCTATCAGTCTGACAGTGTTTACTATGATCGCAAGGAAAGAGTAGCCGGTGAGTCTAAATATCCTTTAAAGAAAATGTTAGCATTGGCTTTTAATGGTATATCCAGCTTCAGTGTAAAGCCCATCAGTATGATTATGGGGCTTGGAATGGTGATTATTTGCTGCTCTATTTTGGCGGCTATTTATGCGTTGATTTCCTTCTTTACAGGAAATGTAGAGCCCGGTTGGACCTCGCTTATTTTGTCCATTTGGTTTTTGGGCGGATTGCAATTAATATCCATTGGTATGGTTGGTTTATATATCGGAAAGATTTACATGGAAGTAAAAGAACGTCCCAGATATAATATTGAGAAGGTTTTAAAGAACGAGTAGGTGCAGAAAAATGTGTCTGAAAAAATGCGCAGTCAGTTATGTGATTTGGGCAATAATGTTATTGTGTTTGTTCCCTTTTATGTGGTTCTGGGGAATGGAAGCGGCACAATTGTATATGAATGGTAATGCTTTGGCTGCAATAGGTGTGATAATAGGGTTTGGAGGAATACTCTTTTTGCTTTATTATTTGTCCTGGGTACTGCTTAAACGTATTAAGCCGCGTAAAAGAAGGTTTTTTATAGGCTTCAAGGTACGTATTACAGAAACCATATTAGTAGTTACTTTTTTGTTGACAGCCATTCTAATACGCGAATACTGTATGTCAGCAATGGTTGAGGATATGACGTATTATAATCTTGCCAAAGTGGGAAGCCAGGAAGGCATTGTGGTTCAGTTTGTACAGGGAAGTGTATATTATTATTGTACGTTTTTACACGGGGTATTTCGTGTATTTGGCAATCATTTCGAGGTGGGAATCTGGGTACAGATTATACTTCAGGCGTTGGCGGGGCTGTTTATGTACTTAGCTGTGCGAAGGTTGTCCGGAAGACCCTGTGCCATGTTAGTGCTATTGTATATGTGTTTTTCCCGGACGAGCATGGATGAGGGATTAAGATATTCTCCCAATATGTTGTTTTTGTGTTTATTTAGTCTGGTGTTCTTGTTAAGTGTTGATTATATAAAGCGTAGTGAAAACGAGGAAGAAAAACCGGTGCTTATGTGGCTGTACACTATTTTACTGGGTGTTTCCGTAGGATTTTTGTGTTATGTTGATGTAAGTGGTTTGATTTTACTGCTATTGCTTACCTGCTTGCTGTGGGTGAAGCGTGGTATAGGTAAATCTGCATTATGGTTTTTGCGATATGTTGTAATTGCTATAATTGCCTTAGTTGTCTTTTTGTTGTTTATAGTTGCAGATGGTATACTGAGCGGGACTTCTTTTTCCGGAGTTTTAAATGCCTGGTTTATTACATACGGTTCCTTAAAGCCGGATTTTTCAGTTTTGGTGTCAAAGAGACGAATGGATTTTTTCTGGTTGCCGGCACTAAGCTGTGTGGGGGTGTTTACCTTCTGGCGCAGAATAAGACATGATGTATTTTCGCCTTATGTGTTGATGACAGTGGGCCTTATGATATTATACTTCTTAGGAATTACGTCAGAAAGCATGGATGGGACTTATTTGTTATTTATTATTATGATGGGACTTGCTTCTGTATCTGTAACGGAGTTGTTCCACAGAAATGCTAATATGTATTACAAACCGAAGGCAGCGGTTGCAAACAGTGATATTGCTTTCGAAGTATATGATGAGAAAATGGAGATGACAGATTTGGAAAAGAAAGAAACTACTACCCAAAATGAACAGATGATTGAGAATCCTTTACCGGTACCTAAGAAAAGAGAACGTAAGGTTATGGATTATGCCTTTGAACCGCAGGGAATACAAATGGTATATGATATTCGTGTCTCTGACAAGGATGATTTTGATATTTAGCATAAAATCCGAAGTTTCGGAAATGATAAAAGAGAGCCTTAGGGTTCTCTTTTTTGTTGTGTATTTTGTTAATAAAGTAAGGGAGAAAGTTATGGGAAAAGATAATAGAGATAATAGAGATAATAAAGAGAATATTGAAACAAAAGTAGAATTGGAGAAGCACCAGGATGAACGAATCGAAAAAAACGGACAGTTAACATTAAAGAATCACAAGTCTGAGAAAAGTATTCATTTGCTTTCTATTATTGGAGAAATCGAAGGCCATGATAATCTTTCCGGTAATTCTAAAACCACCAAATATGAGCATATTTTACCCACTTTAGCGGCAATAGAAGACAGTGAGGATATAGGCGGTGTACTGGTGATTCTGAATACGGTAGGTGGTGATGTGGAAGCAGGTCTTGCTATTGCGGAAATGTTGACTTCGTTAAGCAAACCTACGGTGTCCTTGGTTTTGGGAGGCAGTCATTCCATCGGTGTACCTATTGCTGTCAGCACGGATTATTCTTTTATTGTTCCCACAGGAACCATGGTGATTCATCCGGTGCGTATGAACGGCATGGTAATTGGTGTGCAACAGACCTTTGATTACTTTAAGCAAATCCAAAACCGTATTACTGGTTTCGTGAGTGCTCATTGTAACATCTCCAAAGAAGAATTAGAAGAATTAATGATGGAGACAGAGGTGCTTACAAAGGATGTGGGAACTATTTTGGTAGGTAAAGAAGCAGTAGATTTGGGCATTATTAACGAAGTGGGAGGCATTGACAAGGCTATTCGAAAGCTACGTAAATTAATGAAATAAATACGTATTTTAGGATGACAATTGCAGGGAAAAATGGTATAATAACATGGTTATATTTGTACGAGAAAGGAAGAGTGTGGATATGGCGACATCTCCTAAGAAGAGAACAACCACTTCAAGTTCATCTAAGAAGACCACAAAAAAAAGTACTACCCGTAAACCTGCCACTCGCAAACCTACGGCTGCTGAATATCGCAAAGAGCGGGAAATGTACCATGAGATTTGGTTGATTGTGCTTTTTGTATTAATGGTTATATTGTTTTTATGTAATTTTGGTATCATCGGTCCTATCGGTAACAGTATCAGTAATGTTATGTTTGGACTGTTTGGGTTGCCTGCATATATAGTTCCGGTTTTATTGTTTTTTGCAGTTACCTTTTGGTATGCGAATGTGGGAAATCCTCATGCGGTTCGCAGATTAGTTTCGGGAATTGTACTGTTTGTAATGATTGGTGTGATATGTGATTTGATAGCACCTAATGCTACGAATCTTACAGAGTATTCCGCGAAAACTCTTTATGAAAACTGTAAGTTGAATCATAATGGCGGTGGTGTGTTTGCAGGAAGCCTGGCTTATTTTTTGAATAAGTATTTGGAAATGGTAGGAACCGTTTTGGTTGTGGTATTATGCGGTGCCATCAGTTTCATTCTGATGACGGAGAAATCTTTAATCTCCGGTGTAAAGGATGGCGGTAGTCGTATGCTGGAAAGAGGCCGAGAGGGTTCTGAGAGACGTAAAGAATATGCTGCACAGAGACGATTGGAAAATGAAGAAAACCGTATAAAGAGAGACGAAGAGCGTGCACGTAAGGAAGTGGCGCGCAGAATGCGTGATGAAGAACGACGCAATCAGAAGCTTCTTCAGGAAGAAGAAAAGGAAAATGAAAAGATTCTTCGAATGGACAAAAAGGTAACCGGCGTTGCTATGGATACCACCATTCCTAAAAAAGAATCCATTAAGCGCAGAGACGATATACATGAAATTGTGTATAACGAAGAATCGGAAGAGGCACCGATTACAGAAAAGCCAGTTAAGAAAACGGAAAAAGAAGAATTTGACTTTGATAAGATCAGAATTCGCAGTGCCCACCAGTTGAGTATTCAGGAAGTGGCATCTGTGCAAGAGCCGGAAGAAGAAATACAGCCGGTTACGGAAAACCCAAGTCAAATTCGTGTACATACTGAAAATTCTCCCAAACCGATTACGGAGCGCAAGCGTCCCGTGGCTAGACCGGCTCAATCAGGCGAAACGGAAAGCACTCAGGGAAATTCACAGATTGTGAAGGATATAGAGAGGGCAGAAAAGAAAATACCTCAAAAATATATATTCCCTCCGATTTCCAGATTGCAAAAGGGTTCCTCCAGTATGGGAGATAATACCAATGAATTGAAAGAAACGGCTATGCGTTTACAGCAGACCCTGAATACCTTTGGTGTTAAGGTGACCATTACGGATATCAGTCAGGGACCCAGTGTGACCCGTTATGAAATGCAGCCGGAACAGGGCGTTAAAGTTAGTAAAATTGTAGGATTGGCAGATGATATTAAATTGAATCTGGCAGCTACGGATATTCGTATTGAAGCGCCTATTCCCGGAAAAGCAGCAATTGGTATTGAGGTACCCAATAAAGAGAATATGGCAGTTGCCTTACGTGATTTGTTTGAAACCAAGGAATTTAAAGAGTTTCCCTCCAATATTGCATTTGCCGTAGGTAAGGATATTGCAGGTCAGGTTGTGGTGACGGATATTGCCAAGATGCCCCATATGTTGATTGCAGGTGCTACCGGTTCCGGTAAGTCGGTATGTATCAATACCTTGATTATGAGTATTTTGTATAAAGCACATCCGGATGATGTAAAGCTTATCATGATTGATCCTAAGGTAGTTGAGCTTAGTGTATATAATGGTATTCCACACTTATTGATTCCGGTGGTTACGGATCCGAAAAAAGCTTCTGCAGCTCTTCATTGGGCAGTCAGTGAAATGACGGAGCGTTACAAGAAGTTTGCAGACTTTAATGTGCGTGACTTAAAGGGATATAACAAAAAGCTGGAAACCATGCGTGAAAACGGTGAGGAAAATGTACCTTCCAAGATGCCGCAGATTGTTATTATTGTAGATGAGTTGGCAGACTTGATGATGGTTGCACCCGGGGAAGTGGAAGAGGCTATCTGCCGATTGGCTCAACTTGCAAGAGCTTGCGGTATTCATTTGATTATTGCAACTCAGCGTCCCAGCGTAGATGTTATCACCGGTTTGATTAAGGCAAATATGCCCAGCCGTGTAGCTTTCTCAGTATCCAGTGGTGTGGACTCACGAACTATTTTGGACATGAATGGAGCAGAGAAGCTTCTTGGAAAGGGCGATATGTTATTCTATCCTCAGGGCTATCCGAAACCTGCCCGAATTCAGGGTGCTTTTGTATCGGATAAGGAAGTTTCCGATGTGGTGGATTTCTTAAAGAATCAGGCTATTGGCAATACTTATGCAGAGGATGTGGAAGAACAGATTAAGAATCTCGGAAGTTCTTCCGGTGCAGGCGGAAGTGGTGCCGGTGGAGCTAGTGGTGGAAGCGGTTTGGATGAGTATTTTGCAGATGCAGGCAGATTCATTATTGAAAAAGACAAAGCTTCCATTGGTATGTTACAACGTGCCTTTAAGATTGGTTTTAACCGTGCTGCAAGAATTATGGATCAGTTGTGTGATTATGGTGTGGTTGGTGAAGAAGAAGGTACCAAACCACGTAAGGTTCTTATGAGCATGGAACAATTTGAGCAATTATTGGATGAAGTAGTATAAAAAATAAATTTGGAAAGGAATTATCCCATGAAAACAGATATTCAGATTGCACAGGAAGCAACCATGTTACCTGTTATTGATGTGGCAAAACAGATTGGAATTGAGGCAGATGATTTGGAGTTATACGGCAAATACAAAGCTAAGATTTCCAATGAGTATTTAAAAAGCATTGAAAATAATCCGGACGGTAAGTTGATTTTAGTAACCGCTATTAATCCTACACCGGCTGGAGAAGGAAAAACCACGGTAAGCGTAGGTTTAGGTCAGGCCTTCAGTAAATTAGGCAAGAAAACAGTCATTGCTCTTCGTGAGCCTTCCTTGGGACCTTGCTTTGGTATTAAGGGTGGTGCTTCCGGTGGTGGATATTCTCAGGTTTTACCGATGGAAGAATTGAATTTGCATTTTACAGGAGATTTTCATGCCATTACCAGTGCCAATAATCTTTTGGCGGCAGTATTGGATAATCATATCCAGCAGGGGAATGAATTAAATATCGATACCAGAAGCGTAGTATGGAAGCGTTGCCTGGATATGAATGACCGTGTGCTTCGTAACGTGGTAGTCGGCTTGGGAAGCAAAATGGACGGTGTGGTTCGTGAAGACCATTTTGTTATTACCGTTGCCACAGAAATCATGGCTGTGCTTTGTTTGGCAGAGAATTTGCATGATTTGAAGGAAAGATTGTCACGTATGGTAGTGGCTTATGACTATGCAGGTCAGCCGGTTACAGCAGGTCAGTTAAAGGCAGTTGGTTCTATGGCGGCACTTCTTAAGGATGCTATGAAGCCGAATTTGATTCAGACTTTAGAGCATACTCCTGCGTTAATTCATGGTGGACCTTTTGCAAATATTGCACACGGCTGTAATTCTATTATTGCCACAAAGGCTGCTTTGAAGATGGCGGATTATTGTATTACGGAAGCCGGTTTTGGTGCAGATTTAGGAGCAGAGAAATTCTTTGATATTAAGTGTCGAAAAGCCGGACTTAAGCCGGATGCTGTGGTATTAGTAGCAACTATTCGTGCTTTAAAATACAATGGTGGAGTGGCTAAGGCTGATTTGAATAACGAAAATCTGGAAGCCTTGGAAAAGGGAATTGTAAATCTTGAAAAGCACATTGAAAATTTACAGAAGTACGGTGTTCCCGTAGTTGTGACTTTGAATTCCTTTGTGTCCGACACCGAAGCAGAAGTAGCATTTGTGAAGAAATTCTGTGAGGACAGAAACTGTGAATTTGCCCTTGCAGAAGTTTGGGCAAAGGGCGGCGAAGGTGGTATAGCCCTTGCAGAAAAGGTATTAAAAACCATAGAAACCAAGGAAAGCCACTTCAAGGTATTATATGAAGACGAAATGCCTTTAAAGGAAAAAATACAAACGGTTGCAAAGGAAATTTACGGAGCAAATGATGTAATCTTTGCACCTGCAGCGTTAAAGCAGCTGGATAAGTTAGAACAGTTGGGCTTCGGTAATCTGCCCGTATGTATGGCAAAGAACCAGTATTCACTGTCAGATGACCCTACAAAGCTGGGAAGACCTACTGATTTTGAGATGAATGTACGTGAAGTATATGTATCTGCAGGTGCAGGATTCGTGGTGGTACTTACCGGTGCGGTTACAACCATGCCCGGTTTATCCAAGACTCCTGCTGCATACAGTATTGATGTAGATGATGATGGGGTAATAACCGGTTTATTCTAATAAAGAGAGGACTTCACATATGAAATGTTTAAAATGTGGAGCGGAGCTACCGGAAGGAAAATTGTACTGCGAGAAATGTGGCGAAGATGTACATATTGTTCCGGATTTTGAACCTGAGGTAGAAAGTCAAATTGATGAGACCATGACTTTGATTATGGATGAAATCGAGGAGAAGGATACTAAGGTATTACACAAATCCAAGAAGCATCATTTCTTTATTGGTTTGGGAATTTTTGTTTTCGTGGGAATTTGTGTAAGCGTGTATGCTCTGTGGTATTTATTTACATCCGCGGAATATCAGTTAAATCGGGGAAATTATTATACACAGAACGGTGATTATCATAAGGCTATTGAATATTATGAAAAAGCCCATAGTTTAGATGACGGAAATATATCTTTATATTGGAGAATCGTGGAATGTTATAATAATCTGAATGATTTTGAACACTACGAAGCATGGCTGTTCCGTATTGTGCAGAGTCCGATTGCTTCAGAAAAAGATGTGGAAAAGGCATATAATCGACTAATTTTGCTATATGCAGAAAAAAATGACTATCAAACGATTGACAGTTTGGTAAAGGGCTGTAATAATGTAAACGTTATGGAAAGATATTCGCCGTATTTAGTGGCAGAACCGGTTTTCAGTCATGAGGCGGGTTTTTACAAGGAGATTATTCCTTTAAAGATTACTTGTGAGGAAGACGAAAAAGTTTATTACACAGTGGATGGCAGTGTACCCACAACAGAAAGTGCAGTTTGCAATAATATTATCTTTTTGGATTCGGGGGAATATGTAATAAAAGCTATTTGTGTGAATGAATACGGAGTAGTCAGCAAGGTGATTACCAAGGAATATCAGATAGAGTTTTAAAAAATACAACGAAAGGTGTATGTGAAAATGTATAAGATTGTTAAAGCAAAAGAACTGACCACAAATATTTATTTGATGGAAGTGGAAGCAAAGCGTGTGGCACATGCGTGTGAGCCCGGTCAATTTGTTATCGTTAGAATGGACGAGGATGGAGAAAGAATTCCTTTGACCATTTGTGATTATGATCGTGAGAAAGGAACCGTTACCATTGTTTTCCAGGCAATTGGTGCAGGAACTTTAAAGATGACGAAATTACAGGAAGGCGATGCTTTCCATGATTTCGTTGGTCCTTTGGGATGCCCTTCAGAATTTGTTAACGAAGATTTAGAAGAGTTAAAGAAGAAGAATATTCTCTTTGTAGCAGGTGGTGTAGGTACTGCTCCCGTATATCCTCAGGTTAAATGGCTTCATGAGCATGGTATTGATGCTGATGTTATTGTAGGTAGCAAAACCAAGGACCTTTTGATTTTGGAAGAAGAAATGAAAGCAGTTGCAGGCAATCTTTATGTAACTACGGATGATGGTTCTTATGGTAGAAGCGGTATGGTTACCCAGACCATTAAGGATTTGGTTGCCGAAGGTAAGAAATATGATGTTTGCGTAGCAATCGGACCTATGATTATGATGAAGTTTGTATGCTTGCTTACAAAGGAACTTGAGATTCCTACTATCGTAAGCTTGAATCCTATTATGGTTGATGGTACCGGTATGTGTGGTGCTTGTCGTGTAACCGTAGGCGGTCAGGTGAAGTTTGCTTGTGTAGACGGACCTGAATTTGACGGACATTTAGTAGATTTCAACGAAGCAATGACTCGTCAGCAGATTTACAAGACTGCTGAAGGTAGAGCATTCTTAAAAGAGCAAGAAGGCGATACACATCACGGCGGATGTGGAAATTGCGAATAGGAGGATGGAATAATGGACGTATTAAAGAAAATACCTGTTAGAGAGCAGGATCCACAGGTTCGTGCTACTAACTTTGAAGAAGTTTGTTTGGGATATAATAAAGAAGAAGCTATGGCTGAAGCTAACAGATGTATCGGCTGTAAGAATGCACAGTGTGTAAAGGGTTGTCCTGTGTCTATTGATATCCCCGGATTTATCGGTAAGGTAAAAGAAGGTAATATCGAAGACGCTTATCAGATTATCAGCGAATCCAGTGCACTTCCCGCAGTTTGCGGACGTGTATGTCCTCAGGAAAGCCAGTGTGAAGGTAAGTGTATCCGTGGTATTAAGGGTGAGCCTGTTTCCATCGGTAAGTTAGAGAGATTTGTAGCAGATTATGCGCGTGAGAATGGTATTAAGCCTGAAGGTGCTAAGGAAAAGAAGGGCAAAAAAGTTGCAGTTATCGGTTCCGGTCCGGCTGGTCTTACCTGCGCAGGTGACTTGGCTAAGATGGGTTATGATGTAACCATTTTTGAAGCATTACATGAGCCAGGTGGAGTTTTGGTTTATGGTATTCCGGAGTTCCGTCTTCCTAAGAAGGCTGTTGTGGCTAAGGAAATCGAAAACGTAAAAGCACTTGGTGTTCAGATTGAAACAAACGTAGTAGTTGGTAAGTCTGTTAAAATTGATGAATTAATCGAAGATGAAGGCTTTGATGCTGTATTCATCGGTTCCGGTGCAGGACTTCCTAAGTTTATGGGTATCCCCGGTGAAAATGCAAATGGTGTATTCTCAGCAAATGAGTACTTGACCAGAAGCAATTTGATGAAAGCATTTGACGAAAATTCTACCACACCTATTATGCGTGGTAAGAAGGTGGCAGTTGTTGGTGGTGGTAACGTAGCTATGGATGCTGCAAGAACCGCTTTAAGACTTGGTGCAGAGGTGCATATAGTATACCGTCGTAGTGAAGAAGAACTTCCTGCCCGTGTGGAAGAAGTACATCATGCAAAAGAAGAAGGAATCATCTTCGACCTGTTGACCAACCCTGTAGAAATCTTAAAGGATGATAAGGGCTGGGTAATCGGTATGAAATGCGTTAAGATGGAATTAGGTGAACCTGACGAGTCCGGCAGAAGAAGACCTGTTGTGAAGGCTGATTCTGAGTTCGTAATGGAACTGGATACTGTAATCATGTCACTGGGTACATCTCCTAATCCTTTGATTTCTTCTACAACAGAAGGTTTGGAAGTAAACAAGTGGAAATGTATCGTTGCAGATGAAGAAACCGGCTGTACCTCTAAAGAAGGTGTTTATGCAGGTGGTGACGCTGTTACCGGCGCAGCAACCGTTATTTTGGCAATGGGCGCAGGTAAAGCAGCTGCAAAGGGTATTGATGAGTACTTAAGCAATAAATAATAGAGGGCGTATTATGGCAGGATATGTAGATAGTGAAGCGCGTGCAGAGGATAATTATTCTTCTGCATGGACGCTTGTTATAGTAGGGGTTGTAGGTCTTGTGTTAATGATATTAGTATTTGTAGGTGTTATTCCTTTTCCTGTATATGGTCCCGGCAAATACTTAATAGAAGGTGTTTTAACCCTGTTCTGTGTTGTGTTCTTGATAAGTGGTATTATTTCCTTTAAAAAGGGTAAATCCTATTCTACGGAAGCATCAGCAGAAAAGGCACAGAAGCAGCGTATTATTGATTGGTGCAAGGAAAATGATGTTGCCAACAGAATCAATGAAGCAATCGGAGAGCAGGCAAATATGATGCCGCAGGAAGAATTATATTTCCAGCGTTCAGAAATGTTAAAGCGTTCGGTATTTACCAGCTTTAGAGATATGGGCATTGAATATTTGGATCATATCACAGACGAATTGTACGATTCTTTATTTGAAGATTAATTTTTTACATGAAACAGCATGTCAAACTTTGGCATGCTGTTAGTGTATGCGGTTTTATAGGATATTAGAGGTGAAAAGTGAAAATATCAATTGTATGTGTGGGAAAGATTAAGGAAAACTTTTATCGTCAGGCAATTGAAGAATATGCCAAGAGATTGAGTAAATATTGTAAGCTGGAAATTGTCGAGGTGGCTGATGAAAAGACGCCGGACAAGGCTTCCGAGGCACTGGAAGACCAGATTAAAGAAAAGGAAGCAGACAGAATCTTGGAAAAGATTAAAGAGGATGCCTATGTATTTACCTTGGAAATTAAAGGTAAACGTTATACCTCCGAAGGTTTTGCAGATTGTATTCAAAAAACTACCGTACAGGGAAAGAGTCACTTAGTATTCGTTATTGGAGGTTCTTTGGGACTTCATGAAAAGGTTTTAAAACGTTCTAATCAGGCCATAAGTTTTTCAGATATGACCTTTCCGCATCAGTTGATGAGGGTGATTCTGACTGAGCAGATATATAGGGCGTTTCGGATTATCAACGGGGAACCGTATCATAAATAGGGAGTAGCTGAATCTAAGTTCATGGGGAATGCAAGAAAGGGTGGCAAATTAGCTGCCCTTTTAATTGTTTTTTCTGACTTGACTAGGATGAACTAGGCAGGATGAGGATGGAGTAATCTTGGTTGATTTTCTATGAGGAAGGCAGAAAAGGTAAATCTATAAGATTTGATACGGTTTTTCTACTGAGGAAGTACTACTGTGTATATGGTTTAAAAAGTAGTACATTGTGGAATTTCCTCAGTGGAGCACACCACAGTTCCAGTCTCACTCTCATGCACTGTAAAAAGGTCTGCATGAGAGGTTTTTTTATGTATTGAGTTGATATTTTTTTGGTGAGATTCCGGTATGTTTCGTAAAGGTGCGGGAAAAATTTGAATAGTTCTCAAAGCCTGATAAATAACAGGCATCCAGAGGTGCATTCCCTTCCCGGAGCAGCTTTTGTGCCAGATTAACACGCTTGGCAATTATAAATTGTTGGATCGAACAACCGGTAGCTTTTTTAAAACAACGGGTCAAGTAATCAGCATTGTGATGCAATTCATCTGCCAAGTGCTTTATACGAAATTCTTCTCTATAATGAGCTTCAATGTAGGAGAATATTTTTGTAACAATAGGGCTATAGGTATTGATATGGTGTTTCGGACTTTGATCTAGAGTTTGGAGATTTAGCATAACTAAAATTTCCGTGAGCAGAGCTTTTTGAAGCACATCATTTCCGAAACAGGAATCTGTAAAACAATTTTCTAAACGTTTTGTGTACTGCAGTAAAGAAGTTAATTCATCAGTATTGAGATGTAAAATTCGATAAGGTGCGCTTTGATTGTAAAAACAGTTTGCAAGATTTGTGTGAGCGCTGTTTAGTTCAAATAGTTTAATTTCAGAAAAATTAATCAGAACCCGTTCATAATTATGTTCATTTTGAGGTAAAGCTCTATGAAAGGTATATGGGGGACAACAAATAATATCTCCTCTGGTAAGGGATGCACAATGTTGTTCTACATAAAATGAAGTGGTTCCTTCAAGGAAAATTAAAATTTCATAACCGTCATGGCAGTGAAAAGGCGTGTTCGTATTGGCTGTTAAACCTCCACATAAATGTTTACAGGAAAGCTCATTATCCAGTTTTGAAAAAAAGTTATTCATAAATGCTCCTTGGTCGCATAATGCAATAAATATGTCGAAATATATGTATATTTTGCATTTTTAGGTATGTTATGATTATATTACAAAAAAATTATTATGACAAGGAGGACACTTATGATTCAAATGATTTTTGATAAAGAACTTTGTTTTTTTGAGGAGGAGAATGTCTATCCCGGGGTAAAACGTGTAGCGGAAAATGTAAAAAGGGATATTGAACTGATTATAGGACATCGGCCAAGAAATATAAATAGAACAATTGCTACTGAAAGATGTGTAATCTATGGTACGATTGGGAAAAGTAATATGTTACAAGAGTTGGAACAGAAAGGAATGCTTGATTTAACTCCAATATACGGAAAAAGGGAAGTATTTTTATTTCAGATTCTTTCTAACCCTGCACCGGAAATTGATTGTGCCTTAGTAATTGCCGGAAGTGATAAGAGAGGTACAATTTACGGCCTGTATCATTTATCGGAAGTGTTGGGAGTATCTCCGCTTGTAAATTGGAATCATGTGTGGCCTGAAAAGAAAACTCAAATTGTATTGAATGATAACTGCAATATGATTTCCAAGGAGCCATCTGTCAAGTATAGAGGATTTTTTATAAATGACGAATGGCCTGCGTTTGGTACTTGGGCAACGGAGCATTTTGGCGGTATTAACGCAAAATGCTACGAAGCTGTGTTTGAATTGTTGCTGAGATTAAAGGGAAATTATTTGTGGCCGGCAATGTGGAATTCTAATTTTAATTTGGATGGTCCCGGTTTGGAAAGTGCTAAACTGGCAGATGAATTGGGCGTTGTTATGAGTACATCCCATCATGAACCATGTATGCGTGCCGGAGCAGAATACGGATTGTTTCGCGGACCTGATTCCAAGTATGGAGACGCATGGTCTTTCTTAAAGAATCCGGAGGGAATTACGGAGTTTTGGCGAGACGGATTGCTTCGCAACCGGCAGTTTGAAAATGTTATAACGATGGGAATGAGAGGTGAAAACGATACTGCAATTTTAGGGGCTGATTGTACCTTAAAAGACAATATTGATTTACTTCGACAAGTATTAAAAGTACAGAATCAATTAATTCGTGAAACTATAAATGAAGATTTGTCAAAAGTGCCACGACAAATCGTATTATTTACCGAGGTGGAAGAATTTTTTTATGGAAATCAAGACACACCGGGACTTATAGGCGATCCGGAGTTAGATGGAGTAACCTTGATGTTGAGTGATAATAATCAGGGTTCGACCAGAACCTTGCCTTCTGAAAAAATGAGAAATCATCCGGGTGGGTACGGTATGTATTATCATATGGATATGCACGGAGGACCTCATGCTTTTGAATGGATTGGTTCCACTTATTTGCCGAAGCTTTGGGAACAAATGACAGCAGCGTATGAATATGGAGTGAGGGATATATGGGTAACAAATGTAGGGGATATTGGAACCCAAGAATATGGATTATCCTTTTTTCTGGATTTGGCTTATGATATGGAAAAATGGGGCGGAACAGATGCAGCTATTACGAAACGGTATACAAAAGAATGGGTATCTAAGCAATTTGGAGATGCTTTTACAGAAGAGCAGTTAGAAGAACTGGAAAAGGCACTTTGGGAGTATAACAGACTTTTGGCAAGGCGTAAACATGAAACAATGAATGCTGATGTATATCATCCGGTGCATTTTAGTGAGGCACAGGAGGTATTGGAATGTTCAGAAAAAATTATACGTATCTGTGAGAAATATAAAAGCATTTGTCCGAATCAAAAATTGGGAGCATATATTTCGTTATTGTATTATCCGGCATGTGGTACTGCGAATCTGATGAAAATGTGGATTTTAGCAGGACGTAATAAATTGTATGCATCACAAAACAGGATTGAGGCCAATGATTTGGCGGATGAAATAACAATGTGTTTATCTTTTGATAAGCAATTAGTTGAGGAATATCACACAATAGATAATGGTTGCTTTAATGGTTTTGGATTATCAGAGCATATTGGATTTACTACATGGAATTGTGAAAACAATAAATATCCTCAGCGTATTTATGTTTATCCTGTGAATCAGCCGAGAATGATTGTAGCAAGAACAGAAGATGAAAACTACCTTACGGGTGGTTTCTGGAGCGAAAAGCCACAAGTATGGAAGGATGCATTGCGGCCGGATGTGAATAAAATCGAATTTGAGATTGCTTGCGGGAGTCAAATGCCAATTTCTTATGAAATCAAAACGGAGTGCCCATGGTTACAATTCTCATCCATGAAAGGGGATGTGAAGAAAACGGAGAGATTAGAGGTATTTATTGATAAGCAGAAACTAAAAGGACGAGAAAAGGGATGTTTTTCTATCAACAATGGAGAGCACGGGACAGCGACTGTTTTTGTAGAGGCAGAACCGGAAAATAAAAGTTTTCCGACAAATGTTTTTCTGGAAACGGATGGATATGTGGCGATGGAAGCCAGTCATTTTTGTGAAAAACATGATGTAGAGAACGGTGGTTTTAAAGTACTTGCTCCTTATGGGCGAACCGGAGAAGCAATAAAGGTTTTTCCGGTGACGGTTGATTTTTGCAGTGAAGAAGAGCGGCCATGGGTGGCATATGATTTTTTTGCACAACGGGAAGGAATTTATAGGATTCGTTTTTATATGGCAGCGACTACACCGGTATCATTTGAATCTAAACAATATATTGGATTTTCTGTGAATGAAGAAGAGATTCAGATTATTAATACGGTCAGGGAAGAGAATAAACCTTTCTTTTTGAGTGCGCAGTGGACGGAAGAAGCTTATGAACATATCAAAGTAACAGAGGCCACCGTAACATGCAGGAACGGTATAAATCGTTTATATGTATATGGCATGAGCCCTGCGATAGTAGTAGAGAGAATTCTGCTTTGGAGGGAGGATACAAAACTTCCGGAGTCGTATCTCGGACCGAGAGAAAGCTGGATAAAATACTAATATTATTAATATTGATTAAAGGAAAGGAAAAAGTATGGGGAAGAAATTTACACCGATAACACCAAAATATCCACATATTTTGCATGGGGGAGATTATAATCCGGATCAATGGATTGATTATCCGGAGATTGTAGAAAGAGACATTGAACTAATGAAGAAGGCTCATATCAATAACGTGAGTCTTGGTATCTTTTCTTGGGCACACCTGGAACCGAAGAAGGATGAGTTTGATTTTGCATGGATGGATGAAATCATAGATAAATTATACAACGCCGGAATTTATGTGAATTTGGCAACGCCTTCGGGAGCACGCCCTCATTGGCTGGCTAATGAATACCCGGAAGTATTGCGAGTGGATGATAAGGGATTAAGAGCTCACTTTGGTGGCAGACATAATCATTGCATGACTTCACCTGTATACAGAGAGCGTGTGAAAATAATCAATACAAAGTTGGCAGAAAGATATGCTTCCCATCCGGCTGTTATTATGTGGCATATTTCTAATGAATACGGCGGAGAATGCCATTGTTCGCTATGTCAACAGGCATTTAGAGAATACCTGAAAAAGAAGTATGGCAATGTAGACAAGATGAATCATGCCTGGTGGGCACGATTTTGGTCTCATACATATTCCAGCTTTGATGAGGTAGAGGCACCGGGCACAATAAGTGAGACGGCAATTAATGGATTATGGCTTGATTGGTGGAGGTTTACCACATATCAGACCACCGATTTCCTGAAAGCAGAGATAGCTGCTGTTAAGGCAGTTAATCCAGAGATACCGGTAACCACAAATATGATGGGACTTTATGATGGATTGTGTTATCCTGAGTTGGCTAAAGAGTTGGATATTATATCATGGGACAGTTACCCTTATTGGCATACCCCTAATAATAACACCGTGGAAGCCTATAGGGAAAGTTTCGCTCATGATTATATCAGAGGTTTGAAAAAGCAACCATTTCTTTTAATGGAATGTACGCCATCCACCGTTAATTGGCGTCCTGTAAGTAAAATGAAAAAGCCGGGGATGCATAGGTTGGCAGTACTGAATGCCATAGGACATGGTTCTGAAAGTGGCTTATATTTTCAGATTCGGCAGTCACGAGGAAGTGCTGAGAAGATGCATTCTGCAGTGATTTCCCATGTGGGTACAGAGAATACGAGAGTATTTCGGGAGATATCTATGCTTGGTGCCGATATGGAAAAGATATCAGATAGGATTTATGGAAGTGATAATCCGTCAAAAGTTGCAATTATATATGATAAAGAAAGTAAGTGGGCATTAAATCAGTCGCAAGGACCAAGAAATTGTGGCTTGGATTATGATAATCTGTGTGCGCAGTATTACAAATATTTCTGGCAAAATGGTATAGGCGTTGATGTTTTAGATTCAAGGTCAGATTTTGAAGAGTATAAGATAGTGATTGCACCTCTGCTCTATATGTTCCATAATGATATTCAACAAAAGATGCGTAAATTTGTGGAACGTGGAGGAATACTGCTGAGCACTGCATTTTCTGGTGTGGTGGATGAAAGCGATTTGTGTTTTCTTGGTGAAGCTACACATGAGAAGCTTTCTGATGTTTTTGGAATGTGGGTAGAAGAGACGGATGCACTGTTTGATGAAGAATGGAATGAGACCTGTTGGAATCAAAATACATATAAACTTAAGGAAATATGTGAAGTAATTCATACGACAACGGCAGAAGTACTTGCAGTGTATGAGAATGATTATTACAAAGGTGAGCCGGTAATTACAAAGAATACGTATGGTGCAGGAACTGCATATCACATTACTGCAAATTGTGAAGATGCTCTTATCGAAAAGTTATGTCGTCAGCTGGTTGAGGATGCGCAGATAGCAGGCATATTAGGAGATGTGGACATTCCGGAAGGAATCGGAATTTGTTACAGAGAAAATGAAATTAAGAGATATATTTTCATTGGTAATTTTTCTGATGAGGCAAAATGTATCGATTTTTCCAAGTCTTCCGAAAAAGAGGAGAGAAAGTATATTAATATTTTGGACGATGAGGAAATAGTCGGGAAGGTATGCCTGGAACCATATGGTATTGTGATTTTAGAATCATAATTTCCTCAAGGGACTAGGTACACTGAGTTTTTTCTTTACCCCAAAAGCGATATGGAGAACCGTATCATAAATAGGGTACGGGGTAAAACAGAATTATAAGAAAGTCTTAAAAGGGTGGTAATTGTGCCATCCTTTTAATTATTGTAATTAACATGGCAAGTCGATGGTCGGTAAGTGGGAGATAGATGTCTTGTGCGAATGATTGCTCTGATTTTGTGAATTCTATAGGATGTGATACGGTGTTTCTACTGAGGAAGTACTACTGTATAGTTACTGGAAAATGCGGTACACAGAGGAATTGAATTTTAAAGAAAAAAACTGTATACTGAATAAAGAATTGGATATGTAAACAGTTCGACAAAATTTGAATTTGATGAAGTGAGGATACAAGATAATGAGTGCACCAAATGAATTGCTGAATAATTTAGATAAGTTACATACAACAGAATTGGGTGTTGTTAGAATAAAAAGAAATCTGTCATTAGATACAGATGATGTTGTCGGATGGTGTAGAGATAAAATCAAATCAGATAATGCTGTTATCACGAGAAATGGAAAGAACTGGTATATCAATATAGATGCATGTATAATAACTGTAAATGCATATAGTTATACCATTATAACAGCTCACAAGGAGAAAAGATGAATTATAGAATTTGTGAACTG